>JBDKUN010000020.1:0-22770 GCA_039679675.1 Armatimonadota bacterium
GAAAATATTGAGCGTAAAATGTAATATCCCACGCTTGATTGCAAGTATTAATGAAGGGCGGTTCACCTTTGCCACCTGCCCGGGGAGGGCAGTTTTACCTATCCTTTCCCTGCTCCCCCGGGCGAAGATGCCCATATAGCTCAATTGGTAGAGCATCGGTTTTGTAAACCGAATGTTGAGGGTTCAATCCCTTCTGTGGGCTCCAACACCTAAAAACGGACAATGGCGACACCTGCCGGGAATATTCTAGGAGTCTTCGTCACGGGGCGGAGGCGTTAGTCACTTGTGGAATGTTGAGTGGTGTGACTGCCGGGAGAGTTCGGCTATTCATTTTCAGGAGGATATTATGACCGAACCAGTGCTCAGATGCAAGATGCGTGTACAGTCTGTAACGCATCAGAAAGACGATAAGGGCGAAACTTCACAGGAGGTGGTTGACCTCTGTGCAGTATATGGTGAGCCCGGCACTCCCAACAGCGAATGGTCAAAGTATACCCCAGCAGCGCAGTTTAAAATCCACATAAACAACCCGGATGCTTTCAATAAACTATCCAAGGGTCATGAGTTCTATGTGGACTTCACACCTGCTGAAGTAAGCAAGTAATAACCTTTGGCCCCGGAGACGCTCTAGGCAGACTCCGCTACGAGAGCACTGATACCGCAAGGTAAGCAGGATGTAGCCGACACCTATCGGAGTAGGGGCCAATTGCACTCATCCCAAAAGCCAATACGGCTATTCTTTCTCTTTTCTCCTTTCCATTCTGTGTTGTGGGGTAGGCAACAATCTAAATACCTTCGCTCCTTGGCTTTTCGGACACAGCCTACCCCATTCCTTTTTCTGGAGGATCTATGGCACGACAGAGCAATACCTCCAAGCGGAAGCAAGCCCTTGATATTCTTGCAGAGCCCTTCGATACGAGAATGATACGCGACGTGTTTCGCGCGGAGTCGAAGCGGAAGGGTAAGGGGCAAGTTGAGAAGGCTATTCGGGTGATTAGATAATGCCTACAGCTCCCAAGAGACCATGCGCAGTCAAAAACTGCCCTAACCTCACCAATAAACGATTCTGCGAGCAGCACGAACGCGAACACTGGAAGAGATTAGATGCTAATAGATCGAACTCTGCAGCTCGTGGTTATGATGCCAGATGGAGCAAGCTCGCAAAGCTATACCTCAAGCGTAATCCATTATGCGAGGACTGCCAAGAGAGAGGGCTTACAGTAGCTGCTCAGTTAGTTCACCATATTAAAGAGGTTGACACACATCCCAAGCTCAGATTGAGCTGGGATAACTTGAGATCATTGTGTAGAGCGTGTCACGAGCGCACACACGGATTCGACAGGCGGTAGGGGGATGGGAAAACTTTTGAGCGTGGGGGATATGACCGGCGGGGGCAGTCTCGGAGAAATGAAAGTGAGTTTTGCATGGGGGGGGTTGGTTTGCATGGGGAGGGTTCCACATGGGTAGACGCGGACCAACTCCTGAGCCGTCGGCTATAAAAGTGATGAAAGGTACAGGTGGTTACGGAACCAATGAACCAAAGCCGAGACCGGTTGTGCCTAAGTGCCCCAGTTACCTGGGCAGCGTTGGCAAACGGGAATGGAAGCGGATCGTCCCAGAGCTGGATCGGTTGGGTCTGCTGACCTGCGTGGACGGCGCGGCGCTGGAATCATACTGCACGGCCTATGATAATATGGTCATGGCGCAGAAGGTCCTCAAAAAATACGGCATGACCTTTTATACGGAGAAGGGTTATATCGTCCAGCGGCCGGAAGTGGCTATCGTGAACAAAAGTCTGATGATCATTAAGGCTTTCTGTGCTGAGTTCGGACTGACGCCCAGCTCCCGTTCGCGGATGGCCATGCCGGATAAGCCTGACGAAGAGGACGAGATGGACAAACTGCTTCGCGGCGGGTAGAATGTGATATAATGCAGCCAGGAGGGCAAGGCTATGGTTGATAAGCGATATTTTATTTTGGCTGTATTTATATCTTTGGTGGTTGGTTGGGTAGTTTGCAGTATTTACACCACAAGCGGCGCTGAATATGATGCTAAAAAATATCAATATCAGCAGATGTGCAATAGATATGAGCAGATAACAGTTAGTTATGATGATATGTTACGTAATGCCAAAAACGAACAGTCGAAAGTTGAGTTAATGCTGGCTGAGAACAATCGGATTCTTGCAGCAAATGAGCGAGTTTTGCAGCAGATCGATGCGAGAAAAGCTCAGGGATATTAAACTTAAACAATAGTTATATAGATATTTAAAATGAGCCTTCCGGCAATAGTCGGAGGGCTTTTTGTTATTACCGGAGATAGAATGTATGACCAGGCTAGAGCGGACCGTGCAGTCAACTTCATAAAGCTCCTAAAGCATACCAAAGGCAAATGGGCAGGCGTGCCATTTAATCTTCAGCCGTGGCAGGAGAACGAGATCATCCGTCCGCTATTCGGTACGGTGAACCCGGACGGCACTCGCCAGTATCGAACATCCTACATCCAGGAAGCGCGTAAAAACGGCAAGTCTGAAATCGCCTCCGGCATTGCTCTCTATATGCTCTTTGCCGATGGAGAGATGGGAGCCGAGATATACAGCGCGGCAGCGGATCGAGAGCAGGCGTCGATAGTTTTCAATACCGGCATTCAGATGATCCGGCAGAACAAGTCTTTATTCAAGCGCTGCAAGATCATCGAGTCACAGCGCCGAGTCATTGTTCCCGGCACTAACAGCTTCTGGCGGGTCCTGTCGGCTGACGCATTCACAAAGCACGGATTAAACCCGCACTGCGTCATCTTTGATGAGCTGCATGCGCAGCCGAACCGGGAATTGTGGGATGTTCTGTCAACCGGTTTTGGAGCGCGAGAACAACCGCTGCTGATTGCAATCACCACAGCGGGTTACGACAAAAACTCTATTTGTTATGAGCAATATGACTATGCACAGCGAATCATCAAAGGCGATATCGAAGACAAAACCTTCTTTCCAGTCATTTTCGAGGTCCCACCCGATGCAGACTGGCGGGATGAAAAACTGTGGAAGCTCGCGAACCCCGGGCTTGGAGAATTCCGCAATCTGGACGAACTGCGGCAGATGGCAGCCAGAGCAGCGCAGGTCCCCGCATTTCAGAACACCTTCCGGCGATTATATTTAGACCAGTGGACCGAACAGGCTGAACGCTGGCTGGATATGGCCAAGTGGGATGAGTCGGCAGGCGAGGTCAACCTGGATGAACTCGAAGGGCAGGAGTGTTACGGAGGCCTGGACTTGGCGAGCACAACGGACATTGTTGCGTTTGTCCTGATGTTCCCGCGTGAAGACAAAAATACAAAGATCGTTCCTCTTTTCTGGATCCCGAAAGACAATATGCACGAGCGGGTGAAGCGCGACCGTGTGCCATATGATGTATGGGTCCGGGATGGTCAAATGAAGACGACCGATGGTAACGTCGCTGATTATGCGACAATTCGCGAGGACATCATCGAGGCCAGCAAGCGATGGAACATCAAAGAGATCGCTTATGACCGGTGGAACGCGACTCAGCTTGTACAGGACCTGATGGGCGAGGGACTGGAGATGGTCCCGATGGGTCAGGGGTTTGCTTCGATGTCGGCTCCAACCAAAGAGTTTGAGGTACGGCTTTTGTCCAAGAGCCTGCACCACGGCGGAAACCCTGTGCTTCGGTGGATGGCCGGGAATGTCCAGGCGGCTCAAGACGCAGCGGGGAATATCAAGCCGGACAAGAAGAAATCTACCGAGAAAATCGACGGCATTGTCGCCTCTGTGATGGCACTTGACAGGGTTGTCCGTCACGAAACAGACGGGCCGAGCGTTTACGAGGAAAGGGACATGATCGTCCTATGAAAATATTAGGGCTTGAAATCAGACGAGCGGCATCATCCGGTTTGGCTGACCCGATACAGCAGCTTGTGGATATAATGGCAGGCGGCAGGACTAATGCCGGGATTATAGTAAACGAGCAGTCCGCCATGAGGATGAGCGCGGTGTGGGCCTGCACAAAAGTGCTCTCCGAAAGCATTGGAATGCTGCCGCTTATATTGTACCGGCGCGACGGAGATAAAAAAAGCCGTGCAGCTGATCACCCGCTATACTCGATCCTGCATGACCAGCCGAACCCGGAGATGACGGCGTACACGTTCAAGCAGTCGATGATGGTCCACCTTTGTCTGAGGGGGAACGCCTATGCTGAGATCGAGCGAGACCGGTTAGGCAGGGTTATAGCACTGTGGCCGATAGCTCAGGACCAGTTCAGCGTGACGCCTAAACGAGACGACAAAGGCCGAATTTATTACCGGGTTTTGAGCAGAAAATCAGGCGGTGAATACAAAATTCCGGCTGATAAGATGCTTCATATTATGGGCCTCGGTTACAACGGCCTTGTCGGACTGTCTCCAATCGGCCAGGCGCGGCAGAGCATAGGCCTGGGACTCGCTGCAGAAGAGTTTGGGGCGCGGTTTTTTGGAAATGGCGCGAACCTGTCGGGGGTGCTGCAACATCCTGAAAAAATATCCAGCGAAGCGGCTGAACGGCTAAGAAAGAGCTGGAATGAGTTATACAGCGGGCTCGCAAATAGCAATAAAACGGCGATACTCGAAGAGGGAATGACGTATAACCGCATCGGGATCCCGCCGGAAGATGCTCAGTTTATGGAGACCCGCAAGTTCCAGACGATAGACATCGCCCGAATCTTCCGGGTCCCACCACACAAAATTATGGAGCTCGAACGGGCTACCTGGGCGAACATTGAGCACCTGTCAATCGAGTTTGTAACCGACTCACTGGGGCCGTGGCTGGAAAACTGGGAACAGACGATCAGCTGGAAGCTGCTGGACCCGAAGGAGCGGCAGGAGTATTTCGCGGAATACCTGGTCAATGCACTCCTCAGAGGTGACACCACAGCGCGATATAGTTCGTACGCTACAGGCCGTCAAAACGGCTGGCTCTCGGCTAACGACATCCGAAAGCTTGAGAATATGGACCCGATAGACGGCGGTGATGTGTATCTGATACCTCTCAATATGGTACCGGCGGACCAGGCTGGGAGCAGACCTCCAAAACCTACTGATACACAGGGCGGCCCCAGCTCCACGCGCTCGCGCGAGAGCAGAGAAGAGTCCAGCGGCCCAGATCAGCGGCGCGGCCTGGCTGAGTCATACGCCCCGGTGTTCCGGGATGTGCTGGCACGGATATTTAAGCGCGAGCGCGCCGATATAATGCGGCAGGCCAAAAAGGGCGGCATTACGGATGATGCTCTCGTCAGATGGATCGAAGAGTATTACGAGGAGCATCCATCATTTTCCGCGCGGAGCATCCTGCCTGCATTGGAGAGTTACGCAGACGCAATCGGACGGACAACCGAAGGTGAGACAGACAGAGCGTGGAACGGGCTGACGGATGATGTCCGCACATTTATAACTGACTACTCTGACACTTTCGGCACGCGCGAGTCCATATCATCCAGGATGCGGGTTTTGTCGACAGTGCGGAAAGCGGCTGACGAGGAGACGGATAGAGCGGATTCCCTCAATCAGATGTTCGACGACTGGGATTCATCCAGAACTGAATCGGACACTGGACGGGAAACAAACCAGGCGGCGAACGCCATCACGAAGACGATTTACACCCTTGCAGGTGTAACGGTGCTTCGGTGGAGCGCGGGAAGCAAGGCCTGCCCGATCTGCCAGCAGATGCACGGAAAAATCTGCTCCATCTCCCACAACTTTGTCAGTGCGGGACACACGATAGACGGTAATGCGGACACTGCACCGCTTACGATAGAGCGCGATCTGGGACATCCCCCTCTGCACAAGGGATGCTCCTGCCAAATAGAACCAGGATAACCAGGAGGGCAATATGCCGCAAATAGCAGCAGACAGGCGCAGTTACAAGATAGAACTGCGATCAATAACGGGAGAGAACGGACAGCGGCGGATCGAGGGTCATGCCGCTGTTTTTAATTCTCTATCCGAAGAGATATGGGGTTTCCGGGAGATCATCAAGCCCGGCGCGTTCGCGAACGCCATCGTTAAATCGGATGTTCGGGCGCTCTGGAATCACAACCCGGATTATGTGTTGGGCCGGACTAAGGCCAAAACGCTCACCATTGCGGAGGATGATCGGGGCCTGGCAGTCAACATTATCCCGCCGGACACACAGTTTGCGCGGGACCTGATGACCTCAATGGACCGTGGAGACATCGATCAGATGTCGTTTGCGTTCACGGTCAAAAATGAGCGGTGGTATACGGTTGAGGAGAATGGGGAGAGCTTTACCATCCGTGAAATCACGGAGGTTGGCGAGTTATTCGATGTGTCGCCGGTTACATATCCGGCCTACAAGGATACGGATGTGTCGGCAAGGACAAAAGAGGCTTTGAAGGAGTATAGGGATGCTGCCGGTGCGGGCGGTCCTGATAACAACAACGCGGAATTTGAATACCGCAAGCGAGAGCTCGACATTCTGGATGCCGAGCTAATTGGAGGATAATATGAACCTTAAAGAGTTGTATGAAAAGCGTGCCGCACTGGTCGCGCAGGCGCGCAAGTTCAACGATGACCATGCCAAGGACTGGAATGAGGAGCGAAAAGCCGAATACGAGAAGATCATGGACGAGGCTCGTGCCATCGGTGAGGAGATCAAGAGGCGCGAAGAGCTCGAGGCTATTGAGCAGGAGACACGGGCAGCCGGTCAGTCGCAGGGTAGAATCGTGCTTCCGCCTGAACCTGGCAATGGGCCAGCTGAAGGCCGCACAAGTGCGACAGACAGCGAGGAATACCGGAATGCGTATCTCTCATATCTTCGGAGCGGCCGCGACACTGATCTCCGTTCGATGAACATTACGGTCGATCCATCCGGCGGGTATCTGGTCCCTGACCAGATGCACAGATCGATGATCGGCGCACTCACGGATTACTTGCCGATGAGGAATTACGCGACTGTAATTCCGATTCAGGCGAACCTCGATATCGTCTACGACAACGACGACGGCGTGGCCTACTGGGTGGCCGAGGAGGGCATTCGTCAGGCGAGCGACAGCACGGTCGGGCTGCGGAAACTCACCGGTCATGCGGAGCAGGCTCTGCAGAAGGTGTCAAGGGCGCTCCTGCAGGATTCCACGTTCGACATTGCGTCGTTCGTTGCTCAGGGGTTCGGCAGGCGGTTTGCAAAGCTCGAACTTCCGGCGTTCACGACCGGCAACGGTATCGGCAAACCGACCGGATTCACTATTGACGCGCAGATAGGCAAAACTACTACTGCGAACAATGCAATTGACCCGGACGAGGTGATCGATCTTTACTTCAGCCTGAAGTCGGAATATCGCGGTAAGGCCATCTGGATGATGAATGACTCCATCCTGTGCGATGTCGCGAAAATGAAAGACGGAGCAGGCCGATACATCTGGCAGTTGTCCCTCGCTCCTGGTAAGCCGGACACCATTCTCGGCAGGCCGGTTATCGCCAATTCAGAGATGGCAACGCTGGCGGGATCGGCAAAGGTCATGGCGTTCGGCGATTTCTCCTACTACTGGATAGTAGACAGGGGGACTCCGATCATCCAGAGACTGATCGAGCTCTATGCAGCGAACGGCCAGGACGGGTTCCTGCAGGAGAAGCGCGTTGACGGACGTTTGATGGTCCCCGAGGCTATCAAACTGATGTCTATGGCCGCATAGGTCAATAACACTTAATAAATCATACAGGGGCGGGAAGCCGCCCCTGTATTTGGAGCAAAGAAGATGGGAATTTCAAGTATTCGACGGCTGGCTATAGCTATTATAGCCCTGCTTATTATCGCTACCGCAGTGTGGGCGGCGGCTGGCAGGAACTACCCCGAAAAACAGGGGACGCGCTGGGTAGTCGGAGGCCAGCTCGATGTCGTGTCCGGCGGAGAGCTGGACATTGAATCCGGTGGAGCTTTGAAACTCACCGGAACGGCCGCCTCTGCAGCAGGTGACCCGATTGTATTTAGCCAGCGGCATCGAGTAATAACTGCCGAGGTTAATGCAGGGCATACGTTGGTTTCCGTCCCCGCTGATCTCAAGTTCCGGCTGATCGATGTCAAAGTTATTGCCTACGGAGGGGCAATAACCGGGCTTACCACTCTGGATATACTGGATGGGTCAACTAAACTTGTAGCATTCGCGCAGGCAAACCTGGCTCAATCGGCTGTTCTCGGTATTCAGTCGACCGGCGCAACCGTGCTTGCGGACGGATCGTCATTTACGGCAAGGACCGCAGGAAACGACATAACCATTGGGAAAACTGGTGGATCGATGGCGACGGCCACCGGGGTTGACGTGATTATCACTTACGCTCTCGAATAGGAGGTTAATATGAAAGATTTGAAAAGCAACATCGGCATCGTACACATGTTGGATGCCAAAGACATAACCACAAACGATACCAAGAGCTCACTTCTGGACCTGCAGGGGTTTGAGTCGGCGGTAATCGCTGTGAACGTCGGCGCAATCACCACTCCCGACTCGACCAGCTATATAACTCCGGTACTGGAGGAGTCGGATACCACGGCTGATGGTAGCTTTGCAGCGGTCGCAGCAACCGATATTATCGGCGCATTCACCAAAATGGATGCAGCTACTGAGGACCAGACTACTCAGTATGTGGGTTATGTCGGCACGAAGCGGTATGTCAGAGTCTTGATCGACATAACCGACGATGACGGCGGCATCAGCCACGCGCTGGTCTCGGTCGACGGGATTGTGGGCGATGCCCATATCTCACCCGTAACCGCTCCTGCGCCCGTGGCAGCGACATAAGGGAGCAAGTGATGAAGGTCAAGATGAACTACACCACTGTCTACGGCCCTCACAGGTACAATGAGGGCAATGTCTACGATGTAGACGACAAAACCGGCCGGGTTTTGATCGACGGAAAGATGGCCCGGGCGGTTGAGGCCCCGGGCCAGAAAACGAAGCCCAAAAAGTAGAGGGATGGCATGAGCAGTTTAATTATTAAGGTGCAACCAACGGAGGAGCCGCTTACGCTGGCAGAGGCTCAAGCCCATTTGCGGGTTGACTCTACAGATGATGATAACCTGATCGAGGGGCTTATCACGGCTGCCCGCGAATATTGCGAAGAAACTCAGGGGCGGGCGTATGTCACGCGGACGTACGAGTATACGGTTGATCTGGTTACTACAGCTCGATTGTATAACGGAGCGAGGCTGCGCACTCCTGAGCATAGCCCTGCATTACACGACGTGATCGAACTGCCCATGCCTAAACACCAGGAGGTCACTGCCGTTGTCAGTATAGACGCGGACGGCGTCCAGACTGCTGTATCAACCGATGATTATACGGTTGATTATGACCAGATATGCGCCCTCGTTAAGTTCGATACATACCCGGCTGATGCGGAGAAACTGAAGATAACCTATACAGCCGGGTATGGCGCTGCCGCGGACGTCCCGAAACGAATCAAGCAGATGCTGCTGCTCCTGATCGGCCACTGGTACGAGCACAGGGAGACAGCAGAGGGCGCCAGTGAAGTGAAGGAAATCCCCTATGCCGTAAACGCGATCCTCAGTCTCGACAGGGTGAATTGGGGGACGTGATGCGGATAGGCGAACTTAGATACAGGATATTGATCGAGCAGAGAGCCACCGAGTTAGACGGAATCGGTGGCTCTTCCGACGTTTGGTCGGAGCTCGCGACCGTTTGGGCTTCGATGAAGGCCGACCGCGGCGTTGAGGATGAGACAGCCGGGGCAATCAAATCCAGGGTCAAATTCACATTCCGTATCCGCAGGCTCGATACGGTGGAGCCTGATATGAGAGTCACCTGGAATAGCAAAGTGATGGACATCATAACGGCTTCCCCGGATGGAGTCGGATATACGCGGCTGGAGTGCGTGGAGGCAGGCGAATGAAGGTATCGATCGGAGTAACACATGTCACCAGCAACTTCGGCAAGCTAGCCAAATCTGTAATAGAAGATATTGATTATCTTATCGAATATACAACTGAGGATATAGCTACTGAATATGAAAATGTGGTAAACGGGGGCTCGCGAAGTGGCAAGCGATATGGATTCCATACAGCCTCAGCACCAGGGGAACCCCCAGCAACTCTAACAGGTGAGTTAGTTGACAGTATAGACTTTGATTTCTCGAAATCCGATCACCTTGGAACTATGACTGTTGGTGAATGGTTTTCAAGGCTATTGGAGTTCGGCTCTATAAAATTTGAGGCGCGGCCTGCTTTACGGCTTGTTGTGGAAAAGATTGGTCCGCAATACCGAAAAAGCATTAACAAGATAATCCGCGATGAGGCCAAAAATAACGAGGTTAAATTGTGGAGATAACCGGCGCACTATACCAAGCACTAAAGGACCTTGCCCCTGGCGGTGCGTGGGAGTCAATCGCGGACCGTGACGCGGTTTTGCCCTACATCATTATTACCCCGGTAACGGCATCGAACAGATATACCCTGGATAAGCAGATGGGACCTCGTGAGGGCAAGGTGGATGTTAAGGTCATCACGGAGGGAGCCTCGTTTGTCACAGCGGAGAGCATCAGGGCTGCATTTGATACAGCCCTGCACGAGCTGAACGACGGCAACGATTACGGTATTCAGATGATTATACGGGAAACCGAGATACGTTATCCGGAATACGATGGCGACATTCGATACAACCACTTAGGTTGGACATACAGATACATTATGGCCGAACCAGGCCAGGGAGGATAAACCAAAAATGGGTGAAAAAGTTGCTGCATTTGGAACTCAATTGAAATACGTGACTTCCAGCAGCATTGTCGGAAGCCTCACAAAAGTCGGCGGAGTCAAAATGTCGAGCGATCAACAGGAATGCACGACTCATGACTCCACAGGAGGATTTAAGGAATACATCCCGACGCTGCTCGAACCGGGGAGTGTCGCAATAGAGGGCTACATGGCCCCTGCTGATGTCGGCCAGGTCGAAATCCTTGCACACTACAAGGCCAGGGAAAACCGGGATATGCAGATCGATTTTCCCGACGGCACTAGCGGAGCATTTGGTTCGAACTGGACGTTCTCCGCATCCATATCGGATTTTGAATATGGGGAAGCTGATGTAAATGGCATATTGTCATTTAAGGCGACTCTCCGCATTTCCGGCCAGCCGACATTTACGCCGGTAGTGTAAGGAGGAAATATGGCAACAACAGTAGCAGCAGCAATTCAGGGGGCGTTTGACCGAATAGCCAAGCTAAGACAGGATGCGGGCGCTATTGCGGCAACCGGAACCCGGTTGTGGAAGCGGGTTGACGATACTGACGACGAAACGTTCGAGAACCGCATGGATGGAGATAATCTCACTGCGGCGGATGCGGCGCTAGTCGCTATGTCGTTTTGGGCTAATGCTAAACTCAAGACGACATTCGAGGACCTGACGAAATATTTCAGGATCGATCTGGCCCTCGCGTCGCCCTATTGGGAGAAATATCTGGCTACGATTGGCTGGAGAGTGCCGTATGGGGCAGCTGAGGCCCTGTTCGAGGCGATGGGCGCGAATTATCGACTGTCGTCCCAATACGTGTTTCCGCGCGGAACACTTGTAGCGGATGCGGCCGACCCGACAAGCGCGGGGTTGCACAAGTTCGGCAGGATTACCGGCACAACCGGTGCATCGACATATGCATCGGTAGACGGGGCATTGCCTGCTACGGTCAAAGGCGCTCCGATCCTCGCAATAAACGATGAGGCGACTCCCGGCCTTACGAACCTGATAGTCACAGCCACAAACCAGGCAGGGGCTACCAAGGACCTGACTGTAACAACTGGCAATACTCAATATACGCAGGAGGTCCTCGGCCAGCAGCTCATCGCTGCGGCCGGAGCTGCGGCGGGTCAAAAAGTCGTACCGGTACCGGCTACGGCGGCATTTGCGGTCGGTGAGTATATCCTGATTGTGAAATCGGACTTCTCAATCGTCGAGGTCGCGCTGATCGCATCGATCCAGGCTAATGCGAGCCTGACCGTAACGACCAATCTGATAAACACGTTCGCACAAAACGACCTGGTGTGGCCGATGTTTACTAACCTGACCATCAAATCAGGTACGGCGGGCAACGGAAAGCACATCAGCTTTTACGCCAGGCCTGACAGGATAATCGCACTGTAGAGAATGGAGGGGTGATATTCACCCCTCATTTTTATGGGAGGTACAGTTGAGCAGATTAACAAAAAACGGCGTCATAAAGCTGAACGGCAAGGAATATAAGATCAGCTTCGACCTGGCGGCCATTATGGACTTCGAGGAGAAAACAGGGAAGCTTTTCCTGCAGGTCATCAAGCCGGTGATCGAGGCCGTGCTGAATATCCGAAACGGCGAGATATTCAAGGCGTTGATCGCTATGCATAAGGGCGAGGCATCGCCTGCGGACATTGCCGATGTTGAGAGCGTTGCCATAGATGTTATACGGACCTTCATCGATAGCGGCGGGATAGCTGCAGCCGATGTCGCTACTCTCCTGTGGGCAGCGATGGGCGGAGCGGACATTGATATAACTCCAAGGGACGCGGCCCGACTCATCAGGGGTAACAATGCTGTCGAGATATTCCGGGAGTTGTTCGGCGCGATCAGCCAGACAGTACCGACTGCCGACGAATCTGATGAGTCTGAGGAGCCCGAAAACTCCGATGACCCAAACTCTACAAGCTCGACTGGCTAAAACTATGGTCGGTCGGGCGGTATGATCTGGGGCTCAGTGAAGAAGAGTTCTGGGGGCTGACCCTCAGGGAATATACTGAGCTCTATAACCGCTGGTATGCTGATCAGCAGCGCCAGGACTACAGGGCTGCGCAACTGGCATACTTGTATGCAAATGCAAATAGAGATCCTAAAACGAAATCCGAGCCTTTCGAGGTCTCGGATTTTATGCTATTTGGGCGCAAGAAGAAGAAATCTAAAAATATCACAAGCGGCGAAACTCAGAGCGTCGAGGCTCAAAAAGCCATGTGTTTGATGCTAAACTCCGCATTCGGTGGAAAGGTGGTAAAACGAGATGCTGGGAACGGCGATAGCGGAACTGCTGGTTAAAATCGGCGCTGATTCGGTCGATTTCGAAAAAGGCTTGAGCTCTGCAGAGCGAAAGTTCAAGAAATTCGCGGAGAAGATAGTCGAAACAGGCAAAACGATGTCCATGACCATCACTGCACCTATTATTGCAGTAGGTACGGCTGCCACAAAGATGGCCATGGATGCCGTGGAAAGCGAAAACCTGTTCGATGTCTCGATGGGGAAAATGGCCGATTCTGCCCGGCAGTGGTCGGAGCAGATGCGGAACGAACTGGGGTTGAATGCGTATGAGGTCCGCAAAAACGTGGGCACGTTCAACGTCATGCTCAAATCGATGGGGCTGACGGAAGAAAAAGCCTATGAGATGGCGAAGGGCTTAACCAAGCTCGCCTATGATATGGCGTCATTCTACAACCTGAAGCCTGAAGAGGCATTTGAAAAACTGCAATCTGGTATTTCCGGCGAGGTGGAGCCGCTGAAGCGGTTAGGGATTATCGTTAACGAGACCACCGCCCAGACATATGCCTACGCAAACGGTATTGCGGCACAGGGCGCGGCACTAACAGAGCAGGAGAAAATCCTTGCCCGGTACGGCGCCATAATGCAGCAGACCTCAGCGGCACAGGGCGACCTCGCACGGACTATGGATAGCCCTGCCAACCAGGCCAGAGTCCTCGAGTCTCAAATAGCAGAGCTCGCCGTCCAGTTCGGGCAAATGCTGATACCGATGCTAAAAACCGCAATGGGACACATCCAAACATTTGTCAACTGGCTGAAGGGCCTGGACACTGGAGGTAGGCGTACGGTAGTAACGATATTGATGGTTGTGGCAGCCATAGGACCATTGCTGATAGCTATCGGCAAAGTGCCGGCTGTATTTTACTCGGCGGTGTCAGGGGTCAAGGCTCTCTCAAACGCATTTACCTTCCTTGCTAAAAACCCAATCGTCATTGTCATTGCGGCTGCTGTAGCTCTTGGCTATGGGATATACAAGCTCATCCAGCATTTTCGAAACTCTACTGAGGCAACGATCAAGAATACGGATAAGGCCATCGAGAACGCCAAGGCCAAGCAGACGCAGATAGAAAAAGCTAAATCTCTAGCTCAGGAATATACGAACCTGCAGCAGAAGAACAACAAAACCAATGTTGATCTCGCCAGAATGAACGTTATTTTGATCGAACTGAACGGCATTATGCCGGGTCTGGTCTCAAACGGTCAGTTGGTTGCAGGTGCGTTCGAGAAAATGGGAGCCGCGGCAGCGAAGATGAGTGCAGAACTCCGGCAGTTGGAGATGACCAAGCTGCAACTCGAAATACTGAAGGTAAGCCGGGAGCTGGGATCAGCTCAAAGGGAATATCAGCGGGTGGTTAATATGGCCCGGCCTGGCTCCTGGTATTGGGATCAGTTGCAATCCAAACGAGATGCTGCAGCACTGAAGGTTGCGGAAAAGCAATTTGAACTGGCTCAAAAGCAACAGGAATTATATACCCTGCAAAACGCCCCTACGATGCAAGCGGCGCAGGATGACTACAACCGCAGCCTGGCCGAACAAAAGAAACAGACAGATGATGCCAAGGCAGCTGAAGATACTCTCTATGAGGTTCGGCTGAGAAACGCCTCTGAAATAGACAAACTTGAGATGGAACGGCAAAAGGCGCTCTCAGAAGCAAAGGGACCTGAGCATAAAAAGGCTATCAATGCAGACTATGATGACCGCGTTCTGGCGCTCAAGAAAAAACAGGCTGAGGAAGAAGCTGAGCTGGAGAAAAAGAGGGAAGAGGAATTCCAGCGGAGGCTCGAGGAGGACACGGAGAAGGTTCGTGAGTCGCTGGCAAAAAAGAAGGCTTATCAGGAAGCGGAGATGCAGGGCTACGAAAAGGCTTACGCAAATACCTTAGCTGCAAACGGCCAGGCTGAAGAAGCTGAACTGCAGGAGGCGATAAACACCTATAACCGCGGCTATCGGGAGCTGCAGGAGGCGCAGTCTAACGGCGAACCGGTATATAATCGCTGGCTGGCTCTCTATAGTGATTACGAAAAATCGAAGCTGGAAATCACGAAGAAATATGCAGACGAACGAGCCAGAATCGAGAAGGATGCTGAACAGAAACAGATTCAGGCCGATCAGGCATCGGAGCAGTCCAATGTGACGATGTGGGGCAAAGCTATTGAAGTGCTGAACAATTATCGCGACCGGCTGATCGGCGTGATGTTCGGCGAAAGCGCCGTCCGACTCGCACAGCTCGACCGAGCTCATGACGCAGAGCAGGCATCTATAAAAGAGACAGTTAAAGATGAACAGTTAAAAGCCTCTCTCCTGGCTGCACTCGATGCTGACTATGCGATGCGGAAAGAAGAAATCCATGATGAGGACCGGCAGAGGCACGAGGAGCAGCTGCAGTGGATACGAGAACGGCTCATGCAGATGACCGGCCTGACATCGATGGAATCCGCATGGAGGCAAACTCTGGAATCCGGCGCCAAACTGGCGTTTTCAATGCCGGATATGACCCAGACTATAACCTCATCGCCTACTGTAACACAGCAATTCGAGCTATCCAGGCTGACAGACCTGACGAATGAGAGTCTGAAAGCGCAGACCGAAACGGTGAGGAAGCTCAAGGACATCGATGACAAGCTCGGGGGGTATGCGTGATGGCAGTAGTTAAGGAGCTGATCGATAAATACGAATCCGGGCGCGGGACCATCAAGGGCAAAACCCACACATCCAAGAGGGTTCTGCTCGTTGACAAATACCCGGGATTGACCGAGACAGGCGTACCGGCGTACCGAGACCCGCATCCGATCGATCCATCCCTGCTGGTAACTCAGATCGACTATGAGGGTTACGGCGGGCTCGATGAGACACTGGAGGGTCCATTTAAGTACCGGATGTCCAAGATCACGGTAACTTACTCCACCGATACCTCCGGCGACACTACAATGAGCCGTAAGGAAATGGAGGGCCAGGTCTTGGACATCGGGGGCTTCGGCGCATTCCTGACCTCCGGCAATACAGTGGAGCGGCCTCGGAATATCCCAATAGGGATATGGAAAATCATCGTGCCGAGGCGTGTTCTGGTAGAACCCACCGCGACGATAGCATCTCTATGGAACAAGGTCAACGATAATGGGTTCGGGTTGGAGGGATATACGTTTCCGGCTGAAACGGTGTTGTTCGAAGGGGCTTCCAGCCGCCGTGTATGGGACTCTGAGGAGCAGGCGATTATGTATGAGATCGAATACTGCTTTAAGGTGAATTTCTTTGGCTGGAATTGTGGTTATGACGGCGCTGCAGGCGTTTGGGACATCATACTCCCGCGACAATTTGCGGTTGCTGATTTTTCGGGATTCCCCGGATAGAAAGGGTTATACTGATGAGCATTGATATTGAAGAATATAAACCGGTAACTGGACGGCATGTAAAAGAGGATGGGACGGTAGTCAACATTGCGGACTTGCTAGACCTCCCCACCTCATCCACATATTTTTCCGGCGACACGGGTGCAACACCTAACACAGCAGTCGAAAAAGCTTTAGGCGGCACATCGCGGGCTATCTACCTGAAAAATACGCACTCAACAGCGACGCTGCTGATCAGCCTGGACGATGGGACGACATACGGCGAGTTGTTGCCTGGTGAAGCGTTTGTGGATGAGGCTCTCGCGCTCGACAGTATACTCGTCAAATCCGCTACGGCGAGCTGCACTTACAAGGGGTGGTGGAAGTAATGAGGATCGAATCGTCTGCGGGCGTAGTATCAAAGCGCATAATCCCAAACGCATACAACCCCGATGGGTTGAAATACTGGCGTGCTGCACTGCCGCGTGCAGCGGACGGTTGCGGCGGTGTAGATATACTCTGGATAGCTCACTCGTACGGTACAGCGGCAACGGTCACCAACCCTGTGCATTTTTGCTATCCGCAAATACTGCGGCGGAAACTACAGGCGCGATATAACCCGGCAGGCGTCGGGGGGATGGGATTTATTAATGCTCGAAGTGTCGGTATCAGCTCTACGAATTGGAGCAACTATAGTGGCGGTGATTGCACAGGTGGTTCGGGCAAGCGGTATGCAGGTAACAGTGTGAGTCCTCGTATATTGACGCTCACGCTCAATGACGCCACTGCCGGTATCAGTCCATACAATCCTGATGCGCTCCCGACGACACTACCATATTGCACTGATCTGGAGGCGGTCATATCGGCTGGTGTAGGCACTAGTATAATGGGCAAATGGACGTTCGGTTGGGATATTGGCGCGGGTTATGTCGATCTGCAGACCAACATAGATACTACGGCATTCCAGGGGCAATCCGGCCTACGGGCATGCCGGAAATTATCAACTGCAGACGGTACAAGTTGGCATCACGACACATTGCCGACCACAGGCGATATGAAGTACAGCATTACCGCTGTCGATGCGGCTAAATACAATGATGTCTGCGGATTCGTGCATTATCGTAATGACTGGGATTGCGGTGTCCGACTCCATAATTTCTCGATTGCCGGGTCGTATGCAGTTGGGTACAAACTACAGGCGTCGCCGAATGTTGGGAATAACGGGCTACACGATTTCTGCAGTGCCACCAGATGTATCTACCCGGACGGTACTCGTCCGACAAACAAATTCTGCGGATTGGTTGGGATTGGCCTGGGAGTTAATGAGTATTTCCGGCAGGACACTACGCCGGATGAATTCTATGCCAATATGGCGTCAGTTATCAATGCTGCCCACACCTATAACCCGTACGCATCGATACTGTTGCTTGCGGATTGGCAGATTACAACAGGGACAAACCCGCTGCCAGAAACGCATGTGTGGAGAGAATACGTCGATAAATTGTATCAACTTGTAGATGCCTATTCGGACTATGTTACGTTGATCGATATGTATGCCTGGACGGGCAATGCGACAAGAGCGCAGGCATATCTACATCATACAAATTGCGCGTTGGAGGGTGCAGATAGTATGCACCCCAGCGCGTTAGGACAGACAGCCTACGCCGAATCGATTTACAGGCTGTTGACAGATTAACTCAGCAACCCAATAACAGACTAACACCCCGCATCCCCGGCACTCCACCGGGGATGTTTTGCATTACAAGGTAAACCACTATGGTGAAAATCCCAGACAAATTATCAGGTATAGCGTTTACGCCGACGCGAGAGCATAACAACCTCGTGGAGGTTGTGCGCTGGCTGTTGTCTAATGCCATCGTTGCCATTGGTCCCGGCCTCGAATTGCTATCTCTCCCACAGGGGAGGGGGGTTGGGCTATCGGAAAGCGGCGTGATCTATGCCAAAATAACCGGCTCTGCCTCTGCTGACAGTCCTGCTCGCAACAGGTATACGTATTCCTGGAGTGAGGTCATTAAATCTACAGCGGGGTATGGTGGCTGGGCAGATAAATCCGGTGGGCGTACCGGCACGAATAACGGCTACAACCTGATCGAAGACAATAACAATACGACCGGCACACTGGGAAATGGTGTAGCTACAACCAACCTCGTGGGGACATATACGCTGAAACCCGTTCCGGCTGATACCGTTGTGGCCCTGAGAGTCGTAAGAACCGCTGACGGCACGACCGAATACTGGTTCTCTTACGAAAACGGCGTCGATGGAGCGTGCACATAATGAGCGGGATAAATACAAGGCGCTGTTGCTGTGAGGAATGCATCGATTGTGAATCGAAGACAATCATATTCTATGCCAGGGATTGGTATACGGGTTCTGCCGGTTGTGCGGATGCTCATAGTATATTTGATAGTTATATTGGTGCGGAAAAGCATACTGTAACCGATTTCTTTGTTGCGAGTGGGATAACATCAGCTGATTGCGATGTAGGGACGATCACAATACCAGAGCTTTTATTTACCTTCAATCCTGATGACTATTTCCAAGGGACATGTTGGTTCATTCCGGGTAATCATAATTGCCCTACGAGCCTCAAAAGTTTGCATGTAAACCTTAAAATTGTGCTTTTAGGGGGCAAAGGCTCAGAACCAACAAGCCCAAGCAATTGTATATCGTCTACGAAATATTCCGCATATGTAAATTGGGGTGCGTGTGTTAATGCAAGTAATTATTATCCGCCTAAGTGTCTTGCTCACAGTCGCCACACATATGATGTTGAGACTCAGACATCTGATCGTATAGTTACTGTTCATGGGCCAAGTTATACATTGCATTTGCCAGAGGATGGAGGCGACCATTATACAATGTGGGCACAGCCACTTATAACGGTATGGGGTGGATAACTGATGGATAAGAACCAGTTTTCGTTAACCGGGTTTGTTGGCGGGACAATACCATATACTGTGGAGATCCTCGATGATACAACCATGACAGCAGAGATAGATGGCAACAGCAAAACGCTGCAACTCCCTTACAGATCAACCAGTGTTAAGGAGATCGGCAATATGCTGATCTCATTAGTTATTGATGGCATCGATACAGAAGCTGCCGCATCTAATTGCACCCACCCGATCGAATCGATCTCGCTTGCCCGCGTTGAAACCTGCAAAAACTGCAAGGGTGAGACGTTCGAAAAGAAGATATTCCAATGCGATCTGTGCGGGCGGGAGTTCAGCCTGTAAAGATATAGCTAACCTTACATTTCAAAGCCCTTCCCCGTTCGGGAGGGGCTTTTTTATTAACTACTTATCAGGAGGCTATTAGTGATAGCTCAAGCAATGACTGTACCTATTCCTAAAAACCCAGTTACAGAATACGGGTTCGGGATTGGAGGAGCAGTGTTATTTATTCTGCTCATCATTCTAGTGCTCAAAATGTTTCTGAAATTCCTTAACGATCAACGCACCGCCGATCAGACACGGATGACGGAGGAGAGGGAGGAGAGGTCAGCTACACGAGATGATTTCCTATCAACCTACAAAGACATGACTGAACAAAATGCTAAAGCCATATCAAAAATCGCGGTAGACACATCCGCCGCTCTCGCCAAAAACACTGAAACGCTCGATAGGCTCTGTAAATCCATCGAGCAATGCGAAACCAAAAACAGGAAAACAGGAGGCAAATCATGAGTTATTTGATTGTAGGACTGATCAGTCTGGGGCTGGGCTTGCTCGTCAAGAAGAACAAAGCCCCGAAGTTCATCCAGAATTGGCTGAAAAAGCGGGACGATGACGGCACATCAGTCGAGGAAGTTCTGTTTAGTTATGTCAAACAGGCAGAAACTTACAGAGACAGAACTGGGGCTGAGAAGAAGCAGATGGTTGTCGAATGGATAACCGAATGGGCATCGAGCCGGTTCAATTTCCCCATCCCGGAAAGCATTGTGGATTCCGTCGTCGAGTATGTCTACCAGCAATATAAAAAGCGGACGTAGGTGAGATATTATGAAATCTCCACTTTCTGGCGGCATTCTCGGCAAGCGATATAACAGGACGCTCCACGGAAGGAGCGTCCATCGCAAAACCGATGTGCCAGGGCACAACGTCTGCATTGGATATTCTCGACCTGGCACGGGTGACGGGCTGGATATATTCTGCCCTGCATCAACAGAAGTCTACGCTATGCATGACGGGGTTGTGCAGATCATCAAAGACCGCAACGGGCGGCTTAGTTACGTCTATATCCGCAATGGCAGGACGTTCACCGTCTACGCTCACATATACGTCAAGGCGTCTCTTCAGGTTGGTAGCACTGTCAAGGCGGGTGAGTTGATTGGCTGGGTGAACAAGATATTGAAAGACCCGCACTTGCACCTTGAGGTATGGCCTGACGGGAAGATATTGCACGACTCTAAACCCGCCGGACTGGCGAAGAAGATACAGGAGTTGATAGCTAATAACGGCTAGACTCCGCGCGAAAACAAAGCCCGCCTGGTTGATCTGGGCGGGCTAAAACTAAAGCCCCGCTGTGTTAGCCGGGGCCGATCAAATTATTCATAACCGAACTGGTCGCTTGCATAGTTTACAATCTCGGCAACGAGTTTGATGTGTTTACAAGTTTTTCCGTTACGAGCAGCAGCACAATTGCAATCCCAGAGTTTTGCAAAACCATCTTCACTACGACCTACAAATTTAACCTGATAATGTCGCTGCCCATCACTGGATGGTACGCTATAAACTCTATCTGAGTTTATAGCGATGCCCTGCTCTTTCAGCAATGCTGTTTCGTATTCATACACATTCGGATAATCATTAGCTGACAATACTGTTTTCATTTCTCCTCACTCTCCTTCTCCAGATGTTTTCATTTATAGCAGTAATTTGCTTCTCACATATTGACTGAATGTCACTCCCTGTGATTGAGCGTCAGCCTCAATCTGTTCTACCTCAGATGGTGTAAATCGAATGCGTTTTGTGACTGATCTACCCTCTGGATCGAGAACCGAATTGTAATCTGGAGTAGATAGTTCAATTAAAATCTCTCCAAATAATTGTTTGTCCTCGTGAGTGAAATTCTCACGTCCATAGCTATTCATTGCGCTATTAACCAATAATTTGAAGCAGGTGTGCATTGAAGTGCTGTTCACCTCTACTGCCCTGAGAGTTTTTGTAGCTTTATCCGACACCTCTGGGGTTTTGGTCAATATAATACTAACTGCATCCCGTATTTTGTTTTTTAGCCAATCCGGTAGAACTACCCTCATAATGATTATCTCCGTTTATTATTTCATCCGCCCCCACCTGGTGGGGAATAATGTTTTTCATAATAGAATAATGGTACACCCCCATAAATATGGGGAATCGCTAAACTATTTTCTTGATCTCTCGTATTCGCGCATATCTCGATCAATTTCTCTGCGTAAACCCTCTAGTTCGATTTCATCATAGTCTACAACTCTCTGCCCTGATCGTGTCCGCTCTACGAGCCTGAAGTGGTCATAATAGCAGTTTCCGCCGTGACAATTTCGTGAGTGTTCCTGATTAGCTCGGACAATTGCGCTATATGCTGCGCTGAATGTTTTGTGGGTGGACATATCAGCCCATTTATTCTCTGGGATTTTTTCACCACCTAGCACGTGGTATGGGCGTCCAGTGTGTTGGAGTATATACATTTTCGTCTCCGTGCTCTGCGCCCCCTATTGGGTTGGCGTCCTACGAGCCTGCCTGACATTATTAGTATACCACATTGTAGCTACACGTCAACCCTATTTTCAGATATTTTTTAAAATAATTTAGAACTGGTAATGTGTGCAGATTTGACCTTGCATCTCTCTCACATCTGTGCTATCGTGTGCATCATCTGACGAACACCTGTTCGCTTTATGGAGGTAGCACAGTGAGATCCCCGATTTGTTGGTTTGGCGGTAAAGGACATATGGCCGCGCGGATTGCTCCGCTTTTCCCTGAGCATCGCATTTATGTTGAGCCGTTCGGTGGCGGGGGATCTCTGCTGTTCTACAAAGAGCCGTCCGAGATCGAGGTATACAACGATCTCGACTCCGGCCTGGTCAACCTGTTTCGAGTCCTCCGTGACCCGGAGAAGTTCGGCAAGTTCTACCACTATATCAGCCTTACCCCATATTCGCGGGAGGAATACCTGCAATGCCGGGAACTGCTCGATGAATCTAGCGATGAGATTGTCCAGGCATACCGCTGGTATGTCGTGGCCAGGTCAAGTTTTGGTGGGATATTCGGGAGTTCCTGGGGATATACGGTATCGTCAAGCGGTCAGGGTATGGCCAGTTCCTGCAGCAGATGGATGACTGCTTTTCATATGCTTCCTGCGATCCACGAACGATTGA
>JBDKUN010000021.1:0-81570 GCA_039679675.1 Armatimonadota bacterium
CGAAAATGGCAAAATCGAACACCGGCAATGGCTGCAGGACTTACAGATCATATATGGACAATGCGGGAACTGGTATCCTACAGGCCACCGCCAAGTTAGTTAATGCCACTACCTGCTTTCGTGATTATTAACCTTCCAGAACAATCACCTTTAGAGGACAAACGACTATGGACAGCACGCAGATGATGCCTCCGTTCGATAACGAGCGGACACAGATCGGAAACTTTGGACAAAACAACGATCCGGGAAGGACTCAAGCGTTCGATCCGGCAAAGACACAGATGTCCGGCCCATTCGACCCCGGCAGAACGCAAATGTCCGGGCCGTTCGATCCCGGCAGGACACAGATGGCAGGCCCGCCGGAGAAGGCGATCCGGCTGGAATGCACCGCCGGAAACCGCTACGCACTCTCGACACGAAGCTCCAGGGAACATGTTCTGGTCAGCCTGTTCTCAAGCGGCATGATGGGCGGTGCGAGAATGCCGCTCAACCTCTGCCTCATCATCGACCGCAGCGGATCGATGGAGGGTGAGCCGCTCGAATACGTCAAGCGCGCATGCGGCTATGTAGTAGACCTGCTTGAACCGAACGATGTTCTCTCCATAGTCGCATTCGAGGAACGGGTAGAGGTCGTTATGCCCGCAAGGCGTGTGGTCAACAAAGCACTCATAAAGGAGCATATCAACCGCCTCGAACCGGGAAATACAACCAATATTTATGACGGAATCGCAGCCGGGGCAAGCCAGATCGCAAGCGTCTACTCCCAGAGCTATGTCAACCGCGCGCTCCTCTTCACCGACGGCGACCCGACGGCAGGAATTAAGGACTTCAGTTCGATAGTCGGGATGGTCGGCGAGCAAAAGAGCCGGGGAATCACCATAACGGCACTTGGGTTCGGAAACGAGTATAATGAGGAGCTTTTAGCCGGAATCGCCCGAAAGTCCGGCGGCAACTATTACTACATAACGCGGCCCGAGCTCATACCTGAGGTTTTCAGAAAAGAGCTTGAAACGCTGATGACGGTCGTCGCCCGCAATATAAGGCTCACGTTCAACCTGTCCAAATGGGTGCAGGTCCGGCAGATTTACGGACATTTACCGACATTCGGCAACCGGACTGCCGAGACAACGCTTACGGACCTCGAACGGGGCAGCGCATCTAGCGCTATAGTTGAAATCGAGCTGGGCCCCAGACCGGCAGGAACCTACCGGATAGGCAAGGTTGAGGTCAACTACGACGACTCCTCCACCGGCAGAGCTGAGAGACTCGTAGATGATGTCGTGATGGAGTTTACGCCGGACGAGAATCTGGTCGTGGCAAACGTCAACCCCAAAGTCCAGTGCGAGATAGAGGTCGCGCTCGCATCCAGACAGCTCGAACGGACGGTTATGGGGATGAGAACGCAGCAGATTTCGCCCGCCGCTGCCATGCAGGAAATGGAAAAGACCCGCATGATGCTCGTCCAGCAGGGCAAAACCCTGCAGGCGCAGGAAATCGAGCAGGCTATGGACAGCATAAAGAAAGGCGCGGGAGTCGAAAAGACACTCGTCGGCACGATCTATAACCTCGACAGAGGGGGGAGCAAGTGATGGAAAACGGGATGGAAAAGACTCAACTCGTAAACGGCAACGCGACACAGATGATCCCGACGCAGGGTGCTGAAGCCACCCGGATGGGAATGAGCATCACCTGCCCGGTCTGCCATTCGACTACCCCCGAGGGAGAGAAATACTGCTCCGACTGCGGGTTTCTGCTCTCTTCTCAGCCGGTAGAGACTGCCGATATACCCGAACCGCCCGCGATTCCCAAGCTCGTTGACCCAGCGAGCGGACGCGAATCTCTCCTGAACCCCGGAGAAAACACCGTTGGCAGGGAAAATGCCGACGTGCTCGTCTCCCACCCCACCGCATCACGCAGGCATGCAAAACTCACGGTTTCGGATGGTAAATATATATTGGAAGACCTCGGAAGCACGAACGGGACTTATGCAGGCAACAAAAAAGTTGAGCCTGGGCAGCCGGTCGAGATAAAACCGGGGGATGAGATAAGGTTCGGCTCTGCTGTTATGAGGCTTGAAGAGCCTGCTTCGAAAGCCGTAATTGCCTCAGGGGAGGCTGTGCGCGAGGTCGAAGAAGCCGAGGAGCGCGAAGAGCTTGCCGAAGAATCGGTCAAAGTCGAACAGGCAGCCGAAGAACCCGCTCCGCCGTTCGTCGAAGAGGAAAACGAAGAACATGAGGAGTCTCATGAGGCTGTCGAGGCAGAAATAAAGGTAGAGCCGGGTGTGGAGTCCGGGTTCGAAGCCACTCCTGAGCAGGCACTCGAAGAGCCTGTACAGCCTGTGGAGATCCATGAAGAGCTGCCGGCAATCGCGAGACTCGTTCCGAAAGCCGGAGGTGATGAAATCCCTGTAAAACAAGGTGAAAACACCGTCGGCAGGAGACCGGCAAACGATATAGTGATCGCTGACCCGTACGTATCGGGAAGCCATGCTGTAATCAGCGCATCGGACGGCAGCTTCACTGTTACGGACACCGGCAGCACTAATGGGACAAGCGTTAACGGAGAAAAATTGTCGCCAAACGAGCCTCATGCGCTCACAGACGGCGACGATGTAACGTTCGGACAGGACTCGTTCAGGTTCACTGTATGAAATGTCCTAAATGCGGCGAGGAGAATGATTCCGGCGCTGAAAAATGCAAGCAATGCGGGTGGTCGTTGAAATCGCGGCTCGTCGTAGATGAACAGATCTGCGCGACTCATCCCTGGCGGATGGCAGTAAGCACGTGCCGCGCCTGCGGTCTGGAGCTTTGCGAAGAGTGCGAAGTCTTCATCGGAAATGTTTCGTATTGCAGAGAATGCGCCGAACGGCCTGGAGAAGAAGAACTCCTTCGGGATGTGCCCGTGGTCGACCCGGCTCAGGCAGAGCCTGCCGGGTTCTGGCTCAGAAGCCTTGCAGGAGCTGTAGATTTGATAATCCTCGGCTGCTCATTTTCGGTACTTTGGACGGCGTTCTGGCTGCTGTTTGCTGACCCTGCCGTCCCATTGCGCCTGGGAGACCATCCGTGGGCCCATGTATTGTTCTGGGTGATTGTGGCCGTAACAATACCTGTCTACTACATTTACAGTATCGCAACAAACTCACAGACACCGGGAATGTCGGCTTTCGATATTGCTGTAGTACGCAGCCGCGGAGAGGCTGCTGATTATCGCACGGCGGTCCTCCGGTATATGGCGGTATTTCCGGCTATGGTATCGGTATTTGGCATATTCTGGTGCATCTGGGACAAAAAAGGCCGGATGCTCCACGACAGGCTGACCAAAACGAGTGTAGTAAGGATGTAATGAGATGGATCAAGAAAACGTAATCCCCGTAGAGGATGATATCGAGGTAACTGCGGAACTCAACACCGGTGAGCTTGAAGCTGAGTGGGAAAAGCTCGCTGAACGCGCAAAACACATTCATCCGGTCATCAAGATGGGTGCGCGCACAGACCTCGGCCGGGTCAGGGAGAACAACGAAGACAAATTCGACTTCTTCGAGCCCGAAGATGCCGGTCTGCTTGCCCAAAAAGGGGCTTACTACGCAGTTGCCGACGGTATGGGGGGACATGCAGCAGGTCAGATAGCGAGTGAGATGGCGCAGAAGACCGTCATTAAGTCTTATTACGCCGATCCATCTCCCGACGTCCGCGGAAGCCTGATACGCGCCGTGTTCGAAGCAAATAGCCTTATATACGACGCTGCACAAATGATCGTTGAGCGATCAGGCATGGGGACGACCCTCTCCGCAGTCGTAATCCGGGGTGACACGGCCTATTTCGCCCAGGTCGGCGACAGTAGAGGCTATTTGATACGTAATGGCTCCATCAGGCAGGTGACTGAAGACCATTCCTGGGTCGCAGAGCAGGTCAGGCGAGGCGCTATGTCCGAAGAAGAAGCCAAGTATTCGCCGTTCAGGAACGTCATCACCCGATCGCTTGGGAATATGCCGACCGTAGATGCCGATATTTATGCCGAAGACCTGCAGCAGGGGGACATGATCGTCCTCTGCTCGGACGGGCTATCTGGAAACCTGTCGGCTGAGGATATAATGAACACGGTATCGGGCAAAAGTCCGTCACAGGCAGCCGTCGACCTGGTCGATACCGCCAATGAAAGAGGCGGCTCGGACAATATAACCAACGTAGTCCTTGCAGTCAGGGATATAGTATATGAAGAAGGTCAGACCCCTCCTGAAAATGAACAAAACGATCAGGAAACACCGCGAAAGCGAGGGTTCCTCGGGATATTTAGATAGGCCTGAGTTATGCACAATTGGGGAGATGGTGGAAAGCTGTAAGGCAGGTTTCGGGACAGGGGTGTCCCGAAACAACGAATAATTCGATAGACTGGCTTCCTATGCTTCGGGACGAACTGCGGTCCCGAAGCATGAGTCTTCACCAATCCTTCCCTAGATCCTGAATCCTAACCTATGTCATCGACCAACACGCTTGGAAAATATGAAATATTAAGGGAGATTGCCCGGAGCAACGACATCGTCTACGAGGCGGTGGACCCGACACTGGGGCGGCACGTTGCGCTGAAGGAACTGTACCTGCCCGGCAACCTCACAGGAGCGCAGAAACGCGAGCGGATAGAACGGTTTCTGCGCGAAGGCAAGGCTGCGGCTCGTCTGGAGCATCCGAACATCGTTACGGTCTACGATGTCGGGCAGGAAGGCGACCGGTTTTACATCGCAATGGAACTCCTGGGGGGACAGACCCTTAGAGAAGTGCTCCAGATGCGTGGCGCGCTTCCTGTCAAAGAAGCTGTCGACATTGCGCTTCAGCTCTGCAACGCGCTTGGCTGGGCACACCAGAACAATGTAGTCCACCGGGATGTCAAGCCGGAAAATGTCCAGATACTCCCCGGTGGACACGTCAAGCTGACAGACTTCGGGATTGCAAGGATCATGTCTGAGCCGTCCATTACAGTCGACGGACAGGTCTTCGGCACACCAAGCTATATGTCGCCGGAACAGGTGGCCGGAAAGCAGATAGACGGCAGGTCCGATATTTTCGCGCTCGGCGTAGTGCTCTACGAGATGCTCGCCGGACAAAAACCGTTTTCCGGGGATACGGTCGTTACCATCACTTACAATATTATGAACTCGGAACCGGCAGCCCCACCCGGCCTGCCTCCTTATCTGGTAGGCATCGTGCGGAAAGCGATGGCCAAGGACCCGAACATGCGGTTCCAGACGATAGAGGAGATGGCAGAGGAGCTGAAAAACGAACCTCCGAACGGCGGTGTCCCTTACGCAGACCCGTTCGGTCCCTCTGTCCCACATAATACGGTCCCGACGTACGGCGGACAGATGCCGGGGGGCTACAATGCGCCGCCGGCAACTTATTCGCCTCCGCCCTATGCACCCGGTCCGCAGCCAGCGCCCGACCCGTTCGCGCATGTGCCTCCGATACAAGCTGCGCCGCTCCCGATGCCTATACCCAGAAGGCCGCTGCTCTCCGCTGAGACCCGCACGTTTCTCGGCGCACTGACGCTTACTATCGGTATAGTCGGGATGCTGCTTTTCGCAGTCTGGGCAGTGATAGAAGCCTATAACTCATACGACACGCGTACTACGACCAACATCGTGACTAAGTACATCAACCAGGGCGACCAACTGCTGAAGGACGGTAAAGCCGATGCAGCAATGACCCAGTATGCAAACGCCCGAAGAGTCGCAGGCTCCACCAAAGCCGGAGAAAAGGCGCGGAGAAAGCTCGCCGAAGTCTATGTCAGACTCGCGGGTGATGCGCTCAAAACCGGAGCATACACGGTGGTCAAGGATAATGCGGCACTGGCGGTAGATGCGGACACGACCTACTCCGGCGGACATTATTACCTGGGGATAGCCTACCATTACGCCCGGAATGAAGCTTATGCCTCCGAACTCAGGAAAGCTATCGACACCGGCGGCAACGATGATTTTGCTCAAGCTGCCAGGAAGCTTCTCTGCGGTTATTACATAGATCAGGGTGATGCTCTTCGAAATGTAGGGAACGATGCAGGCGCTAAGGAATGGTATCAAAAGATACTCGACGACCCGCTGCTCTATGACCCTGAACTCCAGCAAGAGGCACAGGACCGGTTGTCGTCGCTGAACCAATGAGCTGGCTGATTGCTATCAGGTTTCGACACAAAGCGGTGCCGGGTAAGCAAAGTTTAAAATGCGGGTCCGGGCGCATATACCCCGGCAGGGGAGAACAACTGTGGAAATGCAAGGTGAAAACAAAACAAACGGGCAGCTTGTCAGACTGAGCCAGGTCGATTACGAGACCGAACCTGGGCAGCCCGACCTGCTGGGTTGGGACGTAGCCGATTCGGACAGCAACCTGATCGGAAAACTTGACGATATGCTGGTCGATGTAGACACTGGGGAGATACTATTCGGTTCAGTGTGTTATAACGACAAGTGCATAGCAGTGCCGCTTGAGCTGATGTTTATGGACGAAGCAAATAAGCAGCTTGTCCTGCCTGTCAGCATGGATGAACTGGCGGACGCGCCGGAGTTTACGGAAGAAACGGAAGACATGCAGCAGCATGTGAGTTTCTGGACGCAGCTGGTCTCAGACTGGGAGGAAGAGCCCGTCGAAGACGAGGAATCCTGAACCCCGGACGGACTGTTCGGTTAATAAATTCATCTATGGGCGAATGGGACCATCAGATCGAATTGCCCTTCCACTTTTACAGGCGAACCGGCTTCCGGCAGCCACAGGTGGATAGCCTCCGGCGTTTCCAGATGGTAATGGACGCCGTCCGGTTCAGCCTGCCAGCTTATTTTGATGACTCCATTTCTGCCGGGCATCGGAACACAGCCTTCGGCTTTTTCCAGATTACCGGGCGAGAGTGCCAACTGGTAATGATACTGCCCAAGGTCGAAGCGCGGAGTGATGCCGAGCAGGTGCTTTGAAAGCTGCCAGGTGGGGCAAGCCGACCACTGGTGGCAGCGGCTCCACCGGAGGTCGAAAACTTCCGGCCAGGTCGTGCTTCCAGCATCCAGCATCCAGCCCCAACACTTTCGATAAATCTCCAGCGCAAAGTCCGTCTCACCCCGTTCGATCAAAACAGGCAGCGCAAAGTGAAAGAAGTAAGGGGTGATGATCTGTGTGTCTCTCACGCCGGGGCTGCTCAGGCGGGGAGCATCGGCTTTATTCGGAAAGCAGCCGAGAATGTGCTTTTTGATATATCCCAGGCACTCCTTCTCATCTTTCCCAGCGAAAAACCCGAGTCTCAGCCCCAACACCGCCCGATGGTAGCCTATTGCCTCCCAGTCCTCCTGACCGGCAAACCAGCGCGTTATGACGGCGCTCAATTTCCGGCCCAGTGAGCCGTAATACTGAGCACGGCCGTCAAAACCCAAAACTTCGCACCACTCCGCCATACTCCGAAGCGAAGCCAGGTAGTGCAGGTTGAGCGCGATGTCTGCCGGGCCGGGATTTCTTACGTATCCCCAGTCGATGAACCCCCAGCCTACCTCGTCGCTTACGCCGTCATCCGGCATATACTTTTGGAACGCCTCGATGTTCCTTTCGGCGGCGGGAAAGAGATCGGCGAGTATGGAACGGTCTCCGGTCAGTTTCCAGTAATGCACGCAGGCGCTGACCCACTGAGCTGCATACGAGGACACATATGCTCCTCCGCCCGGACACAGGCCGGAAACAAGCCCGTCTTCCCGCGCGCACCGGGCAAACTGGGTCAAAGCACGCTTAAAAAGCCTGAGGTCTGAATATCCGGCTGCGGCGACATCCAAGCCGACGGAAACCACATCCCCGGCCCACTGCCCGCGCTCTCTGGCCGGGTTATCGACGGGGGAATCCTCGGCGCAGGCTCTCAAAGTATCGATTCCTACCATCCAAATACGGTCCAGCAGATGGTCGCTGCTTCTAAAAGCCCCTTCCGGCGCTCCGTAATAGCACCGCTCAAGGAACTCCTCTTTTATAAACGGGCATGACTGGGCAGGCTTGCAGCCGTGCGGATAGATAATATGCACTTCGACGTAACGGCCGCCCTTTGGAGTAAGCGGAAAGAACTCCTGCACCCCGCCGCGCGCGGTGTAATGGTCAAAATTGCACGAATCTCCCGCAGAGAGTGTAATCCACGGCGAAACCCGGCCATGCACCAGGTATTCGCTCCAGGCGAACTCCACCTGCGTCCCGGCGGGCAAGTCCAGTATAAAACGCGGGCGGCACAGCATAATCCGGCCAAGATCGTATCTGCACCAGACTCCCTGTGACGTATGTTCGCCCGTCTCAAGATCGCGGAGGAAAAATCTGGCCGCAATGTTGTCCATCTCATAGCCGTAACCCTCAGCCAAAATACCCTCTGCGATATGTTCGGACATGCTGTGAACAGCCGGAAGGACTGCGGCGGTCTCAAGAGGTTCGATCCGTCCAAGATCGCGCTCGACAAACTCAGGGGAAGGCCACTTGGAATCGTCAAAATCAGGCGACTGCCAGTTTTCGGGAACCTCGCGTGTATCGCACCACTCGATCCATCCAAGCTGCGGGTTGATCCGCTTGACTTGCGGCTTGTAGCCGTCGAGAAGAGCGCATTTCCATTCAACCTGGACTTCGCTCCCGCTTTGACGGATTTCGCAGTACAGGAACGGCGGCATATCCATTAACATACGGGTCACGACACCTTCGTGATGCACTTGAAACGAGATTATGTGCCTGCCTGCTGAAAGCCTGTGCCTGGTGGATTGATACTGCGGATGATTTCCGGAAAATCTCGCTGGACCGTCGGTGATATACTCGCCGTCCAGCCAGCAGCCGTACCATGATGCGCCAAGTGTCCTCAGCTCGATCTCTGCGTCAGTGTTTAATTCGAACTGTCCACGGAAGGCAGCGTATGAGTCCGCCTCGCATGCTTTCGGACCGGCCGGCCACATAAACTTGTTCATCGATTACCTCTGTCTGAAATCTCGCTACCCGCTATTTTAGCACATCAGTTATTTCGGTGGGAGCGTTTCCTCTACCATACCCTGCGTGTTATAATACGGCCTAAGGTGCTTTATGGAAATCGGCGCATTCTCAATCATTCTTGTGCTTGCCCTGGCGGCTGGGCTGATAGGCGGTATGCTCGGTCTGGGCGGGGGGATCATCCTCGTCCCTGGACTGACGCTTCTGCTCGGCTACGACGTCAAAGTGGCGGCAGCAGCAAGCCTTGTGACCGTGATAGCGACATCCACGGCATCGGCGACAGTCTATGTGTCCCAGCGGCTCACGAACATCCGGCTTGGGATGCTCTTGGAGATCGCCACTACGCTCGGCGCGCTTGTCGGCGGGGTCATCGCGGTCTATATCAGCGGGAAGTATATCTTTTTCATATTCGCCGCTGTGCTTATATACGCAGGCGCAAACATGTTGAGAGTACAAAGGAGCCGGTCTGAGCCATCTTCAGATGAGCCGCTTTCCAGGCTAGACAGCAGCTATACCGACCCCATGAGCGGGAAAGTTGTCAATTACCGTGTGAAAAATGTCCCGGCAGGAATGGCAGGCAGCCTGATCGCGGGGATTATCTCCGGGATGCTGGGAATCGGCGGAGGCATCATCAAGGTTCCGCTGATGAACCTGGTCATGCGCATCCCCATGAGGGCTGCAATCGCCACAAGCAACTTTATGATAGGTGTCACGGCTGCAGCCGGAGCTCTGGTCTTCTGGGCAAACGGCAAAGTCGATCCGGCTGTTGCTGCACCGTGCGTCATAGGTGTGCTGATCGGCGCCAGATTGGGCACCAGAGTCGGCAGCAGGGTACCCTCGCGCGCACTCAAGATCGGGTTCGCTATATTCGTAGTAATCACAGCGGCACAGATGATGCAGAAAGGCTTTTCGCTATGAGAGCAGACGTCAACAGATATGTGGAAGTCGTGCTGACCACCGGAGTTATCCTGAGTCTAGTCATTCTGGCATTCGGATCTGTCCTGCTTATGGCAAAACCTGCGCCGGTGGGAGTTCCGGGGTCTATTTTGGACATCCTGAAAGGTGTAATAAGGCTGAATCCGTCCGCGATAATCAATCTGGGGCTTTTAGTGCTGCTGCTGACGCCTGTTGTGCGGGTCATCACCGCGATGATCGCCTTCTTTGCGGAAAAAGACAGAAAATTCGCGCTCGTCTCGCTTACAGTGCTCGTTATCCTGATTGTCTCCGCTCTGTGGGGAATACTCAGCAGGATTTTACATATCTGAAAGCTAAGAATAGCATAAAGAAAGGATATTTTTGCATGAAACTGACTTCAATTGGCGCGGTCAAGACGCGCGTTAACACGAAGAGCATTCTTCTCGTATTCGGGTTTGCACTTCTTTCGGCTGTAGCGGCAAGAACGAGATTTTGTCTGCCATATATACTCATCCCGATAACACTTCAGACGATGGTCGCAGCCCTCGCCGGAATGATACTCGGCAAGAAGCTGGGAGCGCTCAGCCAAGCTCAGTATCTGGTAATGGGGCTTGCGGGAGCGCCCGTATTTACATATCCTCCGTTCGGCGGACCGGCGATGTTTTTGTCTCCGACCTTCGGCTATATCCCCGGCTTCATACTCGGAGCTTATGTGGCAGGTCTGGCCTGGGAAAAACTTGGGCGTAGAGGTATGAAAAGCGCGACCATCTCTGCAACACTCGGCATAGCATCTATCTATATAATCGGGGTTCCGTGGTTCGCGGGTTATCTGTTGGTAACTACAGGCCAGCCTGCATCCGTATGTGTAGCCCAGGCGTGGCTCACAGGACTTGCACCGTTCGTAGGAGCTGAAGTCTTCAAAGTCATCACCGCTGCGGCTATTGCTTCGAAATCAAGGATATAGGATTTCGAAAAAATAGTGGAAACTTGATAGGCCGGGGGTTCAAAGCCCCGGCCTTTGTTTCACGGGCATCCATGCCCGCTACTACTCATGGGACATGGATGTCCAAAAGAAAAAAGGACCTGGGCATGGATCCCCAGGTCCATCGATTCAACCAAATCAGCCAACGGCTAATTACTTCATCTCTTGCCCGCCAGTGACGTTTATCGCCTGGCCGGTCATATAGTTCGCTTCTTCTGAGGCAAGAAATACAACGACGTTAGCGATGTCACCATAGGCACATCCGCGGCCAAGCGGGACTTGGTCGAGATACTTCTGCCGCACCTTTTCGACAGTCGTATTGAAGCGCTTCGCATACTGCTCATAAAGGCTATCGACCCAGAGAGGCGAGTCGAGCAGGTTGCCGGGACAAACGGAGTTGACTCTAACGCCATACGGCGCGAGCTCCAGCGCCAGGCTCTGGGTAAGCCCGATCCCTCCGAACTTGCTTGCTGCATAAGCGGAGTTTCTGAAACTGCCCTTCTTGCCGGACTTGGAGTTGATCTGAACGATGACACCGCTCTTCTGCTCTATCATGATCTTCGCGGCCTCGCGCGCGCAGATAAAATAGCCGACCAGGTTGACGTCTACAACTTTCCGCCACTTGGCTACATCGAACTCGGTCACTTCGCCGGATATGAGTATTCCGGCATTCGACACGAGTACATCCAGCCGCCCGAAGGTATCTATAATACGCTTGAACCCAGCAGCAGCACTGCCTTCATCGGTGACATCCATCTTGATACCGAGCGATTTGACGCCATATTCCTTTGCCAGTCTCTCCGCTTCGGCCACTGCCCCACTCTCGTTAATATCGCAGACAACGACATTCGCGCCTTCCTTAGCAAGACGCTCCGATAATGCCTGTCCAAGCCCTTGTGCGCCGCCCGTAACCAGAGCGACCTTATCAGCTAATCGCATAATACCTCCATTTTTAGTTTCTGTTACTCCCTACCTGCCTCGGCTCTCCGGCGTTCGCGATCGGTGTCACGTTCCGCGATGGACTGCCGTTTATCATAGAGCTTTTTTCCACGCCCTATGCCTATCTGCATCTTGACGAAACCCCGGTCAAAGTAAATCTTCAGAGGAATGATCGTAAGACCCTTCTGCTCCGACTTCGCCTTTAGCTGATGGATTTCGTCCTTTCTGAGCAAAAGTTTCCTCGCACGCTTGGAATCCACAGACCAGCGGTTGGCGAACTCGTAGGGCGCGATGTACATATTGTGCACCCAGGCTTCACCGTTTTCGATGCGGCAGAAGCTGTCCTGCAGGTTGGCCTTACCGGCGCGGATTGATTTGACCTCGGTGCCGACGAGCGCAATCCCGGCTTCGTAGGTTTCTTCTATCGTATATTCATGCCAAGCCTTCCGGTTGGCTATGCTGACGCTTTTATGTGTCTTCTCCATAATAACTAATATTATAGCAGTTTTTGACCCATAGCTGCCTTATTCTTTTATTGTAAAAGCTGATGCATATGGTAAAATACAGTGTAATTGCTCAGTTGTTGTGGGTGGTCAAACCAGTGAATTGTACTCAAGGAACAAAAACAAACAAAGAATCTGCAATAACGTTTTCTTCCATTTTCCTCGAACGGACGGATTCCATTATAGCGCAGATAATCAGATTCGGTATGGTAGGCGCAGTGTCAACAACTGCCGACGCTTCGCTTCTATTTATCCTCACGCATTACCTGGGGCTGTCTTACTTGATTTCTGCAGCTTTCGGTTTTACCCTGGGTATCATCATATGCTATGTCATAAGTATCAACTGGGTTTTTGCCTCGCGTTCATTAGGCAGCCGCCACGTTGAGTTTATAGCATTTTTTGTGATAGGCATAATCGGGTTTGCCTTGACGGAGCTCATACTGTACACGAGCGTAGAGGCATTGCATTTGCATTACATGGTAGGAAAAGCCATCGCAGTCGTTCTCGTGTTTGCCTGGAACTACGGCGCGCGGCGAGTATTGCTGTTCCGTAAAAGTGAAAATTGAGCATTACTTTTCGCGTCTCCGTGGTTCAAAAGATGACTACTGAAAGCTGCCAGTTCCTTACAGCGGATTTACAGGCTTACCGTTGATGCGCTTCTCAAAGTGGCAATGCGGTCCGGTGCTCCATCCGGTGCTTCCGGAGCGAGCGATTATAGTCCCACGCTTTACATGCTGGCCTGTATGGACGAGAAGTCTGGAATTGTGGCCGTAGAGAGTCGATACACCGCCTCCATGATCAATGACGACTGCGTAACCATATGCACCCATCCATCCGGCCATAATGACTTCTCCATCAGCGGCTGCCTTGATCTGAGAACCGGAAGGACATGCGATATCGACTCCGGTGTGCAGCGACCTGTTCCCCGTCACAGGATGGATGCGGTATCCGAACCTGGATGTGAACCGCCCGCTGACAGGAAGCATCAACCCGCCGACGAATTTCCCGCTATAGTGCCCCGTGCTTCGTCTTGATGCCTGGTAACGTTGGATGGAAGCAGCGATCTCCTCGGACTTCGCCATGAGTTCAGCCAGCGCTCGCTCATAAAGCTCGCGGTCCTGCTCGATTGCGTTAAGCTGGGCAGATTCATCCTCGGCCAGACCGGAAACATCGTCCCGCTGCTGGATCAACTGAGACTGGAGGCTTGCTATCAGCTTGACCTCTTTAGCCTGAGCTCTTTTGTCTCTTTCGATCTGAGCTTTGTCCTTCTTGTACTGATTGATCAGCTCAACATCACTCGACACTATCTGTTCAATATAGTATCGCCGCGACAGAAAAGTCTTCATGTCGCGGGAGCCCAACATAACTTCCAAATAGCTGACGTCTTCGCCTTCATAAATATCCGAAATCCGGCCGGACAGGAGCTTTCCACGGCGTTCAAGCTGCCGCTCTGTCCTCGCAAGCCGGTTGTTGATTACCTTCAGCTTACTCTGCGCGTTATTTAGGCTTATCTTATTTCTGATAACCTTCGATTGAGCTGTCTCCAGATTGCGCTGCGTGCTTATAAGCTGATCTGTCACGTTCTTTTGCTGGATCTTCGTTTGTTTCAGGCGGGCCCGCATGTCTTTTATTCGGGTGTTGACGGTGTGCAGGTCTCTTTTAAGCGCCTTGGTGGATCGCCGTGCGGGTTTTGCTTCGATGACTAGCGGTGACGAAGCAACTACAAGAAATACAGCTATAATTGATAACAAAATTACTCTGAATAAAGACCGCAAGCTTTCACACCACCCGAAGAATTGATGAAGCCGTTATATTTTGAGGAATCGCCTGATAGACACCATACTGCCGAGTGCGCCGATTGCGGCGCCAGTCAGGACGATGAACATCGTAAACTGCAAATGGCCTACACTGGGAGCCATTGTGCGTATTGTGGGAGATATGTGTCTCCACATTAAATTGGATGCGTAGCCGGACCCAGCCGCTATCAGTCCACCGGCAATCAGTGCGCCGAGCATGCCGAGCACTATACCCTCAAGCACCAGAGGAATCCTGATAAACCAGTTAGTGGCCCCTACAAGCTGCATTATCCTGATCTCGTGGCGTCTGGCAAACAGGGTCAACCTGATTGCATTACTGATGATAAAAACCGTAGTCAGGCAAAGAACGATAGCGCCAACGATTCCCAGCGCCTTAACGAGATCGGCTACAGCTCTTACATGCCGGTAATCTTCTTCAGCGTTTCCAACTTTGTCGACACCATTGATCTTTCCGATCTGTTCGGCCAGTTCTGACACTCTATGCGGATCCTTCGCCGTAACATCTATCCTGTAAGGCAGAGGGTTGCCGACGACACCGCCCAGGTCCATATCCGGACTGATCTGGTGTTTGAACCCTGCCCATTCTTTATCTCTGGAGAGAAGTTCGGCACTTCCAGTAAGCTGAAGATCATTTATAGCGTTGCGCACATCTTCAGCCTGCTTTACGGTTGCGTCGCGAGAAACAAAGGCCGCAATCTGGAACTGGGCCAGCTCACCTTCGACAAAGCGATGGCTGGAAATGGCGATAAGCAAAAATGCTCCCAATATGGCAAGGGACAGCGCAGCAGTCGTGATGGCGGCTACGGCCATAATGCCGTTTCGCCATATCCCGATGAACGCTTCCTGTACTAGATATTCAAGACTCCGCAGTTTCAACGTTACAAAGACTTTCTGATTCCGAACCGGCGCTGTAGGCGCCTTTATCTTCATCTCTTACCATCCTGCCGGCTCCAAGCTCCACAACCCGGCGCATCATCCGGTCTACTATCTGGTTATCATGGGTCGCCACAAGCACCGTGGTGCCTCTCGCATTGATTCTTGAAAGGATTTGGACGATCCCCCACGACGTATCGGGGTCCAGGTTGCCGGTAGGCTCATCGGCGATCAGGATTGGAGGGTTATTGACAAGTGCACGAGCTATCGCGGCGCGCTGCTGTTCTCCGCCGGAAAGCTCTGCCGGGAATGAGTCGCACCTGTGCATCATTCCCACAAGATCGAGTGCTTCGGATATGCGTTTCCTCATCTCTCTTCTGGGTACACCTATAACTCTTAGAACAAAAGCAAGGTTCTCCCAGACAGTCTTCCTCGGCAGGAGCTTGAAGTCCTGAAATACCACTCCAAGCCGCCGCCTGAGATAAGGAATATCTCCCACTGCAAGCGATGTAACATCCTGTCCGGCAACGAACACATTGCCCTCGGACGGAACAAGCTCCCTGTACAACAGCTTTAGGAGTGTCGACTTGCCGCTGCCGCTCGTGCCGACGAGAAACACAAAGTCACCCCGTCCTACGCGTAAGCTAACATGCGATAGTGCCTGCACGCCGTTCGGGTAGACCAAAGAGACATCACATAGTTCAATCATTTTGCTCAAGGTCTCCCATAGTTTCACATATCCGTGAAGCTCCAAAAAATAAAGTGCCGTCTCTCAGCACTGATGTTAATTATACCTGAACAGTGAATTCAACGCAAACCAAAGAGTTCAGAGATAACATCATTCCGGGCTGCCACAACGTCATTCCGAGCTTGACTCGGAATCCAGGAAAAACTGGACCCTGAATCAAGTTCAGGGTGACGTGCTGATTGTTCAGAATGGTATATAATTCTTATCAAGAGTGAATTGTTACCGCAAACCAAGTTTACCGGGCTGTGATGAGCGTGATATAATCGTTTATGGCTGAATTGTTCATTCTTCGGCCAAATGTGCGATTTACACCCGCACCGGGTATCAACTACTGATGAGACTCTTAGATAAATACGCCATAAAAGAGATGGTAGTTCCAACACTGGCAGGAATGCTGGTGATTATCATAATGATGCTCGGAAACTTCCTCTTTTATCATATACATGAGCTGTTCCACCGGGCGGACTTCATCGATATTGTGAAACTGCTCCTTTTGACCATTCCGTCGTCTGCGTGGATGATCCTGCCATCCGGCGCGCTTTTCGGGTGCGCGCTCGCCGTCACCAGGCTTGCCAGAGACTCCGAGATTACAATGATGCGAATGGCCGGGATCAGCGCGAGGAGAATATTCCTGCCCATTTTCATAGTCGGGATTCTGCTCTCCGGGGTACATTACCTGGTGCAGGAAAAAGTCGCTCCCTGGGCTGAGACCAAAAGCAAGGACATCATAAACCGGATATTGTGCATGCCCGGCGCACCCTCGATCCAGGAGAATGTCTTTTTCAATTCGGAAAACTACTGGTTCTACGTGCAGAGGGTGGAGAAAAAGGGCAACAAATCGATCCTTCACAAGGTCATGGTATATGAACTGGATCCCGGAGACGAGTATCCTGAGATTACCACTGCTGAAACAGCCGTTCAGGAGGGTAATATCTGGATATTGAAGAACGGAATATCCCGCAAGACCGGAAACGACGGCTTCATCCGCTACGAGGAGAAGTTCGACGAAGGCAAATTGGACCTGAGGAGCAGCATCTCCAGCTTGTGGAACAATCAAAAGAGCGCTGAGGAAATGACTGCATCCGAACTCGGAAAGCATATTCAGATTATGCAGTCGAGCAATAGTCCTGTCACCTCGAACTGGAAGACGAACTATTATTTCAAGCTGTCTATACCGCTTTCATGCTTTCTTATAATGCTCTGCGCTGCGCCGCTCGCTCTTAAATACGGCCGCACCGGCGGATTCACTGGCATATTGATGGGAATACTTGTCCTGGCGCTTTACTGGAACGTAATTGTCTTCGGAAAGCTTCTTGGTTCCGTTGCAATACTGCCGCCGGCAGTCGCCGGGTGGTCGGAAGTAGTGATCTTCATGGTCGCAGGAGCCATTCTGCTCTGGAAAGCGGAGTAATGCGTTAGATGAGCCGTCAGCCTTCAGCCGCCAGCTTTCAGGTTTGTAATCGCGAAGGATGCGAAAACGCGCGAAAGACGCGAAAAAGGATTTTCCTATGCTTCGGAACCGCAGTTCGTCCCGGAGCACGAGTCTCCACAAATCTGGGATACCCGCTTCGGCAGCAAGCGACTCAAGGCAAGCAGGAACCTTCGACGCCTGCGGCGTCGGCTTCGGCAGCAAGCAGTCCGAAGCAAAAGAATACCCGCAACGTCATGCTGAACTTGATTCAGCATCCAGGAAAAAAATGGGCTCTGAATCAAGTCCAAGGTGACATATTTCCTATGCTTCGGGACCGCAGTCCGTCCTCCCCAGTGGACCTACCGGACCACATGGAGAAGCACAGGAATCTCCACAAATTTAAAAAGCTGTCTTCGGCGCAAAATACGCGCGCCGAAGCATATCAGCAGTCCGAAGCAGGCAAACACCTTCGACGCCTATGGCGTCGGCTTCGGCAGCAAGCAGCCCGAAGCAAAAAAACCGCTTTTCTTTCTGTTCCCTGTTCACTGTTCACTATTCCCTTTGTCCTGGCACTGATATTCACGCTGCTGTTCACAGCGGCAGCTTCAGCACAGACTATCGACGAACCGCCGCAGGCGCCGGCTGTCGAAACTGTGCCGCAAGTCTCTCAGCCCGCGCAAAACCCGAATGCCACCCCCGGGCCGGAGGGAGAGACTCCGCATGAGCCATCACAGCCGCCTACAGGTTATGAACCCACGCCGGGCCCAACGGTCACTGTCACAGGAGGGGTAAACGTGCCGGTAGGGCCAAACCAGCTCAGGCTCGACGCCCAGATCTGGCGAGTGGAGTTCGAAGAAAGCGTAGCCGTACTCGTAACTGCAGAAGGCAATGTGAAAGCAATCTATCAGAACTACACCGTCTTGAGCGAAACAGCCCGTATCGATCTGAAGACAAAAATAGCGACGTTTTCCGGCAATGTCATCTTTCAGGTGGATGGGCTGGATGTTCACGGTTCAGAATTATCGATCAACCTCGATACCCGTGGGTGGAACTTCGAATCGGCAAAAAGCGAGATCAAACCGGAGTCGTTTCCTGAGCTGATCAAAGCGCCGGTATTCCTTTCGGGCAGTTCTGTGTCGGGCCGGTCTGACAACTTTGCCCAGGCGATCAACGGCGGGTTCACGACCTGCAATCTGGAGCATCCGCACTACTTTATAAGTGCAAAATCAATTGCTGTCTGGCCTAACGAGAAACTGGTAGCCAGAGACGCAACATTTATTGCACTCGGCAAGCGTATATTCCGAATCCCACTGCTTTCTATCCCGCTTACCAGGCTTAGAGAACGTCCGAGCATCATGCCCAGTGTCGGACAGACAGAAGAAGAGGGTTTCTTCCTCAAAACTGCTTATACTTATGCAGCGACAGTGGCGAATTCCGGCAACCTTAAGCTCGACCTGATGACCGAGAAGGGTGTTGGGCTTGGAATAGATGATCTTTACACTGTCAAAACAGGCCAGGGAAACCTTAATCTCTACCAACTGTCAGATAAAAACCGTGACTTGAACACTCTGACCGGCCGATGGACTCACCAGCAAAAGTTTGGGACAATCACAGCCAATTTGACATCCGATTACCGGGCGAACAGCTATCAATACGCCTCGCAATCGACATCTCTCAGCAATGAGCTTCACCTCAGCAGAAACCAGCCGGGGGCATCCACGGACTTCGGCATAAGGCAGTCGCTCAACCATGGGTTCGGGCGGTACGGAACCTGGACATCGACGCTGCAGCACAACCAACAGTTCGGAGAACAATCGTCGGCTGTTATCAACTTCGATTATTTCCGGTCCGAAAGCCCGTTTTCAATAAACAACGAAACGGTAAATGCGGCGACCGCGCAGCTCGTTTCCGGGCTGGACTACAGCCAGCGCGCCAAACGCTACGATTGGAACCTCAGGATCAACAAGATCAACGATCTTTCGGATGACATACTCATCAAAAATCTCGGCAGCCAGTTTACGGGGACAGAAAAACTTCCAGAGCTGGAGCTGACGACCAGCGGCGAACGGCTGGGAAAGACTTTCTTCGGGCTTCCGACGCTCCTGAGACTGGCAGTAGGCAAGTATAGTGAAGACCTCGGCAAAGTCGAGACGGAACGAATGGTGGCGGACATCGATGTCCCTTCCAGAAAGTATAAACTCTCCGACCAGCTCAACCTTGCCGTGGGCGGAGGGTTCCGGCAGTATGTCTATGGTGACGATACCGCGCAGTATTCCATAGATACCACTGCAGACCTTACCAGGCAGATCGGAAAAGAATCGAGCGCAGCACTCACTTACCGGTTCCTCAGGCCCAGGGGTTTCACACCGTTCAGGTTCGATTTTATCGGTAAATACAATACTCTGAGCGCGCGGCTGAACATGCGGGAGACACAACGGTTCAGGTTCAGCCTGTATACCGGCTACAATTTCGAACAGGAGGACTTCCCCTGGCAGGACATCAGCTTCAAGATGGCTTTTGCGCCGAATGATCAATATCTGTTCTACACATCGACCGGTTACGACCTGAACCGTTCAAAGTGGCGTTCGCTTATAAACCAGGTAAGGGTCCGGTTGACGGATAATTTCAAACTGGATGTAGGTTCCCGCTACGACATAGCCGAAAGCAAACTCGCGAGTATCAAAGCGCAGATAGACACGCCTTTCGGCAGCCTGTGGCACATCCGGGCGAACGCAGGTTACAATGGCTACACCAGCGAATTCGACTATAGAAATATCCAGCTGGTGCGCGACCTGCACTGCTGGGAGCTGTCTCTGACTTACGTGGACCAAACATCGTTCTGGCAGCAGAAAGGGCTTATGCTGAATCTGAGGATAAAAGCCTTCCCGTTGTTCGACAGCTTCGGCGTAGGCCAGTTCGGGCAGGCGCTAGATACGAGTGTTGGGGAAGAGTTGTAAGAAGAATCAGGATCGAAATTCAATCCATGATACCTGTATATATCACTTGCCAGCTATATAATTCCACAAGCTTACCGATGCATATGTGCTAATCAGCCCGATAATCCCGCCGATGAGTCCATAAATGCCTCGCTTCTTTTGCCTTTCTTCTTTAGTCGGCCAATACTTGGCAAGTATAAAAAAAACCGGATATGCGATAACCATATAAAATATGCCTACTGTGATAGCTTTGTATACATCCCATTTAGTGAACATTTGATCGCCTCTCTGAATTCTCCAGGTTTTATGGCATAGTAACTACAAATAATAAATCTATCTTATATTGCGTTGGCCAAAAGTCCTTCATTCAAGATTGATGGATTAAAGGAAGAGTTCTATTCTTCGGCGTTCTTTTTGCGCCGAAGTCCCATGTATCAACATCTGTGGCATGAACAACGCAGCAGATTACCATCTACCAATATAATTCGTCGCAATATATATCACACGGGCTTGGTTGGAATTCATTCATTTGATAATGCCGAATTGAAAATCCGGAAAGAGGCATTCTGGATTGCAAATCCATGATGATCATATTATCGAGGGGGTATAAATGCAGCCGGCGGCCGCCTTCGAGAATATCCGGTCTCCCGACCAAATCCCTCGTAGACAGCCGCCCGCCGGAGTCCAGGCCTCACCCCTTTCAGACACCGGCAGGCAAATCAAGCATGAATCGCTCGCTACTTCGGCAACCAGGCTATCATAACCGCGAATCCGCGGCTTTAGACCCTTGGCTTTGCGTACCCCTCGGTTTCCCCAGAGGCTGCCTTTGTCGGTGTCGCGCGTCCAGTGGGCTTCGGCAGCCAGGCTACCTTGCGACCCCTGCGCCCATTATTCAGCTCTCGTGCTTCCAAGAGTTCAATATTGAGCACCGGACCGGTTAGGTCCTATAGCTTTGCGCCCCCGCCTTTCGACGGGTTTGCCATTATCGCGCTCCCTTGCGTAAAATTATTCCCATATTCGGTTATCTCTATTCAGTTGTAATCCCCAGCCCGTGTTATTCACATTTCTTGAATAAAACAGGCTGTTTGATTGTCACTTAGATTATGCCGTGTGGCAGAGCATTCTAACGCTGCAAAAAATACCAGCTTTTTTGTACAGTTTAAACTGCAGAGTTTGAAAACCAGCTCAAGCGGGTAAATTTCAACGGAAGGAATCGGCTGCGAGCCTGAAGCAGCCAATTTGTTTGCGGAAACAGCATGCGTATCAAAAATTTGCATCCATGGAATGTCACCCCGGCTGAGGCTGTGCGTATACAAAACAATCTGCGCCGTCTCGTATCTCTCGATGACGACTTCGGGCCCGTTCGGGCTATCGCCGGAGTCGATGTCGGGCTCTCTCAAGCTAATGAAATAGCTACCGGAGGGGTAGTCGTGCTGTCATTTCCCGATCTGGAGCTGATCGAAACGGCTTTCGCGACGAGACCGCTGGAGTTCCCCTACATTCCGGGGCTCCTGGCCTTTCGAGAAATACCGGCAATTTTGGACGCATTCAAGCTCCTGAAGGCAAAACCTGATATTATGATCGTCGACGGACAAGGTTTGGCGCATCAACGCAGGTTCGGCATCGCCTGCCACCTCGGAGTCCTGCTCGACCTACCCAGTATAGGCTGCGGAAAGTCCCGGTTGGTCGGCGATTACGAGGAACCAGGCCCCGAACCGGGCGATTCATCTCCGCTTATGGCAGACGGCGAGCAATTGGGCAATGTTGTCCGCACAAAACTCCGTGTAAAGCCTGTTTTTATCTCCCCAGGCCACAGAATCAGCTTCACATCGGCTGTCGAAATGACTCTCAGCTGCGTCAAGGGCTACAGACTGCCCGAACCGGTCAGGCTGGCGCATAATCTGGTTTCATCTGCTCCTTAAAATTGCAGGAATCCCCTCAACAGGCGAATAATTAGTATAATATTACCGGTGCAATCATAATGATTCTTTCTACATTTAAAAGACTACGCCTCGCGCTCCTCGCGCTTCTTGCGCTGGTGGCACTGGGGACAATAGGCTACAAGCTGATTGAGGGTTGGTCGACCCTCAATGCGCTCTATATGACGGTCATCACACTGGCTACGGTCGGATACAAGGAAGTAGCACCGCTTTCCCCGCCGGGGAAAGTATTTACCATCATTCTGATCTCGTTCGGTGTGTCAATCGTATTCTGGGCAGTAGCAAGCCTTTTCGAGATTGTCATCAGCGAACAGCTTTGGCACACTTTATTGAGGAGACGAATGGAAAACCAGATCAACAAGCTCCAGGATCACTATATTATCTGTGGATATGGCAGAATGGGTCAGGAAATAGCCAAGGTATTTTCCAACAGCAAAGTGCCTTACGCGGTGGTTGAAATCAACCCGGAGCAACTCCCCAAATTAATCGAGCAAAACATTCCATTCATAGAAGGCAACGCCAGCGACGACAAGGTACTCCTGGCTGCTGGTATAAAACGGGCAAAAGGACTGGTAACAGTCGCTGCGAGCGATGAAGAGAATGTCTTCATCACCCTGACCGCGCGAGGGCTGAGCCCTGATCTCTTTATAGTCGCACGGTCGATACGCGAGGAAAACGAAGACAAGCTGAAAAGAGCTGGCGCAAACAAAGTGATGTCGCCTTACATCTCTGGCGGGAGGCGGATGGCGTTCGCTGCGCTCAGACCCCAGGTACTGGAGTTCCTTGATGCAGCAATACGGGCGGATGACATTACATTTGAGCTCGATGATGTGAATGTCACAAGCAAATCCCCGTTCGTTGGCAAGCGGATAAACGAGTCCAGGATCAGAGAGACATCCGGCGCAATGATACTTGCGGTCAGGTCATCGAACGGCACGCTGAATTACAACCCGAACCCGAACACGGTGCTCATCGATGGAGACACATTGATCCTCGTAGGCACCCCGGCGGAGCTTAACACCGCCCAGGCTTACGCCGCCGGTCACAATTGACAAGAGCGGGCGCTGCCGGCTCAGAGAGGCTTATTATGAAAAAAATCGGATTCGCATTGTTCTCGATAGTGGTAATAGCTCTGGCAGTAGGCTACATTGTGGTAAACAGGAACACTGCGTCAGACCAGGACCAGATTGTCACGCTCATCGAACGCGGCAGGCAAAGCGTCGAGGCTAAATCTCTCGATTCTGCCATGGCGTGTGTTTCCAGAAGTTACAAAGACAACGGCGAGATGAACTACGACCGGATCAAACTGCTTATTACCGAAGCATTTCGTTCCGATTCACACTACGAAGCAACGGTGGACAATCCCGTTATAGATATGCAAGGCACTGGTAAAGCCCGTGCAAAAGCGCATGTAACGGTATTTGCGGTCCGTTCAGATGATAAGCAAGAAGTCTTCTCGGGCAATATCATATTTTCTCTGACGAAGGAGCGGACGCGCAAATACCTGATCTTCCCCACTCATGAATGGAAGGTAAGCGGGGTCGAAGGACTTGGCAGGATTTTCGACCTGCTGTAGAGATGTACGCCGCAGACGAAGCATCAGTAGGTCGGCGCGGTCACTTCGTTCACATCAACTGTGACCCCATGGTCGATATTCAACAGAGACTCCTGTATGATGTCGCGAATTTCCTCCGGGCTGACCATCTCGCCATTACTCTGAGACCAGACTATCGTAACCGAAAACTGCTGCCGCTGCGGCTGTTCTTCTTCGCTCATATATTCATCGTTGTTATTGCGCATTGCTAACCTCCAATACCCGTTTCCGTATTATTACCCCGCGCGGCAGCCTGTCCTAATCATTTCTGTTACCTATCGTAATTATTACGCAGAACTTTTTTGTCGAAATTTGCGTTCAGAAACGGCAGATAGTGGTAGAATTAATAACGTATAGACTGCTCAACAATATTCTATCAGGGTCAAAATGAACTGGTTATGTAAAAAAAGCATCCACTATATCGCGATTTTTGCACCTCTTGCTATCGCTGTCCCGGCTGTGCTCTACAGCGGAAGCGTTAACAAAGGGTATTCCTATAAGCCCTCCATATCCCTTCCGGACATATCTTCGGAACCTGGTTCTGAGACTCAGTCCGTCCAGATGGCATTCCTGCCGGGTGATAATCTGACGCTCAGTCCATTCCCTCTCCAGCCGCTTCGGTCTGCTTTCAGCAGCAGATCGGCTATCAGTACAAGGCTTATCGACTGGCGGTTATTCCGTGACGAGCTGGGATCATACGAGATAGAACTGAAGTCCGACCCGGATGAAATGACTAACGTCCAACTAGCCGCAAATGCCATAAACGGAGTTATCGTCCAGCCGTTCGACACATTCTCGTTCAACGCAGCGGTCGGAGAACGCTCCGGCGAACGCGGGTTCAGGTCCGGGCTGATGTTTTCGAACGGAGAAGTCATATCAGGCATAGGCGGCGGTGTATGCCTTGTCTCTACCGCGCTCTACAATTGCGCACTTGAGGCCGGATGCAAGATCATCGAGCGCGCACACCATTCCGGCCCGGTCCGCTACGCCGGTCCGGGGCTGGACGCGGCAGTAGTCTACGGCACGCTTGATATGAGGTTCAAGAACGATACACCTTCGCCCAAGCTCATCCAGGCAAAAGTTGAAGATGGCAGACTGATCGTCAGCATAAACGGCAAGAAACAGCCGGGGTATTCGGTAGAAATAGTAAAATCAGGCTATAAAGAACTGCCTTATAAGATCATCGAAGTAGAAGACCCTGCCTTGCCGGATGGAGAAGTAAAGGTAAAGACTCCGGCAAGGACAGGTTACGATGTGAGCATCGCAAGGATCATCAGACAGGACGGCAAAATCATCAAACGCGAGGACATGAACCATGATTATATGCCCGCGAGGAATAAAGTCGTTCTCATCCCACCAAAACCCAAAGAAGAACAGCTCGAAGAGCCCAAACCCGTTCAAGTATGCGAGCCCGCAGAGCCGAAATGTGCAGAATGCAAGGAAGAGAAGTTGCAGGGCGAGGGGATTAATGTAGAGCTGGACAAGCAGCCTCCACACACACCATAAACCAATGGTGTACGGCCGCAGATTACATCAAAAATAAAAAGGCCGGGGGTCATCCGGCCAAATCTGTCCCCCGCTTCATGCAGTCAGCGAAGACATAAGCGCCATGACTTTGTGGTATGTCACAAACTGATAAAACTCCATCCCTATGGATGACTTTACCAGCATATCGGGAAGGACGCCTCCCGTGCTTGCAGCAATAGCCAATAGCTTCATGACTACATGCCCCAGAATAATCGCAACCCCTATTCCAAGCACACCGCCGAGGGGATGATCGAATGTATCGAGCGTAATGAGCGTTGCATCGTATACCTTTTTGCCGATAAACAAAAGGGCTATTGCCAATACGGCGAAAGCCCCGGCGAATAACAACGCTTCATTTGCCTGAGACTCACTTATAAAACAAAAAGATTTGGCCAGTTGAGGGACAACAATAGGAACCAATCGGACAGCAACAAAAAGTGCGATAAAATCGAATATAGCCTTCCCAAACCCGCGTTTTGCTTCGAAAACCATTATGCCGAGGAGGATTATGACCAGAAAAACATCGATAATCACGCAGCATCACCCCATTTAGCAAGATCAAAAAACTACTTTTCTAATCTTTTACGGCTTTCAGCGCGCCGTAACCGACGACCTGGCTTGTGTCGCCGATAATGTCGCCGGATGTGTAATACGATAACAAATCGGCCCTCTTTGCCCCAAGAGACCGGTGCGCCGCGAGCGCGATTGCCGTTGGCACCACCCCACACATCGATATGTCCATTCGTGCGACGACGTCGATCAGTCCGGCATAATCCAGTGACTCCATCGCCGCGATAGCTGCTCTGTCCTTTCGTTCGGCCTCAGCCTTAGGCTGGTAGTGTGTTAGATCTGTGCTGGCGATCACGACGGCGTTCTTGCCATCGATTGCAGATGTAATAGCCCTACCTAATTCTTCCGCATACAGCAGGGCATCTTCCCATGCAATAATAGAAATTAATATGGGGACAATTTTTGTCTTGCCGCCGAGGTATTGCAAAAACGGGACCTGTACCTCCAGCGAATGCTCCGGTTGATGGGCGCGGTTATCTTCGGTGACGAGATCGGTTGCGCCCATAATCGCGCGTGCCGCGTCCGAATCAATCTCAACTTCACCAAATGGAGTCAGCCAAGATCCCTGCGGCATAATCGCCGCCGGAGCGCCGATTCCACGGTGGTTGGGTCCGATCAAAACAGCAGTATCGGGAAGCCCGTCATCAGCGAGGTCGAAAAACGCTGATGCGGTGGCATAACCGGAAAACCGGTAACCTGCATGCGGGCATATCAGCCCGACTATATTTCGGGTTATGATCGGAGCAGGAACAGGAAGGCGCCCCGGCCCATAGGGCCCCAGAAAACAGGCGTCCATCGTCTCCCGGAGGTCTTCCGGCGACTCATCGTAAAACAACCCCGCAACCGCTGGCTGGCGTATCATTTTCTGGCCTCCTTGTAAATCAATCTGTCCGATTAGTATAGCGTTACAACACCCTGTGTCAAGGTGATTCTATAGTATTTCCGGCTTGTTTCCAAATCTTTACCTGGTAATATTACCTGAATTTGCAATTAACCTCTTGACATCGGTTCAAACCTCTGCTAGATTGCTATTGTAATGAATACTAAGAGCGGCAAGCAGTAAATTCGCTAAACTAAAATAAGCCGCCAAACTGGATTCTGTAGTGGAAGCCGAAAAGAGTTAGTCCTTAAGGCTATAGAGTGGGTTGACTAGTTACAACAGGGGAACCTGCATCTTCTACCACACTTCCTCAGAAATACCAGTAGTATCCAGCACCACCATTACACTGTGAAAGGTTGACAGGTGTCCGAGTTGCAGTTATATTCCGGATACTTCAACATAGCTGGGAAGATCGACAAAGAGGCAGCACGCCCTCGAATTGCCACGAGTCTTCTACGCGCATATTACACAGTCCTTCTCGGAGGTGAATCGCGCTAACCAAACCGGCGCAACTGGTCCAAGCTTAATCATATAATTATTCCCATACTGAAATCACGCTCTAATTGCGAATTGGCATGTTTTTTGCACAATTATTAACTGTAGCCGAGTTTCAGTAAGGGATAATATAAAAACAAAGTTTTTCAAAGCTTGTGATCAAATATCCCAAACTGAAATCGAGCTTAACAAGAGAATTGGCATAGAACTTGCACAATAATCTAGTGAAGTAGTAAAGAGGTTTCGGAAAGGGGGAGAACAAATTGACCACAAGAAGAAGCGACAAAGTCGCAATTTCCGAAAAGAAGAGAGGAGGAGGTGAAAGAATGAAGAAGGTAATAGGAATAGTATTGGTGATGGGGTTGTTGCTGGGAATCACCAGCGTAGCAATGGCTGATTCAACTAACTGGGTTATGAAAGTAACTGCAAGTAAGACGGATGGGACGTATTCTGGAGTAACCACTCAGTTTGGGTGGAGATCAGGCTACACTGACGGTATTGACACCGCCAAGAATGAGCTCGTTGCTCCGCCGGATCCGGTTACTGGTGACTCACTTGCTTACTGCGTAGCTCAGCTTGGTGTGGATAAGTCTATTAGTAAATATGACTTCCGCCAATCATTGTCTGCAAGGTCGGCGATAACAGCAGCTACGCCCCTCGTTTGGACGTTTGCTATTTATTCTAAGGGTCCGGCTACCATTGATCCGATTATGCTGAAGATCGAGCCTACAACTTACGCTTGGACTTCTGATCAGGGTACAGGTAAAGATCCGCTTGTGTTGTCATTCGCAACATCAACCGGTTTCTCGAAGACCTTCAATCCTAGTGATACACTTAGTGCATTCACGTTCAATGTATCCGGCCCTGCCACTATGACGGTAACAGTAGCACCGAAGTCTGCAACACCGCCGGTTAATACGCCTGAGCCGGGCAGCATGCTCGCACTCGGAAGCGGACTCGTAGGCCTTATGGGCTTCGCAATCCGCCGCAGGAAGTAAGAGAAATACTTACACAGGGATTTATTCCTAAAAACAATTGCCACCGGGTCGCTTTAAACCCGGCCCGGTGGTTTTTTCAAAAGCCAGAAGCCTTATTATCAATAAATATGCTGTAGATTGTTTCAAGTTAACTATTTCAATTATCGCACTTATATCTACTCTATTTACTTGCACTAATTTTACATTGAACTGGTCTTTTAATGAGATGGTTATAAGGTATGTATCTGGGGTGTAGTTTGAAATTCAGAATATACCTTGATAATCTTTTAATGAGAGAGAGGGAGGTGAAGGCAATGAAAAGATCTATATCTAATCGTAATATTCAGAGAGGAGGTGATACAATGCGAAGAGTAGTTCTAGTTGCCGTTCTTGCACTGTTCGTGGTTTGCGTAGGTGCAGTAAATGCTGAAACGGTCAGCACAACTTTATATCCAGGATTTAACTTGGTTGGTCCGGCTGCTGTGCCGCTCGATCCTAGTCCTACGACTGTCTTCAAGAGTAATGCAGGTGCAGCTTTAGATCTGTCCAACCTTGTTCGTTATGACTCGGTACTTAAAAGTTACATCAGCTATGATGAGCTTTTCCCTGAGGATTACGGTAATGTATTGCTCGGTGAGGGTGCTTGGTTAGCCCAGAGTAGTCAGATTGTATGGCAGTATGATGGCGCTCCTAATGGATTAGGGGATACCCAAGGCAACAACAAGACTGATATGTGGATTTCCCTGCCAAAAGCAGGATTCAGTCTTATTGGAAACCCATTCAACAACAAAGTGATGTTAGCTAATATAAAAGTAACTAACGGATCAACTACTGTTGGTTGGGATGAGGCAGTTGGCCTTTGCTGGCTTGATACTACAATGACCGGCTATGATGGAGTTACCCACAGTTACTTTGACGTAGGAACTGATGATGTTCTTTTCGATCACGTAACATTGGATCCGTTCCATGGTTATTGGATACACAGCAGCATTGATAATCTGGCGCTGATCATTCCTGCATCTGCAATCGTTGTTGCTCAGTAATTTGCAGATTGCAAACTAAAAGGCAGTAAGTAACACAAGTTGAAATTAGAAATATCCGGCCACTACGGAATTAATTAGGGCAAAAGTCCCTTTAGGGAGGGTGGCTCTTGAGAGCCACCCTCTTTTTTCATGCCATTTTTCGACCCAGGCCGCGTTGGTATTCCCCATTTTCGATCCCAGAGAAAAACGCGAACTTTCCGCAGGCCGCAATCGTCTAGTAATTAAAGACATTACCGATAATTATGGTATATAGCGGCATGGATGCCGGGGAAGGCAGCATGATGATAAAAAACACTCTTACAATGATACTTACCGCACTCGCGGTGCTTGCAGTAGCGGCAGTTGCCCTAGCAGAGACGCCTTCGCCTCTTGCAATGACCAATAAAACCCTCGGGGGCGGACAGCTTAACGCTTATACTCCCGGAGTCGAGGGCGGCATGGGGCTTAATAACATCGGGCTCCTTGTCAAAACCTGCGGCGTTGTAACTTATTGCGACGATACGAACAAGTTTTTCTATATTAACGATGGCTCCGGTCTGAAAGACGGCACCCAGAAGCTGGATGGGACGGATGTAATCGGCGTAAGGGTCTCCTATAAGGACCTTGCCCCCAATGTCTCCTTCACTCACCCGACACAAGGGGCATGGGTTACGATAACAGGCATCAGCAGCACGAGCGAGATATCAGTAGATAACGCAACAAGGATAGTCCCTACACTCATGCCGAGAAAGCAGGCGGATGTGCTGGAATCAAGTGTTGGCGGCCTTCCGTAGGAAGCTGCTATTTTCCTATCAGCTCTGATACAGTTACCAGTTCGTATCCTCTGGCGCGGAGTCCATCTATGATTTCCGGCAGTGCATCTACGGTCGGACTGCTTCCGCAGTGCATAAGGACAATCGAGCCGTCCTGCGACCGGTCGAGCACACGGTCCCTTATCTCGTCTGCCGCGATACCCTTCTTGAACGCATCCCAGCTATCGACCGTCCAATATACTGACCGGTAGCCCTCATCATGCGCTACAGACAGCACGCGGGAATCACGCGCTCCGAACGGCGCCCGGAAGAGCGGCTTGGTTGAGATTCCAGCCGTAGACTGCACCAATTCTTCTGTCCTTGCCAACTGTTCCCGGATCTCATCATCCGTCAACTTCCTAAGGTCTGGGTGGGAATAAGTGTGGTTGCCGATCTCATGCCCAGCGGCAGCTATCTGCCGCGTAAGCTCTCTGTTGCCTTCTACCCACTTTCCCGTAAGAAAGAAGGTCGCTCTGACGCCTTTCGACGCCAATATCCTAAGGAGTGCCGGTGTGGGCTTAGGGCTCGCTCCTGCGTCGAATGTGAGGGCTATCCTCCCTCCACCAGTCTGACCCTGTCTAAATTCAAGGGTGGAGCCAACAAACTGCCTGCCAGTACGTTTTGGAGCCGCCTCCCCTGCCCCACGGCTATTTGGAGTGACTTCCGTCACCGTCACATCAGTATCTTTGGGTTTCTCGCGCGATGGGGGTTCTTCTTTATCTACCTGAGCATTACTCTTCTCTGTACCTGTTGGCATCTCAGCAGAAGACGGCGTTGACGAGGGCTTATTTACCCTGCTTGTGCTGGACTTGCCGCTTCGCCCGCAAGAGCTGAGAAAAACAACCGAGGCGATTGCTATAAGTACGATAACTGCTGTGAGGATTAACCGCTCGCGGCGGCTTTCGCCGCCGCAAGCATTATAAAGCGAGGACAAATTACTACCTCTTGCTATCTGTTGAAGTCACCTTTCACTTGGACGCCTTGCCAGCAGGGATACCGAGTTTCTCCTTAAGGACTTCAATCCCTTTGATCAACTGGACATCCTTCTTGAGATCACCAAACTCTATCACGTCTTCGCCGCTCTTGGGTTCTACGCTCGCAACGAAGACATCCGGCTTCACTCCGACCTTATTGATGTCCCTGCCCTTGGGAGTAAGGTACTTAGCCGTAGTGATTGCAACGGCCGATCCGTCATTCAAGGTCGACACAGTCTGCACGCAGGCTTTTCCGAAAGAGTTCGTACCTACGACCGTGCCTGCCTTGTTGTCCTGGATAGCGCCTGTGACTATCTCGGACGCGCTGGCACTCTGTTTATCTACAAGCACTACCAGCGGATAGCGCTTATGATTGTGCTTCGAATTTTCGACGCAGAGTGCTTCCTCCTGGCCGCTCCGATACTTGATAATGACTATAGGGCCGCTCTCAACGAACCTGCTGCCTATATCGACAGCCATATTCAACAGCCCGCCGGGGTTCTGTCTCAGGTCGAAAACAAGCCCTTTCAACTTTTTATGCTCAAGTTGAGTTATAGCTGACTCGAACTGGCTGTCGCTGTGCTCATTGAAGCCGCGAAGCCGAATATAACCGATGCCATTGGCCGCATCGAGCATCTTCCACTCGACCATCTGGAACTCGACCATCCTGCGGACAATCGACAACTCGACAAGCTTTTTCTTAGGGCCCCTGAGTAGTGAGAGTTTTACTCTCGTGCCTTCCTCGCCGCGTATCCGGTCCACAACCTGGTCGATATCCAACCCAGCAATCGGCTTATCGTCTACTTTAAAGATAATATCGCCTGCCTTGACACCTGCGGCGAGGGCGGGACTGTTGGGTATAGGCTCCTTGATGTATACCTGCTGATCCTTATTTACCTGAAGCTGCGCGCCGATACCTACGAAGTTACCTTCATTCTCTTCCCTCATCTGCTTGTATGAGTCAGGATCGAGGAACCTGGTATACGGGTCGTCCAGCGCTGCGAGCATCCCACGAATAGCGCTGTAGGTCAACTGACGATCATCTATGGTCTTGCCGTAATAATCATCTTTGAGCTCGCCCAGCACCTTATAATAGGTCGGAAGGACAGGAAGCTCTGTATCGTCGTTCGAAGGCCGGTCGACAAACGTCTTGAGAAGGTCCGGCAGCCGGTTTATTCTCGCCTGAAGATCACTCGGATTTCCGCGCGAAGCGCTCACATCCGGGGCAATAAAGCCTACCATAAATGCCGCAATCAGGAGCAGCACGACCGGTAATGTATAATAAATCTTCCTGGTCATCCCGGTTTACCCTTTAACCTTTCCGGACATAAGCACTTCAATGCCTTTATCAAGCGTCTGGTCCGTGCCTGATTTCGCGCTGTCTGAAACCGTCACGTCCGCCACGAGTCCCTTATTTCTAAAGTCAACTCCTCGCGGAGTCAAATATTTACCTGTAGTCATACTGACGGCTGAACCATCAGACAATTTCATGAACGTCTGCTGAAGACTACCGCCGAATGTCTTGCTTCCTACCAGTTTGACACCTGCCCCATCATGGACCGCCGCAGCCAGCACTTCAGAAAGCCCTGTTGTGCCGGAGTTCACGAGAACAACCGTCTGTCCGGTCCATTGCCCGCCAGCCGGGGCAGCGCTTGCACTTAGAGTCCGGCGCTTGCCCTTGGGAAGCTGCAGAATGGAAAGCGGCTTCTTCGGTATCAGATTACCGGCAATCGCCTCTGCGCTTTCGAGTGAGCCCCCAGGAGAATCTCTGAGATCGATCACTATTTTCTTGACGCCCTGTTTTTTGAAACCGGCAATCGCACTACTAAACTCAGATTCAGCCGGTTTTATGATCAGGTTCAGGTCGATGTATCCGACGGAAGGGTTTACCAACCGCTCAGTGACAGGATCGACTACCGTCTCGCCCAGGGTCACCTTGATCTTGACCGGACTTGCAACCTTTGGTCTGGCTACCGTGAGAACATACTCTTTCGCATCATTGCTTGAGAGCATATCGATAACCTTGTGGAACCCTATTCCATCCTTGAGCCGGTCGTTTTCATTCTCAAGCTGTTTTCTGAACTCCTGGTCGGTCATCTTCCCATTTTTGAGCAATTTCACATATCTTTCGACGCGCTGGAAAGGATCGTATGGCAAAACAGCTTTTCCGTCGATCTTGGTGATGACATCGCCATCCATCAGGCCAGCTTTCTCAGCAGGGCTGCCCGGAAGCGTACTTGTCACGACCAATTTCTCTTCGGTTATCCCGCCCTGCTTGTCCTGCCTCACCGACATAACTGCTCCGGTCCCGTAGAACTTGCCGGACTGAGCTTCGGAGACCATTTTGGCCTGATCGACGGCAAAAAACCTGGTTTGTGGATCGTGAAGAGAATCGAGCATGGCGTTCAATGCTCCATAGGTCATATCATGCTCGCGGCTCTTCTGAATCGGCTCCACAAACTCCTCGCGCAGCTGAGAGAGGACCTGATAAAACACCTGCATCGGACGTAGGTCCACATCCGAACGCGGAGTAATATCTGTCGGGGATGTGCTCGGCGCGGATGCCGAAAGTGAGCGGGACAGGACCTCCTCATGCTGGATTTTAGCAATCGGATCATTCCGGTCTACCTGCGACCGCGCTATGAACCCTGCAGCCATAGCCACTATGACAAGACAAACTAAGGCGAATCGCTTCATACGCATCTTTAGTCACTTTCCTAATGATGGACGTGGTTCGGATCCGCCGCAGTCCCAATTTTTTATGGATTTTCGGCAATCGTATGCCAACTACTGCCGAGAATCGCCTGGGAGAGCTTCAGTTGTCGCCTGAAACCCAATAAGATGCCAGCCTTCGCTGCGGATTTCTGAACCCAAATTACTACGAGAAAAGAGTCTGCGAAAGCTGTGACAGCCTTCGCACCTCTTAGCATTATACCATAGGCCAAACCACTGTCAACAATTGTGAAAAAATGAAAACTAATCTCCGTCTGTACTCAGCAGGTCTTTCGTCCGCTTGAGCATATCGGACTGGCTCTCCTTTTCCTTCTGCAGCTTGCGGACTTCAGCCAGATCGATATAGACCTTGCCGAGCCCTTCAATATCTGTCCGTGAGAAATCAAGGACAAGCCAGCCATCTTCACTGGTTTTACCCTCATAGCTCGTTACAACCTGCATCTTTTCCCTTGAAAATAGCATCTCAAGTCTCCTATTTACCGGCAATGAATATATTATCCGCATACCTCACCACAAAAGCAACCGTAATCTGGCCGTACAGAAGAAACAGCCCCGACTCTAATTTGTATATAATACGGAAACGAATAAAGCAGTCTTATCAGGATGAAATGCCTCGATTAGAAGGCATTATTTCCATGGAAAGGACAAAGGAGGAAAAAATCCGATTGAAAAAGCGTTTATCTGTATCGATCCTGCTCCTGGCTCTTGCAACAGGAGTTGCGTGCTCGGCTCCCGCAGCTAAAAAGGTGGCGAAACCTGCCCCTGCGAAATCTCTCCCGGCTGTAATGCAGGCCACCGGGACTTTCGATGGAGGAGAACTATTAGCAAAGGTCTCCATTTTCGCCGCGCCGGATGAGTCCGAACCGGCATCATTTACTATAAAGTCGCCGAAAGCTTTCTCATGCGTGACAGTAAAGCTGTCCGGCGACCTGAATGCGGGAAAGACTTCAATACCTGCAAGCCGGGTCGTGCTCTCGGCAGTCGAAGAGACAAAACTAGCGCCAATATCGTCTTTTGAGCTTCAGCCGGGAAATGCAAAGCGGTTCTGGATGAGGATCGATGTGCCCGCCCGCACAGCAGCAGGGCTCTATAAAGGCACTTTATCAGCATCAGCAAACGGAAAAGTCATCGGTAAGCTGCCGGTCGAGCTGAATGTGCTCGGAATACGGCTACTCAAGACATCCAAGCGAAACGGTATCATGATGCCGCAGGTCGAAGCGATTGATGAGACTTATACCCAGGCACTTCAGTCAATGAAAGATTGCGGTTTCGGATGGGCAACAATCACCACGCCGGTCGCCCAGCTTGGCGATACTGTGGGAATTATGAAGCAGGCCGGAACCGCCGGGCTTCCGATAATATGCGCATCCTCTGACCTTACACCGGACACCATAACAGTAGCCTGTGAGCAGGCGAAATCGGTATCGCTCAGGAATATGCTTCTGTCTGCAGCAAACGGGCCTAAAACTCCTGAGGAGATTCAGGCTGCGTGCGATATGTCCCAGGCAATTCACAACGTCAAGCAGAAATCCTTCGCGGTAATCGACGATGAGGCGGCGCTCAGCCAGCTTAGCGGGTCGCTCGATGCCATCGACTACAAATTGGACCTCTCTTATGTCCAGGGGCTGATGGCCGGAGCAAAAAGAACCGGCGGTAAAAATGAATGGGTGTATTGGAATGCTGTTGCAAGCCCCAAAGACAACCGCGTTTACTCAGGGTTTCTGCTCTGGAAGTCAGGGCTTGATGGAATGTATCTGCCGATGCCCTCTTTGGATTCGTTGACCGGCACGGTGCAGTGGGAAGCGCTTCGTGAAGGGATTGATGATACACGTTATCTCACAACACTCATGGACCTCGTTCGGCAGGCCAAGGACCTCAAAAAAGCCGGGGATGTCACAGATGCTGCCGAGGCTTATGTGAATGCGGTGTTTGCAAAACCGCTTACGGAGATGTCGAACAAAGATTATCAGGGTTATAGATTGCAGATCGCGCAGTACATAATGAAGCTTCAAACAGTTGCAAAGTAGTTTGACTTAGCAAAAAGCCGGTCTGTCTTGAAATGGACCGGCTTCTCGACCTTGGCCCTTTTTGCAATAAAAAGGGTTGGTTATGGTTCTGCTAGTTATACCATAATCTGCTAACAAGGTGTCCACTAAATAGGATACAGTGCCAAACAAGGCAACACAAGCGGAGGAGGTAGTATGAGTTCAATAAGTGCTAAAAAAGAAAACATTCACCTTGCTGCCAGATTAGGAGAGATAAAGCAGGTAGAAGAGCTTCTTAATTCTGGAATTGATGTAGATATCAAAGATAGAAATAGCTATACCCCTCTGCGCCATGCGGCTGAGTCACAGAAAAAAGAAGTAGTAAAGCTGCTCTTGACTAAAGGAGCTAAACCTGATTTACACATAGCTGCCTGCCTGGGTGATGATAAAATGCTGATTGATCTCATAAACCAAGGTATGGACGTAAACTCTACTGACAGCTTAGGTGAAACCCCACTGCACATGGCAGCACAGAATGATCATGTTGACACTGTTAACCTGCTCATTTCGAAAGGCGCAAATACAAACGCTAAAAACAATCAATGGCAAACACGGACACCTCTTCACTATGCAGCCGAATTTCGCAACAACAAGGTCGTAGAATTGCTGTTGAAGGCTGGTGCTGATGTTAATGTAAAGGACAACTATGGAAATACTCCCCTTGCAGCAGCAGTTGAATGGTCCGGCGACTATGATGTAAACACTGAAAAGCTTTTGCTTGATGGTGAAGCGGATGTAAATGCTGTGGATAATAGGAAATATTCTTCTCTACATATCGCCGTATATCATGGTGTGCTTAATCTGGCTAAGTATCTGATCAGCAGAGGCGGCAAAACTGATCTGTACATCGCATGTGGATTGGGCGACGAGGTTCAGGTGAGCAGTTTCATTTCGAGTGGTGCGGATATCAACGCAAAAGATATGCTGGGGCGTACTCCGCTGCATTGGGCTGCTGAGAACAGTCAGGCAGCTATTGTAAGGCTCCTTCTTGCCAATGGAGCTAATGTGAATGCAATAGATGAGGATGGACGCTCGCCGCTTCATCAAGCAATAAAGGGGCCAAATCACTTCAACAGACCAGCTACCAGAAGTAAAGTGCTGGGCTATATTGACAATAAGAACCGATATAGGGTTGTAGAGTTACTTATATCAGGCTGAGCTGATTTGAATGCCGAGTCAAGAGATGACGGAGAAACACCTCTTGAGATGGCAATCTCAGAAGAACATGGCCAGATAGAGCGATTGCTGCGTAAAAACGGAGCACGTTGTTCTGTCTGAAAGTGTTGATGCATGGGACGGGTGGAGAGTATATTGATTTTCAGGTGAAACGGAATCTTTCCCCAAACGGGGATAGAACCCATCCGGCCTGCACTGCAAATACAGCCCGAGAAATCCATAGCACTAAATCAATTCAGAAATATATCTCTCCAGCTCTTTTGCACGATGAGCGGCAGTGTGCTCTGAAAGCGCCCGAACCCTCGACCGGCTGCCGATTGAGACACGCTCATCTTCCGACACCTCCTGCAGATATGCGAGCGTATCTTCCGGCGAGTGAGAGATAAGGATTTCTCTTTCCGGTGTGAATAGAGTGTCGAGCCCTTCCCACCAGTCGCTAATGATCGGAATGCCGCAGGCTGCAGCCTCAAATAGCCTCACACTAGGCGAGTAGCCCGCTTCGACCATATCCGCTCGCGTAACATTCAAAGTGAACCTCTGCGAGTTATAGAAAGCCCGGTGATCGGATGGCGGCAGATGTTCCGTCCGTTTTACGTTCGAGGGCCACTTGATAGACTTGGGATACAAAGGTCCGGCAACAACAAACTGGCCGTCCTGCCACTTGCGAGCAGGTTCGAGCATCAACCGGTCCAGCACCGGCTGCCGGTCATCACTATATGTGCCGAGGTATCCCAGGTCCCATGTAGTTTCACGGATTTCGGGATAATACGCGTAAGGATCGAACGAGCAGTAGAGCGGACGTGCCATGGGCGAGCCGTGCTTCTCTTCCAATTGATTCAAGGTCGGCCCCCCGGTAAACGACAGATAAAGATCGTAGCGCGGTATGAGTTTGGAAGATAAATACTCCTCATCCCCTCGTTTGAGCTTCGCCAGAGTGACTGGCGTATCTATGTCGTAAAAAGCCGTAATTCCCCGCGCCGTATTCGTGACCCATTCTCCTACAAGGACACCTTCCGGGACGTACGACCCGACTATTACTACATCTGCATCCCGAACAGTGGAAGTAAACCTGTTTTTCAGGTCGGCAAGGCTTGCATAAAGCTCCGCTCGGCCGTATGGCGGAATCGGAAGGTCCCGGTTTGCCTCATACCATGGCACGTTTCGTTCGAGAAAGAACACACTGTGGCCCCGTTTTACGAGTTCACGCATGAGGCCCCTATAAGTCGTCGCATGCCCGTTTCCCCACGAAGATGTAATCGAAAGACCAAGAATTACAATATTGAGAGGCCTTGCAGATTTTTCAGAATTATCCATTAGCATAGTCTTTATCAGACTCCAAGCAGCGCTTCCAACTGCGCCGCGCGATGCGAGTAAGTATGTTCAGAAAGGACTCTATCGAGCGCCGCCTGCCCTATCTCACAGGCACGATGCGGTGTGATTTCAGAGAGGTGCGCCACGACATCATCATGGTTTCGGGCTACTAGGACCTCAAGATCCGGCTCAAGGAACATTTCTATGCCTTCCCAGTAGTCCGTGATTAGGCATGCCCCCGCTCCGGCAGCTTCAAACACCCTCGTAGCCGGAGAAAACCCATAGCGGGCCATGCTCTCCCGGCTGATGTTCAAAACAGCAAGCGGCGTGCAGTTAAACGCGTTATGCTCGTGTGTGTAGACGTGACCGATATACTCGACATTCGACGGCAGCGATTTGTCATCCCAGCCGTTGCCGCCAAGAAGGAACCTGTGCTCCGGCATGTCTTCGGCGGTCTTCAAAAAGAACTCTTCTACCCGTGACTCCCGGTCCGGCAGCCTGTTTCCGAGGAATGCTAGGTCGCTTTCGAACTTGAAATTGCATTCGACAGGGTAATGAGTGGACGGATCGAGCGCGTTGTACACCGGCACGCATATTTTTGCTTTAAGTGCCTTATACGCGTTTACCACCGGATCGCCACCGCCGTAAGTCAGCACCATATCGTAGTTCGGTATCAACTCGCGGAACGGATCGGCGGGGTCGGACTGGACTCTATCAAGCGTGGCTGGCGCATCGACATCCCAATATGCTACAAGCGTCTCATCGCTCTTCATATCGAGCACTTCAGCCTGTAAAAGCTCATCGAAGACCCCCACTCCGCTCGCTTTTACGACCAAATCCGCGCCGCGGGCGTCTCTCAAACATTTACTGAGCTCGTTTTCATCGTTCGATGAGTAGACTACCACCTTCGCCCAGTCAGGATCAGGAATATCCCGGTGCTCCTGGCGACCGAACGCATCAGATTCATAAAACGTGACCCGGTGTCCACGTTCATAAAGCGCCCGGATGATGCCGCGATAGTAAGTCGCCGCGCCGTTCCAGTAAGCCGATACCAGGCTGGAACCAAAAAATGCGATATTTAGCTTCATGATGTTTTCCTTGTTGCCTTGCGAATGCTTTGGCGCGCGTAGTTTGCACCGAAGCCAGCTTTACGAATTAGTACATGATGGACCAGGGGATCCTGTCCTGGGCCCATTTCTCCGGGGCATCCATGCCCCTTGCTATCTCTCGTATCGCCACAGATTAGTGCATGTCCGTCACCTTCGGTGACGATGGCTCAAAATACCCGTGGTCCGGTAGATCCACGGGTTAGCACGTAGACCGGCCACTACTTCTATTCCGCACTCCACATTTCCCTCTGTTCCCTATTCCCTGTCATCTGTTCTCTAAGACTCCAAACAACTCATCCACTCTATGAGCGCACGTGTGTTTTTCGAGTATAGTTTTAAGCCCATGTGCCTTTATCTCGGCGGCAGCTTCCTTGTCATGAAGGAGCGTCCGTAAATGCCGCTTCATTTCGCTCCCATTCGATGCTACAAGAAAGTCCTCGCCAGGAGTAAATAGCCCTTCGATATCATCCCAGAATGCCGAAACGAGCGGGATCCCGCATGCCAGAGCCTCGAAAACTCGTATTGTCGGGATTCCAGGCAAAGCTGCGGCATACGGGCGGCGCGGGACATGCACCGTCACACGGTATCCGGCAAATACGGTAGGTACGTCATAGTTCGGGAGCCATCCGCCATAATTGATCCCAGCCGTAGCAAGTATTCTCTTGCCGTAATCGGGATAACGCACCCCGTGAGCCTGCGCCTTCAGGCAAAGCGATTTCACCGGCTCTATCAGAAACTCCTGAAGCTCCGCAGTCCGTTCACCATCACCCCAGTTGCCGATCCAGACCAGGTCGCCCTGTCTGGATACTTTCTCGATGTGGTGAAACACTCTGGTATCGGCAGCTTCATGCCAGGTCCATACCCTTTCGGCCCAGCCTTTGGAGAGGTAAATGTCGCGGATCACTTCGCCAAATACGAGGACGCCGTCGTAATTCGACAGATCGTACGCAGCCATATTCTCCGGGTCTGTAGCCGACCGGTGATGTGTATCGTGGAAAAGCAGCTTGTACTTTCCTCCACCATCGCGGTGTTTGCCGATGCGCCGCACGAGGTCATGGTCGTTCCATTCGTGGACAATCACCACATCCGCCCCATCGAGCGCTTCACCTAAATCAAGCGAGTTCGGATCATATTTAATACTCTTCAGCCCCGGATACACCGAATAAAACCTCTTGATTGGAGCTTCGCCGTGCTCCGTGATGAGGTTCTTAAGGCTCCATCCGTCTTCAGGCTCATATACACGGACTTCGTGTCCACGGGAGAGGAGTTCACTCACTATTCCGCGCAGAAAATGAGCATTGCCGTGGTTCCAGTCCGACACAAGCGAATGATAGAACATTACAAAGCGCAAAGTATTCCCTCCGTTTCAGACAGTGATTAGAATATGCTTACTCATAGTCACTCTCTTCTCATCCACGTGGTGTTTCGGCCTGCTGTTATTCAAAATCGACGTGAGGATCAACACACTGAAGAATCAAGTGGCCTAAACCTATAAAAGATGATAACCTTACGGGCGAGGTTCTAAACTAGGCCGGGCCTGCGAGTAAGGATGCAGTATATAGAAAACAACAATTGCAAATAAGCTCGATATTTCGTAGAATAAACAACAAGCATAAAGAAATCCGGAGACCAATAATGAAGCTTGAAGGCGCTTATACTGCGATTGTTAACCCTCTAACCCCTGATGGGTGTGTTGATTACGATGGACTGATAAAAAACATCGAATTTCAGGTATCACAGGGCATTGCCGGAGTAGTTCCGGTCGGGACTACGGGAGAATCTCCGACAATCAGCCAGGATGAGCGGAAAGAAACAATCGAGCGCACGATAGCGGCAGCCGCAGGCAGATGCAAGGTGATCGCAGGAACCGGCAGCAACTCGACCGAAAAGTGCATTGCAAACACGAAACATGCCGCACAGGCAGGCGTTGACGCAGCGCTTGTGGTCGATTGTTATTACAACGGGCCATCTTCGCAGGAGCTCAGGGACGAGTATTACTCAGTTGTCGCGGAAGAGTTTCCCGGTCTCACCATCGTCCCTTATATCATCCCCGGACGGACTGGCACAGCTCTTTCTGTCGAAGACCTGGCGATACTTTACGCGAAATATCCGAACATCTCTGCTGTAAAAGAGGCTACCGGCGACCTCGCGCGGATGGTGTATACGAGAGAGCTTTGCGGCAGGGACTTCAACATTATCTCAGGCGATGACGACCTGACTTACAAGATGATGACCGACCCCAAGATAGCTGCAGACGGTGTGATCTCAGTCGCTTCTAATGTAATTCCGGGACCGGCACAGGAAATGGTATCCGCAGTCAAAGCTGGCAACCTTCAAAAGGCGGAAAAACTGCAGAACGCTCTTGATCCGTTGTTAAAAATAGTCACCGTCAAGGCCGAAAATGAGCGGACACTGCCGGATGGCCGGACTGTCAAGGTCGTCGATAAATACCGCAACCCGGTCGCCATAAAGACTTTGATGTCTGCGCTTGGTATGCCTTCCGGCGCGTGCCGAAGGCCGCTCGGCAAAATGACCAAGCCGGGAGTAGAAGTCGTCCGAAAGGCCATAAAGACCGTATGGGACAACAACCCCGAACTCCTTGCACCAATAGCCGAGTTCTACGGAATCGACATAGAAGCCCGAATCGCAGACGATAATAACTGGATGTAGATAACTTCTAGCCACGAAGCACGGAATAAAGAATAAAAGGGGGATAGTAATACCTATCCTATGGCTTACTACCCATTCCCTTTTTTTCTATCCTTTCGCGTCTTCGTGATAAAAAAGCTATTGGTTATCCTTCCACTATGGTACCCATGTCGGTACGCCGCACTCCGGGCATTCCAGTTCGGCCAGGTTCACCCGGTCAAGCACAAAATCCTGGTCAGACGAATCTGCATCATCACCTGAGTGTGCAACCCTTATCTCCCCATACCGGTCTGCTGCGAAGATAGCGGGAGACTCGTCGGCGTATTGTCTGAGCACATCACCGTTTGTGTCCACCAGTACCGGAAACGGCAGGTTCTTACCATAAGTCACATCACTGACCGCATCTTTCGGCCCTATTCCGACTGCCAGGATTTCAGTATCAGCATCCTGATAGTCGGAATACCTTTCGGCAAAATCAACCGGTATATCCCTGCATGAAATGCAGGCAGCATCGAAGAAGACCAGCACCAAGTTCTTCTTACCTCTGTAATCCGATGGACCCATTATCCGCCCATCTATCGATTCAAGCCGAAAATCCGGCAGCATCTGACGTTCATTGACTTTTTCCATAGTAATATCCTCCATTTTGTTTTACCCGTCAAATGCGATAACATAGTGTCAAAAGAGTTGGATACATCAATTCGCAAAAATTTGATGAGATAATTTAATGACGCTCAGATTGAGCAAGCTAACTATCGGTTCATATTATGCAAAGCCAGGAGTTATGACATATGCAAGGTGTCGAGCGTTATAAAGTCAGAGTATTACCTCATTCTGATGAGTGGGAAGTAGAATTCAAAGAAGCAAAAAAACAACTAATTGGAATATTTGGAGACAACGTCGTTGATATACAGCATATAGGAAGCACATCGATTAAGGGGATTTACGCTAAACCCATACTTGACATTGCTGTTGTTCTGCAATCATTTGAAGGTATGAATGTAGAAGGAATGCAAAAGGCAAACTATAGTTATTGTGGTGCCCAAAACGAAGAGAAATGCAGGTATCTTTTTGTTTTAAGAGGCAAAGGACAAATATCATTGAGGCATGTACATTGCTTCGAGCCGAATAATCTGGAATTTTATAATATGACGCATTTTAGAGATTACTTAAATCAGCACGATGAGTATGCTCGGGAATACAGTGATTTGAAGAGAAGTTTAGCGGAAAAATATCCGGACGATCGGAACGCGTATACTGATGAAAAAGGGGAATTTGTGAGAATGATATATGGGAAGTTACACTGATAAAATCGAGTATTTGTAAGCATCCGTGCAAAACTCGCTGGGGTGTATTTTGGGAGGAATGGTAAATGACCCATAAAGAGATGGCATCGCAAATATCTAGGGAGCTGGGGCTCGTCGAGGAGCCGATTGCGGTCTATTACGCAGACGAAAAACCCGAGCAGGCATTCCAGTGGAACTGCCAGGGAGGCCATTTCTGCCACATGGGACGTCTGACTGCTGTGATACGAGGGACTCCGCTTGCGGTGGATAGAGAAAACCCCGGATGCGGCGGCGCAGCCTTCTTTTTAGGCTGGAATGCGGAGATGCAGCCCGGGTTTGAAGAGTTTTTGTCTCATGACGCTGATGGCAAGGGCGAGCGCTACAAAAAGACCCCTGAAATTGCAAAAGCATTTGTCGAAAAGCGCAGTTTCGTGCCTGCAAACGGCCGGTACTGTATATTTCAACGGCTCGAAGACCTGCCGGAGAAAATTACACCCGAGGTTATAGTCCTCTACGGCGATGCGGACGACATGAGCGGGCTTTTGGGGCTGGCGAACTATGGGCGGAAAAACCAGGCTGTGATCGCACCGTTTTCTTCGGGCTGTGGGAGCATTGTAAGCGAGCCGCGAGCGCAGGGACTGGGGCCAGAGCCTAAAGCAGTCCTTGGGATGTTCGACCCATCCGCAAGGGGAAGCGTAAACAAGAATTACCTCACATTTTCAGCGCCGTGGCAGATGTTTATAGAAATGCTTGAGAACATACCGGGAAGCTTTCTGGAGATAGACCCGTGGCTTAAGTTAAGGAATAGATAGAGATTCACGCAGAATGTGGAGATTTACAGCATCTATTCTTATGCTACGAGTCTCCACCATTCACTTCTGTTCCATATTCCCGTAATCTGTTTCCTATGGTATCATCTTCCACATGAGAAGCCTTAGAAACAAAACAGTGGTAATAACCGGAGCATCGAGCGGGATCGGGCGCGCAGCGGCGCTTGCATTCGCCAGACGAGGGTCTAATATCGTGCTTGCAGCGCGCCGGGTCGATATGCTGGAAGAGGCCAAGGCCGAGGTCGAGAGCCTTGGCGTTAAGGCGCTTGTCGTCCCAACCGATGTTACAGATCTATGGCAGGTTCAGCGGCTGCTCGATGCGTCCATCGAGCACTTCGGACAGATCGATGTACTTGTGAATAATGCCGGGGCGGGAATTTTGGGCTCATTTATCGAGACTCCTATCGAGAATATAAAGCAGCTTTTCGACCTGAACGTTATTGGAGCTGCCGCAGTGATGCAGGCAGGGCTTAAAACAATGGAGCGTCAGGGCTGGGGCGTCGTGTTGAACGTCTCCTCGGTCGGAGGAATACTTCCAACCCCCTATATGTCGATCTATAATGCCACAAAAGCCGCGCTGACAGCTCTTTCGGAGTCGGCAAACGCGGAATACTTCGGCACCCCAATTAAAATAGTAGCATTCTGTCCGGCTATGACCGCCTCGGAGTTCGGAAAATCGACTAAGCGGGTCGGAAGATACCAGCAATGGGTCGACGCAGGCGGAAAGATGAAAGCATCCTCGGAATGGGTCGCAGACAGGCTGGTGAAAGCTGCACTCAAGCCAAAACCACTGATCATGCTCGGTTGGTTCTCACTTCCAAGCCTGATCATAAAACTCCTCACTCCCCCACTTTACTACCATATCATCAGGTTGTACAAGGACAGAATGGAGAAGGAGAACCCGGAGGAACAACAAAACCGACGGTAGGTAGCAGATACAGATTCGACACCTGCGGTGTCGGCTTCGGCGGCAAGCAGTCCGAAGCAACTAGCGATCACAACGTCATTCCGAGCTTGACTCGGAATCCAGGAAGAAAATGGACCCTGAATCTATGGATTTTCGGCTATAGCCGAAAATCTTCCGGGCGAGTTTCAGGTATAACCTGAAACTCCATAGTTCAGGGTGACGTGGTGGTTGTTCGGGATGATGTCCTTGTTGTTCAGGGAGATGTATTTGTCATTCAGAACGATGTCTTTACTGATAGCTGACGGCTGAATGCTAATAGCTTTTCTGCTCCCTATTCCCCAAAACCTAGTACTCTACGACTGCGCGTTCGCGGTCCTGAAGTATTTTTTCGATCTGTAAAAACTCCTCTTCGGATATAACTAAGTCGGATGCGGCGGCATTTTCTTCTATCTGCTCTATTTCGGTCGCTCCCGTGATACAAGAAGTGATTTCAGAATGACTGAGCACCCAGGCGAGCGCAAGCTGGGACAGAGTTGCTTTCTTTGAATGAGCAACTTCTGCAAGTGACTGGAGCGCCTTAACATTAGCCGGGTTGAGCCAGCGGCAGCCCTCTTCAGTACCGTAAAGCCTGGATCCGTAAGGCGCTTCACCAGACAGATACTTTTCGGAAAGCAATCCCTGCTCCAGAGGGCTCCAGACGATAATACCGATGCCCTCTTCTGCACAGTGGGGCATCAGCCCGAACTCTATATCTCTCTGGAACATATTGTAACGCGGCTGAAGCGAAGCAAACCTCGGCAAACCAAGCGCATCAGACACATCGAGCGCATTGTCCAGCTCATCGACGCTGTAGTTCGAGCAACCGGCGTACAAGACCTTGCCCTGGATCATCAGTATATTCATAGCCTCAAGAGATTCCTCCATGGGGGTTTCTTCATCCGGCCAATGGAACTGGTAGAGATCGATATAGTCCGTCCCAAGCCTCTTCAGGCTGTTGTCTACGGATTCCATGATGTGCTTTTTGCTCAGACCTTCGCCGTTCGGGCCATCCCACATCATACCCCGGCACTTCGTTGCGATGACCACCTGCTCACGGGGTTTTGTTTTGAGCCATGTACCCAGTATTTCCTCAGCGCGGCCATGCGCATACACATCCGCTGTGTCGTAAAAATTGATTCCAAGTTCCCAAGCTCGCTCGCAAATAGCATGTGCCGCATCTTCATCCAGTTTCCGGCCCGATGTCAGCCAGTTTCCGAGCGATATTTCTGAAACCTTCAGCCCGGCTTCTCCCAGTCGTCTGTAGTTCATTCTACCTCCGATCCTGCAGGCTGAGGGGTTATAACCTGCTCAGGAGGTTAATACCCGCAAATCCACCTCCTTAATATTCCGTCGCTCTTTCTTTACACTTTTTTATGTGATGTGTTATTCTAATAAGCGTGATCTGCTGTGTATGAGTACAAATGCCGGTTTTGTAGCCAATGCATTAGTTTTTCAGCAACTCATACAGCGATCATCTAAAATCCTTTTGACCTTCAAGTGATCCTCATCACCAAAGGTTATGGAAGGCAATTCCGTGATTATAGTCCAGAAGTACGGCGGTAGTTCAGTTTCCAACACCGAAAAGATTCGCAACGTAGCAAAACGGGCAGCCCATGCCGCCAAAGATGCCAGCGTGGTTGTCGTAGTCTCAGCGATGGGTGACACCACAGATGATCTGCTCGCAATGGCGAAGGAACTGAGCGATATACCCGACGGCAGGGAACTGGATAAGCTCCTTGCTACAGGAGAGCAGATGTCGAGCGCGCTCCTGACCCTGGCGCTGCAAGCCGAAGGAGCTCGTGCGGTATCTCTCACAGGTGGACAGGCCGGAATCATCACGGAAAGAGTGCCGAGCAAAGCCCGCATCCTCAAAATCGATCCCCGGCGTGTAGAAGAAGAGCTAAACAGCGGTAAAATAGTCGTTGTCGCCGGATTCCAGGGTATAACCGAGAATGCAAGCTGGGCCGATATTACAACACTCGGACGCGGCGGGTCTGACACTACAGCTGTCGCGCTCGCAGCGGCACTTAAAGCCGACAAATGCGAGATATATACCGATGTCGATGGCGTGTACTCTGCTGATCCCCGGCTGGAGCCGAATGCCGTCAAGCTTGACAGCATCTGCTATGAAGAGATGCTTGAAATGGCCGTACAAGGCGCAAAAGTAATGCATTCCCGAGCAGTGGAGCTCGGCGAACTCTATGATGTTGAGATTCTGGTTGCCAACAGCTCAAATGATTCGCCAGGCACCATAATCAAAAAGGAGGACACTGGTATGGAAATACGAAATCCAGTGCGTGGGATTGCACATGATGCCGATACTGCAAGACTGACTATATTGTCCGTGCCCGACAAGGCCGGGATTGCATACAAACTGTTCCAAACGATGGCCGATAACAATATTAATGTAGATATTATCGTTCAGAATATGTCCGTTACCTCAGGATTGACCGACATATCATTTACGGTTGCACTGCCCGATCTTGAAAAGACGAAGAGTATACTCGCCCCTGTAGTTGAAGAATTAGACGCCAAAGAATTGTTTACAGACCAAAACGTGGCAAAAATATCTATCATTGGTAGCGGAATACGCAGCCATCCAGGATACGCGGCCAAGATGTTCGGTGCACTCGCGAGAGAGGGCATAAATATCCTCGGAATTTCCACAAGCGAAATCCGCATCACCTGCCTTATCCATAAAGATTATGTGAAACAGTCCGTCCAGGCACTCCACAGCGCGTTCCACCTGGAAAAGCCGTAGAAAGCTGCCAGCAGGAAAAGACCAAAACGGCCCCTCGCTTTTGGCGAGAGGCCGTGTGTGTTTTATTTACTTCAGAATGATCTATTCCAGATAATCCCGCAGTTTCCTGCTTCGGTTCGGATGGCGCAACTTCTTCAGAGCCTTTGCCTCGATCTGCCTGATGCGCTCCCTCGTTACTTTGAAATGCCGCCCGACCTCTTCAAGTGTCCGAGAATACCCATCATCCAACCCAAAGCGCATCTTCAAAACATCGCGCTCTCTGGGCGTCAGGTTGTTCAGGACCTCTTCTATCTTCTCACGAAGGATCATATTGGACGCTGCCTCCGCAGGGGAGATCGCTTCCTGGTCCTCGATAAAGTCTGCCAGGTGGCTGTCCTCTTCCTCCCCGATAGGGGTCTCAAGCGACAGCGGCTCCGGGGCGATTCGGATGATTTCGCTCACCCGGTCGGTCGGAAGCCCCATTTCTCTTCCGAGTTCCTCGATTGTAGGCTCTCTTCCAAGGTCCTGTAAAAGCTGCCCTGATGTCTTGATCAGCCTGTTGATGGTTTCGACCATATGGACAGGGATTCTGATCGTCCGTCCCTGGTCTGCAATTGCACGTGTAATGGCCTGCCTGATCCACCAGGTGGCATACGTGCTGAATTTGTAGCCTTTCCGATAGTCGAACTTTTCGACCGCTCGTATAAGGCCTATATTACCCTCCTGGATAAGGTCCGGGAAGGACATTCCCCTACCGCTGTAGCGCTTTGCAATGCTGACAACCAAACGAAGGTTCGCCTCGGTCAGAGTCGCTTTGGCTTCTTCGTCACCTGCTTCTATCCTCTTTGCCAGAGACACCTCTTTTTCGGTTGTGAGAAGGGGTGTCTTGCCTATCTCGCGAAGCCACATTCGAACAGAGTCGTCAAGAGGCATACCTTCCATAGCGGATAGGTCTTCCTCTGCAACCTCTGCCTCATGATGCGTGTCATCCGTCCCGCTGGCACCTTCGATCAACGCAGGGAACTCCTTAGCTCTCTCTACGACTCGAATTCCCTCATCGGCGAATGTCTGAAGAAGGTCGTCATATTGTTCCGCATCCAGTTCCTCTTGATGGCTGAGGGTATCCGTTATCTCTTCGTAAGTTAGAACTCCCTTACGTTTTCCTTCATCAATGAGCGTTTGTATCTCTGCGCTACCTTTCAACTGGTCCACAGCCACTAAACTCAACTCCCTTCAAAACTTTTGGAGGCAATCATACAATTTATAATATTTAACATTCCTACACTAATTGTGCAATTCTTGTACCAACTGCCAATATTCTGCAAATTCATTATCAGTACGCTTGATTTCCCCTCGCTCAAATTTCTCTGCGAGAGTCCTGAAGCGTTTTTCCAACTCTTTTTTGTGATATATTTTAATCGTACTTATAAGGTCCTCAGTCGGTGTCCCCGATACCTCGGACGCAGTTACGAGCAGCTCATTTAGAAGCTGCTCTCCGGGCGTTGCCGCAAGTTTTGCGGCAAGTGAATCTATATTAAGTGTTCCACTGCGGGTCAATTCTTCCTGCATGGCCGCCGCAACGGCCTTTACATCATCGCTCAGGAACTTGTCTGGGGGAATCTGGACAAATATATCCAATGCATCCAACCCATGACATAATATATTACCCAAAAGCTCTCTTTCTGCTTTTCTTACCGCTTTTCCTTCTTCTGAGATCAAATTGACCCGTGGTGGCATCTTTTTCTTCTCAGATGACGATGATTTCGTCGCAATGCGGGCTCGCCTGGCCTCGACCTCCTGACGTATATGAACCTCCGCCGGTACCGTTCCGCTTCTGAAATTCGGATGGTACGGCGCAAGGAGAGCTATTAACCGCTCCCGCTCAACCTGTCGCGTCACTTCCGCAACAACAGGTATCGCTTCTTTCAAAAGCGCCAACTGGCCGGCGCGAGTGCCGGTATCATGCTTTGCAGCGATAATCCTCAGCCTGTAATCCGGGACCGGGATAGCACCTTCCACCAATTCGGCGAACACCGCTCTGTCCCCGCGCCTGATCAGGCTGTCCGGATCTTCTCCCGCAGGCAATGGAGCCGCCTTAACCTCGAACTCCGCCTCCTCAAACATCGGCGCGCTTCTCATCGCAGCCGACATACCAGCTGAATCGGAGTCGTACGCTAAAACAGCCGTCTTTGTATATCGAGACAATACGTTTACGTGTTCTGAAGTGAGGGCGGTTCCCAATGTAGCGACTACATTCGTAAATCCCGCGGTATGCGCGGTAAGGGCATCCATGTAGCCTTCTACCAGTATCACACAGCCCTGGTCAATAATCGACTTCCTGGCAAAGTTCAGCGCGTAGAGTGTCCTGTTTTTTACAAATACCGGTGTCTCCGGCGAATTGATATACTTCGCATCGCTGCCTCCGAGATCACGCCCGCCAAACCCGATTACCCTGTTCTGGATGTCGAATATCGGAAATATAAGCCGGTTTCGGAACCTGTCATAATAACCCTGGCCCGATTCCCGAGCAATAAGAAGGCCCGCTTTTGCCCCGTCTGCAAGCTTTACCCTTTGGGTCCTCAAACAATCCGCCAGCCCACTCCACTCCGAGAGCGCAAACCCCAATTTGAATTGTTCTACAGCCTCGGGCGATATACCTCTTTTTTGTATATAATCCCGCGCTTCTTTATTACGCTCGAGTGTCTTGCGAAAATAAGCGGTCGCCAGATTGTTGACGTGAAATACAATATCACGCTCTCCTGCCGACCGCATATCTTTTGGCGAATGTGTTATTTCGACACCCACTTTGGCAGCCAGTTGCTCGACTGCTTCGGGAAATGTCAACCCCTCAATACGCATTAAAAAAGAAAACACGTCGCCATTTGCACCACATCCGAAACACATCCATCTCTGGGTATCGCGGTTGACTACAAACGACGGCGTCTTTTCCGAATGAAACGGGCAAGCCCCCTTAAGGTTCTTCCCGCTTCGTTTCAGTGCGACATAGGGGGATATAATCTCGACGATATCGCACCTTGATCGAATATCCTCCAGCGGATAGCGGGAAGAAACCAATGCTAGCTCACCTCATTATAGTAAACCTGCCAGCGCTGCCGTAAGGCCGGGAGGCTAGAGTTTTGCTCAGCTTATTACTCGTCTTCTGGATTGAAAGCTATGGTAATACCTACAAGCTTCTTCTCAAGGAAGATAAACAGACATCTGTGCTTGTCGGTATATTTGGCCATCAGAAACCGTCCGAGTGACTGTTGTTTTTCAGGATAGCCATACTTGAAGATAACATCCTTATAGTAACTGCCGAGCTTAATGCCTTTGGATGTTTTCGAAAGTGCGAACGGCTGATCTCCGCCGACTGTTATCTGAATCACACGCCCGCTCTCGGAGATCAGAAACTCCAGTGTCGTACCGCTCTGCAGATCGTAAGTCCAGCTGACTGTGCTCTCTGTAGGCTGGTTCTGCTGTGTGCCGTTGTTTCCGCTGGTTCCAGGAGCACCGGGAGCGCCGGTATCGACTCCGGGAAGAGGAGCATAGCTACCCGACGATCCGTTAGCATAACTCTGTCCTAACTGGCCGATTGGTCCTGTCTGCTGCTGTGATGAACCAGGCATATTAGACAGCAAAGAGCCTGCGGGCTGATTCTGCGGCTGCCCTTCTCCGGGATTGCCAGTATTGGCCGTCTGAGTTGTAATTCTGGTGGGATTACCGTATTTCTTTAGCACTGTTTGCGCAGGGGAACCGAGTCTAATTCCAGCTAAAGTCCTTTCAACTGCGAACACTGAAATACTCGCCCCAAAAACGAGAACAAAAACCATCAGGGCGACTATTGCCCTTTTAGATGTCAGCATCAGGCACTGCTCCTTTGCCATAAATTGCAATCGATTACCATTTCCACGCTTTCCAGCGGAATTCCTTCTCCCAAACCCCAAAGTTTTCACCTCCCGTGACACAAAACTCTTTGCAGTCTGCGCCCTCGTAATAATAGACGACCAAAACTGCTGCAATGTTCACGTAAAGAGATGAAATACCATGGATCGGCTGAACAAGCCGCCGGAAAGCCGTTTTATATGATTAGAACTTCAGACTTAACCGAATTATGATAAGTCCGAAAACGAAAATCACTGCGACCATATTGAGATATTCGTGATTGGCAACGATCTTAGCCCACTGCAGTCTAGTAGAAGATGCCTTCGAGTAGGGCGTGAGCCTGGGACGGAACCTGCATACCTCGTTGCAGTAGTGGATATAATCCTCACCGAATATACCTCTTAGCCTCTCTTCCTCGCGGCCTATCCGGCTGTACACATAAAGCGCGAAGAGAATGATGTATCCGACTACAAGAAGAGGAACATTCATTACCTGAGTCTTCTCCCACCATGCCTGCTGGATCATAATCATGAACCCAAGCAGCACGAAAAACCGGCCAAAATACATGGGATTTCGGATGTAGGAGTAAGGACCGGATGTTGCAAGCGCTTTATCCTTCCTTAAGTGGGATGCCGCCCATAACTGCATCAGCTCTCCAAAAAACGTCGCTACCATCCCAACCCAAAGCCAGTCGGTCTTTCGGTTTATGAGATAAACGCCTACGGCTACGAATAAAGTCATCAGCGGTACTCTCCACCACTGGAGTACAGATCTTGCCTTAACTACCCAACTAGCTTCAGTTGCCATTATTTGTGTTTCTTGCCCCTATATATTTGATCATTGTTACCGTTGTCCCGGTCTCGTCGAAGGCGTAATCGACACTATCCATCGACGCTCTCATGAAAAAGATACCCATTCCGCCTTCACGGGGGTTGCAGGGATCGGGAATCGGAACCGTATTCGGATCGAACTTATTCCCCGGATAGCTGACCTTAATTACCAGCTTCTCCTCATCACCGGTGCAATTCACATTAAGCCGGTCGTCTTCTCCACCATTGCACCCATGTCTGATAGCATTCGAGACGGCTTCTCCGACTGCAAGCCTGATATCATCGATCTGATATCGCGAAAACGGCATCGACTCGGCAAGTTCAGTCACTCGCTGCCTAATCAATCCGTTCCTGTCAGCCGGCAGCGGAATACTGAACTTGACCTGCTGCCAAAGCCCGCCTGCACAGTGCTTCCGATCCGGTTCCGGGCTATCATTTACATGCTCTATATTCAATAAATCGGCAAAGCCGGATATCTGCAGCGCATGCACAGTCTGCTGAGTCGCGGAACGCAAAACAAGCTCCCCGCCTGCATCCCTCAGCTTCTGAGCCCCGCGTATGATGGCACCAATCCCGCTTGAATCTATGAAATCGACCGAACCACAGTCCATTACTATGTGAGTCGAGCCGTCATGCAGGAGACTCTCAATAGCCTCCTTTATGCTGCCCGTGGACTCGTAATTGACTTCGCCGGTCAACGTCACAAGCGGCGGCTGGTTTTGTTGAACTGTTACTATACAATTAGCCAGTGTTAACATACAACACACCCTACTAAGTTTAGCATGGCCATGCCAGCTCGTCAAGAATGAGTTCAAAATTCAATATTGAATTGGAAAACTAAGGGCCCGATTATCCATCAAGGCCCTCAACCGCATACTCATTAAGTGGCAACATCTTGACAACCACTTCTTTAACAGCCTGATTAGTCACACTCTAGTTAAAGTATATGTTTTATTGCTAAAAGCCCTGGGTAAAGCAGGGAAGCAAGAAAGCAAATGCTAGCCTGCTTTTGAGCGGAGTGAGACTCTCCCGACCAGTTGGCATACGATTAGTCAGCTTAAAATTCATAGAAAGGGGTGCAATATAGTCATGTCAACTAATAGATTGGTTTTCGCCTGTATTGCAGTGCTCCTGCTGATCGCGGGTTGCGGTGGTGGAGGTGGAGGCAGTAACATTCCGGTCACACCCGACCCGGATAACCCTTCAGTTAATCGGGCACCGGTTATCACGAGCTTGTCACCGCAGGGAAGCTCCGCAGATCCCATCAGAATTCAGACCGACCGCACTCAGCAAATGGTTGTGGCAGCGACGGATCCCGATGGAGACAAACTGACCTACACATGGTCTGTTGATAACGGACGTCTCGCCGGAACGGATGTGGATTACGAGTTTACAGCTCCATCTGCCGTCTGTAATGCTATTGTTACGGTTGTGGTAAACGACGGGCACAACCACACGGCATCTGCAAAGTGCTATTTCACTGTCTATAAACAGAATACTCCCGAACCGCCTAATCCCAATGAAAACGACCCACCTGTTATCACGAGCGTCACTGCCGATCCCAGCGCTGTGGACGTAAACGGAACATCCACTGTTACAGCGGTAGCAACCGATCCGGATGGTGACGATCTTACTTATACCTGGGTTGCAACGGGTGGGTCTGTCCAGTCGCAGAACGGCAACTCAGCAGTCTGGAAAGCACCTGAAGCCGCCGGAAGCTGCACAATGACCGTATTTGTGAGTGACGGGGTCAACCCGGCGGTCTCCAAAGCTGCAGCCATTTCGGTAGCAGGGAAAATTGAACCCCCTGTCACTAATGGACTCACCGCAAAGTATATACAGAATAACCATGTAGATGCTCACCCTGATCTTTCAAAAGGCCAGGTTGTATTAACGCGGACCGATCCGAATATAAACTTCGACTGGGGGAGAAAAGCTCCTGACCCGGGTTTGATCACTCTGCCTGATACCGGCAACGGCCATGACTTCGGCGTTATCTGGTCGGGCTATATCAAGTGTGAAACTGCCGGCGCCTATGCATTCCGGGCCAGATACGACGACGGGTTCCGTCTGAGAATTGCTGATGACAGCAACAAGCTGAAAACGATAATCGACGGCTGGAACACAGGTCCCGCCCTTGTGATGGAAGGTAAGATCGATCTGGCCGGAAGTAAATGGTATAAAATCGAGGTCAGCTATTTCGAGGATGAAGACCGTTCATATGTCCAGCTCTACTGGATGCCTCCTGGAGCTACGACCTGGACGATAGTCCCGACAAACGCGCTCAGAACAGCAGAATAAAACTGATATTTTCATCCATTTCGATTTTATACAGGCTCGAATAAAGACCTCGGTTTGCGCCGGGGTCTTTATTCATTGATTACCGGCTGCGGCGCTCAAAAGTTTGACCATGGCAGCCGGCAGTGCTATAATTTATTGATTTCCGGTTGTATTACAACCCCAAAATTTACCTGAGTGGTTCAGGTGTGAGTCATACCTGAAACCTGTTTATTATGATCAAGGCGGTGAACATGCCGCTGTAGGCGCGGAGGGTATTACTATTGACAACAACCGCCATGAGTATAGGGTTCGGAAACTTTGTCGTTAGAGAAAGGATCATAGCTATCCTCTCTAGCGCATCGGCGCCGGTAAAACGTGTGATCCAGGAAGCCCGAAAACAAAGCCAGTTAATCGACGCAACCCAGGGACGCAGGACGAAAAGCGTTTTGTTCATGGATAACGGACAGGTTATAATATCCGCGCTGGGCCAGGAAACGCTGGCAAAACGAATGGCGTCGCTTGTTCCAACCCCCGAAACAGACAATGCAGATTTGGGATAATTACCGGCGAAAGTCCGGTCTTGCCATAGTTGTATCAGGACCATCCGGCGTTGGCAAAGATACCGTGCTGGATGAGTTCGCTAAATCATGCCCCGACATAACGCGCTGCGTAACCGTTACTACACGACAGCCCAGAGTGAACGAACAGCACGGCCTGGACTATTGTTTCGTTACCGAACAGGAGTTCTGCCGGATGATCGATCTGGGCGAGTTTCTGGAGTATGCAGAAGTGCATGGCAACTTTTACGGCACGCCTAAACCCTGGGTCGTCGGAAAAATCTCAGCCGGTCAGGACTGCCTGCTCAAGATCGATGTACAAGGCGGGATCGCAGTCAAGCGGCAAATCCCAGAAGCTGTTATGGTGTTTATCGTGCCGCCCAGCATGGAAGAACTCGAAAGACGACTGAGAGCGAGATCGACCGACTCAGAAGAATCGATAGCAAAGCGGCTCAAAAACGCTTGGTATGAGCTGGAACAGATTCCACATTACGAGTATCTGGTAAAAAATGATCTTGTCGAGAATGCGGTCGCAGAGCTGAGGGCTATAGTCATTGCTGAACATAGAAGAATCGTCTCCCCGCGCTGACCTGACGGGAAAAACAATCATACTTGGAGTGACTGGCAGTATCGCGGCATATAAATCCGCCGAGATAGCGAGCAAGCTTACTCAGATGGGCGCCAGCGTCCACGTCATTATGACTAAATCAGCCTGCGAACTCGTCGGCCCTGCAACTTTCCGCGCGCTCACCCACAATCCGGTCCTTGTGAACCTGTGGGACGAACCGAAAGCGAACGAAATAGTCCATGTGCAGCTGCCTGAACGGGCTGACCTGACACTCATCGCCCCGGCTACTGCCGACATCATCGGTAAACTCGCGAACGGTATAGCCGACGATATGCTGACAACCGCCGCACTCGTGGTCCGTGGCCCGGTATTGATCGCCCCGGCTATGAACCCAAGGATGTACACAAATCCGGTGGTCATCGGCAACATGGACAGGCTGAAAAACCTCGGCTGGGAGGTCATCGAACCAGAAGAAGGACGTGTAGCCTGCGGTGATGAGGGAGTAGGCAGGCTTGCCAGTCCGGACACTATCGTCGCGGCTGTTATTACTGCACTCCTCGGCGGAAAGAAGGACTTCGCCGGGGTGCGGGTGCTTATTACAGCCGGACCTACCAGAGAACCGGTCGATCCGGTCAGGTACGTCTCTAACTACTCGTCCGGGAAGATGGGCTATGCTCTCGCCGAAGCTGCAGCCGAGCGTGGAGGCATAGTCACACTGGTAAGCGGGCCCACTGAGCTGGATAACCCTCCCGGTGTCAATTCCATCAGGGTGCAGACAGCGCAGGAGATGCTCCAGGCCGTAATGGAAAACCTTCCGCCGAATAATCTCGTCATCGCAGCGGCGGCTGTGGCGGACTACCGCCCGGCTAAAGTCGCGCCCAGCAAGCTGAAAAAGGAAAATGACTGGCTGAGACTGGAGCTTGAGAAGACGGAAGATATATTGAAACGGATCGGTGAGATGAAGGGCGAAAGAACTCTCGTGGGTTTTGCAGCGGAAACGAACGATATCGAGGAGAATGCCCGTCATAAACTCGAAGAGAAAAACCTTGACCTGATAATTGCAAACGACGTCTCTGACCCAGGAGGCGTATTCGGCAGCGATACCAACGTTGTTACACTGATCCCCCGCAAAGGCGAGGCGATCAGTTGGCCCAGGATGTCCAAACGGGAAATATCTCAGGGGATTCTGGATTATATTATGTCAAACCTTTGGGAGGGACAACTTTGAAGAATAAGTGCTTTAGCTTCACGTCGGAATCCGTGACTGAAGGGCATCCCGATAAACTGGCGGACCAGATATCTGATGCCGTCCTGGATGCTATTTTAGAGCAGGACCCGCTTGGCAGAGTCGCCTGTGAGGCACTTTTAACCACGGGACTGGTCATAGTCGCCGGGGAGATCACCACGAAAGCCTACGTTGAAATTCCGGAAATAGTCAGAAGGACTCTGGAGACCGTGGGTTACACAAGAGCCAAATACGGCTTCGATTACCAGACATGCGGCGTGCTGACTGCCATCCAGGCACAGTCTCCTGATATAGCACAGGGAGTAGATATAGGCGGAGCCGGTGACCAGGGTATGATGTTCGGTTATGCCTGCAACGAGACTCCTGAGCTTATGCCTATGCCGATCATGCTCGCCCACAAGCTCGCAAAACAGCTTGCAGCAGTCCGAAAAAATGGCGACCTGCGCTACCTGAGGCCCGACGGCAAGTCCCAGGTAACAGTGGTATATGAAAACGGGAAACCTGTCCGCATAGACAAGATAGTAGTCTCGGCACAGCATCAGCCGAATATCCCGCAGTCCACTATCTATAATGATGTTGTTGAACAGGTGGTAAAACCGGTGCTTTCCGCCGCACTGCTCGACGGAAACGCTCAGATATTCGTTAACCCCACAGGTCACTTCGCGGTCGGCGGGCCTCAGGGTGACACCGGGCTCACGGGGAGAAAGATCATAGTAGACACTTACGGCGGAATGGCAAGACACGGAGGCGGCTGCTTCTCCGGTAAAGACCCGACCAAAGTAGACAGGTCTGCAGCGTATATGATGCGGTATATCGCTAAAAACATAGTCGCAGCGGGGCTGGCGGACAAGTGCGAGCTTCAGGTAGCTTATGCCATAGGCCAGAAAGACCCGATGAATATTACCGTCAACACATTCGGCACGGGCTGCATACCCGATGAGAAGATAGTCGAGCTGGTTCAAAAGTACTTCGATCTTACTCCTGGAGGAATTATCAAGAAACTGAACCTGAGAAGGCCGATCTACAAGCAGACTGCTGCTTACGGGCACTTCGGCCGCACGGATTTGGATGTTCCGTGGGAATACGTCGATATGGCGGACACTCTGCAGAAAGAATCGGGACTATAGTTGTATGTCAGGGTCGCTGTCGATACGGAGGGTGCTGCTTATCTGGACTCGTTCACTTACGAAGTCCCGGAAGCTCTCCAATCTCGCGTAAAAATCGGAGCCTGCGTGCTTGTGCCGTTCGGTTCCACCCAGACCATCGGATGCATAGTAGCTCTTGAAGATACGCCGTCCGTGGCGAGGACAAAAGCGATCCTGGCAATCCTCGATTCACCGATCACCCTGTCGGACGAACTGGTCGATCTGGCAGGGTGGATCTCCGAGCGGTTCATCTGCGGGCTGTCGCGCTGTACGCATTCCATCCTTCCCGGCGTCGTCCAATGCAAGGTCAAGGGACTGGTGGAGCTTGTTGATGATACTGCCCTACCCTCTTCCCCGCTTGCTGCGGCGCTCATGAACGCCGGTGGGTCGATCCCGCTCGATACACTTCGGTCAAAACGGCCTGAACTCTTCAGAGAGCTGAAAAAATTCGAGCTGGCAGGAGGCGCAGTCCGCCGGTACGAACTGATTCCGCCCCAGGGAAAGGAACGCCGGATTGCCGCCGCAGCGCTTTCGATCCCGCCAGAACAGGTCGAAAAAGAAGCATGCAAACTGCAGTCCCGCGCACCCCGGCAGGCTGAAGTGCTGAGGCACATCGCTCTTTACGGGACAGCTCCTTGCGCCAGACTGGTTTCCGATCTGTCGGTGAGCGAAAGCGTTATCTCAGGGCTTGTCTCGAAGGGACTTCTCAAACGCACATCTCTCACGGAGAGGCGGACACCGGCGCATACATCCGTTCCGTCTACCTCGCATTACAAGCTGACGGAAGAGCAGCAGGCTGCGCTTAATGCGTCAATCGAAGGGATAGACAGCCGAAAGCACAGCGTTATGCTGCTCCACGGCGTCACGGCAAGCGGAAAGACGGAAGTATACTTAAGAGCAATCGAGCACGCAGCGAAACAGGGCAGAAAGTCGCTTGTGCTGCTCCCTGAAATCTCGCTGACTACACAGGTGCTGAATATATTCCGGGGCAGGTTCGGAAGCCGCGTGGCTGTCCTTCACAGTATGCTTTCGGCGGGAGAACGGTTCGATGAATGGGCCCGGACCGAAAACAACGAAGTGGATGTGGTCCTCGGCGCGCGCTCCGCAGTCTTCGCCCCTATAAAGAATCTGGGGTTAGTCATAATCGATGAAGAACATGAGCCGAGCTACAAGCAGGACTCCGACCCCCGCTACCACGGCAGGGATACAGCGCTCAGGCGCGCGGAACAGAACGGAGCACTGGCAATCCTGGGAAGCGCGACCCCGTCGATAGAAAGCTACTACAGGGCGAAAACGGGTAAATATCGACTGGTAGTCATGCGCGAGCGCATTGCAAACCGCCCTTTGCCTTCAGTCTATATCGCGGACCTGAGGGAAGAGTATCAAAAAGGCCATGCGACGATATTTTCCGAAAGACTCACTGAAGCAATAGGCGACAAACTCGGTAAAGGCCAGCAGGTGATCCTGTTTCAAAACCGGCGGGCGTACGCCACTTTCCTGCTCTGCCGGGAATGCGGCTATACAGCCGGATGCCCGAACTGCGCGGTCGCGCTCAAGCTGCACGCGGCAGAACACATAATGCGCTGCCACCACTGCGACTACGAAGAGGCTGCGCCGACACTTTGTCCGAACTGCGGAAGCTTGAAGATCGGAAAATTCGGTATAGGGACGGAGCGGATAGAAGAAGAGACCAAAGCTGCATTCCCTGATGCCAGAGTCCTCAGGATGGACAGAGACACAACAGCACGCAAAGGGTCTCATGGGCAAATTCTCGATGCGTTTCGAAAACATGACGCAGACATTCTCGTCGGGACGCAGATGATAGCCAAGGGGTTGGATTTTCCTGGAGTGACGCTCGTCGGAGTCATCAGCGCGGACACATCGCTCAACCTGCCTGATTTTCGGGCCGGAGAACGGACATTCCAATTGCTGTCGCAGGTCGCGGGAAGAGCAGGACGCGGGACCGAACCCGGCGAAGTAATAATACAGACGTTCAATCCAGAACATTATGCGGTAGTCGCCGCAGCAGCGCACAATTACGAGTCATTTTACGAACAGGAGATCGAACGAAGGCGCGAGACCGGTTATCCTCCTTTTTCGTCGATGCTGAACATAGTCGCATCCGATGAAATCGAGGCCAATGCGCAGCAGAGACTTGATGAACTTGTCCATGACCTGGAGGAGAGGTCAAAAAAGTCCGAAAAAACACCGATCGAGGTACTGGGGCCGGTTCCAGCGCCTGTTGCGAAGCTCAGGGGCCGTTACCGCTGGCACGTCCTGCTCCGCTCGCCGGACAGGGATGCTTTGGCCAGGGCCGTTCGGGAATCACTCGATGCGCTTCCGTCGATCAGACGCGGGGTCACGGTGGATATTGACCCGGCATCAATGCTTTAATGTAAGGGGATACTATGGGTATAGAAGAGATAGTTAGGTATGGAGCCAATGTGCTTTCGGAGCCTACCAAAGAGGTTCCTGAGTTCAATGACGAGATCAAGCAACTCATAGAACACATGTATGAATTGCTGGCCGATGCTAAAGGCGCGGGATTAGCTGCCAATCAGATTGGTTTGTCGCTCAGATTGTTCGTCTATGATGACGGGTCCGGTCCGCACGCACTTATCAACCCGAAAATCATCAAAAAATCCGGAAGTCAGATCGGGTCCGAAGGGTGTCTGAGCATTCCGGGGCTTTTCGGTGATGTCGAGCGGGCAAATGTTGCCACAGTAACAGGGATGGACGAAAACGGCAAAAAAGTGAAGCTCACCGGCACCGGATATCTTGCACGGATATTCCAGCATGAGACAGACCATCTCGACGGAAAGCTGTTCATAGACCTTGCCGACGCCGATTCGCTGCACTGGGTAATGCCGGGGCAGGAAGATGAGGAAGAATAGAAATATTCGGAAATCTACAGGTATTTACATGCGTATTGTTTTCATGGGAACGAGTCCGTTTGCGGTTCCATCGCTTGAGGCGCTGGTAAGCGCAGGTCATGATATAGCCACTGTCGTCACTCAGCCTGACAGGCCGGGCGGCAGAGGCCGGAGTATGCGTATGTCCCCTGTTAAACAGCTTGCATTGACTCTTGGACTGCCGGTTTTCCAACCCGAAAGAATAAGAGAGCAGGACGCAATCGATCACATCAAAAACTATGAACCGCTTGATGCAATAGTCGTCGCCGCGTTTGGACAGATCATACCTCAGGCAATACTGAATATGCCTAAATATGGCAGCATAAATGTCCATGCGTCGCTCCTGCCAAAGTATCGCGGAGCCGCGCCGATACAGTACGCGATAATGCGCGGTGAGGCGAAGACCGGCGTAACGACGATGCTGATGGATGCCGGGCTGGACACCGGCGATATCCTGCTTATGAGTGAAACCGAGATCGGCATGGATGAAACAGCCGGAGAGTTGGAACCGAGGCTTGCAAATATCGGCGCCGAACTCCTTATCCTGACTCTGGACAAACTGGAGCGCGGAGAAATAACTCCGCAGCCGCAGGACCCTTCGCGGGCGACGGTTGCAAAGTCACTCAAGCGTGATGAGGGGCGGATCGACTGGAATAGACCGGCAAAAGACATTCAGAACCTTGTAAGGGCATTTACACCGCGCCCGGGCACATTTACAATCTTGAACAACGCGCAGATAAAGATCCACAAGGCAGAAGCAATCGGCGAAATTTCGGAAGGAAAAGCTCCCGGCGAAGTAGTAGATATTACGAAAGACGAAATCATCGTCGCGGCGGGCGAAGGCGGGGTAAAACTGATCGAAATTCAGCCAGAAAACCGCCAGAAAATGAGCGCAGGTGCATTTGCGCGTGGATCGCGGCTGAATTTGGGAACACTTTTCACAAGCTCTTGATTTACAGGGATTATGTTGATATACTTCAAGCAAGCGTAGATCGTTTTTTACGGTACGGCTCTCTATGAGTATATGGCCGGCAGTCCGGTTCTCTCAAAAAATTAGCATTTATACTTTATTTCTTGGCTGGCGAGAGTATTCGGGATGTTTGGAGAGGTGCAGTATGGGGAGTCTTGAGGACAGGTGCGAACAGGGCATAGCCTATAAAGTCGATGGTATGTACGACGAGGCTCTTGCCGAGTTCAAGGCGATCCTGGAAGAAGATCCGAACTACGCTGAGGCGCACAGGCAGATCGGGCTTGTCTATGGGTTTATCGGGTTATTTGACGAGTCTATACAGGAATTACTCGCATCTCTTGAACTCGACCCATCGAATATAGCCATTAGAAACGATCTGGCACTGACCTATGCTATGCTGGGTATGGCCGACGAAGCTAAAGCTGAGTTCGAAATGGTTCTTGGGGTCGACCCGAACAACGATATTGCCAAGCGCAATATCATTTATTTCTAGAGAGTTTCAGATATCACCTGAAACTCTTTCGGAAGATTTTCGGCAGCAGCCGGAATTCTATAGATCACAGGTGCTGCTCGACAGCACCTGTTTAGACGTGAGGCAATATTTTGGACGGCCGGGAAACATCAGCCGGAGTCGAGTTAGCCAAAATCAGGTTCGAGCCGGATGGGATAGAAATCCAGGTACCGGTAGGCACGATTGTAGCAAAGGCAGCTCTTATGGCAGGCTGCGCGGTGGAGATGAACTGCGGCGGCACAGGCACATGCGGCAAATGCCGCGTAAAAGTTGCCGGTAAAGTCGATCAACCTGACTCCAGTGAAAAACGGTTTTTAACAACAGAAGAATTAGCGCGGGGAATGAGGCTGGCGTGTCGGGCACGGGTGACGGGCGATGCCGTAGTAGCGGTACCGATTGCCAGCCGTTCGCTTGTACAAAAAGTGCTGAGTCATGGCATCATCCATGATGTTCACGTAGCACCTGCGGTGATGAAAGCATATCTTGACCTCCCCAAGCCGTCGCTTACTGACGAGCGGGGGGACTTCGAGCGACTTGCGGCGTCACTTACGGTCTATGATATCGAGACCGGAATAAATGTGCAGATAGCGCGCGAACTGCCCTCCATACTGAGGGAAGCCGGTTATAAAGTCACGGCTGTTGTGGACGGCAGCGAACTGATCGCAGTCGAGCCCGGCGATACCGTCAGGCAGAATTACGGCATAGCGTTCGATCTTGGAAGCACGACCATAGCCGGTTATCTTATGGATTTGAACACCGGGTACGAGATTGCGGTGGCATCAGTAATCAACCCGCAGGTGAGTTATGGGGATGACCTGGTATCGAGAATAAACTTTGCCGGGACCGAACCCGGCGGGCTCAATACTCTGCGTGAAGCCGCCATCGACGCGCTCAATGAGATCGCAGACCGGCTGGCGAAGACGCAGAAAATCGACCCGAAGAACATCTACGAGGTAACTCTCGTCGGTAACACATGCATGACGCACCTTTTTATGGGGTTGAATGTTTCAACTCTGGGGCTTTCGCCCTATGTGCCGACTTTGTGCCGAAAAATGACCCTTCGAGGGGATGAAGCCGGGTTGCACATAAACCCCGGCGCACTGGTGCATGTGATGCCGAACGTTGCAGGGTTCGTCGGTTCGGACTTGATCGGGGTTGTGCTTGCCACACTGCGTGAAGACGAATACCGCACCAGGCTTGCGGTAGATGTTGGAACGAACGGCGAGATGGCACTTTTGCACAACGGGCAAATTTACGCATGTTCAGCGGCAGCGGGCCCTGCATTCGAGGGTGCAAGGATAAGCAGAGGAATGCGCGGAGCTCCGGGAGCAATCGACAGCGTCCGCATCGGCAGGCAGGTCGAGATTACGACCATAGAGGACTGTCCGGCGGTTGGGATTTGCGGATCGGGACTGGTAGACGCGGTTTCCGAGATGCTGTCCGCCGGAATTATAGACGATTCAGGCAGGATGTTGACGCCTGATGAAGCCGGACACCTTCCGCCGGATATTCGTGCGCGGTTGATCGAATCGGATACAGGCCCTGAGTTCATCCTTGCCACGGAGCAGGAATCGGTTGATGGGAAGCCTCTCACACTGAAACAAAAGGATGTGAGACAGCTCCAACTGGCGAAGGGGTCTATAAGGGCTGCCGTAGAAACGCTGATGAAGATTGCCGGAGCGACGATTGAGGATTTGGATGATATTCTTCTTGCCGGATCATTCGGCAATTATATAAGAATCGAGAGTGCGCTGAGGATCGGACTCCTTCCGCCGGTCGAGATCGACCGGATTATTCCGGTGGGTAACGCCGCCGGGGCCGGAGCGAAACTGGCGCTCATCTCAACGAAGGAGCGGGAGCGTGCAAGCCGCCTCGCTGCAGCAATCAAACACATAGAGCTTGCAAGCCATCCGGATTACCGGAATGAATTTGTCGAAAATATGTTGTTTACATCGCCATCTACAAAGGCGACAGCTAACTAAGGAGACAGACCAGGAGGATTTTAGTGGCGGATTTTGAGAGTTTGGCGCAAGCCATAATCAGTGGAAAGAAAGACATGGCGGAATCGCTCACGGTAGAAGCAATCAAAGAGGGTGTGCCGCCAGACCAGATTTTGAACAACGGCCTTGTTGCCGGAATGAACGTAGTCGGGCAGAAGTTCAAAGCGAACGAGTTCTACGTACCGGAAGTATTGATCGCAGCGAGAGCAATGGATGCAGCAATGAAGCATCTTAAGCCGGTCCTGGTAGCGACCGGCGCGAAGCCCGTGGGAACAATCATCCTCGGCACAGTCAAGGACGACCTTCATGACATCGGCAAGAACCTTGTCGGAATGATGCTCGAAGGCGCTGGGTTCGAGATAGTTGACCTCGGAGTCGACGTCAAACCCGAAAAGTTTGCTGAGATGGTCAAAGAGAAAGGCGCTCAGATAGTAGCACTGTCTGCACTTCTCACTACGACCATGCCCGCTATGAAGACAACCATCGGAGCGCTGGAAACAGCCGGTCTAAAGGGCAAGGTAAAGGTTCTGGTAGGCGGAGCCCCCGTCACCCAGAATTATGCCGACGAGATCGGCGCAGACGGCTATGCACCGGATGCAGCGAGCGCAGTTGATGTAGCAAAAGTACTGCTCAAAGCAGTTGCGTAATTAGAATCTGGAATTTAGGATTCAGGATGCAGGATGGATTGTGAATTTTACGCTATCTATCCTGCATCTTTTTGTTTTTGTGCCGGTGTGCGTAGGATTGTTGCGTCATTACCCAAAACTCTTTTGTGGGGAGTGTGCTGCGATCCTGAAGTATATGGTATAACGTCATTCCGAACTTGACTCGGAATCCAGGAAGAAAATGGACCCTGAATCTATGGATTTTCGGCTATGGCCGAAAATCTTCCGGGCGAGTTTCAGGTATAACCTGAAACTCCATAGTTCAGGGTGACGTCTTTGTTTTGTTATTTCGGGACGCCCTCGTCCCGAAATCTACCCTTCGTAGTTAGGCCGGTATCGGACAAGGTGTCCCGATACAACGGGAAGTGCATTAAGTCTCTGCCATTCGTGAAATCCGTTAAATCCGCGTAATTCGCGTTTCAAAAGAGAATGTCGATAGAAAAGCGGAAGCTGGCGCTTCCGCACTCCAAAGAATTGGTGGAAAGTGTGCTTCGGGATTAAAAGCGATCCCGAAGCATAGGATTATTATGGCATTATGGTATTTCTCGACACCTACGGTGTCGGCTTCGGCAGCAAGCGGTCCGAAGCAAGGAGAAATCTCCACCTTCCGCGTTTCCCATTATTCCGCGTCTCCGCGGTTCAAAGGCTGACAGCTATAATGCGGGAGAAATATTTCGATACCTTCGCCGATAAACCGCTTGTGCAGTGCCTTCATGAACTCATGCTGCAGCAAATACTGTGAGTCAACATCCACTGAGCGCATAGTCACAGCAAAGTTAATGCAGGACTCCCCGAACTCCTTGAACCTGACCAGCGGCTCAAAACCGGTATCGGCTCCGGGGACTCGCGCCATGACTTCCTTCGCGGCCTCTACTGCCACTCGTTCGACCTTCTCCAGATCGCTCCCGTAACTTATCCTGCACGGCACGGAAACTAAAACACTCGGAGACGGGAGGGTGCAGTTGGTAATGACACTCTGGATCAGCTTGGAGTTCGGAACGAGAACGAGATTGTTCGACCAGACTTTTATCCGTGTATTTCGCCAGCCGACAACATCCACGAACCCTTCTACCCCGGAATCCAGCTTGATGTAGTCGCCGGAGCGCACGCTGCGGTCCATCATAAGGTAAAAGCCGGAAAAAAGGTTCGCGATGGTATCCTGAAGTCCGAGACCAACAGCAAGACCAGCAACTCCCAGTCCAGCTATGATCGTCGTTATCTTGTATCCGAGCTGGTCCAGTATCAGAACGCTCGCAAAAACCCATATCGCCGACACAACGATCTTGCTATACACGGATGTGTGGCTCGAAAGAGTAGGATCACCTTGTGATCCGATGTACCACCTGATCGCAAGGCTCACTCCTTTGGAAATCGCATACACTACCAGAAGCGTTGCCGCTGCGACAAACCATTTATCGTTCAAACTCACCGAGAAGCTGCATGATGTCAACTTGAGGAGCGCTGTATGTATGCCAGCTATCAGTACCAACCCCCCGGCGGGGACTTTCAGGTCCCTCGTGAAGCCGCACATAAGCTCATTACCGTTCTTGTGGAACCTGCGCGAAGCCCGCGCGAGCAGCTTTGCGGCCAGTACCGCTATGAAGATCGTTATGAATAATATCGAGCCCGAAACGATAAGCTCGCTTGCAAGTTGTGTCACCAAAAGCTCCTTATGTCAACGAGCTTTATTCGCAAAACGAATGAAGCCCTTTTGAAGTCATTTACACTACCGACTCCATTATACATGAGTTATTGGAAGACGCCAAACAAACAAACGCCGGCGGCTGATCCTAAGACCAACCGTCGGCGTAAAACTCACATACAGAAAGATTACTGGTAGACTACATTTGTGTCCAAAATAATATCGTGAAGTGCACGCTTTTCGGCATGGAACAGTATGAACCAATAAGTCAGTCCGCATATGCTTCCAAGAAGTAACTTCAAAATAGATCGAAGCAGCGCACGGCCGAATCCAATATTACTTCCATCCGTCCGTTCGACCCTGATTTTGCATGCCATTTTCCCCAGCGTTGCCCCTAAAAATCCGATCATGCAGGTCTCATAGATCACAACTAGTAAATTATCAATTCCTTGGAGAGATTTTATGCGACTCATGATCTCAGGAAATGGCGTAGCGGCATTTGCCCCAACACCGGCAGTTCCAGTGGAACCGGCCCCCATCGCTATTGCTAATGGAACGATGACAATACATAGAATAAGCCAATCTAAAATCTGTGCTCCAAACCTGATCCCGAATCCGGCGTTTTCTTCATGATAGACAGCAGAGGGTTGTTTGCCGTACTGCGCCGGATACCCCGGTGTGTAGCCTGGCTGCTGCGGCTGCGAATAGGGTGGCGGGCCATATGGACCCGGCCTCTGGCCAGGCTGCGCTCCGTAAGGCGGCTGTTGAGGGCCGCCTGCCGTTCCTGCTCTCGCACATTTCGGACAACTGGTGTCGAATGGCCCAAGCACATAACCGCATTTTGGGCAGCTTTGCTGTCCCTGCGGCCTTGCCTGCTGCTGCATGGGCTGTCCTGCCTGTGTAAGAGGCAGCGGCTGCACCGGTTGAGCAGGCCCAGGCTGCGCGGGCGCTGCACCAGCTTGAACGGAACAGTTCGGGGCTCCGCACCCACGGTTATTCTGCCAGCACTGCGCATGGTGCTGAGCACCGCACTTTGGACAAGATATTACCGGTGTGTTAGGTTGGACAGGTGTACGACAGACTGGGCACAAATTGGGGCCTAGTCCAGCGTTTGGATCGTACATTGCGACTCCTCCAGGATGATGGCAGCCGTTACCGGTCAATATGCCGGTGATCCAGGCGATGGTATGCCAATACTGCCACCATACCCAATCCTCGCCTTGTCACTGCCGTAGTGTAGCTCAAGTATAGCGTCTGCTATTGATTTGCACAATATTAAGTTTATTTCTGTAATCCGGCTTATCGTTATATCGGGACACCTTGTCCCGATACCGGCCTAACTACACAGGGTCATTGGGTTTACTGCACGCCCAGCTTCGCCTTCAGGTCTTTTATCTGCTCAACGAGCGTCTTCATCCTGTTGGAGAGCGCCGCCACAGCCTTCAGGTAGTCGTCGCTGTTCTTATCCATCTGGTTGATGCGGTCATAAGCTGCCGAGAACTCCGCGTAGCTGTAGGCCATATCGGCGACATTGCTGCCGTATTTCCAGAGCGCCCCAGGAAGAGTTTTATCAAGAGGCGTGATGCTGGTGATGATATTTAAATCGTCCCGCACTTCCTCAAGAAGCTCCTGAAGGGTCTTGCCGTCTCTTGCAGCTATATCTGAAACATCTTTCATTGTTTGAGTATATTTCAAGACCTTGAACCAATTTTTGATATGATCCAGCTTGGTGATCAGGTCAGCGGGATGGTCCGGCAGCTTCTCTGCAAGTTTATGCATCTCTTCGTAACGGTCTGAGAGCTGTCCGGCAGTGGCATCCATCAGCAGGCTGTAGAGGAAGCCGCTGCACTTGTCCATTCCGTCCTGCGCGACCTTCCCCCAGTCATCGAGTTGTGCCTGGTTCTGCTGAATCGACTTGTTAAGCTTTTGGAGCTGCGCTTTCGTCGCCTCAAGCTGACTTTGGAGCGATTCGAGCTTCGCAAGGTACTGCTTTCTAATTTCAGGAGTGATATTGCCATCGTCGGCAGGTTTTGAAGCGGTATCCTGACTGTTTGCAGCCGTCGTTGTTGTTGTACCGCTTGAGCTCGATGGGTTGGATGCAACATTAGATGCAAGTGTGACCGTACCGTTCAGATTATGGATTGCTACGGCTGCATCACCGACATGCACAGGATCATTCTTTATCGAGTCCATAGCATCGCGGATACCCTGTAGGTTTGCATTCGCTTGATGAGTCTGGGCTTCAGCCTCTTCGCGGAGCGCTGCCGCCTCTTTAGGAGAAGTGTTCTGCAGCTCTTCGGCTTTTGCCATAGTGATCTTCGCGTCTTCGATCTTCCTCAGGTTCTCGTCTACTGCCGATACGGCCTCATTGGACAATACGACCGACTGTGCCGGTTGATTGGGAAGCGGCAGGTCTTCCAGCTTTGGAAGCTTGGTGAAATCGATGTCGCCGGTCATTGCGAGGGCGCTCTTGTCTGCCATATCGCGCGCGGCTTCCATATCGCCGCCGATAGCGTCCAACGCAGCCTGTTTGGCCATCACCGCGCTCATCACGAGTTGCTTCGATACGTCGGAAGTGACTTCTCTATCGACGTTCGGCTTGACCCATTCCTCGCCTTCGCTCTGATCGAACGAAGCGCCGCCTTCAGTTACGACGGTCAAGCTGAACTCCTTCTGGTCTGCCGTAAATACGGCCTGCCAGAAACCGACGGCAGTCGGAGCCTGCGCCATCTTGATGCCTGCCGCTTTGTCTACGACTATTGAATAATTATTATTCTTGGCCCAGCGTGCGAGAGCCACCAGTTTCTCGACCTCGCGAAGGCGATGGAGCTCCGGGTAGACTTTTGCAAGCTGATCGTAGTTTTCGGTCAGGTAATTGCTGTAGCCCTCGGCGGAGGTCTTCATGAAGTCTGCGACTTCAGAGGTACACTTCCTGCCGGCTGTCTTATCCACCCATCCGATGATTTTCATATTAGCCTCATCGAAAGTGACCACATCCCCGGATGGAGAAACCCGCATTTTAACTTCTCCCGGTACCAAACGGTGGCCGACTTCCGCTCCGGCGTCCCCAGGTATGCGTACTCCTGTCTTCGTGGAGCAATCATACATATAGTCCATCTCAGTTTTGAACTCCGGTATGCTGTTTTTGACTTCCGGGTTCGTACAGATGGATTTCAAGGCATAATCGGCCCTGAAAAGTGTATCTCCAAGCAAGGTATTCGCGGGGACATCTTTAAAAACGAGCTCCATCTGCGGAGTCGGAACACTGTAGAGTTTGCAAAGGAGAGTGTGTGAGAGCGTCAGGCCGTTGAACATCTTGAGCCCTACCCCATCCACAACAATATCCATCAATTTTGATTCTGCAAACTTCAAAAACTCGTTTGCGTCCATGCGGCCACCGAGGACCGCATCTGCCTTGGATTTGTATTGTTCTTCCGGCACATTCAGGCCGCGGAGAATGGCAGACTCCATGAGCACCGCTAACTTCAGGCTTGCTTCTTCCTTAGACATTTCTCCCGATTGGAATTTCGAGACGATATCCGAAGCTTCCGAACCTATCCCAAGCAACTGAAAGGCCTGCTGCGAGTCATTGTTTTGTACCAAAAGGGCTTGGCCGACCTGAGTGTACCCCATGCCCAGCAGGATCTTGCCAAGTACCGGTATCAGTTCGTCGCTCGATGTGCCAGCAGCCGAGTTTTGGAGTATCATCAGCATTTCGGACTCGCTGATCTTGAATGCTTCAGCACCTTTTTTGATAAACTCTGCGCGGTCACTCGAAAGTGACGGATCATTCAAGATCATATTCAGAAGCTTCATAGTCCATGTGTTGCAATAGCTTGAATCGGAATACATCCGGGCTACGTCGTCGCCTATGGCGGAATGGACCTTTTCTACTCCTTTTTTGGTCTCACTGGTCGGCTGTAGAGAAAACCACGGATAGGGGCTCGCCATAGCGTCTTTCAGAAGGTCATAATAAGGTATCGAACCCGTTTTATAGCTGGGGTCGTATTTACCGACCAGAGTGATTGCGTGGCTAGCGGGGTCTATTACGGCGTATTTGAGGACATTGATATCCGCCAGCTTCCGCTTTACCGAGATTGTGGCAGTCTTTTCCTGTGGCGTTATGCTTAGTGTCAGAGTTTGGCTTCCACGGAGAAGAATAATCTTATAGGTATTCCCTGCCTTAAGGATTGCGTTTATGTTCAGAAAATCACCAGCAGACGTGATGGCTTGACCGTCTATTTCGGTGATTACATCGCCAATTCTGATTCCTGCCGCGTCGGCAGGCGAGTTAATGGTTACATCGCCCACAAGCGCGCCATTGATACCTGCGTCTTTGGATAAGCTCTTCAACCCAAGCCCTATCCAGGGACCGTCGTTATGTGGCTTACCTGGCAAGGGTCGGCCACCAAACCGGTCCATCCGTGCACGGATCCGGTCATTACCCTGAGCCGGGTCCGGCCGCTGAGCGTACGTGGCCGCACAAAGCAAAATGAAAATTACAGTAAAAAGTAGAAAGAGACGTGGCGTCCTGCCCATAATACATCACCCCAAAAGCCCGTAATACTTATTCGTTTGAAGATCAAGCTCTGCTGGTATTATAGGCTGTTCGCGATGATTATTAAAGACAGTATAAAAAGCTTTTTATCACGAAAGCAGGAAATGGGATACGATATGGGAACGACAGGTATAGGTAATCCATCGGATTACTACTGCTTAGTTCCCGCAGCAGGCACATTTCCCATGACTACCCAGACTTCGTGGACTTTATGGTCACGGAAGTCGCGTATGGCGTTGTGAGGATTCATCTTTTTCCCATCGACGGTGATTTCCCGCACTCCTTTTTCCACACCGTCGGGATTCTCAACGTGAATTTTATAAACAGCATCCCTGAAAGGGCGGATTACCGTAAACTCCCGCCAGTCCGAAGGAATGCACGGGTCAATTCTCAGCCCGTGGTAGTCCGGCCTTACGCCGCAGATCCAGTCGATGCACGTCCTCCAGACCCATGACGCCGCCCCTTCGGTCCATGTAAAACGCCCGCAGCCCGGTCTTTCGGAGTCCGCGCCTTCCATGTATTCAGGATAAAGGTAAGGTTCGGCTTCGTAACGTTCCTGATCCAGCACCCTTGCCCCACCGAGCGCTTTTTGATATATCTCGTATGCCCTGCTGCCGCGCCCCAGTATGCATTCCGCCATCACCACCCAGCATGCAGGAATAGTGAATATTCCGCCGTTTTGCGCGAGCCCAGGTGAGAACCTGGTGATCGTGCCGATTGTCCTGTCGGGGTTTTCGTAAGCCGGTTGAATGAGAGCAGGGCCGTACGGCGTGTCAAGCCGTTTCTTTACGCTGTCCATAGCTGTTTTCCCCTGTTCATCCGTGGCAGTCTTTGAGATTATCGACCAGGCTTGGGGCTCCAGAAAAATCGAACCATACCTATTCAGCGAACTCCCTATGAGGCTGCCCTGGCCGGTTATGGCGCGGACATACCAGGAACCATCCCATGCGAACCTGTTGATCTTGCCTCTCAAGTTGCGCGCGCGGGTGCCCCAGCCTGCAGCCCTGGCTCGATCCCCCATTATTCGGGCTACTTCCGCAGCTTCGGTAAGCGCACTTGCGAGCATCATCGCTGTCAGGATGCTTTCGCTCTCTTCTTCATGACCTGCCTGATCGAGTGTTTCGTTCCAATCGCCCAGTCCAAGGAGAATAAGTCCGCGCGGACTCAACTGAAAGAGGCAAAACTCAATGGCGCGGACCATATGGCTGTATACCGTATCGCCACCGCGCGCATAGTAGTGCGGAATTGACTGATTGAGAAATTCGGTGTCTCCTGTCTCTCTCAGATAGCTCGTGAGAGCGAAGACGAGCCAGATAGGGTCATCCAGATAGCCTGAGCGGACTCCCACATTGCTTCTTATCTCCCAACGGTGTGCAACATTTCCGTCGCGGTATTGGTGTCTGAGTATCTGAGCAAGGCAGGACTTGGAATACTCAGGGTCCATCGGAAGCACGCCAAGGAGTTCGAAGCAATTCCCTTTGAAGCTCACAACCGAAACACCTCCACGGTATAACGACGGCGTTGCCGGCGATTCAACAAACATCCACGACTGCAGTTTATCCCAAATGTTGACTGACCGGTTGAAATGCGTATCAGGAGTGCTTACGGTAAGTCCGGCAAGGTAATCGTCCCAGTAGCTTCTGACTTCGGCGAGCTTCGATTCCACCTCACCTGGTTCACTGTACCTGGCGACGATACCGGACGGATCGGCTGCGTGAAGAGCAATCCCCACGAGCACACTGAAATTCACTTTTTCCCGCGCTGGGATGATGAACCGGATTTCGATTACACCGACCGAGTCCCGCCCATTGCTGTCTGAGTTTGAACACTTGCCTTCTTTCACAGCTATAGGGCAGGAGAGTTCGCCGTAGCGACCGATGAATGCCTCACGGTCGCAGTCGAAGCTGCTGACCGGCACGGTTGCGGCGATAAATGCATACTTGCCCCAGGATTGGTTGGTGCTTATCACCTCCGGCAAATGCCTCCTCCGGGCATCTGCCACTGCTGCGCTCACCGGCTGAGGCCGTCTCCACATCCGTTTAGTCGCCAATATGTAGTTATCCTCAAAAGTTACCTGGTTGAAGCGGGCAGATGATTGCCTCTGGACCAAATCGTCGGAATAATTGCCCAAAACCCACTCAACATACGTAAAAACAGATAAATCAGCGGGCTCATCCCGCTCATTTTCGAGTGTTACGCTCCAGACCTCCAGGTTATCGTCCATCGGCACGAAAATCACCATCCGGCCTGCTATTTTAAGGCAAGATGAGGTGATTGTTGTTACACCCTGAGTGTGCCGGCACTCGAAACTATCCAACTCCTGCATTACAGGCTGCCAGCCGATGCTGAAGAACTCGCCGGTCAAGTTATCCCTTACAAAAACATACCTCCCCGGCCTGTCCGATGTTATGATGTCCGGGTCGGCGCGGGTAATTCGGTCATATCCGGGTCCGCCGATGAAAGAGTACCCTCCCCCGGTCTGGGAAACGAGCGCAGTGTAGCTCCCGTTAGTCAGACAGTTGACCCATGGCCTCGGCGTATCAGGCCTGGTGATTATAAATTCGCGCCCGTCTTCCGAAAAATGGCCATACTCCATCGTTTGTGCTCCCATGCTTCATTACTTCAGCATACCCGCCGGAGACAGGTATTGTATCAGAGTGAACAGGCTTTGCCCTAATACATTCGAAAATATAATCCAATAATAAAATAAGCTAATCCTCGCAATGCCCTCCTATTTGAGGATCCTTAGCTGTTTCGGAAAACCTCCGAAGCGACAGTCCGGTAAGTTTGGAGTTAAGCAGTAATGAAGATAGCAAGTTCCTGGTCAACTGCGGCTGATGAAGAGTACGCAGTTAATGAAGCATTCAACACTCTGGCCGACCGGCTGGGATCTTTACCTGATTATATTATGGTGTTCACGTCGGTTGCCTATGACAGCCAAAAGCTCATGGCAACACTGAAAAAGCTTGCCCCTGATGCACAAATCCACGGAGGGACTTCCTGTGTCGGCATAATAACCGAAGAAGGTCCTCGTTGCGATGGCGGCGAAGCTCTTGGACTGCTGGGAATCTGTGATAAGGCAGGCAGTTATGGAGTGGGCGCTGCACCAAGAGGAGAAGACCCTTTTGCATCAGCAGCTGCAGCTGTAACGGAAGCACTTAGAGAGTCCGGCAGACCTGGAGAGATACCAGGACTGGTCATCATGGTTGCTGCACCAGGCTATGAAGAGCTGCAGATACAGGGAATACAGGATATTGTCGGCCCTGATGTCCCCATAATCGGAGGCAGCTCCGCAGATGACAACATCGACGGTCACTGGCACCAGTTTGCCAACGGCCGGGTCTATGATGAGGCGCTGTCCGTAGCAGTGATGTTCCCCTCCGTGCCGGTAGGCTATTCCTTCCACAGCGGCTACAGCCCGACAGATATCAGTGGAATAGTAACACGATGTGAAGGCAGAGTCCTTTACGAAATAGATAACCGCCCTGCTGCTGTTGTTTATAATGAATGGACTAATGGGGTCATCCATGATTTCATGTCGGCCGGTGGTAATGCTCTCGCGGCAGCGAGCCTGGCTCCAATCGGAAGGTTGGTCGGCAGTGTTGAAGATGTGCCTTATTATAGTTTGATAAGTCTGAGAACTGTTCAAAAAGATGGGTCGTTGACCCTGTTTGCCAACGTTTTCGAAGGAGAGAAGCTGTCATTGCTGTCCGGTACTAAAGAGAGCCTTCTTTCACGGGCAGGCAGAGTTGCACAGGTAGCTATGGAGGGTAGATCATTGTCAGCTTCAGAAGTCAGCGGGGCGTTTATGGCATGCTGCGCCGGTAATATGTTTACAGCGAAGAATGATCTGCAGCAAGTGATAGATGGAGTCAATGGCACTCTTGAAGGAAAACCATTCTTCGGTGCGTTTACATACGGTGAACAAGGCTGTTTCCTTGGCGGTGAGAGTTGCCATGGAAACCTGATGATTTCGACACTGGTATTCGGCAACTAAATAACAAATAGTAGTAAAAAGTTTGGAGTTAAGCAGTAATGAAGATGGCAAGTTCCTGGTCAACTGCGGCTGATGAAGAGTACGCAGTTAATGAAGCATTCAACACTCTGGCCAACCGGCTGGGGTCTTTACCTGATTATATTATGGTGTTCACGTCGGTTGCCTATGACAGCCGGAAGCTCATGGAAACACTGAAAAAGCTCGCCCCTGATGCACAAATCCACGGAGGGACTTCCTGTGTCGGCATAATAACCGAAGAAGGGCCTCGTTGCGATGGCGGCGAAGCTCTTGGACTGCTGGGAATCTGTGATAAAGCAGGCAGTTATGGAGTGGGCGCTGCACCAAGAGGAGAAGACCCTTTTGCATCAGCAGCCGCAGCTGTAACGGAAGCACTTAGAGAGTCCGGCAGACCTGGAGAGATACCGGGGCTGGTCATCATGGTAGCTGCACCAGGCTATGAAGAGCTGCAGATACAGGGAATACAGGATATTGTCGGCCCTGACGTCCCCATAATCGGAGGCAGCTCCGCAGACGATGATTTCTCTAAGCCGAATCACCAGTTTGCTAACGGCCGGGTCTATGATGACGCACTGTCTGTGGCAGTGATGTTCCCCTCCGTGCCGGTAGGCTACACATTCTACAGCGGTTATACCCCGACCGAGCTCAGCGGAATAGTAACACGATGTGAAGGCAGAGTCCTCTACGAAATAGACAACCGCCCTGCTGCTGTTGTATACCATGAATGGGTTAATGAGGCCATTCAAAGCTTCGCGTCATCCGGCGGTAATGTGTCGGATGCAACGGACCTTTATCCATTTGGGAAAATAGTCGGCGATGCCGGCGGTATGCCGTATTACCGGCTGGTATATTCTATAAATCCGGAGATCATCAAAGAAGACAAATCGATGACCATGCTTGCGGATGTCAATGAAGGTGACAGGTTATACATGATGTATGGCACCAAAGAGAACCTGATCCCACGGGCCGGCAGAGCTGTACAGACGGCTATGGAGAGTAAATCATTGTCAGCTTCAGAAGTCAGCGGAGTCTTTCTGACATACTGCGCCGGTTATATGCTTGCTTTAAAGAATGAAATGTCTTCTGTAGTGGATGTAATAGATAACAACACCGGCGGAAAACCACTCCTCGGTGCATTTACTTATGGCGAGCAGGGCTGTTTCCGCGGTGGTGAAAACTGTCATGGAAACCTGATGGTCTCGACACTTGTATTCGGCAGATAGAAATCAATAGGTGAAAATGAGATGAAAAGGGAAGAGGATCTGCGTGAAGCCCTGATAAATTTGGAAAGAACCAGAGACGCTGAGATGCAGCGGAGAAAAGAATCCGATTGCATACTGGAGGCGCTCATGGTCCTCTCTAAACCGCTCGATATCGGAGATATGTTTTCTAAGCTCCTATCGATATTGCGCAATATACTGTTCTATGAAGACGCCTTTGTGCTGGCTCTGCGGCCGAACGGGTTGCTCGTCCCTATCGCATCTACATCTCCACGATTCATGGAGACCGTATGGCAGCCCGGAACTGTGTTTGCCCGCGTACTGTCGGGCGATCCGGTGGCTGCGTTCGATAGCAGCCAGATACAGGAATGGAAAGCCCAGCCAGAGCAGATATGTGAAGGAGTAGCTTCCTCCCTGCATGTAGCTCTGCAGCAGGGCGAGCAGGCATTAGTTTTAGTTTGTGTCCATTCACACCGCGCATTCTTCGGAAAACGTTGTCTCAACCTGGTGCAGCGGTTTGCGCCGCTGGTCTCCCACGCGATTCTCAATATCAAAGCACGAGAGGCAGCCGAATCAGCTAACCGGGCGAAAAGCGAATTTCTCGCCAACATGAGTCATGAGATCCGCACACCGATGAACGGTGTGCTGGGTATGACGGAACTGCTTCTGGACACTCATCTCACTATAGAACAGCAGGATTATCTATCGGTGGTCAAAGACTCTGCCGATTCTTTGCTCGCTGTTATCAACGATATTCTGGACTTCTCGAAGATAGAGGCAAGAAAGCTTGATCTGGAGTCGATTGACTTCAGCTTACCGCACACTCTGACTACTGCTGTCGCCGGTCTTTCTCTGCGGGCTCATGAAAAAAGTCTGACACTGATATCCGACCTGGACAACGATATACCCGAGTCTCTGGTCGGAGACCCCGCCCGGCTCAGGCAAATTATCGTCAACCTGGTGGGAAATGCCATCAAATTCACCAGCAAAGGCAAAATCGTGCTGCGGGTCCAGACCGAATCGATGGGAAAAGATGACGCGCTCCTGCATTTTTCCGTCTCCGATACCGGTATCGGTATCTCTGAGGACAAACTGGGTGTTATTTTCGATGCGTTTTCTCAGGCGGATGGCTCGACCACACGTAAGTTTGGCGGCTCCGGCCTGGGGTTAACCATATCTTCCCAACTCGTAAAGATGATGGATGGGAAAATCTGGGTAGAGAGCAAACTCGGTGAGGGAAGCACTTTCCACTTTACGGCAAAATTTGGAAGGCAGGCTGCTAAGTCTCAGGAAGCACGGAAACCGCTTCCGGTCGGGCTGCACAACCCATCAATTGCATGCTGCAGGCCCCTCAAGGTACTGGTCGCGGAGGATAATTCGGTAAACCAGAAGCTCGCTGCAGCTATTCTTCAAAAGCATGGGCATACAGTTGTGACTGCATGCGATGGAAAATCGGCTTTGGAGGAACTGGAAAAGGCTGAATTCGATATTGTTCTCATGGATGTCCAGATGCCTGTAATGGACGGGCTGAAAGCCACACAAACCATCAGGAAGCAAGAACAACTGACCGAAAAGCATATCCCCATAGTCGCTATGACGGCCCATGCGATGACCGGAGACTCCGAACGGTGTCTGGCTGCCGGGATGGATGCCTATATTGCCAAGCCCATACATGCGAAAGAGCTTATTGATATGATCGAGTGCCTTTGTGAGAGAGTCCAGACACCTGGTACAGAAGATAGCGCTGTCGATATCGACACTGTAATGGCTCATGTGGATGGAGACACGGACTTGCTCAGAGATATTATCGATCTCTTTATAGAAAGCTGCCCGGATTTACTCGCCGAGATCCACCATGCCATAGAGAATTATGACAGCCAGGGATTGGAGCATGCTGCGCATGCGCTGAAAGGCTCCGTCAGCACATTCACAAGCGGCCCTGCGTATCAGACTGCGCTTGGTTTGGAAATAACCGGCAGGAACGGCGATCTCAGCCAGGCAGGTGAGCTCTATAAAACATTATTGCACCAGATAAATAGCCTGAATTCCACCATTTCTGCACTGGATTTGGATAAGGCTGCGTAAGGCCATATTGGATTCACATTCGGGAGACGCTGTCACCTTACGTTTGGTATGAAGTATTTAAACTCCTCACCCTTGAATACAAGCAGGCCTTCTGTCCCTTCATCACATTTGATATAGTCGGCCTCGGATACAGCAAATTCGTATTTACAGCCATTAACATCGAATGCTACCACATAATTAGAGCCTGTTATTACAATATCCCCGCCTTTATTACGTTTCAGGACTACCTTTGCTTCCACGCGCTTTACAGGGGACAGTTTGTTTCGTATAAGCCAACAGATTACGTAGATTACAATTCCCGCAGCAACAACACCGGCTATAATGAAAATGGCAACCATATGATCGCCAAACGCCGCGGGATCATTAGTATCCCTGTAAGGATCCCATAGCATCAATAAAGAGGCCAAATGCATGCATTTTCTCCAAGAGTGAAAGATTGCTACAACACGGCGCCATTATACCACACCGGCAAACATCGCCTGAGAGACGTGTATATACATTTTCGCTCTCATGCGAAGCATACCTGCTTGAGATGGGTATTTGTTAGAAAGAGAATGGAAGGAACAATCAGATCTCGGCTGTAAATTGAAAGCTATAGAAAAGATGCGTCACACCGGGCATCATGGACATAAAATGCATATGGGAGCGGAAGTCGGAGGGGTCGAGCACGCGCCGGAGGTCGGCGGGGAGCACGAAGCCCACTCTATGGAAGTCTTTCGCATCAGATTTTGGGTCTGCCTCGTCCTCACAATCCCCGTACTCATATATACTCACGACATACAGATGTGGTTCCGGTTCACTCCTCCGGCATTTCCCAGCTCTGGTTACATCCCGTTCATTTTGGGGACGATAATCTACTTCTATGGCGGCTCAGCCTTTCTACGCGGAGCGGTCGATGAGCTGAAAAGCCGCCAGATTGGGATGATGACACTAATCGCGATAGCAATCACCGTCGCGTTTCTGTACAGCCTGGCGGTGACGTTCGGATATAGAGGCATGCCGCTTTACTGGGAGCTTTCAACGCTTGTCACGGTGATGCTTCTCGGCCACTGGATGGAAATGCGTGCCGTCGGCAGCGCGCGTGGAGCGCTTTCGGAGCTTGTAAAACTAATGCCGGACGACGCCGAACGTATTTTAGAATCCGGCGCGGAGGTCGTGCCTGTAAGCGAGCTCAAAGTCGGCGATGTAGTCCTAATCCGGCCTGGCGGTAAGGCTCCGGCGGACGGCGAGGTCGTCCAGGGCGAAAGCCACATGAACGAAGCGATGATTACCGGCGAGTCCCGGCCTGTTCCCAAGAGCCCTGGCGACGAGATAATAGCCGGGACGGTAAACGGAGAAGGCGCGCTCCGTGTAAAAGTAACCCGGACAGGCGCGGACACGGCACTTTCACGGATTATGAGCCTGGTGGAGACCGCACAGCACTCCAGGTCTCACGCTCAGGACCTGGCAGACCGCGCGGCTTATTGGCTGACTCTTATCGCACTCGCATCAGGCACAGCCACCTTTATAGTTTGGGCATTCATCGCCCCTACATTAGGGTTTGCATTCGAGCGGACTGTGACTGTGCTTGTAATAGCGTGCCCGCACGCGCTCGGACTGGCAATTCCGCTCGTAATAGCGATCTCGACGACTCTTGCAGCAAGAAACGGCCTACTTGTGCGGGAAAGGACAGCCCTCGAACAGGCCAGAAGGCTGAACACGGTTGTTTTCGATAAAACAGGGACTCTGACCCTGGGCGAGCACGGCGTAACGGGAATCTACACAGCCGAGGGATATGACGAGTCCGAAATGCTGATGCTCATGGCAGCCGTCGAATCGAATTCGGAGCACGCGCTTGCCCGGGCGGTCGTGAATTCGGCAAAAGAGCGGGGCCTTGAAATTCCTGAAGCCGTTGGGTTCAAAGCACTGCCAGGGCGAGGCGTAGAAGCCACTGTCGATGATCGGACATTGAAGGTCGGAGGACCAAGGCTTATCGAATCGCTCTCGATAAACGTGCCTCCAGCGCTTGCTCGCGCAAAAGAGGCCGGTCAGACAGTAATCTATCTGGTGGAGGATGACCGCGCAGCCGCGGCGGTCACACTTGCCGATGTAGTCCGCCCGGAGTCCTACGAAGCCGTGAGAGCGCTTAAGGCTGAAGGGATAAACGTCATCATGCTGACCGGAGACAGCAAAGATGTCGCGCGCGAAGTGGCTAAAGAGCTTGGGATTGATGAATACTACGCTGAAATCCTCCCCGAAAACAAGGCCAAACTGATCCAGCAGTTAAGAGCCCGTGGAATGAGGGTTGCGATGGTCGGGGATGGGGTAAACGATGCACCCGCGCTCGTGACGGCTGATGTAGGGATAGCGATAGGAGCAGGCACAGATGTCGCAGTCGAAGCCGGAAGCATCGTGCTCGTTAGAAACGACCCAAGAGACATCGTTCGGATTATCCGGTTAAGCAAATCGAGCTACAAAAAGATGGTCGAAAACCTCGCCTGGGCGACCGGCTACAACGTAATCGCAATCCCCCTCGCCGCCGGAGTCGCCGCAAGCTACGGAATCATCCTCCCTCCGGCGGTAGGAGCGATACTCATGTCCGCAAGCACCGTCATCGTAGCACTGAACTCGCAGCTTTTGAGGAGATTGAAGCTGTAGGAAGTGGTTGACACTAACTAACGGATTTTGCTAGTTCAGACCGCATAAGCGGCAATGCTCATGGGATCAACTCCGAGTATCTGATTAAAATAACGAGCAAGCGAGAAAGCCGTAGCTTTAGCTTGGACTCGTCTATAAAGCCCA
>JBDKUN010000022.1:0-75402 GCA_039679675.1 Armatimonadota bacterium
CTAACGGATTTTGCTAGTTCAGACCGCATAAGCGGCAATGCTCATGGGATCAACTCCGAGTATCTGATTAAAATAACGAGCAAGCGAGAAAGCCGTAGCTTTAGCTTGGACTCGTCTATAAAGCCCAATATCAGTACGTGCAAGAATGTGTTCAATGCCAAAGCATTCAGTAAGCACGGATATGACGGCTTCTATGGGTTTTCTGATCTTGTCGATCAGCACTTGCCAGAAAGATGGCTCCTGGCCCTTCTTGTCACGCTGTCTGGCAAGCAGGTTCAGGTTCAGATTTTCCTTGGCCCAGGCAGCAAGTTTATTATTGATAAAACCTTTGTCCATAATCCAGTCCTGGCCGAAAGGGTCAGGACCGTGCTTTATTCTCTCATCAAGATACCAGGCAAGGAAGGTAGCGTCGTGGGTGTTGCCTGGAGAGAGGACTATATCCTCAATGTAGCCGGAATCGGTCATAACAACACAGGGACGAAGCCCGAAATACCAGCATCTTTTGCTGTCGTTGTAGCCGAATGCCGAACTTGAGATCGGCAGATTTGACTGCCTGATCCGGTAGCACGCACACAAGGGCATCGGAAAGCTGTCTAGTATTCGTATCGGCTCAAGATCAGCATCCGCCCAGTAAAGGATTGCCTGCCTTATCTCTTGAAGCAGATGCCTGACTTGCTGTGCCCTACGGCTGAAGCGGCTGTCCTCGGGCAGGTGAGGAAACATTGACAAATGGCTGGATCGAACCTGTCTAAGCCATGCATGTTCCCGCCTGACGTGACATAGCTCACCGACCAAAAGGACTGTTAGTGTCTCACTGTCGGAGAACTCGTCAGCTCTAGGTCCACGATGCTGTCTCGGCATATTGGAGCTACCGAATCGCTGTTTCATCCAATCGTCCACAATGCAAAAGGTTACAAGAAATAGATCATCCCGGCCAAAATCCGGGGATAATAGACTTATGGAAGGATGAGCAATCATTGGAATCACCTCATTAAGTTTGGTCTCTCAATGAGATTTCCAATGATCATCCTTCCTTAAAAGCACAACAACACGAACTAGCAAAACCCGTTAGCTATTGTCGGCACAACAGGCTAACAATTACAGCCCGCCTGCTATATGTACCAACTATTTTGACGCGAACCAAGTCTTAACGTTCCGTAGACTCAGGCAAATCTATATAACGGTTTGTTGCCGGAGCAAGCAAATCCCTGACTTCGCTGTGTCTGACAGAGTTATCATACACCACGAGCAGGTTAGTCAGCCGCCTGCCCGGCTTTACAACAGACTTGCCTCTATAGTATAACGCTGTTGAACTGCCTCCGTCCAGAGCTGCCGCATCTACCGCACCGAGCTCACGCATAGCCCTCGCAATCTTGCGGAGATACACCGGTCTGGTTACCGCTGCCAGCAATAGCTTGCCGCTCTTGCTAACACCTATTGCCGTCCTGTGCCGTTTGGCAAAAAGAGATGAATCCCTAAACCCCTGAGCTCGCGGGTTCAGAGACAGCTTACCGTTCCATACCAGCACAGGTCCTCCGACTAACACGTGCTGAAACGCCGACCAGTCATTGATCCTTCCCCTTTTTGTCGGCACAAACAGGACTTCATTATTCCAGCCGAACCCTATGGCTGTCCCCACAACACCCCGGCAGGCAAAATTACCATCAACCATTATATCTCCAGTCGGGTAAAGCGAACGGGTATCGAAAAATGTGCCGGTGATAGCTGCAGTCGGTCTCGCGCGTCCGATCATCCTGCTCCATGACTCCGAGTGCCCTACTCCATAGCGTGGAAGAACGGGCGACACACGGACATCCATATCGTTCAGGTTAACCGTCACCAGGTGGACCGGTATTCCTGCAGCCCATTTTTTCTGATATGCGATGCTGTCTGGATTGGCGACTACAGACGGCGATGCAAGCATAACGGCAAGCAACATCAGCCCATTCAGAAATACTTTTTTCTGCCGGATTGTATATTTCATAGTACCAACATCCTTATAGTTGGGTTTATTACCCGTATACTATTGTCTGCACGCACTTTAGTTAACTTATATTCCTTATATTTCCAATTACTGCATAAATTTTAGCTTATCTGGTATCTTCGCACCTGCTTTGTCGACAAGTATTATCTAGTTTAACACTCAAACCTTGCCGGGTACAGGATTACCGTTCCATCTATTAAGCAATGACAACCGAAATTCTCCCGAAGGAGGATAGTATATGCGAAATCAACTGTATTCACTGATCATAATAGTGTTCTTCGTATCTATAACCAGCCCTGCATTCACGCGAGCAATACAGGCACAGGTTTCTACACCCGATGTTGGAGGCCCGTCGCCAAATGTTGGAGGGACGACTACCGTTACACCCGGTGGAGTCCAGGCACCGGCTGCGCCAGAGATAAAGCCTGAGGAACCGGAGATAACGCCCGCGCCGGAGCAACCCGGAGAAGTCGCTCCTCCGACAGTAGTTGAACCAACGGCCCCAACCGACAACCGGACGGTGCCGAAGATCAACATGAATGAGCCGCCCACTCAATCCACACCTGCTGGAGTCGGGGCCGGTCCGGGCACTGCCAGTGAGGTACCCACTGGCGGCTTCGCCGAAACGGGTACAACTGCCGCAAGAACGCAGGAGACACTGATCCCGCGCGCGGGAATTGAGCTCGGCTGGCTTTCATTACTTGGGGGAGCTATGACAGGAGCAGGAATTGCGATGAGGAGAAGAAAAACGATGATCTGATTAGACGAACATCATCGTCTTTTCTGTTTTCCGTCAGACTTATCTGCCTCGCTGTGGGTTCCTGCGGCGCTTATCGCTTTTGACAAGAGCATCTGCGCACTGTAGTTCTGAGGTTCAAGTGCAAGTGCGAGACGGCTTTCTTTTTCTGCAGCCTTATTGTCACCGCGTTTGTAGTAGATATACGCAAGATCGATATGGACTACAGGGTTTTTCTCGTCCAGATCCTGCTTGAATACATCTCTGTTAGCAGGGCACACAAGAAGGCTCCAGTTGCCGTGACGCTGCCAGAGTGTCAGGAACGTATTGTAATCTATCTGCTTCTTATCCGGTTCATACGGATCGCTCACATATACGACACCAGCTGTCTCATCATATCCTGTCACAACACGATAATGTCCTGATCTATCCATAACACTCGTGTCCTGAAGCACAATTACAGGAATGCCGAGCGCGAGCTTTTCTTTAAGGTCCGCGAGGCTGCTGTTCCAGGAATAAGCGGAAAAACCCCGTTTACGGGCATACAGCATCATATCAGCGCCGTTGGTAGCCTTTATGCTGCTGTCGTATACTTCCTCGCCAACAGATTCCTGGTTGGCATCCGCCTGCCAGTATTTGAGCACGGTAGTAAGAGTCGCCGGGCCGCAATAATTGGTCAATTGCTTGACATACGGTACACTTGAAATCAGGCAACGCGAAGGAAGCTTCTCGCTGAATGTGGGTAATACCCCAATTAGAAGCAAAGACAGGGCGATTAACGATACCAGGAGGGATCTTGCTTGTTTCATACTACCATGGCGCTGCGGTTCCTCAAAACGCAGTGCCTGTTTTCATTATACTTGAGGTACAGTCAATATGCAATGGTTACGCCTGACAAAATTACCGGTTTTTGCGGAATTTCTTATAGTTGCGGGGTTGATATGCCTGTTTACGCCTATCATCTGGTCTCTGCAGTCGAATAATCTTCAGTCGAGCGAACGAAAATCGTGGGATAATGATCAAAAAAGAGGAACACAGTCACTACAGTATCAGCGATACAGGTTGATAATACCTAAGCTGGGCCTCGATGCGGTTGTAGTCGAAGAAATCACTGAGTCTGACCTTAATAAGGGGCCGATGCACATGGCCGGAACTCCAGACCCCGGCCATCCCGGCAACTGCTGCATAGCGGCGCACAAAGAAAAATGGTTCCGCGGCCTTGCGAAATTATCCAACGGGGATACAGTAAATCTCGAATCAGGAAAAACGAGCTATACCTACAAAGTAACTGGCCAGGATGTAGTAAGCCCGAACGATATACAGGCGCTCGCAGATACCCGAAGCCCGACGCTTACGCTGATAACCTGTACAGGCCGTCCGTTTTTCGGTTCAGGATCTGGCAGGCTACTCGTCCGGGCAAAACTCGCTTCTGCAAAACAGTTAACCAAAGAATAGGCATTACACCGCCAGCACTCTCGTCATCGTATCGATAACTGTTTCGAGCGGCGTCGGATTGAAATTGAACTCTTCATACACACGGTTTCTGTCGCCGCCTATCCTGCCCTCAAGTATGGCATCGAACATTTTCATATAGTCCCGCGCAGCTACGGAAGTCATCCCAGCCTGTATCATCCTCTGTTCGCCCTGCTCATGCGTCTCTTCGCTGTATCGCAGATTTCTACCGATGATCCTGCTGAAGATATCCGTAACTTCAAGCATGTTATAGTCTTTCGGTGCGATCAGGTCGTACGCCTCGCTGGCTCTTCCACCCCGCAAAAGCGATTTAACAGCAGCATAAGCAACATCCTCAGTTGCAACCATAGGAACCGGCACATCACCAGGGATCGGCAATGAGATCATATCGAACTGCTGGATAATCGGGACCTGCTGATATAGATTCTCCATGAAATAGGTCGGCCTGAGAAATGTAGTGTCTATGCCCGACCGGGCGATTGAATCCTCTACTTCTGCCTTGGAATCGAAGAAAGGGATTCCGGTGTTATCGCGCGCGTTGATCACGGATAGATAAACCACATGCCCGACATCCATATCTTTGAGCGCGGCTCCGTAATTCCTGCCAATAGCAAGTTCCTCTTCGATGTAATTATCACTGTTCCTGTTCATGGGGGTCATCAGGAACGCGCTGTCGCACCCATCGAGTGTGGTCTTAATATCATCCCCGTTTTGGAGTAAACCGATAACCACCTCCGCTCCGCCTGTCTTGAGCGGAGCAGCATTTTCCGGCGAGCGCGCCATCACCCGGACCGGAACCCCCGATTCAAGCAGCATAGCAGCTACTTTGCCTCCGACTTTTCCTGTTGCTCCAAAAACCGCAATCATCCCGTGTTACCTCCCAAAATCCTGGCTGTTCAGTTGATTCCCAACCAGACGGCAAGCCAAACAGATTAACGAAAAGAAGAATTAGTGTAACAGTTCATTCTTGCTCAGAATGATATATAATTCTGAGCAACCAGCACGTCACCCTAAACGACAAAGACGTCACCCTGAACTTGATTCAGGGTCCATTTTCTTCCTGGATTCCGAGTCAAGCTCGGAATGACATAGCATGTTGACATATACATCGATTCATGCGATTTTATTGCTATGAGTACAGCAGCTATCATTGCAGGATCAGGTGTAGGACAGCTTGAGCCATTTCGTTCCTGGGAAATTCACTCCGTCGAAACAAGCTACGGAACTGTGGAAGTGCAAAGAGGCGAAATAGACGGATCGACGGTGTTCTTTACCCTGCGGCATGGCAGGGGTCATACCGTTCCTCCTCACCTAATCAACTACAAGGCATTAATATCGGCACTTGACAAACTCGGCGTGGAACGGATCATCGGAACGGCGGCCGTAGGGTCGCTCCTCATCGATCTTTCCCCCGGTACTGCCGCCGTTTTGACCGATTTTATAGACTTTTCCCGGCAGGGTGTGATAACTTGCTTCGATTCGCCCAATACGGGAGTCGTCCATACCGATTTCAGCGAGCCCTTTTGCCCTGAAATATCGGACTCTCTCTTTGCGGCGGCGGAAAAATCGAAGTTCGAAGTGGCAACTCCCTGCGTTTACCTGCGCGCAGATGGTCCCAGATACGAAACTCCCGCTGAAATCGCTGCTTTTCGCTCTTTTGGAGCAGATGTCATCGGGATGACAACCGTTCCTGAGGCAATACTCGCCAGAGAGATGGGTATTTGCTATGGAGCGATTGCAATCATCACTAACTACGCCGCAGGCATATCTCCCACACCTCTTTCACACGCCGAAGTTGTGGCAATAATGACATCCATGGGAGACCGTCTCTCCAAAACACTGCTGGAATCTATCCGGTCTTTGCCACCGAGCAAAAACTGCGGCTGCGGGAGGAACAGGTAGGAGTTCGCTATTATTCATCAGATTCTTCGTAAGTTGATAACTGTGCAATAGCCTCTTCCGCTTTTAGCCGCATAATCTCCAGGTCTTTTGCAGGGTCGTCCGCTGTCAGCGCCAGGTGTCCAGAATCCATCGCGTCTTCCAGGTTCACGATAGCCATTTCGATGCGCGACTGATCCTCGTCTGACTCCACAATGTCCAGAGCATCTTCCAGCCTGTTCATCATCTCTTCGCTCAAACGCAGCGCCTCATGCACGGCCTCTTTGGTATCATCGGGGAATTCAGACTCCGAAACCCGGTCAAGATCCGCGATTACATCATCAGCAAACGATATAGCTTCCGCGAGCAGCATATCCACTTCGTCCATATGCACCCCTCAGTTTGATGATTCTAACCGTTCGCTTTTGATGCTACCCCTCTAAGCCCGGCAGTGAAACGAATGTACATAAAAAAAGGACGGAACTTTTTCGGTTCCGTCCTTTTTAGCAGATTTATGATAATCTATGCTTCAGTAGTCTCAGCAGGCAGTTCTCCTGCAGGCTCCTTTTCATAGTCCCCTTTCATCTTCTTAGGCGGCTGCGGTCTGAAGAGGAAGTATCCTATTAATATGAGGGCAATTATTCCTATCATTATACCCCATCCAAGCCAGGAAATCTTTGTCCCCCAGCCGATCAGGAAGTCCAGTCTTCCTATGAACAGGGCCATCCTTGCCATAACAGTCGATCCGAACATTGCGCCGAACGCAAACATCAGGAACCATCTGCCCAGCTTTGCCGACCCCCGCATGGTCTTTGTCTTATGGTCTATCGAGAAGAAGAAGTAAGACATGATGGTGATCAGGATAAACACAAATATGAAGTTGTTTACCGCTACTGTTGCTGGGACACCCGGCGTGGGTATTACCGGCTTAAACGACCCTCGTATCTGCGGGATCGTCATATTGGCGAAGTCCTGAAATGCCATTCCTGCACCAAGCCCCATGAGGAACCCGAACATCAGCTTGCTTATCCATGAATTTTTCTTACTGAAAACGTAATAGAACATAAGTCCGGCAGGTAGAGCGAATGCCCACCACCACTGGCCTTGAACAAATAATACATCCCACCACTTGGGCTTGATCATATCTGTCCAGGTTATGAATACCCCCTGTCCGCAGGCCAGTCCGATAAATATGTGCTCAAACAGCCTGTAATAAGGGTTCTCCTTATAAAGTATGGAGAAAATAGCCAGAGTACAGATCACAGCGATTATGTTTGAGATGCTGGTCACATGATTCGATATATACTTCAATATTTCAGTCATTGCCATCTCCTCCTACATAACCTGCCGGCGATGCTGCGACATAAAGTAACCGATATTACCGAGTATGATAAGCACAATGATCATCAGATGGGATGTCGAGAGTGCATTTGCGCCGCGGAGCGCAAAGGTGTCCGTTGTTTTGAGATCCGGATTATCTTTTGCCAACTGCGTTTCGTATTTCGCCGCGCCGATCAGGCCCGGCATCAAACCACAGATCTGTCCTGCATCCAGCATATTATATCCTTCAGGGCCGTTCACAGCAGTCGGCAGGTATGCAATAGGCACTTTGTTAGTCTGTCCGAGGAATGAAATCCATATTCCTACGGTACCTGAGCCTGTCACTTCGAAAACGATACCTATGTTCTTGCAGTCATTCACACCCTTCATCATAGGAATGTCTTTAAGCGGTGTACCGTACATATCCTTGCCAAGCGCATCGCATACTCCGCGGGGCATGCTCTGTATAATCTGCGCCATCTGACCACCAGGCCGCCACCCTGTGCTGATCCAGTCCTTTCCGTATTTCTTCCCCATTTCCTTAGCTATTCTTTTGATGGAGTCTGTCGCAATCGTATTGCCCTGCTGGTCCCAGGGAAGAAGGATTAACGGAATTCCGTCTTTGAACAGGTGTCTGGCGACAGCTTCCGTCTGGGATCTGTTCTCAGCGAGCGTCCCGGCTCCCCATGATACTGAGATAATGCCGACTTTGTACACACCGTCTTCTGCCCTGTCACTTTTAATCTTCTCCACTGTGTTATACAGTGACTTCACTTCCTGTGTCACTGCTATCGGCTGTTTCCACTTCAAGTAGAGCGGAACGGCAACCACTACAACAAGCAGGATATACATTACTCTACGATCTATATTCTGGAGATTCATCAAGAATTTCATTCTAAGCTCCTTACAACTGCTTATCGAAATAGCTGCCGCGCTCGAGGCTCAACCATATTCGTAGAGCCATTGCCAGTCCACCGACGCTTATACCGAACTGCATTCCGCGCTGAGCGGCCATATTCGGAAGCGTCATAATCCAGTCCCCGATATTTTCCAACTTCAGGAATTTTAGATTACCGTGTAATCCACTGGTCATCCACATACCTACAGGAACGACCGAGAGCATAACCAAAAATGCCGATATCATCATAATCACGGCATCCACCGATCTTATTCTGAATGCTCTGTAGGCTGCTGATACTATATAGAATGCAACAAGAGAGAACATAGTCGACTGCAATGCGGTCAACCCACCCTCGAACACTATTCTATAGGCCGTGTGTGAAAAATCAGCGTATACAGACCCATGCGGGGCAGCGTACCTATCAAGAAACCCCAAAACCGTCATTGTCGCTATAGCAATGAAGAAGGCCAGGCTGTTATACCAGCCCTTTTTCCTCTTGGCGATAGCCTTACCGTGGATAGAGAACAGTCCGAAAAGCCCCAGTGCAAAGGCAAAGGACCCGACAACCGAGTTGACAGTAGCAAGCGGCAGCTTATAGCGGGAAAGGAAGTTATCCGATACTACAGAGGTCCTTGCCTCAACTATCTTGTCTGCAGCTTTATTGAGAATTCCAGTGAGGTTACTTCCTGGCTGGGTTATGTTGCCCAATTGCGACTTTGCACTATTGATAAGAGTTATAGCACCAGCCTCCCATTTTTCGCCTTCTTTCGGAAACGGCAAAGTGATGCTGTTATTAGCACTGGTTATATCGTTACTCCGCTTCATCAACGCTTTTATTTTATCGTTGACTATTACGGACTTGCCGTTATACGTATCACTCTCGACCATATCTTTCGTCAGGTGATGGTCCCTCGCAAACGCATCGGCTATTTTCAGTTCGGATTCTATCCTGCTGTCGGCTTTAGGTTTGGCACTTTCAAGATCAGACTTGATTTTATCCAAATGGGTAAGCGCCGCACTCAGGTCTTTATCTGCACTGGCAGTCCGCTGGGAACACATTGCCGGACTGACCGTTATCGATGTCTTTTTTTTATTTTTCCGCGCTTCTTCTTGCGCTGCTACCCGCGTCTCAACCACGCTGACATCGTTCGCAGCCTGGCGGACCAATCGTTCAGCAACAAGAGTCTCTTTACGTATAGACGCCATTTCACTGCTTGACGGGATGATAAATTCGATGAAATAGAACCATCCTGCTACGAATGTAACTCCGATAATGATGGGTCTACGCCATTTGTTCGGCACCTTGGTAAGCAAAAACAGGAAGGCTATCCCGATGACAATAGATGCCGCGATATATACGTATTCCATCGGGCCTAAAATCGGGACAAAAAGTGTAGATAAGCAGTTGGTAAATCCTATCATAAGTTTTATCCTTTAAACGCTCCCATAAAGCGGAGGAGGATTGTTTCAAGAGACGGTACTGTGGATACGGCCACGGCTGAGACTGCAAAAATACCAAACAGGATGACCGCAATGATTATTGCTTTGCTGTAGTCTTGTCCAACAAGACTCCCTAAAAGCGTAGGTTCTCTTGACAGATACGCGCTTGCCGCGTAATACTCATCGCCGATGATCGTATAGTCACACGAAGCAATGAAGAACGGAATTTGTGTGATACATGGTGTGCCTGCGACCTGAATCGCTCCGACGTGCTGGCCGTTTTCCGCCAGAATCAGGGACTCCGCAAAGAAGTTACCGAAGTAAAAAGCAGCGGAACATTTTTCCCTGTTCAGTATTCCGACAACGCCCGACGCATAAGCGAACTGGTCACCGGAAAGATACCGGACATCATCCGGGTTAAATGACTCACCGATACCTTCTGCCTCATAAGCATCCCGCGCGGCCTCTTCAGCAATAGAATAAAGTAGTGCATCTGCAGTAGGGACGATAATCCTCGCGCGATACTTTGCTGCAACCTTGATAATGTGAGACAGAATCGACAGCGACTGCAGCGAAACGATATCCAGTCCGCCAAGCCCGGTCGAATAAAGCATGGGCCGGCCCATCTCTGTTGCGCGTCCGACAGCTTCGTCTATAGCCGAAAGCCCTGGTATTCGCCGGATAAAAAGCTTTTTCCCAGCTCGCGCGGACAAGATTTTGTACAGTATGAGGAAAACAATAGTTCCCTCAAGCACATATACGGTCCAATTAGCATGTGACATGTTACTTCTGCGCGTCCTCCTTCTTCGCCAGATCGCGCTCCTCAGATAATTCCTCTATACGTTGGATCAAGCGCTCTATATTTTCACGTTCTCTCAAGAAACGGCTGAACTTTGAAACCTTTTCGGGCCCCAAGAGCGGAGCCAGAAACGGCATCGCAACTATCATGCCCTGGCTGGCAATGAAACTCAGCGGTTTGTGCATTTCCAAGAATAGCACGGCCGGTGTTTCGAGCCGTCTTTTTACAATCATAGCAGCAACTTCTTCGGCCAGTTGCTGCGCTTCTTCTTCACCTAACGGCTCGTCAATATTATCCATCTTTTGGTTTCAATCTGGTTACGGCAGCTATAACCTCTTCCCTATTGTCTCCGAAACGCAGGTAAACACCTCGATATGCTTCGAGCCGGGATGCCTTCGGAAGAGGACTGATCTTCACACCACTTTCGTCAATGTAGCACTTGCGTACATCCTCCCATGCCATCATACGCTTACCTGCCAGTGTATAAGCGGAGACATGTTTGGTGGTTATGACGAAAGTCATGGGTAAGAGGAAATCGGAAAGAGCACCGACAAGCACCAGCACTGTTACAATGACCGCAATCGGGCTGCGGAACCAGACGCACGACAGCGCAGTCATCGCAATTATTGCGGCGATGACCACCATCAGCTTCCGTGGCTGCTCTTTTGCCAGGTGAACCTGCCAGCGGAGAACAACATCATTTTTAGTGCCGATAGAATCGGTAAAAGATGTACTCACGTAGTAAAACAACACTCAAGACGATAGCCATACACGGAATATCTACTCGTGCAGGTATTGCCGACATTATAGTAGAGGTGAAGTACACTGTCAAGCAAACAGACGGCTAAAAAAGTATAGTTGGGATGCGGAATACGGAATAAGAAATGCGGTATAAAAGGGAAGATGCGGAGATTTCCACCGCTCATCTCGTATAACTCATGGGCCGCAACTCTCTATTGAACGGCAATGTGGACTGCGGTAGTGCGACTCATGAGTACTGTGCGTTTTACGCAGCCATCAAATGCTTTATTGTCAGAGGAGTGGATATGAAAAGATTATTCGCCATAATGACAGTCCTAATAATCGTCGCAGCAATTCCGGTTATGGGACAGGCTCAAGATGAGGGATCCAAGCCGCCTCCTGAGATTCCTGCACCGGCTGGAGCCACCGTTACGACGGAAATGAACGTCACAAGAGATCAGATAATGGATCTTCTCCCCATGTATCTCAACCAGTCCTACCCCGACCTGCAAATCGACCCAGAAAAGCTGGATAAGGCACTTGGCACGGTCGAGCGTGTGCAGTTTGCCGAAATGAAGCTGAATGGGAAGTATACGGCCGCCGATACGCTCGCGCTTTTCGAGAAAAAAGTCGACGGCAATCGTGTTATTTACAACTGCGGCAAAGATACACCTGAATCCGGGATGCTTATCCTGGCGCTGCCGCAGAACAGCGGCTATTTCGCCGTTGCGATAAAAGCCGAGAAGAACAAAAGCAATAAGACCACCGGCGCGGAAATAAAAGCGATAAGGATATCCGGCTGTCCGGACATAGCTAAAGTTATAGAACTAATCGCACCGGCAATTCCGCAAGTAATAGGTAAAGGTTTCGGGGAATTCACTTGCGAATTGCTGAAATAGACCATCATTATTTCAGAGGAGAAAGACAAGAAATGAAAAAGACGGTATTGATCACGATTGCTTTCGCACTGCTTGCGGCGGCGTCATATGCCCAGCAGCCCGAAATCCCCGCTCCAGCTGGAGCAACACTGATTACTGAGATCAACCTGAGCGATTCGGACATACTGGGAATGATCAAACAGGCCCTCCCTGCATTTGCACAGGCCTTCACCAGCACACCTGGGGAAGTCAACAATTTTGTAAAACAGCTCGACATCGACAGCTTCTCCGCTGCAATTGAGGGAATACATCAGGTGCGCATCCTTCAGTTCGATATTCCCAAAACCGCCAACACTGCAAAAATGTTCGATTTCTACCAAGAAAAGTTCTCCGCTGATAACGGCTGGTCAAGGATCGTCTATGACATCTCGATGGCGCCGGCAAAAGCAGGGGCTGTTTATACTCATGGCGGGCAGGAATATCTCGCCGTCGGGGTTGACGCTAAAGCAAACAGGCTGTTTGTCGCAAGGACTGTCGGGTTTGTAGATGTGCCCAAACTTGCGGCATGGTTCGGAAATGCGGTCAAAGCATACTTCCAGATAGCAGATACTCAGCAGACAATAAAGTCCAAACCTGAGCAGAAACAACCGCCAAAAACTGTATCACCTGCAAAGAAAACTGCTCCGGCTCCAAAAGCTCCGGTCAAGAAGTAAGAAAAGACTCCGGAATAGGGTTAGTGGAGACTCGTGCTTCGGGACTGCGGTTCATCCCGAAGCACACTTTCCACCAATCTCTTTGGAGTGCGGAAGCATCAGGTTCCCTACAAAAGACTTTCAGCCACGAATCTATGGACGACAGCCCGGAAACGGCCCCAGTCAAGCCAGCGGCCGGGAAGATTTTCGAGCCGGTCGGCGACATTCTTGAGTTCACTGGTCGAAACCTCGGTAAACCCGGTAATCTGCTCGCTGTCATCGTGGGGCACAGGTTTTTCGGGCATCTCTTTCGCCAGATAGATATTTGAAGTAAACTCAACCGGCTCTTCATTTCCGCATTTCAACCTGTGTATAATCACGCCGAGGCTGCGGTCCAAGCGGCCTTCAGTTCCAAGCTCCTCAGTAAACTCTCGGTGGAATGCTTGAAGCGGGTCTTCTTCAGGCAGCAGCCTACCGGTAGGCAACCTGTATGTTTCTTTCGGGTAGAACGACTTCGTGTGAAGTAATATTCCCCCACCCGGTCGAGGCACAACAAGCACGACTTCACCCGATGAGCCGGATTCCCTTATCTTTTGCCGGAATTCCTGAAGAAACTGCCGACTTACATCAAGCTCGACATACCGGCATGCAGGCATCCTGCTCACAAAACTCCTCTTTCTTCCACATAATGAGAATATAATAGTTCGATGTAGTCTACATATTTGAACGGCGGAGAAGGCAACGGCATACCCAGCCGCGTCATTATCGGCTGCGCCATCTGGGCTGCCAGATGCTCTTGTATATCATCCTTCAGTGCAGCACGCCGTTCCACGAACCGCTTGATAGCTTCAATCTCACTTTTGTCCAAAAGCTGGGCATCGACCATGAACGCCGCTTCGCGGGTATCGGCTACAAAAGTTTTTGCGGGAGCTGCTGCCGGAACACTCGGAATACTCACGGTGCTTGGAGAACGCTCCTTGACAACGATCGTTCCTGCTGCGTAATCGCCGAGCCGCTTATACATCGGGCTGAAGAGGATGAAAAACAGGCTGATTACGTATGATCCGAGGGCAAACTCAAATATACGGATGATGTTGCGGATGCTCGCGCTGGCAAAATCGACCGGCGCTCCTCCCTCCTTGATAACGCGAAGTCCCAGCCATTTTTTTCCCGGTGTCTGACCGTTTTGCGTCGTTTCAAAAAAGATAAAGTATCCGGTAAAGATCAAAAACGACACGATAATCGCCAGTGCAATCCAGATATCTGCCAGAACTGGCAGTTGAGTCATGCCGCCTCCCGGCCCACTGGTTAAACTCAATATCAGAACCCAAATCAAGCCTAAAACAACGAAAAAACCGATTTGTACAAGCAGGTCAGCCAGCTGCGCTGCCGCACGCGAACCGAGCCCGGCCAATTCATACTCTATCGTGACATTTTCCGGTGTGACTACAGTGATTTCTCTTGACAATTTGATTGCACCTCTGGCTGCTTTAGCTGTATAATCCGTTTGTGGACGAGCGAGCGTTTATAGAAAGAAGGCGGCCTGAGTGGGAACACCTCGCGGAACTACTTCGCAGGACCTCCACTCGCGGCGGACTCCAATCTCTTTCCGGTTCCGATCTTTCGGATATCGGCAAGCTATACAGGCGCGTGACTTCCGACCTGTCTTATGTTAAATCCAACTCTGTAAACGATGAGTTGATCATATATCTAAACGAACTTGCCGGCCGCGCTCACGGGGTTCTGTATATAGATCAGTCCACCGATGGTCTTCACTCAGTAATTCAATTTCTTCTTCGAGGGTTCCCAATCCTCTTTCGTGCAAAGAAAAGATTTATGGCAATAGCTGCGGCGTTGATGATATTGTCGTGTATTTTTTCGGCGGCAATCGTCGCGCATGACTCAAGAACCGCTGGCTATTTTATTCCGACCAGTTTTCAGGACGCTGGCAGAAACAGCGTTCGCCCTGACAATGAGCTGCCCGCTTCATTCTCAAGCTTTCTTATGACCCATAATATCCAGGTCAGCCTTTTCGCATTTGCAGGAGGAATCTCGTTTGGGATCTTTACAGCCTTCGCATTGATCCAAAACGGCCTGATGCTCGGTGCATTTCTCATTAAACCCTACCCGTTCCTGAAGGACCCTCTGGACATAATAGCCTTTCTGTTTCCGCACGGTTTCATCGAGCTTACAGCGATAGCAATTGCGGGAGGAGCCGGTCTGATGCTGGGCTGGTCGCTGATCGCACCAGGCAACCTGACGCGCTGGGACTCACTAAGAAAAGCCTCCAGCGAAGCCATACCGCTTATGGGCGGTGTGGTAGCAATGCTCGTAGTTGCAGGCTGCATAGAAAGCTTCGTATCCAGGACATCCGTTCCGCGCGGCCTCCAGCTTACCGTAGCAGCGGTATCTGCCGTTTTGCTGGTTGTATACTTCGGATTTGCAGGGCGCAGGGAGACTAAGGCTTCCAGGTAAGGTAAATCATGCATTCTTCATAATGGCAGTCCGGATGGACCATCCAGCCCGATATAGTGAAACCCTGAGACAGGTAGAACTTCACGGCCGGATAATAATCGAACCCGGTCCAAAGGCTGACCAGCGATTTCCCTGAGTTCACACAATAGCACTTCACAGTTTTGAGCAACTCCCGGCCGATACCTTTTCCCCGCGCTTCCCTGTCCACAGCTATCGTTGCAAGCATATACTCGCCCGGCTTCGCCATGCAGAAAGGGATATCTCTGACAAGCGGCATACAACAAGCAGCTCCGACTATCCGTCCACCGTCCTCAGCGGCAAGAAACAGGTCGTAGCGGTCATACTCGTCATGGTATCTCATTGCAGCATTGGATGAGGTGCTGCCAAAAATCGGAGGCATGACTTCTTTCGGTGGATCGGCATCAACAGTCACAAGGTGAGGTTCGAAAGGATTACTGTATTCGATCTTGTAGGTCTTGCTGGTAACAAATGACGGATCGATCTCAGCCAAACGATGGCATTCGTCAGCGCCCAAGTTGCGAATAATCATAGCATTAGTCTCCAGACGGCATCGGTAAAAGCCTGTGTGCTGTTCGGAAAAAGAAAAAGCCAGATTGTTGCTATTACTGCAATGCCGATGACTATCGCAACCGGCACCGGTACGTTGACTGCGGGCTCGCTTTCATGTTTCTCCATAAACATTATGACCGTTATCCGCAGGTAAAAATAGGCTGATATTATAGTCGTTATTATGGCAACTATCAAGAGCCCAGTTAATTTTGCATTAACAGCAGCCATAAAAATATATATTTTTGCCGTAAAGCCGGATGTTGGCGGCAGCCCTGCAAGTGCGAACATAAACACAGCCATAGAGCCTGCAAGGAGCGGATTTCGCCAGAAAAGACCGCTGTAATTATGAATTCCTGTAGCTTCTTCGCCTTTTTTCGTGACAGCCGTTACCACCGCCCACGCGCCGAGGTTCATAAATGCATAAGCGATCAGATAGAACGGGATGCTTTGAATGCCAAATTGATTGGCCGATGCTACCGCGACCAGTATATAGCCTGCATGAGCGATACTTGAGTAAGCAAGCATCCTTTTTATGTTGTCCTGCGCGATTGCAACGACATTTCCTATGATCATCGTAAGCGCAGCTACCGCCCAGATGGCAGCAAGCCAGACACCGCTCAAATCGCTGAAAGTGAAGACGAGAATACGCGTAAGCGCGGCAAACGCCGCCGCTTTTGTGGCAACGGACATATATGCCGTGACCGGTGACGGTGCACCTTCGTAAACGTCCGGTGTCCACATCTGAAATGGTACCGCTGCTACCTTGAATGCGAGCCCTACCAGTATCAAACCTGCCCCTGCGAGGAGAATCGGGTTGCCTGGCATTCCCCGTGAGGCAAGAACAGATGCAACACCCCGCATATCGGTAGTGCCGGTCGCTCCATAGATGAGCGCGACACCGTATATTAAGATCGCTGCCGAGAATGAGCCCAGCAGAAAGTATTTCATCCCCGCTTCCTGCGACCTCTGCCGCCCGGTTGCAAAGCCTGCCATAATATAGAGCGCAATCGACAGTATCTCCAGGCTGAGAAAAACCATAATCAGGTTGGCACTCGATGCCAGAAAGAGCATTCCGACGGTGGAAAGAAGCATAAGCGAGTAGTACTCGCCCTGTTGGAACTCCTCGCGCCTCGCATAATCGACAGAGAGCAGTATGGCAAGCGCAGCGGCAGTCAGAATCACCATTTTGACAAGCTCAGAGAAGTTGTCTGCAATGAGCATCCCCCCGAACCCAGAAAGATGCCGTCCCCACATAAAGCCGACTGCCACAAGCCCGGCGATGCACCCGATGAGCGCAACCCACGGAGAAGCCTTATCCGACGCGCGCTTGGCAAAGGCGTCCAGCATCAAAATGATCGCAGCTGTGACGATGAGGATAATCTCAGGGATTACAACAACCCAGTCCGCCGCGCTGAAAGGAATCCTCATCGTTCTACACCCTTTTCTTCGGAGGTCACGGGGTGTAGGTATGCTTCTGATTGGTGGAGGACCGTGCTTCGGGACGGACTGCGGTCCCGAAGCATATTAAGTTTCTCGACACCTGCGGTGTCGGCTTCGGCAGCAAGCAGTCCGAAGCAACTAGCGATCACAACGTCATTCCGAGCTTGACTCGGAATCAATTTTGGAATGGGCTCTGAATCAAGTTCAGAGTGACGTGGGGGAAATGGACCCTGAATCAAGTTCAGGGTGACGTGGTTGTCGTTTTTTGCATCGGACTGCTTGCTGCCGATGCGGGCCGATAGGCCCAATACGGAGGATACTTCGGCGCGCGTAGTTTGCGCCGAAGCCAGCTTTTGGGATTGGTGGAAACTCGTGCTTCTCCCCGTGATCCGGTAGGTCCACGGGTTAGCACGTAGACTGGCCACTACTTCTTTCACTCCAAGTTTCTGTTCCTTGTTCCCTCTCACCTGTTCCCTGTTTCTCACGGCTTCCATCACTCTTCCTGCTGATGCTTCCGTTCTCGAAAGAACTGTACCTGGAAAAGCACCCAACAGAATGATGAAGAGTATTACTGGCGTGAGGACGAATATTTCCCGAACCGTAAGATCGCGCATACTGCGTATTGCGGGCTTTTCGGTTGGCCCCTGCATCACATTGCCGTAGAGCCACAGTATGTAAATCGTGGAGAGCACGACTCCACTTGCCGTAAGCGCGGCATATATCCAGTTTCTGGCTAAAAACGTGCCGACTACCACTAGAAACTCGCCAGGGAAGTTCGATAGGCCCGGAAGCCCAAGTGATGCGAGAGCTGCAAGCATGAAGAATCCGCCGAGTACGGGCATCACCTTCCAAACGCCGCCGAAATCGGCCATCAACCGGCTGTGCCGTCGGTCATAGAGGATTCCGACAACAAGAAACATCGCGCCTGTAGCAAGCCCGTGGGCAATCATCAGGAGGAGCGCGCCCTGAATCCCCTGTATATTGAATGCGAATATCCCCATTACGACGAACCCAAGGTGGCTTACGCTAGAATATGCCACAAGCCGCTTTACATCCGGCTGAGCGAAGGCTACAAGCGCTCCGTAGATGATCCCGATTATCCCGAGCACGATAAGCAGCGGTGCAAAGTATACCGCTGCTAACGGGAAAAGCGGCAGGCAGAACCTGAGGAACCCGTAAGCCCCCATTTTGAGAAGAATTCCCGCCAGAATGACGCTTCCGGCGGTCGGAGCCTCTGTGTGGGCGTCAGGAAGCCACGTGTGAAGCGGAAAAATCGGTATTTTGATCGCAAATGCGAGGCCGAATGCCCCGAACAGCCAGAATTGGATATTTCTGGCTATCGGCCCGGCAGATGTCAGCTCTAAAAGATCGAAAGTTACACCGGTAGGGTTTTGGAACCCCAGATATATGATCGCAACGAGCATTAAGAGGCTTCCGACCAGGGTGTAGATGAAGAACTTGATCGAAGCGTAAATCCGGTTTTGATACCCCCAGACCCCGATTATAAAATACATCAGAATCAGCATTGCGTCCCAAAAAACGTAAAAAAGTATCAAGTCGAGCGAGACGAACACGCCGATCATCGCTCCAAGGAGAATCAAAAGTGAAAAATAGAACTCCCTTGCGTGATCGGTGATGCTCCTCCATGACGCAAGCATCGCAACAGGCACCAAGAAAGTAGTAAGGAGCACCAGAAACAGGCTGATTCCATCTATTCCAACGTGGTAGTTGATGGCAAATCGAGCCGTTTTGACCCACGGGACAACCTGCTGGAACTGCATCCCGGTGGTTTTGAGGTCGAACCAGAAAAACAGCGGGACCGCTATAGCAAACGTTACCACGGCTGCCGCAAGCGAGAACCAGCGGATGAGCGCATCGAACCGTCTCGGTATGAGAAGCACCATTATGCTCGCCGCTACCGGCAGAAAGATCAGTATAGATAGTATGTTGTCTCTTATAAACATAGTTATTTAGAAAAGCAGTCTCTGATGGACCGGGGGATCATGCCCCGGTCCACATTCTCCAGGGCATCCATGCCCATTACTACCGTTTCAAAATGCTTCGGGATTCTTTTCTTCCCGAAGCACGAATTTCCACAAACCTCTTTGGAGTGCGGCGGCTCGACGCCGCTTTTCTATCGACATCCGTAAATCTTCCGACCTATACCCCATAGCCTTTCACCTTCTAATCACCAGATACCCGACCAGAAGCACTGCCCCTATGAATATTGCAAGGGCATAGTTGCGGAGAAAACCGGTCTGCACACGGCGGATAACCTCCGACACCCAGCCGACCAGATAAGCCACACTGTTCACTATAAAATCGATTATGCCTACATCTACCGCACGCCACAAAAATGCTGCAAGCGCCTTTCCGGTCCTGACGAAGACAGTGTTATACACTTCATCGACCCAGTATTTATTGGAAAGCGTGTTATACACAACCGGCGCACGCTCAGCGACCTGAGCAGCCAACCACAGCTTTCGGACATAGAAATACCAGGCGATAGTAATCCCGATTAGGCTTACTACAAGCGCAATTCCGGCAAGCACTAACCCTGATGATGAAGCTGCCGCACTTACAGGCCCATGAGCCAGCGCTGGTCCAAGGAATGTGTCGATAGCATTTGTCCATGACAGACCCGGCGCGATGAACTTCGGAATACCGGCAACTCCGGCAACGAGCGCACCTATCGCAAACACGATCATTGCGATTGTCATGGACGGCGGCGATTCATGCATATTCGTAAACCGATCTTCATCCATCCTCGGGCTGCCGTGAAACGCTTTAAAAAACAGCCGAAAAACATAAAATGCCGTCATAAGCGATGTCGCAAGCGCCAGTCCGTAGAGAGCGCCGTTGCCGAGCGGAGATATGAGCGCCGCAGCAAGAATCGCATCCTTGCTAAAAAAACCTGAAAACGGAACAACTCCCGATATGGCAAGCGCAGCGACGAGAAAAGTCCAATAGGTAATGGGCATTTTCGCTTTCAGTCCGCCCATCTTGCGTAAATCTGTCTCACCCGAAAGCGCGTGCATAACGCTTCCTGCCCCCAGGAACAAAAGTGCCTTGAAGAATGCGTGAGTCATCAGGTGGAAAAGCCCCGTTCCGAATGCGCCGACACCCACGCCGAGGAACATGTATCCGATCTGGCTGATGGTAGAGTAAGCAAGCACCCGCTTTATATCATTCAACACAAGTGCGATGGTTGCCGCAAAGAAAGCCGTGGACACGCCCACTATGGCAACTACGAAAAGCACAGAAGGAGCCTGGATGTAGAGCGGGCTTGCTCTAGCGATCAGATAGACCCCCGCAGTGACCATCGTAGCGGCATGGATTAGTGCACTGACCGGAGTTGGACCTTCCATCGCGTCCGGCAGCCACACGTAGAGCGGCAACTGGGCGGATTTTCCTACAGCGCCGATTAAAAGAAGTGCCGCAATCGCTGCAACAGCACCTTTTGCAGCAGTCGGGACAGCGGAAAAGACTCCGCCGTATGAGAGCGTCCCGAATGTGATAAATACCAGGGCAACACCCAGCATGAAGCCGAGGTCCCCCACCCTCGTAGTGATGAATGCCTTTTTCCCGGCTGCAACCGCTTCCGGCTTTCTATACCAGAAGCTTATGAGGAGATAAGAGCAAATCCCGACCAATTCCCAACCGGCAAAAAGGAAGAGAAAGTTATCTGCCATCACCAGAATAAGCATCGAGAAGACGAATAGGTTCATATATGTGAAGTAGCGCGAATAACCTTCGTCGTCACCCATATAACCCGTCGAATAGATGTGGATGAAGAAGCCGATACCGGTCACTATGAGCATCATAAAGACCGAAAGCGGGTCGATGAGTATTGCCGCATCGGCTTTGAGGCTCCCGGATGCCACCCATGTATAAAGCGTGCTCGTGACATGGCGCGCGCCTACCGGCATACGGATAAGCTGCAGAAAGACTGCGACAGCTACCGCGAACGCTCCGCCGACGAGTGCGCATGCGATGGCTCCCACAAGCTTTCTTGGCAGGACCCTTCCGAATATCCCGTTTATTATGGTGCCGATAAGCGGCAACCCCGGTGCGAGCCACGCGTAATCAAACATTTCATCCCTTCATCGAGTTGAGATCGTCGATGTTTATGTCTCCGCTCAACCGGAAGATCGATACGATTATTCCAAGGCCTACGGCGACCTCTGCAGCCGCAACCGTCAGGATTATGAACACAAAAATATGCCCATCGAGCGTTCGTTGATACCTTGAAAAAGTGATAAATGCCAGATTAGCCGCGTTCAGCATCAGTTCGATGGACATAAACATAATGATCGGATTGCGGCGGATGAGAACGCCGAGCGCGCCTATCACAAAGAGCGCAGCGGACAAAATCAGGTAATAATAAGCCGGAAGCATAACCTCAGCGCCTCCTCTTCGCAAGCACAATCGAGCCGACCATCGCAATAAGAAGCAGTATACTTGTCGCCTCGAACGGCAGCAGGTAATCTGTATATAAAAGCCTCCCAATCGGTGCGGATGTGCCGAAATTTACCGGCAATGGCCCACCCTTGGGGACAGTCTTAAACGCTCCGGTCAAAAGAGCGGCTGCTGCAAGCAATAGAAGAACCATTCCGAATATAACGGCCAGCCATTTCTGAGCCGGAAGCTCGTCCCGCACGTCTTCGATTGCACCGGTCATGTTGAGGAGCATCACAGCGAACAGGAAAAGCACCATAATCGCTCCGGCATAGATCAACACCTGAATGAATGCGATGAACTGAGCAGAAAGGACAAGATAGAACATCGCAAGCGTGAAAAAGTTGACGACAAGGAGCAAAACGGCATATATGGGGTTCTTCGAAAGCACAACTGCCACCGCCGTTCCTACAGAAACCACTCCAAGAATGATGAATATTATCAGTTCGGTAAGCATTTTTCAGTCATTAGTAGAGACGTCACCCTAAACAACAATTACGTCACCCTGAACTTGATTCAGGGTCCATTGTTTTCCTGGATGCTGAGCCAAGCTCAGCATGACGTATTTCCCATAACCCATGCTTCGGGACCGCAGTTACCCCATGGACCTACCGGACCACGGGGAGAAGCACAACTCTCCACCAGTAACCCCTAAATCCTCTCTCCCGCCATCCTGCGCCTTATTCCTCTTCTGAAGAGGTATGAAGAGACAAAGAATCCGGCTATCGTCAAAACCACACTCACTATGCTGAGCATCAGAACGGACCTGTTCGGGAAGAACGCTATTACTAAAGCCGTGATACCTGCGTTCAGCAGCGCCACCGGAAGCGATATCTTCCACCCAAGCCCCATCAACTGGTCAAAACGGACTCTGGGCCACGTCCCCCGGACCCAGATAAATGTATAAAGGAATAGCATCAGCTTGAGCACAAACCATACCGGCTGAAGCCACACAATGTTTGTAAAGAGCCTGTAGCCACCTAAAAAGAAGGTCACAGCTATTGCGCTGATTGTCACCATACCCAGATACTCAGCCATAAAAAACATCGCAAACCTGAAGCTGGAATACTCCGTGTGATACCCTCCGATCAGTTCCTGCTCGGCTTCAGGCAGATCGAAGGGCGCCCGGTTGACTTCTGCCGTTCCTGATACAAGGAAAATCACAAACGCTAAAAGCTGAGGGATGATGAACCATATCCCTGCTGCGCCCTGCGCGTTTATGACTCCGTTCAACCTAAGCGTTCCGGCAAGTATCAACGGCCCGATAAGCGCGACCCCGAGCGGAAGCTCGTAAGAGAGCATCTGTGCCGACGAACGCATACCACCGAGAAGCGAATATTTATTCGCCGATGACCATCCGGCGATTACAATCCCGTAGACGCCGAGTGCTGACAGTGCGAGCACCAAAAGTATTCCTGCATCGAGTTCAGGGACATAAAACCCACTTGGCCCGTGATACTCTCCCATAATCTGAAGCGTAAAACTCCGTCCGGCAATCGTCAGCATCCCGCCGATGGGGATTACCGCGATAGCCAGAAGCGCGGGGACCATCAGCATCGCAGGTGCGAGAGTGTAGAGCCACCTATCAGCCCGTTCGGGCGTAATGTCCTCCTTCAATAGGAGTTTTAGGGCATCGGCTATCGGCTGCAAAATGCCGAATGGCCCTACTCTGTTCGGCCCGATACGCACCTGGATGTCTGCGATCACTTTCCGCTCTAGCCAGATCATAAACGGGACCATCAGCATCCAGAGCGTGAAGACCACAACCACCAATATCAGTTTTACAATTATGTAGATAACTATTTCAGGCATTTTCTAAATAGATGTAGTGGCCGGTCTCCGCGCCGGCCATCAACCCCGTGGACTCACCGAACCACGGGGAGCACCGCAGGTGACGGATAATCTAGGGTATGCTTCGGCGCGTATTTTACGCCGAAGCCGGATTATCGAACTGGTGGAAAATGTGCTTCGGGAAGAAAAGAATCCTGAAGCATAGAATAGGAACCCTGAATCACGTCACCCTGAACTTGATTCAGGGTCCATTTTTCATCCTGGATTCCGAGTCTATGGATTTTCGGCTATGGCCGAAAATCTTCCGGGAGAGTTTCCGATACTACCGGAAACTCCTTAGCTCGGAATGACCTATTACCCATGACCTTCCCACCCTCCAAAAGGACATTTGCCTTCCTTAATGTGTGCTTCGTACTCGTCTCGGAAATACTTTATACTCGATACGACCGGCTGGGCTGATGCGTCACCGAGCCCGCAAAAGCTCCGCCCGTCAATGTTCTTCGCCACATCGACCAATCTGTCGATATAACCGATCTTACCCGTTCCTTCTTCTATGCTTTCGAGCATTTCTCTCATCCAGAGCGTGCCTTCTCTGCAGGGAGTGCATTTCCCGCAGGACTCATGCTCATAAAACTTCGCCATGTTCCATGTGGCGCGCACGATGCAGGTGTCCTCGTTTAGAACCATAAACCCCGCGGAGCCGAGCATCGAACCGGCCGCCTGGAGCGTTTCATATGCCAACTGTACATCCAGATGCTCTTCGGTCAGCATAGGAACGGATGACCCGCCGGGGATAAACGCTTTCACGCGCTTTCCACCCGGTATCCCGCCTGCATGCTCGAATATCAGCTCGCGGGCAGTTACGCCCATAGGCAGTTCGTAGTTGCCTGGCTTATTGACATGCCCGCTCACGCTGAATATTTTCGTTCCGGGGCTCTTCTCCGTCCCGATTTTCGTGAACCACTCGGCACCGTTATTGATGATATGCGGGACATTTGCGAGGGTTTCGACGTTATTGATGACTGTAGGCCCGGCATAAAGCCCTTTGATCGCCGGAAACGGCGGCCTTAACCTCGGTTCGCCTCTTTGTCCTTCAAGCGAGTTCAAAAGCGCCGACTCCTCACCGGCGATGTATGCCCCTGCGCCCCTGTACATCTGTATCTGAACATTAAACCCGGACCCTAAGATATTCTCGCCGATGTATCCACGGTCGCGAGCCTCAGAAAGAGCCTGCTCCATTTTTCTCAGGGGCTCTACATACTCGCCGCGAATATATATGAACGCCCGCTCTGCGCTGATTGCATAGCAGCAGATGATCATCCCCTCGATAAGCTGGTGAGGATTCCTGAGCATAAGTTCACGGTCTTTGAATGTGCCCGGTTCGCTCTCATCGGCGTTGCAGCAGAGATATTTCTTCAGGTTCGGGTCCTTCGGAATATACTCCCACTTCTTCCCGGTGGGGAAACCCGCGCCGCCGCGTCCCCTCAAGCCCGATTTCGTGACGACATCTGTCACCTCTTCAGGCTTCATCTGCTTGATGGCCTTCTCGAGCGCAGAGTAGCCACCTTCGCGGATGTATACATCAATGTTATCTATGTCAGGCACATCCAGATGCTTGAATAGTATCCTCATCCGCTCTCTCCGGCCTTTCTTCTGAGCTCATCCAGGATGCCGTCGAGCTTTTCCGGCGTCAAATTGTCGTAATATGCGTCGCCGACCATCATAACGGGGGCGTTTCCGCAGTCCCCCAGGCATTGAACTGCTCTCAGCGTGAACATCCCGTCCGGCGTAGTCTCATCGACCTTGATTCCAAGCTTTTTGTACAAATAATCGATCAGATGCTCCGCGCCCAGGAGTGAACAGGTGAGTGTCGTGCAAACATCCAGCCTGTACTTACCGGCTGGCTGCTTCTGGAACAACGTGTAAAAGGTCGCTACTGCCTCGACGTCGGTGTAAGGCATCCCCAAGAGTTCGGCGATTTCCTGCATGCCGTCTTCGGCCACAAAACCCTCCTCGTTTTGGACCACATAGAGAGCATTCAAGATAGCCGATTTGGCTGAGGGGAATCTCTTTGCGTTCTCTTCTATTTGGGCTCTCGATTCTTGCGACAGCATTGCACCTACTCACCTATGCATAAGTCGAGCGCGCCCTTCTTCCAGATATATATGTAGCCGATTACAAGGACGCCGAGGAAAACAAGCATTTCGAAGAATAAGAAGACCTTCGCAGCTCCGGCTGTAAGAAAAATAACAGCCCAGGGATACAAAAAGACGATTTCTATATCGAAGAGTATAAAAAACATCGCGACCAGATAGAACCTGATCTGGAACCTGCTTTTTGTGGTGCCGATGGGGACCATACCGGACTCATAAGGCTCAAGCTTATCAGCGCTTGGGTGTTTGGGGCCCAGGAGACGTGACAAGAGTATCGATACGCCTGCAAACCCGGCCGCGATTATGAAGAGAATGATGAATGGAATATACTGAATAAGCAACCCGCCGGCCTCCTGCAATCGGTATTCCCGCTTGCAGAAGGGCTTGAAACATGAAGAATCACCTGTTGACGCTCATTGCCGCACAGCTTATACTTTGACATGTGAGGATTGTGATGGATGAACAGTATAGCGGTCGATAGAGCTGACAAGCGTATCGGGCAGGTATGGGCGCTAAAGAATATCAGCCTGGAAATTCCCAGCGGAGAGATATTCGGCGTCTTCGGACGTTCAGGCTCAGGTAAATCGACACTTCTCAAGCTGATTGCCGGACTGAACCAGCCGACTGCAGGCACAGTAGTCCTGCAGTCGTCAGGCAGCGATGATCCGGCATGGCTTGATTCGCAGGTGAGCATCGCGTTTCAGACTCCAGGACTTGCTCCAGAGCTCACAGTCATCGAGAACCTGAGGCTCTTCTCATCGCTCTGGAATACACGGCGAAAAGGCAAAATGGGCCGGACCGCGATGTTCCTTGAGCTGCTTGGGCTTTCAAACGTGCGGAACAGGCGCGTTTGCAAGCTTTCAGACGGACACAAGTGCGCAGCCGAGCTTGCCAGAGCTTTTATCTCCGATGCACGTATCACCGCTATCGACGGGTTGATAGAGCGATTGGACCACCCTACCAGGCGAAAGACATGGGAATACATCCTCGCCAGGAAACGGCAGGGTTCAACGTTTATCATCGCCACATCGTCTGCAAAAGAGGCTTTGCTTTGTGATAAGCTGGCAGTGCTCTCGCAAGGGAGGCTTGTATTCGCCGGTAAACCCGGAGAACTGCTGAGCGCGGTGCAGAATGAAGTCGTTGTCGTTGAGTCGATACATGGCCCGCTGATCAATTCCAAGCTGAGAGACCGTTTTGGCGCAGCAGTGACCGAGCGCAACGGAACAATCGAGATCAAAAGCCCGGATGCGGACTCGGACGCCGCATGGGTGCTGTCAGAGCTCAAATCAGATGTAGGCTGTGTGTACTTAAGGCAGCCTACGCTGGATGACGCACTCGACAGAATAGAGGGTAGTTAATGTCACGGACCGTTGTACTTGCTTATTGGGAGTTCGTAAGGCTACTCCGCTCCAGAAAGACCGTATTTGCGGCGCTTGCTGTTCCGGTTGCAGGCGTGGCTGTCTGTGTTTCTCATCTGGGCAGGGGAAACCTTGCACTCAGGTGCTTCTTCCCTGCCGCTGCCGTACTCTTCACCTGGCTTTTGCTTTATGTTCGATCACTCACGGACCGTTCTTCAGGATTTTCAGCAGGGATAGACTCGACTCCCGCTGCAGGAGCTGTTTCGTTTATTGCGCGGCTACTGATCGCGCTGGTTATCATTCTGGTTCAGATAGCCGTCTTTTACGCCGCTATACGAATAATAAATTGAGGAGTATCGAGATTGAAAAATCGTAAGAACATAGTAAATGAAGAACCACTCTGGAAAAAACGGCGCAGAGAAAGACAAATAGAAGCGCAAAAGTCCAGACGGTGGGTAGCAGTGGTTGTAATTTTGATAGTTGCCGCCCTTGTTCTCATGATTTATGGGATGGTACGGGGGCTTCGTCCGTCCAAAGTCAAAAAAGCAGCAGCAGCGCCTAAGCACACCCTTTCGCAGATCGTCGATAAGGAAATAATTCAGCAGAACGGAAAGATCGATAGATACGTTGTCTTCCGGGTAATCGGGAAAAAGATGCGTAAGTCCGTAGACCAGAAGACATTCGATTCACTCGAAAAGGGCAAAGAAGTCCTGCTTACATACGACGAAGATTACATGGGAAACCCCAAAGAAATCCGCGGTTGGAGCCAACCCAAGTTCGTCAAACCGGTCGAAGGCAGCACCTCGTCTTCTGGAGGTACTAAACGGTGATGTCTGATTGTGATCGTCGGCGAATACATCGGTCTTATTTACGGCAAGGTATGGAATCATCCATTATATAATTAGAGATTCAAAGCAGAAGAAGGCATCACAAGTGAATTACAAGAAGCCGATGCATAAAAATAATACCATGCCATCGACTGCGGCACCGCGGAGTCGCCGTGTCTTCCATCTGCTCATCGCCTGCTCCGTAGTTTTATCGATAATCCTTGCATACTTCACAACAGGCTTCAAGGGGGATATCAACTGTTTCACCAGCTGGGGGCAATACGGTTTCACCAACAAGTTATTACACATTTATGACACCCCGCCGAAAGGCATCTTTCTTTATCCTCCGCTGGGAATGTATCTTTGCGTTATAACGAACTACCTGGGCTCGTTTTTCGGTATAAGCCCAGCATCACAGTTATGGGTCCTGATGCTGAAACTGCTGCCGATAATTGCTACTGCACTTGGAGCATATATCGTTCGGGCGATTGTCCGGCAGTATCAAAGCGAAAAGATCGCGTTCTACTGTGCTGTTTTATATGCATTCAACCCGGCTTTGCTTATGAATGGCCCGGTATTCGGCCAGTGGGAACCGATTCTGTTACTTTGCGTTTTGGGCATGATCTGGTGTATGGTTAACCGCAAGGAGTGGGCAGTCGGTCCTATACTCGCTTTTGCCTTACTGATCAAACCACTGATCATTATTTCAGTTCCGTTAATAATATATAGCCTGATAGTATACGGCGGTATGCGAAAGTTCATCCTGAGTGTCCTGTGGGGTTGTGTCGCGTTTTCACTTGTAATTCTCCCATTCATCATAGTCGGCACCGCAGTTCCATTGGCAAAAACACTATTTGCAGCTTCGGATGTCTCTCCAATCAAGTCGATTCAAGCTGCCAATTTCTGGTGTCTTTATCAGACACTGGAAACTATCGTAACAGGTACCCCCAACCTATCATCCGGGCATGGCTCTTTTTTGGGAGTAGCCAGTTGCAAGCTGGTGGGACAATTGGCATATATGGGGTTCTTGTTGTTTATCATGCTGAAGTGGAAGAAACAAAAAAACTTCACGGTGTTGATAGCCGGATTCTTCCTCGCATGGTTTGGAGCTTTCCATATTCTGACAGGGATGAGCGCACGTTACATCTTGACTGCTGTAGGCTTTTCGGCACTCTTGCCTATGGTTAACCGCCGCTACGCTATCCTGTATTTCGCTGTTTCGGTAATCGCAGCACTGAATATATTGCTGGTTTATCTCTTTAGCCAGCCAGCCGGAGTCGAGTGGCCGATTGCAGTGAAGTATGGCAAATGCCTTCTGGCTGTGATCAATTTGCTTTTATTTGGCTTTGCAATCGGGACATTCCTGTCCCACATCAAAAACGATACGGCGAAAATATCAGATAACCGCGCCAACAAGCTGATGCGGTAGAAACGGAATATTCTACGGCCTGATCTCGACCGTAGTGCCGGGATCTGCGAAGTCGTAGACTTCTTCGATGTCCTCGCTTCTCATTGCTATGCAGCCTTGGGTCCAGTCGTTTATGCGCGCTTTGCTGAAATCGCTCGCAAGTTCGCCGATGCCGCCGCCGTGGATGCATATATAGCTTCCGAGAGCTGTATCTTGGGGAGGAGTCCGCTTTTCACTCAGAGCAGAGGTGATGGAGCTGTACACGGCTTTATCTATAAGCCCATTTTTGAGCCCATTATCAGCCTCGGCCTTACCAGGGTAGGCTATAAGAAGTGAGAGTTCATAGTTACTTCTGGGATTGCGGGAACAGACATAGTAGACACCTTCGGGTGTCTTGCCATCATCCCTTTTAGCTTTAGGCCCTTCAGGCCTGTAGCCAAGCGCTATAAAATATGATTTAACTCGCCTTTTACCAGTGTATACATTTAGAGTCCTGCTGGATTTATCTACTACTATCCGGCGATTCATCCGCTTCCAGCCGGATGGGAGAAGCTCCTCAAGGGGTTTCGACTCACGCGACGGATCGCCGGGCATCGAAAACACGCAGCTTTCGCGGTCCGGGATGTCACTTGCATTGACAATCTTCGTCCCAGGCCCGCCGTTCTTTCTCGTAAAGTAATTCATGTAAACCCAAAACCCGCCTGCAATGGTGAGTATTACAACTGTAACGACCATTAATGCGATCAGAATCCGCTTTGCTGATATGTTGCCCATGTTAAGATTACCTGAAGAACCGCGAGGCTTTTATATGCCGTTCGCAATGGAAAGCAATCGCTTCTTTCATGAAAGCCATTATCTCGCCTTCATCCACATCCTTCGGATCGAACACCAGGAGCAGCATCTGGGCTCTATCCCCGCTCTTAAAACTGATCTCGATAGATCTGAGATCGGAAAAGCCTTCAACCGGCATAGGCTGATACCAGTTTATATCCGGCCAGTTCAGAGATCCAATCCCTAGATATATGAGATTACGCCTGAGTTCGACTTCGCTCGCGATGTTGATTACCCGGTTGCGGGCAATACGAGTGTAAATAATATAAAGCGACAAAAGAAATATCGCTGCGGTCAAGGCAAATAATGGCCAGTTGCCTTCTTTAAAGAGCTGATATGTATACGCTCCCAAAGTTGCTTCTATAAGGCAACTAACAAACTTTTCTCTAAGGAATTCGGCCCCTTCTTTGGAGACTGCCTCTTTATTAGCATCCAGATAGCGCTTCGGAGTTTTCCACTTGATAGGTTTCGATAACAAACTATCTGCTGAGGAGGATTTCGTTTCCAAGTATGCACCTCTACCAGTGTCAGTATGGAATACAGTTAGGGTAATCCCCTTGCATTAAAAGCAAAGGCCCCGAAAATTACTTCCGGGGCCTTTATTTGACCTGTATTATAAGCTATTTGCTCTTACGCCATTCCTGGTTCGAGCCGAGGATTAGCTGGATCGGGAACCCTTTTCGACGCCTGTGAATCCTGGCACTGCTCGCCTTCGGCAGACGGACCTTCGGCTGATTCCTGCCCCGTTTTGTGATCGGGCAGCTTGGCATCAGCCATCAGAGCCTGGAACTCTTCGCGGTCAAGCGACTCCTTCTCAAGAAGCACCTTGACGATCTCATCCATCTTTTCACGATTATCGGTCAGTATCTGCTTCGCGCGGCTGTAACCGGCCTCGATGATCTTTCTGACCTCTTTGTCGATGGACATAGCGATCTCTTCGCTATAGTTCCGCTCATCGCCTATATCACGCCCGAGGAACGGGTTCGCGTGGCGCTTGCCGAGTGTCAGCGGCCCGAGCGTATCGCTCATTCCGAACTCACAGACCATAGACCGTGCAATCTCGGTCGCCCTGTCAAGGTCGTTGTTCGCGCCCGTAGTTTGCTCTCCGAACACAAGCTGCTCCGCGACCCTTCCGCCAAGCAGTCCGGCAACATCGTCCAAAAGCTCGGTCTTTGTGGTCAGATACTTGTCTTCAATCGGGAACATCATCGTGTAACCGAGCGCCATTCCTCTCGGAAGGATCGATATCTTGTGAACCGGGTCTGCATAAGGCAGAATCTCTGAAACAAGCGCATGACCGACCTCATGGTAAGCCACCATCGACTTTTCCTCTTCACTGATGATCCTGCTTTTCCGCTCCGGCCCGGCTACCACGCGATCTATAGCCTCCTCGAAGTCGGACATATATATCTTCGTCTTTTCCAGCCGTGCGGCGAGTAATGCCGCCTCATTGACAAGGTTGGCCAGATCCGCACCGGAGAACCCCGGTGTCCTTCTGGCAAGGCTGTCTATCTTGACATCCTCTGCAAGCGGCTTGCCGCGCGTGTGGACTTTCAGGATCGCTTCGCGCCCGATGGCATCGGGGTTGTCCACCACCACACGCCTGTCGAACCTTCCGGGCCGAAGGAGCGCAGGGTCAAGGACATCCGGCCTGTTTGTGGCCGCAATCAGGATTACACCCGCATTAGGATCGAAGCCGTCCATCTCCACAAGAAGCTGGTTAAGCGTCTGCTCCCGTTCGTCATGACCACCGCCGAGTCCGGCGCCTCTCTGGCGGCCGACCGCGTCGATCTCGTCGATAAACACCAGGCTGGGTCGGTTAGCTTTAGCCGTATCGAACAGGTCACGCACTCTCGATGCGCCTACCCCGACGAACATTTCGACGAAGTCCGACCCACTGATATGGAAGAACGGAACACCCGCTTCACCGGCTATCGCACGTGCGAGAAGAGTCTTGCCGCATCCCGGAGGGCCGAGAAGCAGGACTCCCTTTGGAATCTTTGCACCGAGCGCCTGGAACTTCTTCGCGTTTCTCAGAAACTCGACTACTTCTTCAAGCTCTCGCTTGGCTTCTTCCACGCCCGCAACGTCTTCAAATGTGACCTTCGGGACATTTTCTCCAAGCCGCTTTGCTTTTGCACGTCCAAAGGACATGGCCTGGTTTCCACCGGCCTGGGCCTGCCTCATGAAAAAGATCCAAAGCACTGCGATAAGCCCGACAGGAAGAAGTAATGAGAACAGCACTGTCTGTACCATGTCCGACGTTCCAGAGTCTTCAATGGTATATTTTATGTTGTTTTTGTCCAGTTGGGAGAAGAAATCACGGTTAGCCTCATCCTGCGTAAACAGCGTTACCTGGAACTTGGTCCCGTTTTTCAGCTCACCAAGGAAAGTGTTCTTTTTGACTACGCCACTGACGATCTTGTCGTCCATGGCATACTTCCGGGCAGCCGAAAAGGCTATCCGCTGGCGGCTCTCGCCTATCTGTCCAAATGGGCTTTTGCCTCCGCGAACTAGCAGAAACAACCCAACAATAGTCGCTATAATAACAATATTTCTTAAATAACGGTTCAAATATCTGGACCTCCTGCTCTACAGTCAACGGGAATTTACTCCCTGTAGCCATCGGAGCTAGTCGTATTATACCATAGCATGGTCACGTTCGCAACGCAATTACTCCTCCGCCAAGTCCCCTATTTCTCTCGTCTCCAGCCGGAATGTGTTAACAGTTCAGATTTATATACAAAATTCCCGTTCCATATCAAGAAAACCGTCAATAATCCCAATAATCTAGATTGAAATCATGCCGCAGATTTTGTCGGCGCTAGTAGGATAAATGGATGAAATTCGGCAAAAAGCTGGGATTGCTTTTCTGGTTCTGCACAATCAGTATAGTCATATTTACTGCAGGGGTCTTCTATAAGGAAATATCATCGACAGCCCACATTACAGCAGGAACGCATCTTACCGACATTGCATCCAGCATATCGTTTTTGATCGATACCGATGCTCACTCAAGGATAAAAAGCCCGACGGATGAGAAAGGCAGGGATTATAAGCTGATTCGCAGTAAACTGGAGCGTTTTCGTGAAGCTAATCCCAAGATTCGGCATATATACACCATTGTGCGGGCCGCGAAGTCGAACCGATTGAACTATGTGATCGATGTAGGTGTCAATCCATCATTGATCGCGCATGTGGGATGCCCCTTGAATATAACTGATTACCCCGAAATTCAGCACGCGTTCGATAAACCCATTGTCGATCCGGTTGTGCGGCAGGACAAATGGGGATCGTGGATTTCAGCTTATGCTCCTGTCAAATCCGGGAATACCACCGTTACAATCGTCGGCTTCGATATGTCTGCTAAAGAAGCAATAAAGGAGGAGAAACATCTCCAGTTCATTGTCGGGCTGATGGTGGGCATTGGGATCATTTTATCTACGGTGCTCGGATTTGTGATCGATGCGAAGATCAGTAAGCCGATCAACCAACTTACCGTCGCAACACAACTCATCGCGGATGGCAACCTCGACCATGTTATCTCGATCGACAGCAAGGATGAGATCGGCAAAATGGCTGAAAGCCTGAACCGTATGACACAAAGCCTGCGTGAAAGCCAGACAAGCCTGCTTCAGCGAGCTAATACCGATGGTTTGACGGGACTTTACAACCATCGATACTTCCAGGACCGGCTCAATCAGGAGTTGAAGCGCGCCCTCAGGTACAGCCGTCCTCTATCGCTTATGATGATCGACCTGGACGGCTTCAAGGCGGTCAACGATAGCCTCGGACATCTTGCCGGTGATACGATACTAAGGAATTTCTCAAAAATCCTTACGTCCGAAGTGCGGGAAATCGATGTCGCCGCGAGGTACGGCGGCGACGAGTTTGCGGTAATCCTTCCGGAGACCAGTTTGGAGGAAGCCCTGCGGTTAGCCGAGTCTGTACGCGCTGCTGTGGACCACTCTCCGCACTTGATGGAAGAGTCTTTGACCACCAATGGTGACAAGTCCGATAATAAAAAGGACTGGAAGATCACCCTCAGCATAGGTGTGGCTGAGTGTCCTGCTCACACCCGGCAAAGAGACTCTCTCGTGTCGGCAGCAGATATTGCGATGTATCATGCCAAGCATGTGTCACAAAACGCGGTCTGCAGTTATGATCGGGTCCCCGGAGCTGGAGGAACGATGGACCCATGCAGGATTTACACATTCCTGCAAAGTGCAAGCGTCAGCACCATAGCCGCGCTTGCCGCCGCTGTCGACGCGAAGGACCACTACACTCATGGCCATTCCGAGTCCGTAGCCCGATATGCCGTAGGAATAGCCACAGAACTGCGGCTTACTTCGGAAGAAAAGTTCAACGTGCGCATCGCTGCGCTTCTTCACGATGTAGGAAAAATCGGTATGCCAGATACTCTGCTCAACAATCCGGGTAAGCTCGACACTTACGAGCGTGAGCTCATCCGCAATCACCCGTCAGTAGGAGAACGGATCGTCAAGCAGGTCCCGCAACTCCAAAAGATACTTCCCGGCATACTTTATCATCATGAAAAATATAATGGGACCGGCTACCCATGCGGGCTTTCCGGCAAAAAAATCCCTTTGATCGCCAGAATTATCTGTGTTGCCGATTCTTTCGATGCCATGACATCGAACCGGCCATACAGGAGCGCCATGTCAACTGCTCAAGCTCTGGCGGAACTGCGTGATAATGTCGGGACACAGTTCGATACCGATTGCGTGGATGCGCTCATCCGGTGGATACAGTCCGCCGAACTGCAGGTCGCATAGCAGTTTTCAGCCATCAGCCTCCTGTCACCTATTCCCTATTAAATTAAATCTCCAACTGCCATTTTATCATTACAAATGGGTATAAATGGATTGACCGGTGTTGTGACACACAGCCGGTTACGACAAGTGGTAGTTTTGTTGAAAAACACGACGCAATTGACCTGTGGTTATTGCTATATAACCACAAGCGTTCCAGGAGGCAAGGACGATGAGAGTGATATGGGTTATCGCAATCCTGATGATTGCTGGAGTATCGGTTATACAAGCAGCACCCAGTTACTTAGGGCCATCAGGTGTCATACTGACGCCTGACGAAAAGACTGTCCCTCATAAACAGTTCGGGATTGGATATCACATGATCTCGAACATAGACTTCAGGGGCGATGATAATAGAGACTTGAACATTTTCCACAACGAATACGGGCTCACTCCCAGTATAGAAATTGGGCCCACAATAGTGGACCAACAGGACAATGGTTCCGACCTGGCGATAAACGGAAAATGGCGGTTCATGGATGAGACAGCCAAAATACCTGCGATTGCAGTAGGGGTTTTGGATGCATCAGGAAATGCAATAGACGATAACGCCAGCTTCTATCTGCTGTTCTCAAAGAACCTGACACGAACCGCAACAGAAGTGGCAAAAACTCCATCCAAGCCGCTTCGCGGAACCATTGGAGTCGGATCGGGGTTCTTTGATGGAATATTCGCCAGCCTGGATTGGACGTACAATCCTCAGCTCAGTGTGATGGCTGAGATCGTAAACGGAGGAGACTTCTTCGACAACACAATGGTCAATGCAGGTCTCAGATACTCGATAAGTTCCGGACTGAGACTGGATCTGGCTACCATAGACTTTGATAGCATAGCCTTCGGTATAAGCTACACAGGCGGCTTTTAACAATTAGCTGTCAGCTCTCAGATTTCAGCAAGAAGGGACTGGTGGATGATTACCACATTTTCCATCAGTCCCTTTATTCTTACCCCAGTATAGCTCCTATGCAACTTGAACCACATGTGCTATAAAGGGCAATCTAGCTCGGCAATTTGCGTCTGCTTGTTTCAGGAAGTATGGAAGTCCGAGCAATCCCCGGTGCCGATATGAGGAAACATGGAGACTCTATTGCTTGCGGAGGTTTTTGCGAGGCTTCCAGAGACAGCATAGGAGGAGAAACATTGAAAAAACTGGTTCTGACCGCCGTTTTGGCGGGAGCGCTCATCCTTTCTGCAGTCGGAATGGCTGCCGCAGCGCCCAATATCTATGGTACGAGCGGACTCATCGAAGTACCGGACGATATCATCTTTCCTGTCGGATCTGTAACTCCGGCGTTCCATCACGTTTCCGGCGACAACGATACCGATTTAAACTTTTTCACCTTTGGTGTTGGCGTTTTGCCTAACCTGTCGGTAAGCGGCGGAATTGTTGATAATGATGACTCCAAAGCTATAATCAATGCCAAATACAGGGTTTCGGCAGAGACAGTTGATCGCCCGTCGATCACTTTCGGTGTCGTCGATGCAACCGGAGAACTGAACGCTGATGACGACCCCGGCCTTTATGTCCTTTTCGGAAAGAACCTGACTGCTGCTGCCGAAGAAGTATCGGGTGGCATTTCCAAGCCTCTGCGCGGTTACCTTGGCTTTGGCACCGGCACCCTTAAGGGCTTCTTCACTGGTCTCGATTGGACGCTGACACCGAGACTCACCGGGATAGTCGAGTATGTCTCCGAAGGTCTGAGAGGCGATGCCCACTTCAACGGCGGAGTCCGAATCGCGGTCACCAATGAAGTACGAGTAGACTTGGGGTTGGTAGATTTCGAAGACTTTACCGCAGGGGTCAGCTACAACGCACTGAGATTCTAGGTAATCTTCAGTTTTGATAGCAACATGTCATTCTGAGCGAAGCGAAGAATCTCAATCTTCCGACATTTGAGGTCCTTCGCCTACACTCAGGATGACATAAGCTAACAATATTCAAGTTAATCTACCGTTAGCAATCAACAGTGAACAACCCTGATACCCGTTTCTGTTAAGACAACTGCGCTTTTGACAGCCTTCATCTTCTTTATTGCTCTTCGAGAACCATCACACGCTGGAACGAAATCCTCTCACTAACAGTCATATTAATGGGGGAGGAGTGTGCCCAGAGAATCAGCTCTACCGTTTGACCGGTTATCCGGGGCGTGTTATAATACTTCGGGTAATAGTGTGTTCCGCAGCCGGAAGAACCGCATCATGATGTCTGTATTCGCGGCAGTGGAATACACGATGAGTTCCCCCTTAGAGCTGCAAAACACCTCCGTTTGTGCGGCTTGATCCGGCGCAGTATGATTCCCCTTGACGTCGCGCGACAGGTATTTTTTGTTTCCTGCCAACGCGACTGTCGTTGATATTTTGTACAGGTTGAGAGGATCAACTGGTTGTTATGAGCGAGGTAAAGAAGGTCTTGAGTAATCAGGAATTGGAACAGCTCAATGGGCGTATCGACGCTCTTCAGAAAGAGCTGGATGAGAAAAAAGTTGCGATTTCCGCGTTAGAGCGAGCAAACAAACAACTTGAGGAAAAGGTGCGCGCCTCTGAAGTCACAGAGGGGCCTACATCACTTACTGAACTCGAAGAAACACTAAAAAGGCTTGTCTTCAGGGTCGCCATGATCCTGCAGGCGGAAAAGTGCGTCTTTATGCTCTTCGATAAAGATAATGGCGATCTTGCCGCTGCAAAGCCTGCCTTCGGGCTCACTGACGAAGAAGTAAAGAGATTTCGTGTAAGAGCTACGCATGGCATCTCTGGAGAAGTTTACAGGGGGCTGAAGCCTATCATACTTTATGATGCCGTTAATGATCCCCGTACCATAAAAGAGAATGTCGGAATTCTCGGCGTCTGGAATGGCGTATGCGTACCGTTGATCATTGAGAAGCGGGACGAAGACACGAACAAAGTAGTAGAGTCCAGGCCTATCGGCGTTCTTCATGTTTTCAACAAGCGCGATGGCAATGTTTTCATCCAGGAAGATGTCAATCTCCTTACAAGGCTTTCCAAAAACGCAGCATCGGTCATAGCAAGCGCTCAGATGTATCGTGAAGTCGTAGAGGAAAAAGAAGAACTCGAAAGCATCATCGAGAATGTCTACGCCGGACTGGTAATGATCAACGAGAGCGGCAGGATCATTCAGAGCAACGCTTCGGTGCGCACTATGCTGGGAATAGAAGAGACAGATCTTGTCGGCAAGCTCTATAGTGACGTAGTCGAAAATGAGCATGTATGCGAAATCATACGCACATCACTCAAAGATGTCTCTGATATGGCTGAAGAAGTCAGCGTCATTATGCCGGGAGAAGACGGCGAAGACAAGGAAAACATCTACCAGATGCAGACCGCCGTGGTCAGAAGCGACGACAACAAGGCCATGGGCGTTGTAATAATCTTCAACGATATAACAGAGATCAGAAGCATCGAGCGGATGAAGACCGCTTTCGTATCTACAGTTTCTCACGAGCTGAGAACTCCGTTGACATCCATCAAGGGGTTCATCTCTACGCTGCTTATGGATGAAGACGGCACATGCTACGACTTCGATACGCAGCGTGAGTTCTATAACATCATCGATACGGAATGCGACAGGTTGACCAGGCTCATAAGCGATCTTCTTAACGTATCGAGGATCGAAGCCGGGCGCGCGCTCGACCTGAATCCGAAGCCGGTCACGCTGCCCGCACTCATCGAAAAGGTTGTGGCAGTCCAAAGAAGCTATACGGACAAACACAAACTGGTTGTCGATATAAAGAACGAGCTGCCGGTCATAGTTGCAGATGAAGACAAGGTAGACCAGATTCTTACGAACCTTACCAATAACGCGATCAAGTATTCGCCTAAGGGCGGCACTATCACGGTCAGCGCAGTTGCTGAGGACGACATCGTAAGGTTTGCCATCACCGACCAGGGAATGGGTATTCCGAAAGATCACCTTCCCAAGGTCTTCGACAGGTTCCACAGGGTCGATAACCGCGACACGAGGACTGTCGGAGGGACCGGTATTGGCCTTTATCTGGTCAAGCACCTGGTCGAAGCCCATGGCGGCAAGATCTGGGTCGAAAGCGAAGTCGGCAAGGGGTCCAGCTTTATATTTGAGATGCCGAAGTGCCCGCCGCAATTCGCTGAGGAGCATGATGAACTTCTGGCCGGCAATAACTAATGCATTTCAAGTATAGTAAAACTGATACTCAATAGAGTAGAAAAAACACATAAAGTAGAGTAGAATGGAGCCGGTGTGTTATACGCCAGCTCCATTTTTTTGTTTATGGAGCCTCCAGAATCATAAAATATTCCTTATGAGGTGAAGAATGGTTCAGGATAACCTCGTTCAATTTTTACCGTCCGATCTAAATAGCGCGCTTCAACAGACAATAAGCCCTGGAGAAGCCACACTTATATCACTTCCCGGCGCGATGGGAGAAGCGCTGGCTGTCACCAACAGCCGGATAGCCGTAGTAAAAGACAAGGGACCGACCGAAGGCATAGAGGTATTTTCGTACCCATTGGTCAAAGTGACGGATGTAGAGCTCGGCACATCGGCCACTGGAGGAATGCTTATCATAAAATCTCCGGGAAAAGCAGCAGATGAAAAACGCACAGTGTACTTTTCGTCGTATGACAGAGCGAAATTCGAGTCTGCCACCGAAAAGATCAAAGAATTGGTCTCCGTAGCTGAAACGGCAGCTAACGGAGGGCGCATATCTACCGCTGCCGCTCCGGTTGCTGTAAATTCTACCGCTTCTGCTTCTTCGTCCGGCATCCAGAAACTGGTATGCAGTTCGTGCGGTTGTGAGCTGGATGCGCATAATGCGTTTTGTCCCTCGTGCGGTGCTAATGTCCAGGATATCTGCCAGGTATGCTCTGGAGCGATTCCAGCTGGAGCTAACTACTGCCCGTCCTGTGGTTCTGAAGCGAAAACCGTTGCACTCACATGCCCTGCCTGCGGCAAACGCGTTAATTCATCGGTTATGTCCTACTGCCCGCACTGCGGGACTTCGCTTTCACCCAAATGCGCTTCCTGCGGCGCCGCGATTATCATAGGCTGGCCGCGCTGCCGTTACTGCGGACGAGAGATAGGCTCGGAGAACATGTATAGAGGGATGTATGCGCAGCGCCAGCGTGAGCTTGAAGAGCAGGCAAATGCCCCCTCCCCCGTGGATAAAACAAGCGAAGAAGCGTATGTCGAAGAAAAGCAGTCCCCTGCTGATTTTCATAACGCTAAAGGCGCGGAGTTGTTCGAAGATGATAAGATCAACGAAGCCATAGATGAGTTCCGAAGCGCAGTGGCACTTGAGCCTAATAACTACTCATACCACTGCAACCTTGCAGCAGCGTATGACGAAGCCGGACAGTCCGACGACGCAAGACGGGAATACGAGCGTACTCTCGAACTGAATCCTAACGAAACGACTGCACTTCTGTATCTGGGTTATCTGCTTAACGAACAGGAAGATTCCGAACGAGCCGCAAGTCTGTGGAAGCGGGTAATCGAAGTCGCTCCGGGCACACCTGAAGCAGAAGAAGCCCAACAGAACCTTAGTGCCCAAGGATCGTTATAGGTAAGATATGGTAGTAGAAAATCTAAGAACAGCTGGCGGCTCCACTGTAGTGGATGTCCTGATCGAACAATTGAAGGAAGCGCAGGACTTACCGCTTCCTTCCTACGCTACAGCGGGGTCCGTCGGAATGGACCTCTTCGCCGCGGTGACTCAGGAGCTTTCTCTGATGCCGGGAGAACGGACTCTGGTCCCAACAGGCATACGTATCGCTGTTCCTGATGGATACGAAGCCCAGATCAGGCCCAGAAGCGGTCTGGCGGTCAAACACGGACTTTCTCTGGTCAATTCGCCGGGAACTATCGATTCAGACTATCGCGGACAGGTGCAAGTGGTTATAATCAACTTGGGGAGCGAAGCAATAATCATCCGTCGCGGCGACAGGATCGCGCAGATGGTCATCTGCCCCGTCATTCGTGCCAGGCTCGTCAAATCCACTAGCCTGCCGGAGACAACCAGGGGAGAAGGAGGCTTCGGGCATACTGGCGTATGAAAACTTGCGATGCTTGTAAAGTAGTCGTAGATGAAGAATTACTATTCTGCCCAAAGTGCGGCCAATCGCTGAGGAATGGGACGGACGATGATCTGTCACGGGCAGTTTCACAACTGCTTGCGGAGGCCAGTCTGAACCGAACCAAGGGAGAGCTGGACGCCGCCCTCGACAAATGCACTGAAGCGCTCAAGCTTATGCCTGATAACCCCGATACTTATTCCCTGCTGGGCGACATTTACGAAAGCAAGGGTAATTTCGAGGAAGCGGTCAAATGGTATCAGATGGCAATCGACATCAAGCCAAAAAGCTCACTGGACGCAGCGAAACTGGAGCAAGTCGAGGCGCTTCTTCAGAAAAGCAGGCAGGAGCGCATGGAAAACATCACTGGAGGATGGCTGCTGGGCGACACAAAGCGAAACACCAGCCTCAGCAGGATTGTCTCCTTCAGCGTTATTGCAGTGCTTGTTCTGGCTGTGTTCGGAATGACCTCTCTTTTTATGAAATACCGCGCAGAACAATCGAAACCGGCTGAAAAACCGCCGCATACTGAACAAACGGCTGTAAAGCACCAGGAAGAGATGCAGACACCTCCGCCTCCGACCTCAACGGAGGCCGATCCGCAGGTTATTGCGAGACCGATAGCAGAGCAGCGGATTCTTACCAGCCTTGCAACAAACCCGGCTATTCTTTCTCACAAGTTAATCATGGAAGATGTCAGGTTCGACCCACGCACGGAAGTGTTGACGCTGACAATAAGATTATCCGGTTCAAAAAAGCCTCTGACCAGGGCCAGCATGCTTAAATACGCCGCCATTGCAGCGTCAGCCACGTTTGCAGCAAGTCCGAGTACAGCCAGAGTGGAAATAAGATCGCTCGTGGAGTATCAGACAAAGATCAGCCCCAGAGAACCAAAGCTGGAGCTCATAACAGATGTGACGAGACACATAAGCGGACTTGACCTGAGCCATGTATCTGCCAAACAGTTGGAAAAATCCTTTGCCCGCACCTGGTGGGGGCCCGAACTGCCGCAGTAGTGTAGAATACAGGATTTGGAGGAGTTGGTGAATATTTATATCATCTTTCCTGAATTCCCAATTCTTCTGTTCTCTGTCACCTATTCCCTGTTTCCTTCGACCGAATATACTCCAGCAATGACAGTGCGTTCTTATTGCGCGGGTCCATCTTGAGCACGGCATTCAGCTCGGCCTTCGCCAGACTGTAGTCATCACGCCGGACAAAGATCGAAGCAAGGTACAGATGAGGGTCCAGTTGATCCGGTTTGAGCTTGCATGCTCTGTGGAATGAGGTCGCGGCATCCCGGTACCGCTCCCGATCCAGCATGTCCCGGCCACGGCGCATTTCATCGTTATACCTTTCACTAGCCGATATTTTGAGCGCATCGACTGCCGAAGCGGACGAAGATACAGTCGCAAGCGATTCAAACTCGCGTTCTACTGCCACTGTATGCGATACAAGCCAGCCGACTCCTCCGATCGCGCCCAGAACAATAACAAGCGCTGCTACCAGAACCGGGTTCGGATGCTCTCGTTTATGGAGTTCGCCGGAAGCCGGGCTATGGGCTTTGATTGCATCGACCTCGGCCACTATCGCTTCGCAGCTCTCAGGCCTTAGATCAGGGCTCTTCGCGAGCATTTTCATAACCAGCGCGGCGAGCCTTTCGGGGATAGCATGGTTCAGCTTATCCACCGGCTCAGGTTCGGACGATATATGCCTGAACAGCGTGTCTGACACGCTGCCTTCGGAAAACGGCGGTCGGCCTGTGAGCATCTCGTAGAAGACCACGCCAAGGGAGTATATATCCGACTGTGGTGTTGCCGGAAGCCCGCGCGCTTGTTCCGGTGACAGATACTCCGGCACTCCGACAACTGTTCTTCCGCCCTGCTCACCGGGTTTGCTTCCGATGAAATCCCCGACTACGACGCGCCCGTTCGGCGCCAGCATAATATTTCGTGGGTTCAGGTCACCGTGTACGACTCCCGCTCGATGCGCATAGTCCAGAGCGGCCGCGATCTGTCCGGCTATGGAAACCGCTGCATCGGCCTTAATCCGACGCTCTTCTAAAATCGCCCTATCCAGCGTCTTGCCTTCAAGACACTCCATCACAACAAAATAAGTGCCTGAATCGCAGCCGTAGCAGTGTGTGCGGACAATGTTCGGGTGGTCCAGCTTTACCGCGACGCGTGCTTCTTCGATAAACCATTGGGATTCGTCCGATGTGGCAGACTGAAGCAACTTGATCGCAACGATCCTGTCGTATTCTGTCTGTACAGCCTTATAAACAGACCCGAATCCACCTTTGCCGATGGCTTCTGTAAGCCTGCATCCCCCTATTTCGGAACCTATCATCACTTGTCGGCCTCCACTGGCTTACCGCTCAAATCCAGCATACCGCTGCCATCGGAATGATGCTCAGAAAGCGGCGCAGATTGTTCCGTCTTATGTTTTGGTAGTGGTATCGTCATCTCTCGATCCGAAGGGACTTTCTCATGGCTCATGACCCGGCCTACCAGATACGCTCCGTTCGCCAGAAGCAGAGCAATGATAAGCGCCAGGGCAAGGACAGCCCACTGGGGCGGCGTTCTATTGAACCTGGGGAGCTTGACTGGTAATTTGGACGGTTCCCCCTGGCAGCTGATAATCACTGCTGCGGAGTTGTCGTACCCGCCCGCCCTGTTTGCTGCATATATAAGCCGCGCAGCAGCCTTTTGCATATCGGTTCGGGAGCCTGCAATAACCGAGATGTCCGTTTCCGACAACATCTCGGTTATCCCATCGGTGCAGAGCACTATTCGGTCGCCGGGGCGGAGGCCCACTGCATCGATGTCGGCCTGTACTGTATCGTTCAGGCCTATCACCCTGGTGAGCTGCCCACGCCGGTCTGATGTTTCAGCTTCTCTAGCGCTCATCCGCCCTTCACGGACACATTGGGCAACCCATGTGTGGTCTTCCGTCAACCTGATGATCCTGTCATTGCGGACAAGATATATCCGGCTGTCTCCCACGTGTGCGAAATACATCACATCGCCCGCAATGATAACTGTAGCAAGCGTCGTGCCCATCCCCGCGCGTCCCGGCCAGCGCGCTGCCTCATCATGGACTTCGGTATTGGCATGGTTGAACGCATCACGCAGGAGCGACGGCCAGTCCGGGCTTATCTGCCTCGATTGATCGCTCGTGGACACCTTAGCGAACCTGGATGCGAGCACCTGGACAGCGCGTTCACTCGCAGCTTCGCCTGCGGCGTGGCCTCCCATACCGTCAGCAACTGCGGCGATAAGCCCATATTCCTGCCCCAGCTCACCAGTATATATAAATGTCCTGTAAAAGCATCGGTCCTCATTCGATTCCCGTACCATACCCGGATTACATGCGCCGCCTGCCCTTATGCTCTCTATGACCTGCATTCCGCGATCATCAGCCGGATACGATCGTAACCCGGAACCGTGTGGACCCGATCTGGATAATGTCCCCATCGGCCAACTCTCTCTCGTCTATGTCTTGTTCTTCAATCTTGGTGGGATTAGTATGACTCTCGTTTTTGATGATCAGGCTGCCTTCACTTGCGTCAATCCGCGCATGACTGCGGCTGACAGTCGAATCGTCCGTAAGCTGTACAGTCTGGTTATCATCTCTGCCTATCGTATTCGTTCCGTTGTAAACTTTGAATACTTCGCCTTTATACGGCCCGCAAAGCGCCACAAGCAGCGCTACCGGATCGTCCCTGAACACCTGGGTTATGATGGGCCGGCGCTCAAACTCCGGCTCATCGCTCTTCGGCTGATGTTTCTTTGCCGCAGGCCGCGGGACAAGTATCAGGTAGCATAGCGCAACCGCGGAGAGCACCAGCACTCCTCCTATTCCGATAAGCACCGAAAGTGCTATACCGGCCTTAACATGCTTGACCTCCAACAGATACGGCTTTGCAGCGGCGTCATCCTGTACGACTATGCCGACTACATCGATATATGAGTCCAGGTTGGGCGCTATACGCGACTTTATCCTGATGACCTGGTCACTTTGGTCCTGCAGCAGATAGGTTACCCCGCCGGATGCCAGCGGGTCGGCTTCTACCTTAGTCACCTGGCCGGACAGCTTGACGCGGACGTCGCGGTACCTTACCGGATTGCCGATGACATCAGCAACCTGCACAACCGGCATCGCCATGGCCGGCACGACGCTGATAGCCAGTATCAAAGCTGCAATATATCCAACAGTTCGCATAAAGCCTCCCCCTGCTATGGTTATTACACAAATAGCCTGCAAGCTAAACGAACGGGAATGCTCTCCGGCATAGAGTTAAAGAAAACGATCCCAGTGGGAATAATACTAATGAGAGGTATATATCCATGACGTTTATGAGGGAAAGCTTGATACTGCTTAGCATCGGCTTATGGGACCTGCTGTTCACCCTGCATCTCATGGCTAATCAAAAAGCCTTTGAGGGGAACCCCCTGATGGCATATTATCTGCAATTTGGAATTGGGGCATTCGTAATCGTGAAACTGGTACTTCTTGTCCTGCCGATATTCATAGCCGAATGGTCCAAGCGGTACAAGCCGAAATTTGTGAGGCTTATGCTTCGTTGTGCAATTGTGGCGTACGTCGGATCGTATTTAGTAGGGTTTACGCTGGTAAACATCAAGCCTATAGTGACAGACCGCGATTATATACCTCCGCCGGATGTCCGAATAGCCCGGCAGGTGAAGTAGCAGCTAGTTATCAAGTTTTGAAACGCGAAATACGCAAAGAAGCACGAAAAACGCAAAACTCGACACCTACGGTGTCGGCTTCGGCAGCAAGCAGTCCGAAGCAAAAGGGATTGGTGGAGACTTACCGACAACATCATCCCGAATAGCTAAACATCATCCCAAGCTATCACAACTCCATCCCGGATGGCCACAACGTCATCCCGAACTTGATTCGGGATCCAGGAAAAATAGGCTCTGAATTAAGTTCAGTAACGTAGCTATTGCTCAGAATAACAAAAGAAGTCAGACATTCTTCATTATCATAGGTTCGAACTGAATGCCGTTGTCGCCGGGATATGGTACAGTATGATCTTTACCCTCAAACCAGATTTCTTCAGGTATACCTTTTGGAAATGCCTTACATCTTCTTGAAAGAGCGCCTATTATATGCTCACACTTTACACATTGATTATCAGGTATATCTCGGTCATCTAATAACATGGCAGTTTCCTTTGATCAATGTCTGATTTCCATACTTCGGCGCGTTTTTTGCGCCGAAGTCGCCGCTATCATGTCTAGTCCACCTGTCCGACTATAAATCCAGCTCAGTCTGCTCGCCTTTTCTTACGAGTTTCTTCCCACCGCCGCTTTTCAGCGAGTAACCTCTGGGAAAATCGAACTCTTTTTCTTCCTGCAGTTCCTTTATAGTGCGTATTTGCAGCTTAGGTATCTTGCGCCCGCTTGGAGAGTCGAAAAACCCCAATTCCTCGGCGCTGTCGTACATCCCTTTGGTCGGTGTCTCAAGGCAGATGAAAAACCCCATCGCGGCTTTGTCTCTTTCGATTACGTGAGCGAAGTCCCGTATTACACTTGGCGTCAGGTGGCCGCCTTTCACCTGGCAGACCGCCCACTGGAGGTTGCCCTGCAAGTCCTGGAAGTAGACTTTGCCGTCTACGCCTCTGTCTCCTACTTTGTCCGGCTGGGGAACACCAGCCACAAGCCCGACTGCCCATATCTCGAACTGTTTCGGGCTTTCTTCAAAGAGTTTCCGTGCAGAGTAGGCGTCTTTCGGGTCTCCGAGCACATCATAGTCCTTCCCACGCTTTAGCTCAAAGTCCTTTGCGAGCCTGCTTATCATAAGATCGATGGCAATAAATGTAATATCGATACCAATCCAGTGTCTTTCGAGCTTTTCGGCAGCTACAACCGCCGTCCCGCACCCGCAGAACGGGTCGAATACTATGTCACCAGGGTTGGAAGAAGCATTGATTATTCGCTCCAGAAGCGTAAGCGGCTTTTGAGTGGGGTAGCCCATACGTTCGGCTGCATGCGCGGAAATCGGTTGAATATCATCAAAAATATCCTGAAGTGCAATTCCTTTGACTTCATCCAAGAACCGTTTGTATCGAGGCATACCACTGTTTTGAGGCCAATAGATGCGACCTGCCTCATCAAGTATTTCCAGTGTTTCGATTTTATACTTCCAGTGATTACCCTTAGTTGCTGGGTCAATCCCGCGCCAAGGTTGACCGGACGATCCATTACGAGTTCCAGCAGCAGTAAGATCACTAAGGGTATATCGACGGCCGTCAGTATCTATATGGCGGTAAAATTTGCTAATATATTCTGAAGTATAGGGTGTGTGTTGGGCATTCCATATGTGTGGGATGCCTTTTGCATAAAATAGAATGACATCATGAACCGGCCCATACCTTTTTGCCGAACTGTGTGCACTTGTTCGTTTCCATATGATCTCATTTCTAAAATGTGCTGGACCAAATGTAACGTCGAGCAATATCTTAAGATAATGACTTGCAGCCGGGTCACAATGGAGATAAAAACTTCCGGTAGGTTTCAGTATCCGGTGCATTTCCATAAGGCGCGGGGCCATCATGATGAGATAAGCCATCATTTCACTCTGGCCGAGGATTCTGTAGAGAGATTCCATCAGGTCAAAGAGCTTGGCGTTGCGAGAATCATCGAAAAACTCCTCGTAATGCCGCTTGCTCCACTGCCATGTGTCCGTAAAGGCCGTAATCTGCGCTTGGTTTTCGTCTTTCTTAGCCTGCTTGAAGAGCACATTGTAGTCTCTTGCAGAGTTGAACGGAGGGTCAAGGTAGATAAAGTCCACTGACTCGTCCGCCATGTGCTCACGCATTATCCAAAGGTTATCGCCGTAGTAGAGGGTGTTCTTCATACTGATTTCTTAGCTCTCAGCGCTAGATTTTCCTTGTCGAATCGCGAAATACGCGAAGAAGCACGAAAAACGCGAAAAGGGATTGGCGGAGATATGCACAATCAGCCCCTTCTCACCTTGCGGGAGAAGGTTGGGACGAGGGGTATTCCGGCAGCAAAGCTGCCGATGGCCGGCACGGAGACCGGCCACTACTTCCGTTAGTGTATGTCGATAGAAAAGCGGAAGCTGGCGCTTCCGCACTCTAAAGAGATTGGTGGAGACTCGTAGCATAAGAGCAGATGCCGTAACCCTCTACCTTCCGCGTTTCCCATAATTCCGCGTCTCCGCGGTTCAAAAGCTGATAGCCATACCTGGTACAAAAAAAAGCCCGCCGGACTACCATCCAACGGGTGGAGGGTTTTGCCCTCCGTCGATTTTGCCACAACACTTTAGGAAGGAGAAAAAGATGTTTTTCTCTGGTAATAGGTTTTGCAAGATTCGTGCCAATTCGCTTGTTTTCCAAAAAATTAGCCCAGCAATCTTGCAGGGTATTGTGATGGGTTGTTACACATGTTATCGGCAGTATAAAACGAGTTCATTAGCCCGTTTTATTACGTAATCAGCAGTAAATATATAAAAAGAAAAATGACGCTGTTGTGGATTGCGTGCGCAACCATCGATGGAACGAGTGAGCGGCGGGTCTCAAACAGCAAATTGAAGACTGAAGCTATGGCAAATATCGGCAGGAACCCCCCAGGGAACGGGTGAATAATCGCAAAAGCCGCTGATGCCAGGACCAGAGCTCCCGCAATGCTCATCCGCACGCGGAGAGCGTTATATAACATCCCCCTGAAGAATATCTCTTCAAAAAACGGAGCGAGCACCGAGCCGAGCAGTATAACGACAAAAATCACAGCGGTATTCCCGGACAGGAACAGCGGCACTACCTCGTTTACCGGGGTCTCGACTCCACGGAAGAATATTCTGGAGAGAATATTCCACACTAATCCGGCAACCAGAAGCAGCGGCAGCAGCGCGCAGTAACCCGCAACTCCCCAGAGGATATTCATCAGGAATTTCCGCGTGGTAAGCCCTATAACATCCAGTTTGCGGCCCTGCTGCTTTAAGAGGTGATACACCACTCCAAGCCCGATCAGGCCGGTTGCAACGATGAGCCCAAACTCCAAAATTACGATATAAAAAACCCGGGAATCAGACGGCATCTTTTCCAGAGTAGAAGACAAAGATATTCCGGCGATCAGCCCCAGCGCAATCGAAGAAAGCAAATAAGCAATAAAACCCGTGAAAAGCACCTTAGCTATTGGCGTCCTATCTTCCGGTTCCTCTGCGGGGTGTTCGATCCACTTGCGCCCGTTCATAGCAAACAGGATTATGAAAACCACTCCGGCGAGTCCGGCAAGGATAATCGCCAAAAACAATCCGCCCGTAGCCATAAACGATACGGCTGCTCGCTCCTTGCCTGCTGAGATAACCTGGCGAGCGCGGTCAAACTGATTAACTCGGCTGAACAAATGCTCCAGCGCAAACGCCCTTGCGGGCCCAAGGTTCAGGATGTTTATCCTCTTTGCGTATTCATCGGCTTTATTCGCGGTCAATTTTCCTGCGTATACATCGCGCCACATGGCAGCTTCGCCCCGCAGCTTTCGGACATCCTCCGGCTGAAGGCCCTTCAGCGTTGCCGGAGCCACCAATTTGTCAAAATACTCGACTGCGCCTTCTCTGTGAAGCTCATAAGACATAACACCGGCGCGGCGGATAGCTGCCGGACTGGGACCCTTTGCCGCTTTTTGGTAAAAATCAAACGCCAAAGGAAGCATCTGGCCGGATTTCTTTGTACCGGAAAACGTGACTCCTTTTTCCAGCGCATATTGGGTGTAGAAATAGAGTTTGATCTGAAGATCGCCGTAGTACATACTGGACATGCTTTCTTCAGTCTGTTGAGTGTGTAAAGCATTTCCGCTTTCGAGCTGAGACCTTAGAAATATAAAAAGAATCAACGCAAAAGCAACTATGGCGTATCTGAGCCAGACCTTTTCCCGGTTTTCGGTGTTTAGTTCCATGTCACTCCATCAAAGTAAAAGTTCTACAATCTCTATTACACGCCATACCAAAGACTAACGTCATTCCAGGCTACCACAACGTCATTCCGAGCTTGACTCGGAATCCAGGAAGGGAATGGACCCTGAATCAAGTTCAGGGTGACGTCGGTTTGTTCATGGTGACATCTTTGTTGTTCAGGGCAACATCTTCTGTTCTGCGTGGCGTATAAATGCGAGCAGTTACCCATTAAAATTGCCTTATGATGCGCAGGATTATGGAGATCGCAACAATAGCCAGGATCGGCGAAAGGTCGACGTAGGCATCGCCCATCCTCTGCGGCGGCAGTATTTTTCTGAAGATGTTAAGTACCGGCCTTGTGATCCGCCGGATGAAGACGACAATCGGGTGATAACTCGGAATCGAAGGTATCCAGGACAGAATCGCATCGATAAATATCAGCCACAGTAAGATCTGCAGCGCCAGTGCCACCAACCAGATCAAAAGAGACATCAGGTAACTCCTTCACGCTACGACGAACGTGAGCGCTCCACGGAGGCTTCTACTGCATCATACACCGCAGCACGAAACGCAGCTCTCTCCAATGCGGCGATCCCTGCTATCGTGGTTCCTCCCGGACTCGCCACCGCGTCTCGCAACTGCGCAGGATGCTTACCTGAATCTATAACCATTTTCGCCGCGCCGAAAACCGTCTGAGCGGCAAGAACGGCAGCTTGCTGGCGTGTAAGCCCTGCTCGAACACCGGCATCCGCAAGCGTTTCTATAAAAACATATACATACGCAGGCCCGCTGCCGGAGAGTCCCGTCACAGCATCCATAAGACGCTCAGGCACTTCTATTACTTTGCCGACTGCTCCGAATATACTTTCAGCCCGCTCTATGTTCGCGTCGCTTGCGTTCTTGCCTCGGCTTATGGCGACAGCTCCGGCCATTACGGCACAAGGGGTATTCGGCATTGCCCTAACGACCGGTACGCCGGACCTCAGCTTCGACTCGACCTGCGCTGTTTCGACTCCGGCAGCTATGGAGATTACCAGTTGTTCGGGTGTAACATAGCTGGAAATCTCATCGAGGACTTTCGGCATTACGCCGGGTTTCACGGCGAGTATAATTATGCCGCACTTCGATGCTGCTTCGACGCTTCCGGCGGACTCGACCCCTGTCGCTCCCGCAAACACTCTGAGCCGTTCTTTGTCTATGTCCGCGGCGACAATATCCTGCGGGGCATATACATGAGCTGTGATCAGGCCACGGGCGAGCGCCTGTCCCATCGCGCCCGCCCCGATTATGGCAAGCCTTCGCGTTATTTCGGGCATTGTCTTGTCCTACGCACCCATGAAGGGGCTTCTTACTGTGGAGTCGCTGTTATTATTCTCCACATCTATCTGATAATTAGCCGGGGTGAACAGGTATACCCTGTCGCCGATCTTCTCTACATAGCCATCCAGGGCATATGTGACGCCGTTTAGGAAGTCTATTACTCTCCCGCAGATCTCGGGGCTTGCTTTTTCGAGGTTTACGATCTGCTGATTGCCGGCTTTCAGCCCATCTGCCGCTTCCTGAGCGTTATCAAGTGATTGAATGGACTTCCAGACGGAAATGTGATGCATCCTGGAAGGATGGAGTCTGAGTGTCACAGGGCGCCGGGTGCCGCCTGGGTCATCCAGCATTTCATCGAACTCATCATACTCTCCGAGTCCGACTCGCTCTTTCAATTTGGTCCAAAAACCTCTAGGTTGTTCTTCGTAATCGTCCAAAGGTGCAGTTGTCATGTATGTACCCTCCCATTTCTGGTGATGTGCCGGTCATGGTTGGGTGTTGGGCGGCCACTCCTTGCCTGACATCAGACACTTGCGCTTGTGTTCCCCCAAAGGGATGGCTAGGCTCTCGGACCGAATATGGCAGAACCGATACGGACCATATTCGAACCTTCTTCTATGGCTATCTCGAAATCGTGACTCATACCCATAGAAAGCCAGTGCCGCTGCTCATCCGGCAGCTTGTCCCAAAGTCCTTTAAGGCGGGCAAAATAGGGTCTTGTCTCTTCGGGATCGGCTACGAACGGAGCCATCCCCATAAAACCCTGCAATCTGACGCCAGAAACCTCCGCAATCTCTCCGGCCAAATTCAGCGCGTCCTCCGGCGACACGCCGTACTTTGTTTCTTCTCCGGATATCTTGACCTCAATCAGTATATCTTGGACTATCCCGCGAGCTTCGGCCCGCCTGCCTATCTCCACTGCAAGGGACAGATTATCCACACTTTGGATGGTCGAAAAAACTCCGACCGCCTGCCTTGCCTTGTTCTTTTGGAGATGGCCGATGAAGTGCCAGCGAACATCCGAAGACTCTACGGCCTTCCATTTTTCGATGGCCTCCTGGACATAGTTCTCGCCAAGGTCTTTTGCGCCTGCGGAAATGGCTTCTTGAATCCTCGAAACGCCGATAGTCTTTGTCACCGTTACAAGAGTGACATCCTCCGGCTTGCGGCCCGAATTTCGGGCTGCTTCCGTGATCCGTCCGCGCACGACCGCCAGGTTTTCTGCTATAGTTGCCACAATATGTCTACCCGCCACAGGCCAGGTAACGCATGATTGCACGTAAAGCAGGGATGTGTCAAGGGTTTCAGCGAAAAATTATGCATGCGCCCTGTTTTCTATTATAGAGTTTCAAGAGATAAAGTACCAGCCTTACAGCTATATAAACAATTCTCTGATATAGTTTTATCTGTTGATTTTAACTTACACCTGAAACTCTCCCGGAGGATTTTCGGCAACAGATAATATATGATTGGCCGTTAATCAATCAGCCGAAAATCTATAGGTAATTTTTACCCTGAATTTTATCTTTTACAAGCCACTTGCAATATGATATTGTTCTAATAACTTAACCGAGGAGGCAAAAGGACCTAAAGATGGACAGCGAGATAATAATCGCCGGAGGCGGAGCACGGGGACTGTACTTCGCCCAAATGCTGCATCAGACACTCGGCAGAAAGGTTGCCGCTATAGCTGACACCTACCTGGAAGGGCACAAGGTAATCACTCACAGACTTTCTGAGTTTATGACTCCCGATACCAAAGTCTTTCGAACCATTGATGAAGCCCTTCTATCCATTCCCCGCACTCAAGCTAATATCGTCTTTGTGATGACACCGGAATGGACTCATCTGGATATTTTCAGAAAAGCGGTCGGATCCGATTGCCATGTGTTCCTCGAAAAACCTCTTGCGACCACTCGCGGGGATGTCCTCGAAATACTGAAAATAGCACGCAGCACAGACAAGACCATTCAGGTAGGTTTCGTGCTGAGGTATTCGCTGTTTTATAAAAAGATAAAGTCCATCATCGATTCAGGGGTTCTCGGAAGACTGGTCATAATACAGATGAACGAGCGCCTCGCTCTGCAGCATGGAGCGACATTCAAGCGGACATGGCATCGCAAGCAGGAGTATACCGGGGGCTTCATGAACGAAAAGTGCTGTCATGACCTTGACCTTATGTGCTGGTTCAAGGAAGGCCAAGCTTTGCCTGAGAGAGTGTGGTCCCATGGCGGGCAGCACTTCTGCAAGGATCGCAGCACTCCTCCTGCGTGTGTGGATTGCGATCTTGCAACCTGCCCCTGGAGATATAAAGGAACTGAAACGCTGAAGTGTATCGATGGGAATTACTTGATGGATAAAACATCCGCGAAAGCAGGCAAATGCGTATTCCATTCAGATTCGGATGTCATGGACCATCAGATGGTTAACATTGTATTCGGCGATGGGACTCAAGGCGTTTTATGTGTATCTACAATGAGCGCTGATCCCGGCAGAGACATTACAGTCCACGGGACGGACGGCTGCCTCCACGGTGAACTGGAAAAAGGCATTCTGAGCGTGCAAAACTACTGGAAAGAAGATGCGGAAGAGATAGATCTGAACCAGACAGACGCACATGGCGGAGGGGATGAGGCCATAGTCAAATCATTCCTCGACAGCATAGACTCAAAGAACAAGCCCTTGGCAACGGTAGAAGCGGGAGTTCGAGCCAGCCTGATAGCTTTCGCCGCAGACGACAGCGTCAGAACGAACGCCCCGGTCCAGCTTAATTCAATATAGGAGCAGATTTTGCAATTTAAACACACAGATTTTGCTTCGGACTGCTTGCTGCCGAAGCGCGACACATTATGGCTGGTCGAACCGGCCAAAAGATGGATAGACGCTTTTCCGATAGGGAACGGCAGCATCGGCGCGATGATATTCGGGGGAACGGACACCGAACGGCTCGCATTAAATCATGAAAACCTCTGGAGAGGTGTCACGAAAGGCCGCACTGTCGAACCGAAGTACCAATATCTTCCTGAAATCCGTGAAAAGCTTCTTGCAGGCAAGTGGGTTGAAGGCGCGGAGCTTGCTACAAAGCATTTGAGCGGGCATGAACGGCGGGTGCAGCCATATCAGCCGGTTGGCGACCTCCGCCTGCACTTTAGCAGCCGTGCAGATGTAGAAAACTACGGCAGAACGCTCGATCTATCGACAGCCATAGCAGAAGTTAGCTACCGCGCGGGCGGTGTGACATATAAGCGCGAAACATTTGCATCCGCTGCCGATGGAGCCATAATCACAAGGGTCTCAGCCGATAAGCCGGGAGCAATCAGTGTAAAAATCGAGCTTGGACGGGTAGACAACCCCGAATGTGAACTCAAGCCGTGGTCAAATACGAATGGAATCGGCTTTACAGGCAGGTTCGTCGAAGGAATAGAGTTCGCGGTCGAGACCAGAGTCTATCCATCCGGTGGAAAAATCGCCGCAGGTGAAGGTGCAAATATTCAGGTGTCCGGTGCGGATGAACTCCTCCTTGTGACTGCCATAGCGGTCGATTACAACCAGCCGGAGCCTGCCAAGTGGTGTTCGGAGCATCTGGACAAAATCCCGGCGGATTTCGATACTCTAAAAGAACGGCATATTGCCGAGTACAAGCCACTCTATGACAGGGTGAGCTTCAATCTTGCTGCAAATGAAGAAGCGGAAAAATTGCCTCTCGATGTCCGGCTGGACAACCTCAGAAAAGGCGGAAACGATCCGGGGTTGTTCCCGCTCTATTTCAACTTTGGACGCTATCTGCTTCTCTCCAGCTCGCGAAAGTGCGACCAGCCCGCCAACCTGCAGGGCATCTGGAACGACGATATCCGGCCGCCATGGGACTCGGACATCCACAACGATATAAATGTCGAGATGAACTACTGGCCTGCCGAGGTGTGCAACCTTCCCGAATGCACCGAGCCGCTTTTCAATTACATGGAGCAAAGCGTCCCAGAAGGGACCAAGATCACAAAGAACCTTTACGGCTGCCGGGGCGTATGTTTTTGCATCCAGACTGACATTTGGGGCCGCCCTACCCCTGAAGCACCCGGTTGGGATGTCTGGACCGGTGCGGCGGCATGGCTTTCAGAGCATCTCTGGTGGCGGTACGAATATTCGCTCGACGAAAAGCTCTTGAAAGATAGAGTTTATCCCTTCCTCAAGTTGTGCGCTGAGTTCTACGAGGACTATCTGGTCAAGGATTCACTTGGAAGGCTTGTTACCGTCCCATCGCAGTCGCCTGAGAACTACTTCGCAGGCGGAGCAACGCCGGTCAGCCTGTGTGTCGGCGCAACAATGGACTTTCTCCTTATTCGCGAGGTGATGGAACGCTGCATCAAGGCAAGCGAGATACTCGGCATCGACGAAGACCTTCGTCTAAAGTGGCATGAGATCCTGAATGGCATCCCGCCGTTTCAAGCCGGTAAATTCGGGCAGCTTCAGGAGTGGCTGGACGACCATGAGGAAGCCGAGCCGGGCCACAGGCATGTGTCGCATCTCATAGGCGTTTATCCCGGAGAGCAGATGACCCCGGAGACACTGCCGGAGATGTATAAGGCGGCTAGAGTGTCGCTTGAACGAAGGCTTGCGGCCGGAGGCGGCCACACCGGGTGGAGCAGGTCTTGGGTCTGCGCTCTCTGGGCGAGGTTCCTCGAAGGTGAGCTTGCCTACGAGCACCTTGTCTGCCTGATTACGGACTTTGCAACGAAAAGCCTGCTGGATACCCATCCGATGAACAACGAGTGGGGCTATGTCTTCGAGATAGACGGGAACTTCGGAGGGACAGCCGCCATCGCGGAACTTTTGATGCAAAGCTACGGCGGGACTATCCGCCTGCTGCCCGCGCTTCCTTCCAAATGGAAGACTGGCTCAGTGAAGGGTCTGCGCGCAAAGGGCGGGTTCACGGTAGACATCAGTTGGAAAGACGGTACGCTCACTGAGGCCAGGATAACAAGCGATTTCGGGAAGCCATGCAGAATAATCTGCTCCAGTGGCGCGCTTTCCGTGACCAGCAATGGGACTGAACTGCCTGTGGAACGCGACACCAACGGCGGGTTCACCTTCCCCACCCTCCCCGACAGGGCGGTAGTGCTGAAGGCGGGAAAATCGAATGGAATCATCCAGTGACATATAAAATATTGACAACTGATAGTCTGTAGGTTATAAAAAAGCTGGCCCGCAGCACTACTTGGGGCTGTTATAAGCAGTTTGAAGTAGTGCCTGCGGGCCTTTTTATAGCATTAATTGTATACAATCGGTTTCACTGATCTCGGAGGAATACCTGTGCGTAATTTTGTTCTTCTCACTGTAATACTACTAGGTTTTGCATCACTTGCGGTTCCGGCAAATGCCGGTTGGAACGTTTTGAACTTGTCCCAGCCAGAAAATAGCTTTGCTTGTGCGAAAAATATTAACGGCAATCAGGTAGTAGGATCAGTTTCTATTGGAAACGGCTGGCCGGGGTGGACGCATGCTTCTATGTGGACTCAGGGAAGCACAGGGTGGATCGATCTTAACCCCAGCGGCTCAGCGTATTCTGTAGCTAATGGTACGGATGGACAGAAGCAGACTGGTTACGCTTTTATAGGTGACAATATGCATGCAATACTCTGGACCGGCTCATCTAAAAATTATGTAGACCTGAACCCTTCAGGGGTCTTAGGTTCCAACGCGGAATCTGTCTACGGTAATCAACAAGTCGGAGGTGCTATGTATGACACCTCGTGGTCCGGAGTTAGCTTCGCCAGCTTATGGTATGGTTCAGCTGAGAGTTGGGTGAACCTAACACCGAAGGACTCAGGCGACTCGCGTGCTTATGGCACTGATGGAATCCATCAAGTAGGCTACGCTACGTTTAGCGGTAGTAATCATGCTGGAATATGGAGTGGAACTGCGGAAAGCTGGAGTGACCTGAACCCCATATCCGCAATAAGTTCACGCGCCTACGCTGTCCGAGGTAATCAGCAGGTAGGCTACGCCACCACTGCAGATTACTGGCGGCATGCGAGCTTGTGGAACGGCACATCTGATAGCTGGGTAGATTTGAACCCAGCCGCATCCGTCGAATCCAGCGCACTGGCATTATCATCAGGATATCAGGCCGGCTGGTTCAATACAGATGGTCTTGAGCGGGCATCCATATGGGCTGGGTCTGCAGACAGCATGGTCGACCTTCATTCGCTTCTCGCTTCTGATACATACTGTAAGTCGTTAGCAACCGGCATTTCCATACAAGGCTCGGATATATTCGTGTCAGGATATGCATATAACAGTTCAACGAACAAAGAAGAAGCAATTCTGTGGCATTATACATCTGATGTTCCCGAGCCTTCGGGCATCCTTTCGCTACTCTTCGGCCTTGGTGGATTCGGCGGCATGATGCTGCGGAGGAAAGATTAAGCATTCACTGATAGACAGAGGGATCCAGACCTCGGTCTATCGGATATTAAATTCATAAACGAGAGGTGTTGACTGTGAGATACGCTTTAAGGCTATTTCTGTCTGTAATTCTTTTATCAGGCTTCCTCTTACCATCAGAGGCTGTTGTTCTTCAGCCGGGAACGTATAAGCTGGCCTGGACTACATCCGAAGACATCAGCAAAACCATCTGCCAGTCCTTAATACTTGATGTAGCTGCGCAGGATAATGGTGTACCTGCCATAAATGGACTGAAGTCTGCCAAATATCTTCGATGTGGACCCGATGAAAACTGTTACTTAAGGATGGTTCTGGATGAGTCCAATGGAACGGGCAAAGGCTACGATGTTGCATACATATCACTGGCTACATCAGGTAAATTGACTGATGTAGCTCAGGCCATCAAGCTGCCGCTAAGGAAAAGCAACAACGCTCCACTGATGTGGAAAGATGTCAAAGTGCTGGAATCCGACAAATTCACACTGGACATACCTTACACATCGTCAAATATCATACGCAAAACTACTATTTCGCTGGAGATCGATATATTCGACGATGGCAATATAACCGGCACTGCAGCAATAAATCTCTGGTCGGGCTGGAGCGGGGTTATCAAGACAGATGGCGAAGACCTGAAAGTCATCCTTGATGATCAGAATGCAGATGGGCTATTCGAGAAAAATTCATCCAATCAAGCAATAGACGGTACAACTCCGTGTTTGAACGATTATTTATGGATAGGCAAGCACAATGGACAGTGCGAATGCAGCGATTGCAAGTCCATTATGCTGGGAGGCGTTTCATCTTACGGTAACAAGCTCTATATAATCAATGTTAAACCGTCAGGTGAGGAAATTGAGATTAAACCATATACGGGACCAAGTGGAACGGTAAAATTCAATGCAGTCGACGGCTATAATAAACCAGCAAAGTGCTACGCCACCATTCATGGTAAAGAAGGGGTTTTCGAACTACTGGATAACGGCAAAGAAACGCAGATCCCTGCCGGTGTTTACAAGGCATCACCGTTTGTCATTATCGAACCTGAGCAAAACAAGGCATCAGATAAAGGATTCTACATTTTTAAGAGAGCCAACCTTGAAATAACAGTCCAACCTAAAAAAACGGTCACAATAGATGCTGGCGGACCTGTCACTTTATCTATTAATTCGGAAAAAGACGCTGTCACGGCAAAAGTCGGCCAGGAAATAAAGATTCCCCTTGATATAAAGCAAAAAAATGAGAAGGTGGTTATTTTCAGCGAAAAAAAACCTGTTGTAAGCATCTATAACTCTGCCGGTAAGCGGCTAAAAAGCGGTAAAGGGAAGTTTGGGTGAGGCGGAGTCTGTGAGTATTCCGTGCGAATACCTTCGAATTGGAAACCCGGCACCTATAAGATCAGTGCAAGCATCGATCTGAGACCTTACCAGGATCAAATCTCAGCAAAGAAGACATTGAAGATCGTAAAGTGAGCCGGTTGATAGACCGAGGGAACCATGCCTCGGTCTAGGGGTTGGTTAAGGGCATGGATGCCCTGGAGAATAAGGCTCGGGGCATGGATCCCCCGAGCCATCTGGTTGGTCGCCTCGCGCATTATGTTCATCTATTAAAATGACGCAAAAGATGACGTACGATGATCACGCATTAATTGAAGGAGAATCGCTTGAAAACTCAGATTTTGCCAGCTGAATTGGAGACGATTGCAGTTACGGTAAACGACAACGGAATAACCATTCGCAGTGCTAGTGGGTCCGTTATAGAGGGATGTAATCTTAGTCTGCATTGGAGATATCCCGGTGAAGAAGAGTGGCGGATTACAGATGCTGAGAGCCTATACGATTTAAAGTGCACAGCTGGTGCTGTTGAATTTTCATGCCGGTTCGGTGACATAATTGCTCGTGTAAGGGTTTGTGGTTCAGGAGAACAAAGGTCCTGGCAGTTCTCCGGCAAACTCATAAGCGATGCGAGCCAGCCGTTGGAGCTTGCGAGGTTTTGCTATCTTGTCGGCGAAGTCCCGGATGACCTCAACTTTCTTGAGCTGCTTGGATCAAGGGAAAAACCCGTTTTGCGGAAACCAGGGGATTCACTGCCATCATACAGGCAGGATGTTGAGGCTTTCTGGGCTTCAATGGGTGTTAAATGGCTGAGGATGCCCGATACGATTCACGATGTCTCTGACTGGGCGGTATCCAAAGACATCGCAGCTTTTCTCCCCGAATGGAATGGCTCAGGATGGGGGTTTTGTTTTGTCGGTCCCGGCACTGCGTTCGGCGAGATCGGCTATAAAACAACCGGAAAGCCATCAGCCTTTTATGTCGGAGTCCTGCTCGATAACTTGCTGATCGACCCGGGCGAGGAGCGGTTGCTCGAAACTGCCTGTGTGTGGTACGGTGATTGGCAAGAAGGGTTTCGTCTGTGGGCGAAGACCTGTGCCAATCATGCAGGAGTTCGGAATGCGCATCCTGCGCTCACCGGTTATTGCTCTTGGTATCAGTTTCACACGAAGATAACTCCAGAAGAAATATTGCAAGCTAACGATGAATTTGCTGATTGGCCGGTTGGCTCAGGAAATCGTACCATCCAGATTGATGATGGTTTTCAGGTTGCTCCGGGTGACTGGGCCCCTAATGAGCGGTTCAAGGAGATTTGGCCTGATCTGCCAGGCCGTATCGCTGCTAAAGGCTCACTTCCAGGGCTATGGCTTGCGCCCAGCATAATACACGAGACGCATTCTATTGCAGCCGAACATCCAGAATGGCTGCAAAGGCTGGCATGCGGAGAATTTGCGATTTCTTTTGCAAACTGGGGTGGCGATACGTATTATCTTGATGCTGACCATCCCGATGCACAGGAGTTTATGAGGAAGAACTTTGCTGCTTTTGTCGCTGAGGGATGGAAGTATTTCAAGATCGACTTCACCTATCCAGTGAGCACTGCACGGCAGGCGTTCGACCGAAAGAAAACGTCATTTGAGACCCTGCGCGGTATGTATCGGCTTTTCCGCGAGACCTGCGGTGATGAGATTCTCTTATCAGCCTGTATAGGAGTGCCGGGCCGATATGCTCTCGGTTATGCGGACATCGCAAGGTTGGGCGGCGACATCGAGACATCCTGGGAAGCAGTTCAGACTACCGTGAGGGCATGGATTACCTGGGGGTGCACCAATGGTGTTTGGTGGTTGGGTGATCCGGACGTTTTTCTGATGCGAACGGAGAATTCATCGCTTTCATTCGAGGAAAACTATCTGCTGACGGGCACAATAGGACTCTTTGGCGGGTTATTTCTCACTTCAGACTTGCCTTCTCAATGGTCTCCTGAAGCTGTAGCCGCAGTGAAGGAGTTCTGGAATGAGCACAACCCGCGGACACCGGTTTCACATCGGGCTCTCTGGGACGATCGAGGTATGATTCAGGCATATCGTGTGAGCGTAGAAGAAGGCGGAAACCTGTATCACGCAATTGGGGTCTACAACTGGGCTGACGATGTTCGCGATATGACCATTTCACTCAAAGATGTGGGATTACAGCCCTCGCTCAATTGGAACCTGCAGGCGACGTCACACAGCGAACAGATGCAGTTGATCGATGGGGTTTTGAGAGTGCCTCTTCTTCCGAGACACAGCCTGAGGATAGCAAAACTGTCGCTTAGGTAAAATCATTCAGATCAGATATTCGATGGAATAGATACATGCTTCGGTCTGGATTCCACCGAGCATCAGAGTGCAAATTACGCGCTGAAGATTAAATCATTATGAAATCAGGAGTGACGTTATGAATCTAGATTTTCTTCTTACACCTGACGAGCCGTGGATTATGAGCTTTGGCGGTGATTTTGAGGATATTGTAGAAAATATCAGGTTATTGCAAGCCCAGAATCCTGGTCTTAAGATGGTTGTCCTTGAGGGGAAATCTATGAGGACGAAGGATGAGCTTTTCGATGAACTAACTGAAAAACTCAAGTTTCCTGACTATTTCGGGCGGAACTTTGATGCCCTTGATGACTGTATAACTGATCTTGCTTGGTTGGAATTCGATTCTATAGTGCTTGTGATAAAGGACAGTAAAGACGTGCTTAACAAAGCTCATATCAGCAGAATATCCAAGTTACTTCGCCGCGGAAAAGTCCCCGCAGAAGTATTGGCCACAGATAATCTATCAATATTTCTTGATTCCCTCTGCTCAGCTGGTATCGAGTGGAGCCAGCCAGTCGAATCGGGAAACTGGTGGGATCGTCTACCTGTTCCGTTCCATACTATTCTGGTACAAAAAGAGATCAGTATAATCAAATACCACGGAACCCGTCAGGAGATTCCTGTAATTGGTGCATAATTAGGAGTATATCCGCTGATAGACCGAGGAAACCATACCTCGGCCCATCAGCGAGATTTGAAAGGCAGCCGAATTTAATGTCGTCAGAATATATCGTTATTGATACACAAGAAGCAATGGATAGATTCTTATGGCTCGTAGATAGCTTCCATGATGCCTTACTTAGGGAAGTTGGTATAGTCTCACGAGGCTATGTCGATACTGATGGAGATATGTATGGTGATGTTGCCCCAAGTGATATGAGATTGATAATCCATTCGCAATTTGAGGAAACACCATATATCGAGATAATATTCAGAGAGCTTAAAGAATTCAAATGGATCGATGGCTATGATCTGGAGCCAGCAAAAGGTTCTGTTGCAAATGATCTCGTGACACTTGTCTTTAGTTCAAATCCTAAGAATTTTTTAGTTTCAGGGAAACAGATGGAATACAGGATATTAGGCCGTGATTGCTTGGGCAAGCAACCTCGCACAGTTGAGCAGATTCAATCAGAATGAAAAAGCCGGAGAATTACTGACCGGGGAACCATGCCTCGGTCTATGGATTGGTTAAGGGCATGGATGCCCTGGAGAATAAGGCCCGGGGGCATGGATCCCCCGAGCCATCAATTTACCTCAAACTACATTCCGTAGTCTTCGTAACCACCCGGTGCGGGGGCTGCGGGAGCTTTCTTTTCAGGCTTTTCGACTACAAGGCTCTCAGTCGTCAGGATGAGCGCGGCGATGCTTGCTGCGTTCTCCAGAGCGCTGCGGTTTACCTTTACTGGGTCGATGATTCCGGCTTTGACCATGTCCACATACTCTTCGGTCATGGCATTCAGGCCGAAGCCCTTCTTCTCAGCCTTTACGCGCTGCACAACAACGCTGCCTTCGAGTCCAGCATTCTCTGCAATCTGGCGAAGCGGCTCTTCGAGCGCCTTTCGGACGATTGCGGCCCCGACCTTCTCATCTGCAGTCTCGCCGATGTTCTCAAGCATCGGCAGGATGCTTATGTAAGTAACGCCGCCGCCGGGGACAACGCCCTCTTCAACGGCTGCGCGGGTCGCGGAAAGCGCGTCCTCAAACCTGTGCTTCTTCTCTTTGAGCTCGGTCTCGGTCGCGGCTCCGACTTTGAGGACTGCAACACCGCCGGCAAGCTTCGCCAGCCGCTCCTGCAGCTTTTCGCGGTCATAGTTCGAGTCTGTCTCTTCGATCTGTCTCTTGATCATTGCAACGCGGCCCTGGACTGCATCGGAACTGCCCTCGCCCTCGATAATCGTTGTCTTCTCTTTGGTGACGACGATCTTCTTGGCGCTGCCGAGCATATCCAGAGTTACGTTTTCGAGCTTCACGCCCAGGTCCTCACTGAGGAACTTCCCGCCGGTCAGAACGGCAATGTCTTCCATCATAGCCTTGCGGCGGTCGCCGAACCCAGGAGCTTTCACTGCGATAGACTGCAGCGTGCCCCGGAGCTTGTTTACGACCAGAGTTGCGAGCGCTTCACCGTCGACATCCTCGGCGATAATCACGAGCGGCCTGTGTGATCCGGCGATCTTCTCAAGAAGTGGAATCATGTCGGCAGCGGAGCTGATCTTTTTCTCATGGATGAAGATCAACGGGTCTTCAAGGACTGCTTCCATTCTCTCCGGGTCGGTGACCATATAAGGAGAGATGTAGCCCTTGTCGAACTGCATTCCTTCGACCACTTCGAGGCTGGTATCGGTACCCTTGGACTCCTCTACTGTGATGACTCCGTCTTTTCCGACCTTGTCCATAGCGTCGGCTACAAGTTCACCGATCTCGGTGTCGTTTCCGGAGATGGAAGCGACCTGAGCGATCTCTGAGCGCTCTTTGACCGGCTTGGAAATCTTTCTGATCTCTTCGACAGCCTTGTCAACGGTCAGTTCGATACCGCGCTTGACGGCAATCGGGTTACCACCGGCTGCTACGTAGCGGAGACCTTCGTGGACCATTGCTTCAGCAAGAACTGTGGCTGTGGTAGTTCCGTCACCGGCAACATCGTTTGTCTTCGACGCTACTTCGCGGACGAGCTGCGCGCCCATGTTCTCATACGGGTCTTCGAGCTCTATCTCTTTGGCAACTGTGACGCCGTCTTTTGTGATTGTCGGGCTGCCCCACTTCTTATCAAGAACAACATTTCGCCCCTTGGGGCCGAGTGTTACTTTAACTGCTGCTGCGACCATCTCGGCACCGCGCTCAAGTGCGCGCCGAGCTTCTTCGTCGAACTTTAGCATCTTTGCAGGCATAAGATTAAATCACTCCTTTGCTTATTTCGGATTTCGGGACTATTCGCGGACAGCGAAGATAGAGTCCTGATCGAGGATGATGTAGTCCTCATTGTCAACGGTGACTTCGGTCCCGCCGTACTTGGCGAAAATGACCTTCTGACCTTCTTTGACGTTCATCGGAGCCCTGCTGCCGTCATCAAGCACGCGGCCTGGTCCGACTGCAACGACCACACCTTCCTGCGGCTTCTTCTTAGCCGTATCGGGAAGGAAAATCCCTCCTGGGCTCTTCTCCTCACCTTCAGTCGCCTTAACGACTACCTTGTCCCCAAGCGGTCTAATGGCCAATTTTACTCCACCTCCTGTTTAATTAAATAGTATATAGGCTTTTACAAGCCCAACTGAAACATAAATTTAGCACTCCAATCTCTAGAGTGCTAAAGCATTTTAGATTACGTACGATGAGGTTGTCAATAGGCAGATGAGGATTTTGGGGATGTGGGGTGGATGGTCCCGGTTTTTCAGGTCCGGGACCAAGCCGAAGCATTCCAATATCAGCGTAAAAACTCGCGCCGATACATAAAATCCGAAATGGGTTCAGTGGAATACCAGTTATTCTACTGAATCATTATCGCGGCCAATCCTACAGGCAATGCATATAGAGAGTCCCAGTATCGCTCCACCGAGAGAGCCTATTATGATACCCTGCCACATATGCGGCATATTCCGACCTAAGGCAGCAGCAATTCCATATAGGATGCTACCGAAGATCACCAATGCATATCTTCTAAATCTCAATATCTTCTACTCCTCCACTCACACGGATTTTCTATGCTTCAGCGCGATTTTTGCGCAGAAGCCCCCACTTTCGACGTCCACGGTCTGAATGTGCTGTGACTACCATCCGTCTACACTGTCTACCACTACAGGGACTGTCCCACTGGATTAGCTTCGGCGCCAAAGGCTCGCGCCGAAGCATTTCAAACTAACGATTTATACTTTTATCGGTTTTGTTTTATTACTTGATCTTCATCCCCTCAGCCGTTGCCTCTTTGATCAGTTCCTTCTCCCTGTCAGGAGAATATATGGGAAAAGCTGCATCAAACGAAAACTTTACCGGCTCCTTACCGCCATGAATCTCAACTGTGTATGTGTGCCTCTCAAGTCCATCATAATCCTGTTTCGTATCCTCGACCAGCTTCATATATAGCTTGGATATATCCACTTCAGGTCTGGATTCAGCGGGGAGTGAATTGAAGAGTTTCTTGAGCTGTTCAGTGTTGAGGTTTGCTATGTCCGCCAAATATATACCGGAACCATAAGCCGTGTTCAGCTCATCCACACTCATTGCAGCCAGTATGTTAAGCAAAACCTTCTGGTTATCAAACAGAGAAGATTTAGCCGACTCAAATCCATGTAAATCCTTAATAAAATGAATCCAGTCCAATTCTTGCCCGTTCGTCAATCTCCACATTGCCAGGAAATCATAAAGCTCAAGGCCCGAATTATCTGCTTTGTTCAGCCAGTCTGTAAACGATGCTTTTGGAACCAGATTGTTATACCTGTCAGCCCAACTCCAGGCTTTAAGATCGATCAGCTTGTTTTCCTCATTGATATACCATTTGAATACACGCTTGACGTCTGACGACCACTTTACATCTACCAGAGACTTCTTTCCGGTAAAGATATCTTTATAGGTATAAGAATAAACATCCTGATGATCCTGATAATCATCAGCAAGGATGCTGTAACCGGTCGTTTTCGATACCTCAGTCAAAACATCAGCAAGTGTAACAGTCTCTTTGACAGGTTTCTTGAACTCGTATTTTGTTTCAGGCTTCAGTAAGTTGTTGGATGCATCCGTCATGTATTTCATCTCGTGCATGGGCTGGTCTGTATGTTTTGGATATACCGGTTTTTCAGACGATTTTGATGTTGATTGCGGGTCTGAATCTTTAGGGGTCGAGGACTGTTCCAGCGCTAAAGTAAAAGAAGTTAAATCCCCAAGAAATCCCGTAGAGAAAAAAGGTCCGGCAGATACTGTAGAATCGAGCGATATCCCATTGGTTGAGTTCAGCTTGAACATTATTTGCGCCTGCTCCAGGTCTGGCGTTTCTGGTTCAGGTAACGCAGCTCTATCAGATGATGGTATGGGCTTCATTAGTACATAATTTCTGTCTTCAGCGGCACGTGCAGCAACTATCTCCCTCTTTTGAAGAATGTAGTCTCGTACCATCTTCCCGACATCGCCACCTTGATTGGCACTTAACGCAACCTCTTCACCGTTCATGAGCTTGGCCATTCCCTCTTCTCCGAGGGACTTAACCAACCTGCTGTATGAAACAATTTCGTCGTATCCCAGCCGTTGTGAATCCGGTCCATATGAACTACAGCATCCCGGGCTTTTCTGGGTAATCTGCTGATACAGCTTTTCAACATCCTCAGCAGAGAGGGAACCCATCCAGTCATACAGCTTCCATTTGTATAACTCACACTGGATTCTATAACTTTCCTCTTTGTCGTTAGCCTTGCCCAATATCTCCTGGTATATCTTCGGACGGTAGAACCTGTAGAGCACCTCGCCGTCTACATCGGTCTTCTTCAGCGCCAGAAAATATGCATCAGTCATCATATTAAGGAGTTTGCCGACTTCTATATCGTTGATGCACATCACGACAGGCATGTCCCGCACCTGCCAGTCATTACGGGATATACCTGCGGCTATTTTGATGCCGGATAGCTTGCTGATCTCAGCCACAGCATCGCTTAAGCGGACATATCCGCTGTAGTAGGTGATTTTCTTGCTTAGTCTTGCGTCACTTTTCTCGGCTGCATAGCTTCCGGTTAGCATGCAAGCCATCAGCAACAGCATAATGAGCGATATTCTTCTGTTCATAGTTCTCCTCCTGAGGAAAATTTGGCATTGGCATAAAAAAAGCCCGAAAGCACTACCTTACTCTGCAAAACATAAGTTGCATCCCATGGTACTGCTTGTATGTGCATATCCATAAGATTAGCTTCAGCGCAAAAAGCTCGCACCGAAGATTCCAATCACATGCTATGCTCCTTTCTTTGAACCATCCTTATCAGTTCCTATTTCGTTATGGTGGGAAGTTTCACTTTCACTATTCTAATCTTCGATCCGTCTGCGTAAGCAATCATCTTCCCATCTGGCGACCAAGAAAACGGACAACCGAATACTGGTTGTGCTCCTTCCCATCCAGAGGATATCATCACCACCGTTCTGTGTTTGCTCGATTTCAGATCATGCAGAATCAGTTCATCAGATTTGCCCTCACCTGGCAATTGGAGATAAGCTAGTAGTCTTCCACTAGGTGACGTTCTGGGAAAAGCTAAACCTCGGTGCGGCGAACTGGCGAGGATCTTGTCCTGGCGCAGGGAATATGAGGTGCTATTCCAGAGATAACATCCACCGTCCTCATATGTGTGTCCCAGCATCCAGGCTGCCAAGTAAAACTCTGGCTTATTCGGATTGCCAAGCGAACCGCAGAGCGTCACGTTGGAAATGACAGGATGAGCCAAACCCTTCAAAGGCGGTACGTTCAGGTTCCGAGCCTTCTTCGTGACAAGAGAAAGGGCCCGCACATACACTTCGTTGTCCGGTGGCAGTGCGGCGCTAAACAACAGCGTGCGAGAAGCGGTGTCATAGTAGACATCATCAGGCGCAGACCATGGTCCACTATCTCCCGTACCCTGAAAGCCGCGAAAACTCTGGCTCACCAGCGGCTCCGGTTTGTTATTGGCCATGCTTATCTGCATAAACACGAAAGAAGATGCTCGTGACGCTGCCCATCCGACTCGGTTGCTATCCAGCCAGAACAGCGATACAGGAATACCCTGTTTGCGTGTTAGTGTGATCAGACGCGCGACCTTCTCTATCTGCCCATACTGCGATATTGATGCTACCCAAATGCTCGCACGTAGCAGCCCAATGTCGGTATCGTCTTTGTAGCTTGCAGCAACGAAGGCGATATGGTCACCTTTTGGCGACCATGCAACTGAGTACACACTGTGGTTTCTTAACACGCTCCATGGGTCGGTTGTCTTGCTCTCGGGTTTAGTCTGTGCGCAAGAGGCTACTGATAACGTCCCAAAAACAAGCAAACAGCAAAAGGTGACAACCTTGAGCTTGCTGAGTAGTCTTATCCCCAATGATTCATACATGCGATCACGTCTCTTTCTATACATAAAAAAAGCCCGAAGGCACTACCTTACTCTGCAAAACATAAGTTGCAGCCCATGGTACTGCTTCCGGGCTCGATTGTAATATATACCGCTGCTGCTTGGCTGTCAATAATAGGGCTTGAAAATGCTCAGGTTGCGGTAAACTGTGATGCAATCATTCCCGATTATGAGGAGGACACGCCTGTTGAAAAAGGTATACATCGCAGCAACACGGCAGAATGACGGCAAAACCATCACATGCCTTGGCCTCATTTCCGCGTTCAAAAAACGCTTCGCGAATGTCGGTTACATAAAGCCGGTGGGGCAGCGGTACATAGAGATAGATGGGCACAAGATAGATGAGGATGCACTTTTGGTCAATGAAGTCTTTGGTATCGACGGAGACATCCGGGACATGTCGCCGGTTGCCGTACCCCACGGGTTTACCGAGTCATATATCGAAAATCCCAACCGCGAAGCCCTCGTCACGGCCATCATGGATGCTTTCGGCCGAATCTCCGCAGGTATGGACGCTGTTTTAGTTGAAGGAACAGGCCATGCGGGAGTGGGATCGGTCTTCGACATGTCGAACGGCGATGTCACGAAGATGCTCGGCACGAAGGTAGTGCTCGTTTCGGCGGGCGGCATCGGAAGGCCGATAGACGAAATAATGCTGAACAAGGCCATGTTCGACCGGTTCGAGGTGAAAATCATCGGCGCAATCATAAACAAGGTTCAGCCGGATAAATACGAGAAAGTGAACCGCGTCGTGCGCGATGGGCTGGCGCGGAAGGGCATCGAAACGCTCGGTGTTATGCCGTACAGGCCGGTGCTCTCGAACCCAACCATCGGACAGCTATTGAATGACATCGACGGCGAGTTGCTGTCCGGCAAATCCGGGCTTGAGAACTCCGTCTCCCGTATGATCATCGGCGCTATGCCGACACACGAAGCCCTGGACTATCTCAGCCCGAACGGGCTGCTGATAACACCGGGCACGAGAGAAGACCTCATACTCGCCGCGATGAGTTCGTGCGTTGTCGGGTTGAGCGCGGCCCACTGTGTTTCGGGGATTGTCCTGACCGGAGGGACTGCGCCGCATCACAACATCATGGAACTCATTAAGCGGACTCGAATACCGGTGATCCTGGTCGAAGAGGATACATTTACTGTGGCAACAAAGATCGACAAGCTGATCGTGAAAATTCGGTCTGGCGACACGGAGAAAATACAGGTCTCGGAGCAATTGATCGAGGAATTTGTGGATGTAAATCGGCTGATCGATATGCTGGACGAAGAATAAGCTGCATTTTTAGCGCACTTTTGTTCGTCAGCTTGACACATCATTAGCGCTGCGATAAGATTTATCGTTGGGAATCTTTGAGGAGTGCTTATGAAACTATCGGTTATAACAGACGAAATTTCTATGGATTTCGCGCATGCGCTGGACGTCATGCGCAAGTACAATGCAAACGGCGCCGAACTGAGGTCGCTGTGGGGCAAAAGCGTCGTCGACATGGATGACGATGATATTAACGAGGCTCTTGCTATCCTGCACGATAAGGGTGCTGTAGTATCGTGCATCGCATCCCCGCTTTACAAATGCGATCTGCATACGGATGTAACAGTTGAGAGCGGAAATACCCATCAGGCTCGTGCGCGTGTCAACGCAGAACAACTGGCTCTACTGGACCACTGCATAAAACTCGCGGACAAGTTCGACACCAGGCTAGTCAGGGTCTTTTCCTTCTGGAAAAAAGGTGAGTTGACCCCGGAAATCGAGGACCAGATAGCTGAAGAGCTTTCGCAGGCAGCCGAGGTAGCCAAACGCGAGGGTATTACGCTGGTACTCGAGAACGAACACGCCTGCTACCTCGGATCGGGAAAAGACACTGCCAGGATGCTGAAAAGGATCGATTCTCCTAGCCTGCGGGCAATCTGGGACCCAGGAAATGCTTACTGTACCGGCGAAATCCCATTCCCGGACGGCTACAACGCGATAAAAGATTTTGTCGCTCATGTCCACCTGAAAGATGCAACCGGAGCGGATGAAAAATCGTATAGGTTTATAGCTATCGGCGACGGCGAGATCGATTTTCCCGGTCAGTTAGCCGCGCTGAAGAATGACGGATATACTGGCTGGCTGTCTCTGGAGACCCATTTTTCGCTGAATGGCGACGGTGAGGCCGGCTCCACCCGCTGTCTTGCCACACTGAACTCGATGCTTGAGAATATTTAGGCAGACAGCATATTTGAAGGTTTGCTACTGGAGGAACTACTAAATGTCCATCACAAAATTACGGAACAACTCCGCCCGGTATATGAAAGTCGGGCTGTGGTTATTCGTTATTATCTTCGTCGCCAGTATTCCTTTCTGGAACTCCGGGACCGGCTCCCGCACAAATAACAAGCTGGAGCAGAGCAATGATGTTATAGCCACGGTCAACGGCAAGGATATCAAAAACGGAGATTTTCTTGAGAGATACACCGCCCAGAAAGAGATGTACAAGAAGGTAGGCGGGATGAATGCGATTCAGGATGCCCAGTTGAGGGGTGAAATCCTGAGCCAGCTTATAAACGAACAGATAGTAATTTCCGCTGCTGAGAAAAAGGGAATCTCTGTCGGATGGGGTGAACTCCGGCGCGAGCGCAACAAGCTTATCGATGCTCGAGTCGACCAGGAAAAACAGATAGCTGGCGGCAAGGGCAGAAAGCTGACGGACAACGAGTTCGACAGGCTTCTTCGCCAGTCCAGTCCGTCCAAAACACTCGGCCAATTCCGCAAAGAGATTGCAAATGAGCTGACCAAGGATAAAGTCCGCAATTACATAATGATTAACAAGCTGGAAGCTCAGCTCAAGTCAAGCGTCGGCAATATAGATGATCAGCGGCTGACTGATAACTTCCGCCAACTGAAGGTCAGCCATATCGTGATCCTGTCCAACAAGGCTCCTGAACAGGCCCAGAGGAAAGCCGAAGAAGTTCAGAAGAAGCTGAAAGCCGGTGAAGACTTTGCCAAGATGGCTGCACAGTTCTCCGATGATCCTACATCGAAGAGCAAAGGCGGCGACTTGGGATTCATGCCCGTTGCCGGCGATAAAGACCTGCAGGGGCTGAAGGTGGGCCAGACCAGCGGAATTATAAAGCTGCCCTACGGCTACCGGATAGTCAAAGTTGAAGACAGCAAGCTGGAGCTTCCCAAAGACTTCGATAAAAACAAGAATAAGTATCGGGATCAGTTAACATCACAGCTTCAGTCCGAAGCATTGAGAGAATTTTTCGATACGGCGCAAAAATCAGCTAAAATCGAAGTCCGCAATCCTGAGTTCAACGGCTATTGGATCGCACGGAAGGCAATGAACTCAATGGATATGGATGAGCGGACAAAGCTGTTCAAGCAGGCGCTTCAGTCACTCGACAAAGCAACCAAGGACGAGAACAGCGACAACAGCAGCCTCCTTCCCGCATACGCCGAGAAGGTTGTAATCTACCAGATGACCGGTGAAGGCAAAAAAGCCATTGACGTTCTTGTGGACATCATGGATAACAAACAGCTTACAGATACCCCTGAGCTTAGAATGATGCTCGCTGAGCTTTACATACAAAACGGCGAGAAAGAAAAAGCAGTACCTAACCTTAAGATAGCATCAGAGGAAGCCTACGATGCTCAGACTCACGTAAGGCTGAAATCGATGTATGAGTCGATAGGCCACCCAGAGCTTGCGGCAGTGGAAACTAAATGGATGAAAGCTAATCCTGAGTTGATGTCCAAGCTGAACAACGCATCGAAGGAAAATGCACCGATCAAACTCAAGAAGTAGAGCTGACCGGCAATAACACATAATCGATAACGAGCCCGGGCTTAAACCACCCGGGCTTTTTTATGCTCTCTCATCCATTAATGATTGACATCGCCCACATGGTGGGATAACATAATGACGTTATACAATACTCCCTATAGTATTGGAGGCAATATGGTGAACAGTGTAGATTCCGACATTATGAACAGACTAAAACGTGTAGAAGGCCAGATTCGCGGGCTGCAGCGCATGTTGGAAGAAGGCAAGGACTGCACGGAAGTAGTACAGCAGCTTGCTGCCGCGCGAAAAGCGCTGGACAAGGTGGGGTTCCTTATCCTCACAAACCGGATGCAGGAATGCATAGAAAAGAAAAAGCGCGACGGCGATTATGACAGCGAAAAGGCTATGGAAGAAGCTATGAAGCTGTTTCTGACACTGGCGTAGCTCGATCTAAAACGGCGCCCCGCGTTTTCTCATCCCATCTCCAGGGTAATAAGACTCCAGCCAAAAGTTAAGGAGTGAAGCTAAATTGAAAGTCAATGTTGAATACTTCACCGATCCTATCTGTGCTTGGAGTTATGTGTCGGAGCCAACAATTCAGTCACTTCTCAGCGATCACCGGGAGAATGTGGACTTCCGATTCCGATCGCTGCCGATCCTGGACAAGATCACCGGCCAGCGTAAAGAAGGAGAGAAATTCCGAACTCCCCAGGAGATGCAGCAGGAGTGGACCGAAATCTCTCTAAAGACAGGCGTAAGGCTCGATCCGTCACTCTGGCAGGAAGACCCTCCCCACTCAAGTTGGCCAGCTAATCGAGCGATGAAGGCAGCGCTCAGGCAGGGGCTGGATAAAGGCAATAGATTCATCCATTTACTGCGCGACGCGGCACTTGTCGACCGCAAAAACCCATCCGATATGGATATTCTCAAGGACATTGCGTACGAGGCAGCACTTGATGTAGACCAGTTTTATGTAGATATGACCGAAAACGCGCAGCAGCTCGAAAAAGAAGTCGCGGATGACGCTATCGAAGCCAATGAGCGATGTATCTACAATACCCCCACCCTGGTCATGCAAAATGATGAAGGAGACGGAGTAATCATCACTGGAACGATTGATTACCAGGTCGCGAACCATGCGATCCGTTCGCTCCTGGGCCAGAAGGTTATAGGCACACCAGAATCAATAATCGCGCCTTCGATGTAGAATGCTTCGGCTCTAGGAGAATGACGCAAGAAAATCTTTGACTTCACCGAAGAGATAGTTGTAAGCCGACTCCATCTTCCGTTCAACATCGGAAAGGTCCGTAAACGGTTCCGGGTGCTGCACATCCAATTCCACGTAAATTTGCGAGAGGTCATTGAAGAACGGCTCGATCTTGATCTCATGTATGCCTTCATGATGAAGGACCAGCCTTATACCGGCTCCCTGCCTGCCCGGGCCGAGTATTTCCAGCTTATCGGACATATTCGAAAGCATCTTATCCTCGATATACTGCGCTGCGCGCGGGGCCTCGTTCATCGGCACGAACGCCGTCAGCTTGATACCGAGTGTCATAAACTGCGGAATGCTCAAACGGCTTTGGATTATCTCCAGCATATCCATACACTTCTCTTTTGTAGCCTGGAAGTGCATAACAGATTCATTGATCTGTATTCTGCTCTGCTGGATGAAGCAATCGTTGTCAGAATTGGCCATTCTAGCGCCATCAGGCAGGTGCTGGAGCGACTGATAAGGATAGTGCTCGGTAATATCCGCATAGATGTGGTTGACCTCTGCCGGATGCAGTCCCCTGGGGGGATAGAGCAGTCCTACAGTCGACCTGCGAAGAGTCAGAAGTTCCGGATTCATGAACAGTCTCCAGTCCAGTAGAAAGGGATTATTGCGCTCAATTCTACCACGGAGGCATAAGAGGGTCAAGGATGGGTTGGACTAAAAGGGGATGGTTAGGTCTCCGTATTCTATCCATCCCCTCTTCAATTCGCTATCTCGCGATAGAAAGCTGTTGGTCTACTTGGAGGGTTTTCCACCCCGTATGATAGTGCATCCGTTTGGTCCGCACTCGAAAGTATTGCCGGTTGCCGGTTTTGCAGGCGCTGCAGCCGCTTTGGCACATCCTGTTTTACCATTGCAGAGCATCTTTGGACACTGATCGCTCATCATCATACAGCAGGCTACGGGGCCTTTGCAGTTCTCACATGTTTTGGCATCCGGTACCTTCTCACGCACCGCTACCCACATATCAACCGTTTTAGTAAAAAGCTCTGACTGAAGGCTGTTTATCTTCTCAACCTGTGTTGAGACAGCTTCTTTGTCGATGGATTTCGCTGAAAGCAGGGTGTTTAGCTCAGCTCTGGCATCTGCCAAATCTTTTCTTATCCCTGCGGTCTCGTTCATATACGCATCGTGGATCTCTTTTCCGGCTCCCTGCATCATCGGACAGGAGCATGACGCGCCGCAGCACGCGGTTCCCGGAGTTTGAGCATCCGCCGGCGTAGGAGAAGCAGACTTGGCAGCGCAGCCGGTTCCACAGCACCCACAGCCTGACGGCGACTGCTGCTGCGCAGCCCAGCTGAATACCAGCACTCCTGCCAACAGCACTACACCTATCAAAATCATTAATCTGTTTCTGTTCATACGTTTCTACCTCCAAGATCTGTTTTTTGGACTCGCATGAGTCAGTAACCTCCGGCAGAGCCGGAGTCTTGTAATATGGGAACCGCTCAAAGCGGTTATCTGTTCGTCATTTATGAGCCGCCCAAGGCGGCATCAGCACAACTTAAGTTGATCGATCCGTTTGTCTTCCGCCTCTTGTTGGCGGATATACTCTTGGATCATCTTCTCATCTTTTCCAACTGTGGATACAAAATATCCACGAGCCCAAAATTGCTCGCCGGTGAAGTTCTTTTTCTTTCCGGCATAAGTCCGTGCTATGTGTATGGCACTCTTGCCTTTGATATAACCTATCACCTGTGCAATACTATATTTGGGCGGTATGCTGATCAGCATATGCACGTGGTCAAGCTGCAGACTTCCCGTCTCGATGCATGACTCCTTGTGTCGAGCCAACTCGGTAAACAGCTTGCCCAATTCATTTCTGATGTGA
>JBDKUN010000023.1:0-19866 GCA_039679675.1 Armatimonadota bacterium
GTCGTCCATTTTTCCTCCTTTTCAGAAACTTTGTGCGGTTCCTGAAAAAGAATGATGGACGACTCCTGTATATGTCAAACTCTGGGAGTCTCCCCGGCATAGCCGGGGGTTTACCTTTTTCAATTAGCAGTTTGATGTTGTTTCCCATCGCAATAAGCCACCTTGACCCATAGGTGCTCGAATGCTACAATTCAGAAGTATTGATAGATAGTTGTGGAGTAAAATGAAAGATTGTTTAACCACAGAAGTGAATAGTCTTCTGCGTCAGGCGTGCAAAGTTCTTGAGGATATAGTCCAGCGAACAAAAACATCAGGTGTAGAAGAAGTCGAAGAGCTTCTACGAATCAGAACAAAAATACAAGAAGCAATAGCCGAGACTGAATTTCCTGATCAGCAGAATAAGCTTTCAGTGCTGGATGAGAGTATAAATAAATCAAAAGATATTATTATAGCTGTTTCTGATAACAAACTGGAGAATATTCGAGCAAAAATGAATGGTCAACACCTTGATTGGTGGTGGTATCTTGATAGAGACCGAAGTGTACCCGTGCAATGGGCTTTGGAGGATAAGGCATCCAGTAATACTAGCTACCAAGATGATATTTCAACTCTTAGAATCGGGCATTCTACAGAACCTCGCGATGCACATTTAACATTGCAACTAATGAATAATGCACAATTCATCTATGAATTGAACCTTGCACGACTTGAGTTATCCGCATTGAATCATGATCCAGAAGTCGAAGTGTTAAGCGACCTACGCCGTATTAGAACAAGACACAATCCCAAAAATGAGAATATGTTGAGGAATCGCCTTGCTTATTTTAGATCTGTGAATATGGAGGATACAGTATATTTCAGCCTCCAATCATACAACATAACTCGTTCAGTAAATCAGTATTTGACACATTGGTTTTATCCTTATAAAGGAAAATTTCATCCACAGGTTGTCCGAGCGTTGCTTAATATTCTACAGGTTAAGCGCGAAGATAGTGTGCTTGATCTCTTTTCGGGTGTTGGTACAACTGCAGTAGAATCAATGCTCCTGGGAATTAACACTATAGGTGTGGATATTTCCCATGTCGCCACCCGTGTTGCTCGTGCAAAAGTTGAAGCATGGCGTTATATTGACAAGATTAAGGAACAGCTAAATTACAGGCTTGAGAATCCTCCTTTGGATGCAATCAACAATGACGAACAACAGTATCTTTTAGATCAGGGTGCGATACAATGGTGTGAGGATGATGAGGTAGATAATTTCTATATTGTTGCAGCTCTTATTGCTGTTAGTGACACAGGCAGACGAAGACGCGATTTTATTGGATCATACCAAGAACGTTGCATGAAAATGTTGGAATCAATAGATCTGATGAAAAAGGCTATTGAGGATCATGGCATATCTATTGGCAAAACTAATATTTATCGTGGTGACGCAAGGAAATTATCAATAGATGATGAAAGCATTGATGCTATAATCACTAGTCCCCCATATTCAATTGCATTGAATTATGTGGAAAATGATAAGCATGCATTACAAGCATTAGGTTTGTCCTTGGATACTGTAAAAGAAGATTATATTGGTGTAAGGGGAAGTGGACAGGCGAAGTTAGAGGCGTATAATCAAGATATGAGGACAGCTATATCTGAGATGACTCGTGTTTTAAAGCCTGGCGGGCGTTGCGCTATAATCATTGGTAATCCAAAGTTTAGTGGTAAACCAATAGAAGCTGACAGGCTCGTTGATCGCTATTGCCAAGATGCAGGTTTACAGATATTAGAGGATCGAGGCCTTGATTTAAGTCACAGAATACCAAAAACAGTATATGGTCTTTATAACATGATCACTGAGGAGCAAATACTACTCTTTAAAAAGCCAGGAATCAAAAAAGATAGTGTCTATGAAAAAGATCTGTAATCTTACATCTGATGAGATAAATGAACTAGTTGAAGGTGTTCGTGAAGGATTCCGAGAGGTGCAGTTTTTTGATCGCTTCCTAAGTGCATTTATTTTTGATGTACGTGCGCGCGCGACTAGCCCAGTCGATTTGTTCTTATCGATTCTAGAAAAGCGTGTCGATAATTTAACAACTATTGAGCCTCTCGCAGATTTCCTTGCGAACGATGATGAATATAGCAATAAAATAAGGCATGAATGGGCTTCATTAATGCGAAAAAACAGACTTCATGGTCATATTCTAGCGAGCCTTACTGCTCTTTGTGTCGAGGCATATCTGCAAAATGGAAAGTTCTTTAGTAAGGGTATAGGGTCAAACGATCTTGTTCGTATTAGTGATAGTGCAAGATGGGAAATCAAAGGTTCTCGTTCTAACAGCATGAGATTTACGATAAATCAATCGCACAAAGATGTTGATGCTACTACATTTCTTGTTTATAGCGGCCATGCTGAAAAAAATATTGTTTATGGAATTTATTATCTATGTGGATGCGACAAATACTTTTCTCCAAGAAAGCCAGGGCAAAACTTACGTAGGCTTCTTTCTGAATACGAAGATCAAATGGTGAAGTTGTATCCGTCTGGCTAGTAATCTGTAAAGTTGATTATGTCATTCTGAACGCAGTGAAGAATCTCAAAATGTCGGACAGTTGAGATCCTTCGCTTCGCTCAGGATGACATGCTATTAGTTTATTGATTATCTTTATAAATAATTCCAGCTCTCCAAAATTGAATCCTCGATAATAGTGTTGATATAAGTAAGCTGCATACTTACTTATACCGGTATCTTATTGTTCAGTCATCACCCAGTCCAATTCTTCTTTGGTCAGTTCAGGTGTGATTTCCACCGTATCGGTGTCAAAATCGACTATAACGGTCGTTCCATCCGCAAATGTTGTCTTTTGTCTGCGGCGATTCGAATCAAGATACTCGTGCTTTATCATCTCAAGCAGTCCCACGCGCTTGTTCAGCCCGCAAGCCATGCGAACCCGGCTTAACTGCTCCTCTGGCAAGTCAGGAGAAATGTACGGCAGCCCTGCCTGCAGCATGCATTGCAGGTAACCTTTAGGTTCTTTTCCCTTAGGCCATGGTATGAATATCGAATCGTGATACACCATGCTGATGAGAGGTATTGGAATCCCCATAGTTGGGCCCTCTCCAGGTCCTGGGTGATCTTCCGCATAGGGTGCGTGATGCACCAGATCAAGATGTGGAATTGCCCAGTCGGTCGGTTCTTCAGAACTTACCATGCCGACTCTGGAACTGACAAAATCGAAGCATTCAGCTCTATATTTGAGGCAATCCGCGCGGGACATCGGATGATTTGGGTCATAACACTCATCTCCCGGCACGATAGAGAAAACATCGAGGTATGCTCCCTTCAACTTTATGCCATGACGAAGTATTTCGCTGTGGTTTCTGGTCACATAAGCAGGCGAAAAGCTGGTGCACAGTATGCTCTGCGGTCCACCGGTCCATGTAGCCTCGTACGGATGGCTTCCGTCTTCGTTGGTGATGCTTCGATCCGGATCATAAGAAGCTGCATCAAGGTAGTAGTCTCGGTAGTTGTCATGGATCGCATATACAAATCCAAGCTCATCGCATACGTCCGCGTATTTCCTCATACCATCCCAGCCGCCGGCTTCAGGAGACGGAGGAAGAATATCAGGGTGCTGATTATCGTAACCACGGTATCCCCAGCCGTCCTGATGGATATAGAGCCTTTTGATTCCCTGTGCAGCTATGCTTTTTATCTCTTCTGTTCGATCGATAAAGTTGTGAGTCCTGTCATTTGCTGCCGGATCATCCTTTACGTAATAATACGACTTGGGATTACAATGCCATGCGATGAAATCAGTGTGGAAAACGGGTGATCCGATGAGTTTTTCAAGAAGAGGCTTGCGTGCCATCTTTTCTTCAAGTGAAACCAACCGTCCCTTGTCTTTCACATACTGTCTGTAGCGCTTTGCCATATCGACATAGCTGCCATTATCGATAAAGCACATCCGCAGTTGCCGGACATAATTCATCCTGCCGAGGGAGTGGACCCATTTGGATTCTATGAAAGTAGGCCCTCCGGCGGGATGTGTGAAATTGCATCCGACGTCATCAGGCGTTTCGAATATGACTAAAACAGATGAATTGCCCTTCTGGTGTCCCCACCAGGGCATACCGAGCCCTCTTCCGTAACATGTGCTCGGTTCATGCAGCCATGCTTTTTTCGGCCAGTCGTTTGGAAGAAGCATCCCCTGCATGAAGGGGACAACCGTGAAGTTGTTTTCCTCCGGATTGAATGCTTTAGGCCAACGGCATTTTTCAATTACAGTCGCAGACTCTTTCGGTACAATGCTGAAGACAAGGTCTTCGTTTGTGCCGTCCAAAGCGACGATAAGCTGCATCTCGAAGTCCAGATCATTGCCATTGTGCTTAAAACCGCCCAGTTCGACCTTCAATCCGGTTGCTGCTCCGGTGTCATACCGTGAAATATCGATCTTACCGGCGTCCATTAGGCTGAGGGAGAAACTTTCTCCGCCATGTGCCACTGTCAGGTCCATTTCATTGGCTGGAAGCATGTTCCATTTGCTTGTTCCGCTCTCGACAGTCATCCCGAAGTCAGCGCTGTCAAGAACGACGGTGTGCAGCTTTCCGGTAATCATCCATTTGCTGCCGTCCTCTCGGACCGATATAGCTTTACTTGATAGATAATCCGCTGGTTTCATATTACCTCTTGTGTCTAATATTTACTGTCCGATGCTGTGCTCGACCATCATTCCGATGAAGTAGCCGGCAGCACCCATAAGCAATGCGCCCATGACGCCTTGAAAAATGACCATTCCAATATCAGCGCCTCTAATAAGTGCGGGGACACCATTTACGAGAAGCCCCAGCAAAAGGCCGGTTTTAGCTCCAGTCATATCATCGCCGCAGGTATATCCGACCCAGAACCCGACTATAGCGCCAAGAATGACTCCTTCTATCAACAGATAGGGGATGTTCATTGAAAACATAAAGAACCTTAACAGGAAACCTGCTCCCAAAAGTCCTATTGGCCCGGCAATTATACCATAGATTATCCCTGCTTTCATCATACTGTGCTGTGCTTGCCGGGCTTTCGCATCGGCTTCTCTTGTTCTAGCCTCAAAGACACTCAGGTCAGGGAGCCGAGGGCCTGTCGGCATCGGCGCAGTTGGTATACCTACAGGTTGAAGATTATCCAGCGGGGTATGAGACGTCTGGACGCTGCCGGAAACTGCTCCGCCGAGGTCAGCAGGCATATGAGTAACCGGCTGTGCAGTTGCTGCAGAATCTGCCTGATTACCCATAATAGTAGGATCCGCTTGTTTCTGGTCAACAACCTGCGTTGCTTCCAGATTGCCAAGCCTGTTCAGCGCCTCTGCGGCGGCCGGGTATGATGGGTCCATTGCGGCGGCAAGTTGGTACTCGGCAAGAGCTTCTCTCAGTCGATTTGATTGCTCATATGCTTTCCCAAGGTTGTAATGGCTACGAGCGCTTGGTTCTATTGCGACGCACCGCTCAAATGCGGCGATTGACATACCACGGTCTCCGGACTGGGCATAAGCCGCGCCGAGTATTGAATACAATTTAGCATCGTCAGGGTATGCCTCCAGAGCTTTTTCTGCACATTTGATGCAGTCCTGCAGCTTTCCATCACGAAAAAGCTGCATTGCGATGTCCGTTGAAGCAGGTCCTGTATAATCATTACTCATCTTCCCGACACCTCCGAAAGGTTTCCGGCAATAACATTATGCGATTAGACCTTGACTGAACAGCCGGAATTTAGTAAGTTTTACTGGAATTGATTTCGATATTCGATGGTGAACATCCTTCAAATGAACATAAATACTTTAGATGGAGTAATCGATGTGTCAGCAGTGAGATGGCTAGCGGCAATGTTAACAATATATCTCTGAAATGTACTGCATAAAACGCAGCAATTTATCACGATGTGATGTCTCATTTATATAGGGATTCTGATGAAGGGCGTCCCCAACGAATACAAGGAGGAAAGTGCAATGCGGTCATTCGCAATCAAGCTTGTTGTTATATGCCTGATAGTCCTCTCGGCCCCGCTGTACGCGCAGACCACCACACCGAGCAACGGTAATGAGGATAAAGCGAAAGAATTATACCTCAATGGAGAGAAAGCTTATAACGAAGGTAATCTGGAAGCGGCAATAATTACCTGGAACAAGTCTCTTGAGTTGAATCCGAACAGTGATGAGACTAAGAAATCCGTTGCAAAAGCGAAGGATGAACTCTACAAAAAAACGATAGATTTTTGTAATGATCCCCAACAGAAGGATTTGGTCACTGCATTTATTAACCTGGTCAGAATACAATCACTACTACCTGAGAAGGCGACTGAATTACAGGGGAAAGCAAAAGAAGTTCTTGACAAGTTTGGTGATGATCAGAAACGAGCCGTCGCATATTATCAAGAATCTGTAAGGAAGGCTAATGCGGGAGATTTTAACGGTGCAGCCCAAAATGCATCTATGGCAAAGATATATGCTCCTGACTCGACTGCCGTAATAAAGCTGGCCGATACTGTAAAAAGTCTGCAGGAAAAGGCAAAGGCGGAGGGCTCAAACACTCAGCCTACGGCTGGAACGTCTCATATAGGCATTAATAACGGCAAACCGAACCTGGTAATATTCTATGCGGACTGGTGTTCGACACATGCGAAAATGGTTCCGATGTTCAAGGAGCTGCAGGCGCAGTACAAAGACAAGGTAAATATTCTTTTTATCGACGTTGATAATCAATCGAATATAGAAATCCTGAAAAAAGACCCAATTCAAGGTGTTCCGCTTCAGATTATCTACGACAAAGATCAAAAAGAAGTTTTCAGCCACCTGGGTGAAATAACGAAGGATCAACTGGTAGCCGAGCTGAACAAAGTAGCCGGATAATCAGTCTGAAAGTAGTTTGATAAGCTGCGGGAATTAGCTTAATAGAAATACGGAAGATTATTCCAAATCTGCTGTTCCCGCAGCATCTGAATCCTCAACTTCGGCCACTTGCCTTAAATTTCGTCAGTTCGTTCTTCTCCAGATGGTCCCCTCAGGCCGGTCTTCTATTGTAATTCCGGCAGAAGCCAACTCGTTCCGAATCTCATCCGCCCTGGTCCAGTTTTTCTCTTTTCTTGCTGTTTCTCTTTCGACGATAAGGGCTACAAACTCCGGTTCCAGTTCCGTTTCCTGTGCTGATGCTGCTGATTCGTGCAACTTTAGCCCAAATACTTTATCGAAGTCATACAGAGCACCAAGAACTCCGAACTCCTGTCTGGTGTTGGCTTCCTTTATCATTTCCCAGGTTACTGCAATAGCCCGCGGAATATTGAGGTCATCGTTTATTGCTTCTTTGAACCGTTCGCGATACTCGCTGACCCATGGTTCTTCTGTTCCTTTTGCCCGGCTGGCGAGGTCAACAAATGCTTTCAGGCGATTATAACCGGCCTGCGCCGCATCGAGTGATTCCCAGGTAAAGTTCAGTTTAGATCGATAATGCACCTGCAAACATAGATACCTGTATGCAAGAGGATCATATTTCCGGTCTATAAGCGACTGAAGAGTGAGGAACCCACTGGCGGATTTTGCCATCTTTTCACCACCGCCGGCTATAAGAAACTCGCCATGAAGCCAGTAATGAGCGAACTGCCTGCCTGTTACAGCTTCGCTTTGGGCTATTTCGTTCGTGTGGTGGACCGGTATATGGTCGATTCCACCCGTGTGGATGTCAAGAGTATCGCCAAGGTAATGCATAGACATGGCGGAGCACTCTATATGCCAACCAGGGAAACCCATGCCCCAGGGTGAATCCCACTGCATCAGATGGTTTTCGAACCTTCCGACAGCTTTGAACCAGAGTGCAAAATCGGCAGGATTACGCTTATTCTTATCTTCCTGAACCTCTGCTCTGGCAGCAGTCATCTTTTCTTCCAGTGATTGGCCTGCAAGCGCTGTGTATGTCGGGAACTTGGTAACATCGAAATAGACTGCCTGGTCTGTCTCGTATGTATAGCCCCGTTCCTGAAGCCGCTTAACCAGGTCGATCATCATTTGTATGTGCTCAGTCGCACGGGCAACCACATTAGGCCGCTGGATATTCAATTTCTCGGCGTCTTTGAAGAACGCATCTTCATAGAACCTGGCAATGTCCCAGATGGACTTTCCCTCCCGGCGGGCTCCGGCATCCATCTTGTCTTCGCCGATGTCATCATCGGAAGTAAGATGACCTACATCGGTTACGTTCATTACATGCTTGACTTCGTAACCTTCATGTTCGAAAGCACGACGCAGAATATCAGCAAATATATAGGTGCGCAGGTTGCCGATATGCGCGTAATTGTAGACGGTGGGCCCGCAGGAGTAGATTCCCACCTTTCCCGGTTTGAGGGGTATAAATTCTTCTTTATTGCGTGTAAGTGAGTTATACAGTAGCATCGGTTATATTCGGTTTCTCCACAGGTTCCGACCGTTCGTTCTGTTCGGTCTCCATTTCTGACATGCGTTTTTCAAGCTGGTCGAGTCTTCGCTGAAGTGCCTGGATCAGTTCACCCTCAGGATCTAGTCCGCGGCCGTGTGTCAGCGGTTCAGCCGCTATCTTTTTACCGTTTTGGACGGCTATTCTACCGGGGACACCAACGACGGTGGAATCCGCAGGTACATCCTTCAACACGACTGCGTTAGCTCCGATCCTGGCGTTATCGCCTATGGTGATTGCACCGAGGACTTTAGCTCCGCATGCGATAACTACGTTGTTCCCAAGGGTGGGGTGGCGTTTTTTCTTTTCCAGACTGACGCCTCCAAGAGTGACGCCATGATATAAAAGGCAATTTTCGCCTATCTCGGCAGTCTCGCCGATAACGACACCCATACCATGGTCGATAAAGAACCCGTTGCCTATAACGGCGCCGGGGTGAATCTCTATTCCGGTAAAAAAGCGGTTTATATATGAGATTATTCGAGCGAGAGTCTGCAGCCGCAGTTCCCATAAGCGGTGGGCAATGCGATGCCAGAAGACCGCATGTATTCCTGGGTAGGATAAAACTTCCAACCAGTTACGTGCGGCTGGGTCGCATCTGAATGCAGCTCTCCAATCGCTTCGAAATGTTTCGAACATTAATTAGTTTCCTAGCTGAAGTAATAACAAGCAAAACGACAACATTGCTGTTGTCAATATTGACTATAACACTCGAATATAACACGGACAGAGTGAAAGTTCAAGGTGCATAATGCAGAGCTCTCAAATTCTAAATCCGAAATATTCCCTTCACTCGTCGTGTGAGGTATAATCTTTGGATGTTGGAGAGGTGTTCTTGATGAAAATAGAAAGGTTTACCGAAAATCCAATCGTCACGCCTGCTGACGTCAAGCCGTCACGCGATGATTTTGAAGTCATATGCACATTCAATGCCGGGGTGATCCGCCATGGTGATGAGATACTTTTGCTCATGAGGGTTGCGGAGCGTCCTGTGAACCACGATCCCCGGATTGTCTCCGTTCCATTTATGAGTTTCGATGGACTGAACCCTGCTTTGGAGATATCTGAGCTATCGCTCGATGACCCGGAGTTCGATTTCAGCGACAGCAGGGTCGTAACAGGCAAAGGGAAGGTATATCTCACATCTATATCCCACCTAAGGCTTGCAAGAAGCCGAGATGGACGCCATTTCACTGTGGAAGAGCATCCTGCGCTCAGTCCCGATAAGGCCGCGGAGGCTTACGGGCTGGAAGACCCGCGTATCACGAAAATTGACGATACTTATTACATAGTCTACAAGAGTGTTGCGCCGAGCGGTATTACTCAGAGCCTTGCAACTACAAAAGATTTCGTGACATACGAAAAACGCGGACTGATCTTTCCTCCTGAGAACATGGATGCGATGATTTTTCCAGAGAAGATCAATGGCAGGTATGCAGCGATCCATAGACCTGTCCCCCGTATGATAGGCGAGCCGAATATGTGGGTTGCTTACTCGAACGATCTCATTCATTGGGGCGATCACAAGTTCATGGCAGGTGTGATGTCCGGCGGATGGGAAGGCGGACGCATCGGCGGCGGCGCAATCCCCTTCTTGACCGAGCGCGGCTGGCTGGAGATATACCACGGAGCGACTACAGGGCATCGTTACTGTCTTGGTGCGATGCTTATGGAAGCCGACAGGCCGGAGCGGGTTATAGCACGGACTTCGAAGCCAATTATGGAGCCGGAAGCGGATTATGAGGTGAAGGGCTTCGTTCCGAACGTTGTTTTCACCTGCGGTGCGCTTGTGGACGGCGACCGGGTTACTGTATATTACGGCGGTGCGGATACCGTGATAGCCGGAGCCGAAATGTCCATCAGGGACATTCTTCGAGAGCTGGAATAGGAAAGTTAGAGCCTGAGGATAAGTGTTTTTCATCCTCAGACTCCTATATTTGTTAGTTGACCTTGACCTGGAACGTTACAGTCCCTTTCGCGCCTGCAGCCAGGGATGATATAGTCCACGACACTTTTCTTGTGGTGGAATTATATGTCCCGCCTGATGAGGCGCTCACGAAGGTAGTATCTGCCGGAACAGGTGCGGAAACGACGACATTCGATGCCGTACCTGCGCCGGAATTAGTATAGGTCAAGGTGTAAGTAATAATGTCGCCGGGAGCTGCCTTGCTCTTGTCCGATGTGAGTAAAGCCGTTATTTTCGGCTCCAAAACAGTGGACCCAGCGGGTTTGATCTTTATTCCGGCATCGACTGGCAGGTTCGATACACTCAGGGTGGCTACACCATCGCTTCCGACGGTGATACTACTCTTTGATGTAACCTGCGAACTCAGGTTAGGGTCTGTAGTGCTCCATGTCTCGACGGTGTAGCTGCCGGGAGCCATTCCCATTACCTTGATGGTCGCTGACTGGTTGGCCGGTGTCGGTATTTTAGTTGAATCTGCATAGCGGTCAGCTGTCTGACCGTAGTAGTATATGCGATACCATGTATCCGTCAGGTTCTTTGCGTATAAATAAGCCTTAGTCGCTCCATGCAGTGCGACGACCATGACTTTGCTGTTCGAACATGTCACTTTTGGTGATGTATTGACCGGGTCGGAAACGGAATACGTTGTTTCCTGTGTAAGCCCCGCGAAATTCTCGCCTTTTACAAAGTTGACGAGCGGCCCGTAGACCCAGAACTTCTCACCACCACCGTATTTACCGTTTATGTAGTCCAATTTCCAGTGGGTCATGCTCATACCTGTGAGCATTCCGGCCCAGATGCAGTCTTTTACATGCCTTGCAGATGTATCTACCGTATACGCTGAAGTCCAGTCAGGGAAACCACTATCACCCGGTCTTCTGTAGATCAGCCCAAACTCGGTCCAGGAGAGCGGTTTATTCCACCCATAGCGTTTGAATTGGACGCGAGCGAGCCTGTCAGCCCAGACTGCCGTGTCTTCCCACGGGAACTCCAGTGTGGAACCAAGTGTTTCCAGGTTATAATTACTTTTCAAGGTCCAGCCCCCGGTATACTTGGCATAATCGTGATAGTTCACATAGTCCATCGAAGCATCTGTCCAGGGGATACCGCCGCCTGTCCTGAGCTCGCCGCTGCCGTTGCTGGAGGATGCAAGGTGCGGCTGTTCGGTGAACGAGTGGATGTAGTTGCCCATATCGATGTGCCAGTCCGGGGAATAGGATGTCGCTCCACCCAGTTCGTTAACGAACTCCAGGCAGACAAGGTTGGTCGAATAGCCCCATCGAGCCATCCAGTAACGGATCTTTCGCTTATATATCTCCCTTGCTGTGGAGGATGAGAAGAACCCGTTAACATCTGTGCACGGCGCATCTCTGCCGCTCACGCTGATATACTGGTTGCTGGTGTCCTTAAGGTATGTCCAGTCATCGAGCAGGAATTCGATGTAAACGCCGTTGGCGTGGGCTGTGTCTATAAGGTCATCTATGGACAGTGCTCTCGACATGCTGTAATTGTTCAGGGCTTTTGGAGTGGTTTTATCAGTTCCTACACAGTAGGGCTCGATGTTAAGGGATGTAAAGAAAACCCTCGTATAGTTAGCTCCGTAAGCTTTCATTTTAGGAAATGCCATTCCCCAGGCTGTTCCCGTTCCTCCGCTGTAGCCGGATATATCGCAGCCTATCGGATGAAACGGTGTGCTGTTCGAAAACTCGAAGAACCGTTTGTCATTTTGGTTAATGCGAACAAAGCCGGGATTCGTGGTCTGGCTCGTTACCTGAAATGTGCGCTCTGGAGATGTAGCTGTACCGCTGGAATCCTTCGCAGTTATCTTGACCTTCCAAGTGCCTGCCATTGTCGGCGCAAAACGTAGTTTCCATGCTCCAGTGTCATACCAGAACGCCGGGTGGGTGATGGTGCTGCCGTCAGGCGCGGTAAAAACGCCGTTAACCAGTATGCCCCTCTTGTTGTAATACTGAGAACCTAGCGCGGTAGTATTAGGGTTGAACGGATTGTAATCGGTGAACGCAGTCCCGACTCCAGTGATACTGAAGGTTAGTTCGTATTTTTCATATTCGGGAACAACACCGTTCGTATAGCTCGATGTATTATCGGACAGGCTGCCGATTGTCGGCGTGGCGAGTACCGCGCCGCATGATAGTGCAAGCAAAATCGCGAGAGAGACAGTCAATCTATTGCCCAATGTTTCACTCCTTCCAAACTTCCGGAAAAGTACCAAAAAGGGCGACTAACGGCTTGTATGTTTCCGCTTCTTGTATGTTGCGGCGTGGACTCTGTATACATTCTTCACTGAATCTGTTATTGCCGCATGATATGATACAATCAGCCGGGGATTTTTCTGGACTTTCAGGCAATGATGAGCGGTATAAGCTGCCAGTGGCCTGTACATCACCTGAAAGTCTTTGATTTATCGTTGGAGTAGGGCAGAGAAGGAACATGGGCGACATCCTGATCAATACCCAACCTCAGCGTTCAGTTTGTTTTGACGTGCTTAATTGTCAATTAGTTCCCGAAATGTCGTCTTTGTAATCATTAAATACTTATATATAGGCCTTACGGGCAGTCTGTTGATTTACTTTACCCAGCCATAATCCATACGAACCCAGCCCCGCACTTGGCAACCGAGCTTTCGGGTGTTATTATTGTTTGTCTTTGCTATGTCTGGCAAGATTATACAGGAGGCGAAAAATTGTACGATCCACGAATGAAAAAGCTTGCCGATGTGCTAATCGGCCATTCCACAAAAGTTAAGCCCGGTGAAAGGGTTCTTATAGATTCCGCGGAAGTCCCTGCGGAGATGATAACCCTGCTTATGGAAAGAGTTATCGAGGCCGGTGGAATACCTTTCGTAGACCTCAGCAATCCGAAAATCAGCAGGTGTTTGTATCAAAACGGTACTGCGGAACAGTTTGATGTACTCGGTAAGAAAGACCTTGAGTTCATGAAGGAAATGCAGTGCTATATAGCACTGAGAGGCTCCAGCAATATCACCGAGATGTCCGATGTACCGGATGAAAAGCTGAAGCTCGCTGATAAACACTGGAGAAAGGCTGTGCTTGACTACAGGGTCAACAAGACAAAGTGGGTTGTACTCCGCTGGCCGACTCCCTCCATGGCGCAGCAGGCCGGAATGAGCACAGAGAGTTTCGAAGATTTCTATTTTGATGTTTGCACGCTCGACTACGACAGGATGGCAAAAGCGGAAGAACCGCTTAAAGAACGTATGCAAAAAGCTGACAAGGTCCGAATCATCGGCCCGCAGGATACAAACCTCGAATTTTCGATTAAGGGAATACCTGCAGTCCCATGTATCGGTGACAGAAACATCCCTGACGGCGAGTTGTACACTGCGCCTGTAAAAAACAGCGTCAATGGTGTAATTCACTACAATGCGCCGACCATAACCCACGGAAAGCCTTTTGACAGCATCCGGCTGGTCTTCAAAGACGGAAAAATCATCGAAGCCACGAGTACCGATACGAAATCATTGAACGAGATTCTGGATTCTGATGAAGGCGCGCGGTACGTAGGCGAATTCTCGCTTGGATTCAATCCGTACATAAAGAAACCGATGAGAGATATTCTCTTCGATGAGAAGATCGCAGGTTCGCTCCACTTTACCCCCGGACAGGCATATGATGAAGCCGATAACGGCAACAGATCAAAGATCCATTGGGATATGGTGCTCATACAGAGCGAGGAATACGGCGGCGGAGAAGTTTATTTCGATGACGAACTGATCCGAAAAGACGGACGGTTCGTGCCGGACTATCTGCAGGGCCTCAACCCGGAGAACCTTGTGTAAGGTGAAGTATAGTTATAAATAAGAATGACTTCAGGCCGGGAATCAACACCCGGCCTTTAATTTTATGATCAGCTGTTCGGCCCCAGAACCGGAACTTGAAGAGTGAAAGCTGTACCGACATCTTTTTTGCTCGATACAGTGAGATTCGCCCCGATTATTCTCACCATAGTTGCCACTATCGCGAGACCGATGCCGAATCCCGTCGGTTTGTGTTTTCTTGGGTAGTCCAACTGCTGAAATTCGTCGAAAATTGACTCTATGTCGGAGTTGAGTATTCCCATGCCGGTGTCAGCTACAATTACTTCCATCCCGGTGATCCCGCTGGAGAGAATCACATTGATTCCGCCCTTATCGGTGAATTTAACCGCGTTAGAAAGCAGGTTGGTGATTATAGCGGTCAGCTTCCCCTCATCGTAAATGCCCTGCTGGGAATCGTTTTCGGATGCGACACTGATATTGAGCCCCTTGGCTTCCAGTTGGGGACCGACAGCAAGAATGCATTTATCTACTATGGTTCGCGGACAGCATATTCTGGGGCTTAGTCCGACTACACCGCTTTTAAGCCTGGCTATTTCAAGGATACTGCCGACCATTGTGAGAAGTTCATTGGTGCAGACAAGCATTTTTCTGAGCAGGGATGACTGTTCCTCATTGACCTGGCCGGTAAGCCCTTCGAGAATCATCTTTGCATAGCCCTGAACTGCGGTAAGAGGTGTTCGCACCTCATGTGTTATATTATTCAGGAACTGCTGCTGCAGTTGATAAGCCCGCTGCATATCCTCGTGAGCTTTTTGACGTTCCTCATTAACACGCCTCTCTTCGGTAATATCGGATATAACACCGTCCAGACACATGATTTTGCCGTCAGGCCCAAATATGCCTTGCCCTTTTTCGAAAACCCACCTGATGCTTCCATCGGCATGAATAATCCTGTATGTTATGGAAAATTGTTCACGTTTCGCCAGAGCTTGATATATTGTATCGGTGACTAGGGCCCTGTCTTCCGGGTGGATGATATTGGCGAATCTACGTACTCTGTTGACAAAATCAGACGGCGGATAACCTGATAAATCTTGTATTGCATTATTGAGCAGCTGAATGGACCAATCAGGATTCATGTGGCACCTGTAAATGACATCCGGTAGGTTGGCGACAAGAGTCCTGAACCGTTCTTCGCTTTCCCTAAGCGCTTCTTCTGCAATCTTTCGTTTGGATATATCCCTTGAGATACCCTGAAAACCGATGGATAAGCCATTTGCCTTGATAACCGACCATGATATTTCCATCCATATGGAAGTCTGGTCTCTTTTAATCATTTTTACTTCTTCAAGGCCCTTAAGTAGATCCTGGGGGGTATTCAGAAAATATTGCAGAAATGCTTCATGTTGCATGGAATCGGATGGATCAATGAAACTGATCAGATTTTTGCCGATGCATTCATCGGGGCTATAACCAAGCACACGCGTGACCGCTTGAGATACGAATGTGAATATCCCACGCGAATCGGTTTCCCACAAGATATCCAAGGCATTTTCTGCGAGGAGCCGGTATCGTCCCTCAGCCAGCGTAAGAGCTTCCGCTGTTTCCTTGTGTTCTGTAATGTCGCTGATTACTATGCATACAGCTTGAATATGGCCCCTCTTATTCAGGATAGAGTGCCATGACACGGATGCCCAGAATTCTGTGCCGTCCTTCCTGATAAGTTTTATCTCAGGAATACGAGAAGACACTCCATTGTTCAGCGCATTAAGGTAAGCATCGCGTGCATCCTTTTCGGAAGGGGAGATCAGAACTTCAAAACAGCAAAGGTCATTATCGTGATACCCGACCAGTTCGGTAGCGCGGCAGTTCATATATACTACGTTGCCCAGTTTATTGGTGAGTATAAAACCTACCGGCATTTCCTCTGCAAGTGTCTTATTGAGCCTTACTGCATTTTCCAGAACTTCTTTGTTTGTCTGTAATGAAGCAACTTCCTTAATATGTATAATCGTAATAGCAGAATCAAGAGGCCAGGGAATTGGACTTACATCAATCTTAACTACTTGTCCGTCTTTCCTGATGAAGTCGTAATCTAGAGTTTCGTTTCGCCAACTGCCGGATATACGATCCCATATCTTGTTCCTCGCCAAAGCCGCACTTTCTTCGGTCATAATGCCAGCAAGGGTTAATCCAACAAATTCGTCTCTAGACTCATAACCAAGTAAATTGAGCGCTGATTCGCTGGCATTGACTATCTTATCTTTATGTAATATGATCAACGCATCCGATTTATTGCTCGATACGATTTCATCCAGCAATCTGCGAAGATTCGGGTCAGGGCTAAAGTCACTAATCAGATCTTTATTCAAGTTGCTTCCTCAACCGGTCAGATTTTTTATAATCACATATATATCGGGGAAACGCAGCAATACTAAAGTATATCCTGCCCAAAGGAAGAAGGTCAATTTTACGTAATAGTTCATTTTACGTAATAGTTCACTCTTGGCTAGAGTAAATTAGAAGACAGTAGCCTGTGGCACTCAGTAAAAGTATCGAACCCCCGCAGATTCCAGGTGCCGAAGATGCACATTAGGATCATCCTGATGTGCCGTCGATGTGCCAGATGATACGGCATCATACGAGACCAGACTGCACTAATATAATCTCTTCAATTTACGTTAATCCGCCATGTTGGGAGCAATCAGCTTACGCAGTTCAGATGCCCAGAGCACAGTGCTGGATACTACAATAACGAAGAGCCATTCGGATGCATTAAGAGGTACTGTTCTAAATAATGTCCGCATAAACGGCAGGTGGATGGCCGCGACCTGGAGCAAAATGCCTGCAAAAAACGCCCAATTGAGCCACTTATTAGTAAAAACACCGATTTTGAACACTGATTGTCTCGGTGATCGGACATTCATCGAGTTGAACAACTGAAATATTGCCATTGCCGCGAATGCTATAGTCCTGGCTTTCAATATTCCCTCGCTTATTAGCTCTGTATAGAAAAGCCAGACCGTACCTATCGCCATTATAACTGCTACAAAGATGAGCCTGTAGATTACCCCGCGAGATATTATTCTGTCTCTTGGATTGACGGGCGGTTCGGACAATACATCCTCTCTGGGAGGATCGGCGGCAAGCGCCAATGCCGGAAAACTGTCCGTTATCAGGTTGACCCACAGTATTTGAACAGGAATGAGCGGAAGTGGAAGCCCCATCAGCACTGTTGTGATAATTATAAGCATTTCACCAGTGTTTGTAGATACGAGATATGTCACAACCTTCTTTATGTTGCCGTATACGATACGGCCTTCTTCGACAGCAGCGACGATAGATGCAAAGTTATCATCAGTAAGCACCATATCGGCTGCTTCTTTCGAGACATCAGTGCCTGTGATACCCATTGCTATGCCTATATCGGCCCGTTTCAACGCCGGGGCATCGTTTACTCCGTCACCGGTCATAGCTACAACCTGGCCTTTTTTCTTTAGTGCCTTCACAATTCGTAATTTATGATCCGGTTCGACTCTTGCAAAGACATCGATACTGTCTATCCTCTCTGTAAGCTCATCGTCCGACATTGAAGCAATTTCTCTGCCGTCCACGACGGCACCATGCTCTCTCAATATCCCCATCTGTTCGGCTATCGCACGCGCTGTTATCTTGTGGTCACCGGTCGCCATCATTACCCTTATCCCGGCGCGTTTACATCTTTCGATTGCCTCAATCGCCTCCGGCCTTGGAGGGTCGATCATCCCGACCAAACCTATGAATACCAGCCCTTCACGTAAATCTTCTGCTGTTACATCAGATTTGGTCTTTGGCACCTCCTTGCAGGCAAGTCCCAGCACCCTGAGAGCTTTTGATGCATAGTTTCGGTTAATTTGGAGGATCGACTCGCGCCTGTCAGAAGTAAACTCGATATTTTGCCCATTATCGATAATACGGGAGCATAAATTGATTAACTTTTCTGTTGCACCTTTAACAAATATATACTGCCTGTCTTCCGAGTCATTAAGAGTCGCCATGTACGCCTGCTCCGAGTTGAACGGTATCTCAGCAATGCGCGGCATTTTGTTTAAAAGTTCATTTTGATCTATACCGGCTTTAGCTGCAGACGTCAGAAGTGCTCCCTCCGTCGGATCTCCGGAAATGGTACAATCGTTTTTGCTGCATATAAGCCGCGCATCATTGCACAACACTGCAGCATGAAGCACCAACCTCAGGTCATTATAAATGTCAATGTTAGCAGTCTTGCCATTTATAAGGATGTCTCCGCGCGGTTCATATCCTTCACCGGTTATCGTAAACTCCTGCCCCGGTGTGTATATGGCTCTAACTGTCATCTCGTTCTTTGTGAGCGTGCCTGTTTTGTCCGAACAGATCACGGTCGCGGAGCCGAGCGTCTCGACAGCTGGCAGTACTCTGATCACCGCATGCCTCGATACCATTCGCTGAAGCCCTAATGCCAGAACTACTGTGACTACAGCCGGGAGCCCCTCCGGAATTGCCGACACTGCCGATGCGATTGCGAAGAGGAACATCTCGATGAAATTTATACCTCTTATAATTCCTGATATAAGTATTATCACTGCAAGCGTGAGCGCGATGATAGCCAGTGTTCTTCCAACAGAGCTCAATCTGGTTTGAATAGGTGTCGGTTCATGCACGGTGGATGTAACGTTCTCTGCTATCTGGCCAACTACTGTAGAGGTTGCTGTTGCAACCACCAGAGCTTCGCATCTGCCGTATGTGACAGATGTAGCAGCAAATACCATATTTGTTTGTTCAGCGAGAGGTGTATTCTCTGGTAATGGATGAACGGATTTTTCCACGGGCAGCGATTCACCTGTAAGGGATGCTTCATCTGTCTTCAGGTTTGCTGCTTCGATAATCCGTGCATCCGCGGAGATTCTGTCACCGGCGGCCAGCACGATTACATCTCCCGGCACTACATCTGAAGCAGGAATTTCCTTCCGTTCGCCATCACGGAGCACGATAGCTGTCGGAGCTGAGAGTTGGCGAAGCGCCTCCATGGCTTTTTCTGCTCTGAATTCCTGAATAAAACCGATGACAGTGTTGATTACAACCACACCAAGGATCACGAAAGCATCTATCAGGTGTCCTACAGCGAAAGAGATCACTGCAGCAACGAGCAGAATATATATAAGAGGACTTTTTATCTGCTGCAGGATTATCTGATACGGCGAAATAGCCTGTTCTTCACGGAATTCATTCCTACCGTATTCATCCAATCTGCTTTTAGCCTCATCAGTGCTGAGACCATTGCGGCTCGAGTTAAGGGCATAAACAGCATCATCAACTTCAAGAGAGTGCCACCTAATACGTTCAGTAGCTATAGAGCTTGCTTGGTCTTCCATCTTCTTTACCTAACGATCGGTCGTTAGGTATTAGTTACCCTGCAATGGAAGCAGCTACGCGAGGGTAAATGGGATGAAATTGTCAGAAGTACAAAAAAAAGAATCTATTGAAGCATGTGAGTACTAAGTAGCCTCCGCTAGATGTAGTCTGTTGCCTCCAATAATGCTGAGCACTCGCCAGGGAGCACCTATCAACGAATCAAAAGTGCTACGTGCAGCATCCTTGAGGTCGTTAAGAGTCTCAAATCTG
>JBDKUN010000024.1:0-24367 GCA_039679675.1 Armatimonadota bacterium
CAGATTTGAGACTCTTAACGACCTCAAGGATGCTGCACGTAGCACTTTTGATTCGTTGATAGGTGCTCCCTGGCGAGTGCTCAGCATTATTGGAGGCAACAGACTACATCTAGCGGAGGCTACTTAGGATTGTTGCTTCGGACTGCTTGCTGCCGAAGCCGACACCGCAGGTGTTGAGACTGGTAAACCTTTGCCGCCAGCTAACGTTATTGATATTGATGGTATCTAATCACCCGAAAATGGAGAACAGCGATGGCAAAAAGGTTGGTAGCCTGTACGGTTTTGGCAGCACTCTCACTGGTGTTATGTGTTTTTACTGTCTTTGCGGCATCGATTAGTCCTTCGGTTTCTCAACCGGGCTCGAATTCAGGACACCTCTACTGCTCAACGGCGAATCCTCTGGGAGTCGTGTATATAGACATGAAGACCGGCAGGGAACAGCGTCTGTTCAAGGACCCTGTATATATGCTTTCTGGAGGACCGAGATCATGGGTAGCTGCATTGAGATATGGCGGAAGAATAGAAATATTCAAAAGTGGTAAGCTGGTTCGGCTGCTAAAGTTGCATCATACCGATAACAGCTTGATCGGTTGGACTGGTAATGCACTCCTATATAAATCGGAAAACCATATTTATGCGCTCGATGTGGCAAGAGGCGGCACCAAACCGCTGGGATTTTTAAATAACCTTGTCTATGCCAACCCAGCAAGTGCAGGTTGGGTGGCTATCAGCCAAAGTGAACAAAAGATAGAGGTTAATCTATATTCCAGCAACAAGGTAAGACCGGCCTATAGTTGGTCGATGAAGTCCACCGGCAAATTCTGGGACAGCACCGTCGTAGGGAACAGGTATCTTGCCGTCTGGGTCAGAGAACATGATAGTAATGGCAACTACCTGAAAGACAGGCTGTTGTTATTTGATCTGATAGATAAGCGGCAGTGGGAAATGCCTTCTCGCCCATGTGAGGGAATATCTCGGGGCCGTTCATCAGATGAGTTGCTGGCAGCTTATACACAAACCTCACCGCCATGGGAAGCGGCAAAAATCATTGTTGAAGCTATACATCTACCAGACTTGTCCGCGAAGAAACTGGTATCCGTAAATGTTGTTGGAGCCGACCTTGGGGGAGTAACAGCAGATGGCAAGTGGCTGGTGATGTATGCGGCGTATCCCGACAGCGGACCCGGGCATCCTGGAAAGGTATTTGCGGTGCGGTTGAAGGACGGCTACCGGCGCGTGGTACGCGAGAACGTATATGATTATGTCCTCACAAGGTAAAATCTCCTCATAATGGGGGTGCTCTAGGGTATGTGTCACAAATTGCAAAGACAGTCCGTAAAAGTCCCTGTATTCTTTTTCTCCATTATCCTAATCGCAGCAGTAATTGTGCTGGCTGTCCACCGGCAAAATACCAAGCCTGCTAGTGTAGAACAAGCTTCAAGTAGACCGATTAAGATTTTATTTGCGGAGTCTAGCGACATGGTAATGTGCATGACTGCTTTGGACTTGGAAACAGGTAGGCTGGTTAAAGTCCAGAAGCTCGCACTTGAAAAACAGCAGAGGTACATAATTCAAGAGATTACCGTCGACAAAAAGGATATGAAGGGACTAATCAGGCAGCTTTCTCTATTTGAGAACGAGTTGTCTAGTGTTCCTCCTGACATTTCCTGGTACAAAGGCACGTTTGGGATAGATGTCTATCCATCAAGAGTCGAGATAAAGTGGACCGACCGGACAATAAATGTTGTGGTCCCGCCTTCAAAGGATATTCTACGTTATGCACCCAGGAAATCAGTCGCTGCATACAAAAAGCTTCTGGAGACTAGGGAAATATACTGGAAGGACGTGTGTTATAGGTATCTGGAGTTGTACAAGAAGAATTCGCCTCATGTACGTGTCTCTATCGTCGGTAACACGCATCCCCTGGCGCAGGAGTTTGAGTGGCTTTTGCCAACTAATAGCAGCCAATCGCTCAAAAAGAATTTGCACCCTGTGGTGCTTCCTTCAAACGAATCCGGTAGAGGCTTTCTAATTGGCGGGACTTTGAATGAAAAGTGGCTGCCGGAGGATAATATCGCTCCGTACATGCGTGGAAATGAACAGTACAAGCTGTATTCTGAAACCGGTTTCCTCAAAAAGACAACCGGAACGAAACCATCGAAACAGCATGATGAACAGGATTACTTTGCTGTGCATATTCCCGGCCTTCAGAAAATGACCGCATCATTCACAATAGCGGTCGGCGGCAATTGGAACGCGATGCCTAGAAAAGCAGTCGCTTTACGGGCAATACCGAAGGATTGTACTAAGGCAGTGCGAGCAATATTGGTGCAAAAGGAATTGGGAAATGCGCCGGTGAACATCACCCAGGCATTGCAAGTGGATCTGGAAGGCGACGGAGTAAACGAGATTATAATCACAGCGATAAGCCCTGATTTTGACAGGTATACATACAGAAAAGGCCAGTACTCTCTTGTGATGCTTCGAAAGATGGTTAACGGCAGGCCAAAGACTTTCCTCTTATCGCGCGAATTCCATTTTGAAAGCAGTGAAAACCGCTATCCTGAAGTCGATGGTATAACCGGACTTTGGGACATTGATGGGGATGGTGCTCTTGAGATATTTTTACATCAGCTGCACATGCGTGCAGAAGTCATGAGGGGAAATGTTTATAAAATGAGGAATGGCGAACCTTATTCCATTTACAGCTATGCCGTTAACTTTGGATAGAACAGGTCTGATCGATAAGTTACCTGTATTGCAAATACAACCCGGGGAGAGGTTTTCCTCCACTAAACCTTTGCCGCCAGCTAACGTTATTGATATTGATGGTATCTAATCACCCGAAAATGGAGAACAGCTATGGCAAAAAGGTTGGTAGCCTGTACGGTTTTGGCAGCACTCTCACTGGTGTTATGTGTTTTTACTGTCTTTTCGGCATCAAAAACACCGGATAATCTACTGAAGCCGCATACGATTACCTGGAGCGAAGGATCGTGGGGTGATTGTTCCTTTACTTACCAGGTTCAGAGAAAGTCGGATATCGAAAGCTCATTGCAGATGATGCTCAAAGCGGGTGATTTGAAGGATGCCGAAACGGATAATTTGTCGAGTGTCTGGACAACGCAGCTCATTGAAACCTATGAATCCGGCAAGACAGGTTTTTCGGACATCGAGCTTGTTGTTCCCATCAAGGTGAAAAACCAGGTTGCTCCACAACTGCTTGTAATGTCGAGTCGTCCCAACTGGACTGATTATACTATATACGTACCGAATGCTTCATCCATCACCAGTGGATTCGGATACAGCACCCAATACAGAGACTCAATAAAATGGGTTGTAAAAAATGGCGAGCTGGATTACTTCGTTGTATTTGACCGTAATGCAGTGGCACCAGAGAATCTGCGGGACACGTTTCCCTTCAGGGCAAGCGCCCTGCGCCGCGAATATCGGTTTGATGGGGACTACAATGTATGGAAGGTTGTCAGCAAGCGGTGGGTCAGGCTAAAAGAAAAGGATGATTCGTCTGGCGGCCAGTGGACTGAAAAGCCAAGTGACATCAAATTCATCTATAAGCCAAAGGTAAAGCAGCAGTCGAGTGTTGTCATACCTAAAATCGCTAACTTGGCTGGTATTAAAGTAGGATTTAATAGTATAGATGATACTGAAAAGAAATTAGGTCACGGAAAAGTTATTACCGGCGGCCATCCACAAGGCGCGCGTGTATGGCAATTTGAGAAAAAGGGCTGGATTCTCTATATCGATGGGTTCAACTACCGAAGCGGCAGCGATGGTGCAGTCATCGACGTAGTGGAATTGATGACTTCAAAGCGAGGTCATGAGCTAATAGAAGGCGGCAATGTCCCAAAGGTATCACCATCCTATCCCAAACTCGGGTTCTGGACATTCTTGCCGCTCGGCACATCCTATGAGGAGGCTATCAAGCTGTTGAAACAAAAAGGACTGCCACCGGAGATCGTGAAAGGCACTATTCTGGTCAAGGCAAAAGGTATTTCTCCTCCAATGAACGTAAACAGGTTTGAGCCCTTCCGCAGTTGGCAGGCGGAGCTTGATTTTGAGAAAAACCGACTGGTTGAGATTACTATCACCTGCGACTGATGGACAAGTGATAAAAACACCCTCAAACTCTGCCTTCTCGCTCCCTTGCTTGTGACTGCTCAGGAGGCGCGATATAATGGTTGTGCAACGTGGAGGTAACACAACTGAAGATCATCCGCATCGTATTTCAAGACATTCAACCCAGGTTCGACCCTGCCGGACAATTGCCAAAGTGCGTCCTCGTGCTGGACATGGAAGACCAGATGGAGCTTCGTACAAATGACGTGCCATGCATCGCGGAAAAGCTCGAAAAAGCGCTTCCCGGCATCTTTCCGGACGAGAACAGCCCTATCGACCACTCCTGCGGCGGACGCGGCTCGAACGTCGAAAAGCACAGCTTCCGGGAAGAAATAGAGCGGGGGACTAATATACCGCACCTTTTGGAGCACGTGCTCATATACCTCCTCAGCCGGAGGTCCAACCACTGCGCGGCATATTGCGGCCAGCGCTCGGTCGATCTTGAACAGGGGATCAACACTCATTACTACCTTGTGATGGAGTGCCCTTCCGAGCTTGAAGCAGTAGTCGCAATCGACCTCGGATTCCAGATTGTGTCCGCGTTAATTAGCGGCAGTACGATGGTTATAGACCCTGCCAAGGTACTGGACGGCATCCAACAGACAATAAAGCCGATGGTCAACCTGGCTGCATAGATACTGGACCATCCACAAGCGTTAATACCTCTCAATATCAAGCCCTGCCCTGCTGATACCGATAATGTGAGCATATCAGGAACCTTAGCGGCCTGGCGATAGTCATAAAAATGGGAACGCCGGTGAACTCCGGCGAGGGAAGGAGTCTCAGGTTGGGAAAATCGGGTACATTGATAGACTGCCAAACAACTCACGATCTGGCGGTCAGCCGCTTGGCTGATTCGAGATTTTGCATTGACGATTGGACCGTCAGAACAAACACCTGTTCCAAACCGGGCTATATATTCGAGTCTGCAACCCCCGATATAGTAGCGGAGTGCGATGGCCGGGTAGTGGCGATCGGAGAAGTGGAAACCATGGAAACCATTTCTCAGGAACGAGCTGAACAGTGGAAATCTTTTGGTGAAACATGCGTCAGATTTTATATATATGTTCCAGAGGGCGCCGAGGAAACAACTGCACGTTTGATCGCAAAACACAAAGTCATGTGCGCCGGAGTCAGGAGCTACAGCCTTAACGAAGAAAATGAAACCAAGCGAGTAGACCTCGACCAGGTATGCTGCAACACCGATGATCATCCCTGGTGGTTGTCACTCGGGAGTTCTGATTACAATTGTTCCAAGTCATAAATTTCGATACATTACCGCTGTGGGCTACAATACTTAAGCGGATTCTGGTAATCCTGATCTTAACGGCACTTGGGCTTCATGCCTATGTGCAGTATAAGAGGCAGACGCGGATGTCTACACCGGAACGCTGGGCTTTTTTGGCGTTTTCAGTGGTAATGATGTTCGGCGTTATAGTCAACGTAGTTTCCATTGCATTTGCAGCCAAACTCAATCTTCGGAAGGGACCTTACAACTTCGGAAGCTTCTCGCTGTTTCTTTTCATCATTTACCTCATCTTCGCAGGCGGCATCACTCACAGAAAACGCACCTTTTGACTTTCATCTGTGCTTTCAATAGATAAGCATTAAAAAAAGCGGGGCCGGAATCTCCGCCTCGCTTTTTCTATATTAAACCTATGCTTCAGTTATTAATCCGCTGTTACTCGCCGCGCTCCCCTGTATCGTGACGCATAGTAACCCTGGTTGAGAGAACTTATTATAACGCCTGTACTTGGGGTAGATGCGTGGATGAACCTGCCGCTTCCTATGTAAAGCCCTACGTGGGAAATACCCCGCTTGCGCGTTGCGAAGAAAACCAGGTCTCCGGGCTGAAGGTTTTTTCTATCTACTGATTTGCCGCATGACGCCTGTGTTCTTGAGGAATGCGGAAGGTTTATGCCATGTTTGGCATATACGTGACGGGTAAAGCCGGAGCAATCGAACCCTCTGGACCCGACTCCACCGCGCACATATCTGGCGCCTCTGTAAGCAAGAGCTGTCCGCACGATTTCGGAATTATTGCTGTCCGTTGAGCTCTCATTCTGTCTTTCTTCGACAAACTGTTTAGCTACACGCGGACCGAACCGCCTGACTTCCTTTTCGTCCGGCGAAGCGCTGTCTTTTTCGCTGCTTTTAACTTCGCCGTCTTTCTTTGTGGACGGAATAGCCAGCGTAGCACCAATCTTAAGCGGCTTACTTGCGCTTATATTGTTGGCACTCTTGATGTCATTGATGGATACACCATATTTTCTAGATATACCCCAGAGCGTATCACCTTTGCTGACCTTATGCGACTCCGATGCTACGGCATTTGTCATTGGTAGCATCATCGAGAGGACCGTAATACCGATCCCCAAAGCGTGAAGTCTCTGCTTCAATACACCACATCCTTTTCCGGCCGTTCGCCTCATGCTTCGGCAATAATAACCGATAGCCTTTATATTGTCAACCCGAATCCAAACGTGAACCAGGTAATTTTACCGGGGAATTATTCCCCGTAACGGCCTAGTATACAAAACACACATTTTGGAGTATCGGCAGATCGGGCCGAAATAGTTAGGGTAGTCAGAAGAACGCAGTGTTGGCGTACGCAAAAAGGGAAGCGAAATATCCGCTTCCCTTAGCACTTATTTTTTCTCTTCGTCTTCACGTTTCGCTGTCGGTTCAGCAGGCGGGGCAAGATCCCTTAGCGAAGAATCTTCTTCGAGCAGGAAATGAGCGTCTATGACCTCGCTTATATCTATCGGGCCAAGTTGTTCAAACTTTTCTTTCTCTTCAGAGGAGATTTCGCTGGGTGTATCCCGAAGAATTCCGTCTTCCCAGTCCTCCTGTTTTACAAACTGCTCGCCGAGCTTCTTGCATCTGGAGCATCGGAACTTAACGTAAACGAAGCTGGGTCCGAACAGCCTTAGATAATAGCCGGTCTGCATAACATCTTTTGCTACTATCCGCTGCCCACAGTTGCACCTGATCATCGACTTGATAGCCATAAACACACCCCCGCTTCAAGTAAGATTAGTCTCAGTGTGCCTGTTCCAAACACTATGGAACAGCTCACGCTGTATGAAAGGATAAAATCCATTTTCATTATATCACGGATTACACGTGCTGCCAATCGATTCTAGACAAATTCCGGCAGGCTTGCTTGATAACACATTACAGCAGGTTGTAATATAATAGCGAATACGGATGCGGTCGCTCGAATATGCCGCATGGAGGCCTCCTGTGGAGATGAAGAAAGAAAAGATCGGGATTTCCGGCGAAAGGACCCTGATCTATTACAATTTCAGCAAAAAGACAAAAGAAAGCGAAGAAAAGAAGTAATGTCCGAGCTCAGATGGCATCCGCTCCTGAAGGAATGGGTCATAACGGCTACTCATCGCCAGGACCGCACCTTCCTTCCCCCAAAAGACTACTGTCCGCTCTGCCCTACCAAGCCCGGTGCGTTTCCGACGGAAGTCCCGGCTGAAGACTACGAGATAGTCGTTTTTGAAAACAAGTTCCCATCTCTGCAATACCCTGCGCCGGAAGAGGCGGTCGAGGGGTCGGAGCTTTATATGGTCCGTCCCGCCGCCGGAGTCTGCGAAGTGGTACTCTACTCATCAAGGCACGAGAGCACTCTTGCGGCTGAGAGCGAAGAGACCATAAGGAACCTGATCGAAGTCTGGACAGACCGCTACAATGAGCTTGGCTCAAAGGACTATGTGGACTATGTCTTTATCTTCGAGAACAAGGGCAAGGAGATCGGCGTCACCATCACCCATCCTCACGGCCAGATCTACGCTTATCCGTTCGTCCCGCCGATGATACTGAGAGAGCTCGATGCATCCCGCGAGCACCACGAGAACACCGGCAGATGCCTCATGTGCGACATTATCGGCGAGGAAAAGCGGGACGGCAGGCGCATCGTCTGTGAAAACGGCTCCTTCCTCGCGGCAGTCCCGTTTTATGCGCGTTATCCTTACGAGGTCCACATATTCTCCAAGGCCCACAAAGGCAGTTTGCCTGAGTTTACAGACCAGGAAAGATGGGATTTGGCTAAAATCCTGAAGCAAATGCTGCTCAAGTACGATAATCTTTGGGGTATGTCGCTTCCTTATATGATGGTTCTGCATCAAAATCCGACAAATGGGGAAAGATACGACTACTACCACTTCCATATAGAGTTCTATCCGCCTTACAGGACCAAAGAGAAGCTGAAGTATCTTGCGGGATCGGAATCCGGCGCGGGGGTCTTTATAAACGACACTCTTGCTGAAGAGAAGGCGGCGGAACTGAGGGAAATAGAGCCTAAATAGAGGTAGTAAAAGCAATACGACTGGGGGAATCTGCAGTGAAGGTCCGTAAAGTAACCTTGATTGAGCCTAAGTCGCCTGGATACCATGTTTACAGCATGATCGCGCTGCCGAGGTTAGGGCTGCCGCTCCTCGGAGCCCTCCTCAAAAAGCGCGGCTGCGATGTCACTATCTACTGCCAGGACATGAGCGGCATAGATATGGGAGATATGCTCTGCTCTGACCTCGTGTGCATATCCACGATCACATCCACCGCCCCGGAAGCTTACCGCCTGGCTGATAAAGCCAGAGATGCAGGAATCCCCGTCGTGATAGGCGGAACTCATGTGACCTTTATGCCTGACGAAGCTCTCCAGCATGCCGATTATTGCGTGAGAGGCGAAGGCGAGGAGACGCTGATCGAGCTGGTCGATGCCATCGAGTCGGATTCCGAACCTGTCGGGATCAAAGGGCTTTCCTACCGCAATGGTGAAGAGATCGTCCACAACCCGGACCGCGGGCTGATCTCTGACCTCGATTCCCTCCCGTTTCCGGACCTGTCGCTTGTAAGAGGCAACGAAAAGATCGGCATAACACCTGTTGCCACTTCGCGCGGATGCCCGTTCGACTGCAGTTTCTGCTCAGTCACCAGGATGTTCGGCAGAGGTTATCGCTTCAGAAGCGTGGACAACGTCATTGAAGAGCTGAAGCTCTTGAACCCTGAGAAAGTCTTCTTCTACGATGACAACTTCACCGCAAATCGGGGACACACTAAGGAACTCCTCGACAAAATGCTTTCTACAGGAGTTGCCCCCAAGTGGACCGCACAGGTGAGGGCTGAGGTCGCGCGGGACAAGGAACTCCTGAAGCTGATGAAGCGGAGCAACTGCTATTTCGTCTATGTCGGGTTTGAATCGGTCAACCCTGAGACGCTGAAGGAATACGACAAGCGGCAGGTGGTGGAAGAAATCGTCGAGTCTATCCGCATCCTGCACGAGCACAGAATAATGATCCACGGCATGTTCGTCCTCGGCGCGGAGAAGGATACCGTGAAGACCGTGCAAGAGACTGTCGATTTTGCGCTCAAAAACAAGATCGATACTGTACAGATCATGTCGCTCACACCGCTTCCCGGAACGCCTGTGTTTAGCAAGATGCAAAACGAAGACCGGCTTCTCACAAGGGATTGGTCGCTCTACGACGGCCAGCATGTGGTGTACCAGCCAAAGAGCATGAGCCCTTATGAGATGCAGAAAGCCGTGATTCTCGCCTCGAAGAAATTCTACAGCATTTATCAATGCACTAAGATGCTCATTAACCCCGATTTCATAGCATTTCTCTCCAACCTGCTCATAGGGCGGTGGAACGAGGCAAAATCCCAAGCCAGAATGCGCACGCTCGGCTGGTTCTACCGAACTTACGGGCATGTGCTCACAAAACGATTTGATGCCGCAAATAAGGATTTTTCTGAGATGATAAAGAACATATCAGAGGGAACAGTCCAGGGGAGATGCAGGATTTAGGGATGGGATTGATGGAATTCGACAGGTAGGTTTCGGGACAGGGGTGTCCCGAAATAACGAAACTCCTTAGTTCAGCATGACGTTGTGGTAGTCCAATATGACATACCCTATGCTTCGGGACCGCAGTTCGTCCTACTACCCCGTGGACCTACTGGACCACGGGGGTAGTAGCCGTGGACCTACCGGACCACGGGGAGAAGCACGAGTCTCCACTAATCCCACTTTCGCGTACTTCGCGATTCAAGTTTTTCGACAAAAAGCTGATAGCTAAAAAGGAGTATTAGATTGTTAACGGATAGATTAGCTGCCGTCAGGGGCAGGTTTCAAGAGCTTTATGGAGTAAAACCACAGATTATGACAAAGGGCCCCGGAAGGATCGACCTGATGGGGATTCACACCGATTACAACGACGGGTTTGTGCTGCCAGTGGCTATCAGCTTCGAGGTAATCGCAGCCGGTAAGTTAAGAGACGATAATATTGTCCGCGCGTACTCCGCTAATCTCGACAGCATGGTCGAATTTCCCCTGGATGACATCAAATTCGACGAAGTAGACACCTGGAGCAACTATCTGCGCGGTGTTCTCGTCTATCTTAAAGAAGCCGGCGTAGAACTTAAGGGAGCTGATGTGGCTCTCGAAGGAAATGTGCCGGTCGCGTCCGGGCTTTCTTCATCTGCGGCGATAGAGATGGCTATCGGGACTCTCTTCCAGGCGCTGCTCGGGTTCGAGATGTCCGGGCCGGAGATGGCACTCGTGGGGCAAAGGGCAGAAAACAGGTTCGTCGGGGTCAACACCGGGATAATGGACCAGTTTATCTCCCGCCTGGGGAAAAAGGACCACGCGCTCTTCCTCGATTGCCGGTCACTTGATTACGAGCTTCTGCCGCTAGATACGAAAGAGACCAAGATCGTCATCTGCGACACAATGAAGCGGCGCGGGCTGGTGGACTCTGAGTATAACGCCAGGCGGGCGCAGTGCGAGGAAGCTGTCAGGGTGCTGAGTGAGTGGCTGCCGGGCATCAAAGCCCTCCGCGATGTGACGCTAGCCGATTTGGACGAATACGGCGACCGGCTTTCTGATGTAGTATTCAGGCGCGCAAGGCATGTCGTTACGGAAAATGAGCGCGGAATTGCCAGTAGAAAGCTTCTGTCTGAAGGAAATATCGAAGAGTTCGCCCGGTTAATGGACGCTTCACAGGATTCCGCACGGGATGATTACGAAGTGAGCTGCGCGGAGCTGGACACGATGGTAGAACTGTCGCGGCCTGCTCCTGGGGCACTCTGTTCCCGGCTGATCGGCGCGGGGTTCGGCGGCGCGACGGTATCTCTCGTCCGGGAAGAGTCGGTCGAGGAGTTTATGAACGTTGTCTCCGATGGTTACAGGAAGAAGATGGGGGTGGAGCCGAGGCTCTACGTCAGTACTGCCGAGGACGGCGCTGGTGTGGTAAAATAGAGTATATAGTTCAGATTGGGGATGCAATTGTGTTGATAATGGAAAGAGCGCAGGCAAAAAGCGTCAGGAGATATCCAAATGCCTAAATGTAAGAAATGTGGCGCGAGCCTGCACCCGGAGCAGAAAGTTTGCCTGGCCTGCGGGACACAGACCGACCGCTGGCCTGGAGGACCTAAAGCAGAAGAAGAGCCTCCGGTACAGATACCGTGGCTGCCTATCGGAATAATCGCCGGCGGGCTTGTGCTGGCTATAGTGCTGTTTGCGTTGGCGATGCACTTCAGGATCGCACCGCCGGATGAGGTAGCCAATAAATGGCTTCTAGCGGTAACGAGCCGGGATGTAAAGCGTGCGAAAGAGTTCACGACACCGGATTTTGAAGCTATGCTCGCCGACCGTCCTATGAGCGCAGAAAAAGGCGACGATTATTACGACTTCATGTACAATAACGACGCGACTTATTCAGTCTCAAAGCCACGGATGGAAAGTTCGCTTGTCGCATACGTTACGGTCACATTCAAAGGGAAAAACGGCCAGTCGCTCTCCGAGAACATCCGGATGGAGCTTCTGAACCGTAAGTGGAAGATAACGCTGATCGAGTAGAACAGGGGCAGGCACCCCGCCTGCCCATACTAAATTTCTCCTTATTACAATTCCCGGTCCTTTTCGATAAGAATTCGAATACCCAGATTTGCCGCTATGAGCCCGAACATTCCCGTAATCGTTGGCAGGCTGCCGAGGGTGTTCCTGACTCGGCCGCGCTTGAGGAACGGTTCTTCGCCCAGCCGCTCCGTCGGCATCGCTATCGGAAGCGGGTTCGGGAGAGGCTCTTCCGAAAACACGGAAAGAATATCCAGCGGAGTGCCGCGGTTTCTGAGGCGCTTTTTGACAGCCCGGCCCAGTGGACAGCTTTTGACCTCCGAGATCGGCGCTGTGCGGATATATGACGGATCGGTCCGAAGTGCTGCTCCAAGGCACGAGATAACCGGCAGGTCCCGGCTTCGGGCAGAGGACAGCAGTTCAACCTTTGGATTGAGCGAGTCTATCGCATCTATCACCAGGTCAGGAGATTCTCCGACAAGCTGCCGTACCGTTTTCTCATCTAAAAACCCGTCTATAGCTTCGACCTTGCAGTCCGGGTTGATGTCCAGCACCCTCTCAACGGCAACATCGCACTTCAGGCGGCCAATTGTCGATCCCAGCGCATAGAGCTGCCGGTTTATGTTGCTTGGGCTGATCTTATCGAAGTCGATCAGCCTCAGCCTGCCGATACCCGCCCGCGCGAGCCCTTCGACAGCGTACGTGCCGACTGCGCCCAGCCCCACTACCGTGACAGAAGACTGCCTCAGCCGCTCGCATGCACCGCTCCCCAGCATGAGCTCTATTCTGCTAAACCGTTCGTTCCAGCTAACCATAAATCTGCTTTCTACAACTCCTGATGAGTTTTGAGAGGGCCGAAAAACCGTCCGGCGTTCTGCCAGAGGATCTCACTCAGCTCATCCGGTGTCTGCCCCAGGAAATCCGCTATACCGCTCAGGATAGCAGGCAGGTTTGCCGGATGGTTCAGCTCTTTACCCTCCGATGATAATACGGATACTGCGCGAAATCGTTCTGGCGGAAGCATATTCGGCGTATCCGTTTCCAATAAAAGCCTGTCGATGGGAACTGCTGCCAGCGATCTTCTCGACTGCGAGTGACCCTCAAAAAGCGCCTTGCCGGAAAAAGAGAAGTAAGCTCCCATCTCCGCGAGCGGCTTGATCAGATCAGCCGACCCGCCGTAGGAATGAATGAGCATCCCCTGCGGGATGCTATCCTCGCTCCGAAGCACATCCATCAGCCATCCCCAAGCTCGTACACAGTGGACCATGACCGGGCGTTCATACCTCCGGGCGAGTTCAAGCTGCAGCCGGAACGATTCTTCCTGCAACGGCCTATCTATATTTTGATACAGCCTGTCGAGACCGATCTCACCGATCCCGCAGTTCGTCGTCCGTACAAGCTCTTCGAGCGTCGAAAACCAGCCACTGGACCGCTCGGACACGAACCATGGGTGTAGCCCAAGGCATGGCAGGACTCCCGGCAGTTTCCCGGCATAATCCAGCACCGTCCACCAGTCATTTTCGTTGGTCCCGTTGCAGACGAGGGTCGCCACACCTGCTTCGGCAGCTTGTGACACGACCTCAGAAACATCGATTCCCTGGCCGTAGTCCTGAAGATGCACATGCGAATCAACCAGTTCCATCACAGGACAAGTATAATGCGGCTTCTCTTCGAGAGCAAGGGCGAAATTCCGGTAGTTTTGTCGGTAATGGCATGCGGCTGTAATCCCGAAAAGAATATTGGGAGGGGGACGATACAATGTGCAAGGGAATCGAAACCTTAAGAAGCGGACTGGAGGCTTTTAAGGTCAATGATTACACGACGGCTGTGAGTCTACTCGAACAGGCTACTCTTGAAGACCACGAGGACTACCAGGCGTTTCTCTACCTGGGCGCGGCCTACACAGGCGCGGGCAGGAACAACGCGGCGATAGGGGCGTTCAGAAGGGCGGCAGAACTTCGTCCTGAAGATGCTCGCGTGCATTACAACCTCGGACAGGCTTACGAAGCCGCCGGAGTGCCGAGGGAAGCTATGTTCGAGTATACTCAGGCACTTAAGCTCAACCCGTGTTACGTGAACGCTCAATCAGCGTTAACATCACTCAAAACCCGAACCTCCGCTCATAATGGCCGGAAAATGCAGCTCAGCGCATAACGGGTCCAGTTTATTTGTTCGTAAATTGAGCTCGCTTGTTGAGACGGCACCGGGCAACAGGCATCCATGTATGCTTTGGGCGGACGGGTCTGCTGGGTTTGTCGAAGAGGCACGAACTACCTCTTCGACAAGCCCGGACTAATATTAATCCGGCTCAAAGTGCCCTGACGTATGCATTTCCGGGGACCCGCTTGACTATGCCTTTCATTTCGAGCATCGTCAGCATTCCGATTACCTGCGGAGCGGGCAGTTTTGCTTCCTGTATGATCTGATCCACGTGTTTTGCCTGCAGCGACAATGTTTCTACCAGTTTTCGCTCTTCATCCGTAAGCGACTCGAACTCGAAAGTCAGTTGAGGTTTGATATTATCTTCAGCTTGAATCCCAAGATCTTCCATTATCTGATCAGCCGACTCTACAAGCGTCGCTCCATCGCGAATGAGCGCATGGCAGCCCTGGTTGCGGACATCATCGACATTGCCGGGCAGTACGAAGATGTCCCGTCCCTGTTCCTGCGCGTAACGGGCTGTTATGAGCGCGCCGGAGCTTGCAGGAGCCTGTATGACAAGCAACCCGATCGAAAGTCCGCTTATTATCCTGTTTCGCGCAGGAAAACGCCAGCCTTCCGGCGGAGTGCCCGGAGAAAACTCGGAGACCACCGCGCCGTTTTCAGCAACTCTGTCGAACAGCTCTTTATGCTCGGTCGGATAGCAAATATCTATCCCGCAGCCGAGCACGGCGACAGTGCGGCCGCCTGCAGCAAGCGATCCCTTGTGAGCCATGGCGTCGATTCCCCTCGCACCGCCGCTTATAACCGTTAAGCCCCGGTTCGAAAGGTCTTTGGCTATCCGTTCGGCCATACTCCTGCCATAAATAGAAGCTCTTCTGGACCCGACGATAGCTATGGCGAATTTATCCGGCTCCTTCAGCTCACCACGGACAAATAGGACCACCGGAGGATCGATGATCTGCTGCAGATTGGCTGGATAGTCCTTGTCTTGAAAAGAAATCAGCCGGATATTCTTTTCCTGGAGGGTATCAAGAGAGCGGTCGAGATCGGATGGCTCAGGTGAAAGCAGTTTTTCCAGAGAGCGCCCGGTCAGCCCTTCTACTGATCTAAGCTCGGTTTCCGTAGCCGAAAAGACAGCTTCAGGGCTGCCGAAACGCTCAACAAGAGCAGTGGCCCGCCTGGGAGCAAGTTCAAGCTTGCTCAGGCGGAGCCAACTCCTTATATCGGTCCGGTCCATTAGGGCATGCCGCCAGGTCCACCTTGACCGGGAGGGCTCGGCGGACCGTCGCCTCCCCACGCGCCGGGTGAGGGCTGGCTGCCGGGTCCCTGTCCCGGATTTGGGCTGCTGCCGGGGCCTCCCCCCGGATTTGTACTACCACCAGGAGCGGCAGGTGTCGTCGAAACCGATGGTACCGGCGGCTGCGGGCGAGTGACCGGTTTTTTTATCTTGGTCTTGTCCTTGACTACTACCTTTGGAGGCGGCATCGAGTTATCAACTACAAAGGACCACGTATGCTTTATCTCGTTGCCCTTCCAGTCGTCTGCGATAATAGTCAGGATATGCCTTCCGTCGGAAAGCGGCCTGACCGGGCTCGTAATAGGCGTTATATAAGAAATCTTCATTGTCGATGGATCGAAGGTGTAATCTACCTTTTCTTCATCCAGCAGCAGTTGAATACTGTCGGGATTGATGCCGGTGCTCTCATCATAGAGGATCGCCGATATTTGTATGGGCGGATGGCCCGACATGGCCGTTCCCAAATGAGGCATCACATTATACAGCTTGGGCGAAGTGTTGTCCGGGGCATCGTTTTTGAAGCATCTGAGCGATCCGTCATCAGTCAGCACTAAAAGCGAATTGCCTGCTGCCACCAGCGGAGCGGAAATAGAAGTGTAGCTCGCCGGCTGGTTGTTGTTACCGATAATCGAAGGAGTGGCTGTATAGTTCCATAAAAGATTACCGGTATCCGCAGAGAATGCACACACCGTACCGCGCTTAGTCCCTACGAAGACCGTGTCTCCAGCAACAGTCGGAGGAGCGCTTACAGCCATTTTAAGGTCAGCCGCTGCAGCCCACTTCGGTTTTGCGGCATTCAACCCGGCCTTATAGGCATAAAGCTTCAGGTTTCGGCAGACTACATAAACATCACTGCCCGCTATAGCAATCGGAGCAGACACATCGCTCTGCAGATTGATCACATAGCGCAGCTGACCGCTCTTTACACTCAGAACGTGAATGCTGTTTCCTGCCGGTATGAAGACCAGATTACCGGAAACCACTGGGCCGCTCTGCGTATCAACTGACGGTAGCCTGTAGGTCCATCGGATCTTACCGGTGGCGCTGTTCGCTGCGTAGACAGTCGTGTCCAGTGAAGTGAATACAACTATTCCGGGAGATATTGCAGGAGAAGCAGCAACATCGTCATTGGTACGGAAACCGCCTGTCCATGAAAGCTCGCCGCTTCGTGCATCTATAGCATAAAGATTGTTGTCGTCAGAACCTACGAAGATTGTGCCGTTCGATACGACAGGTGTTGAGCGGATCGCACTTTCCGCGGAAAATGTCCAGGCCATAAGCCCGGTGGCTGCATTAAGCGCGTACAGCTTGCCGTCCATACCACCGAAGAACACCATATCCTCCCAAGCGGTAATCCCGGTCTTTACAGCAGACCTTAAGGCATCCGAACCCGATGGGAATCTCCATTTCAAACTTCCTGTGGCGGTATCGACCGCATATACACGGTCTCCCGAAGAAAAATACGTGGTGTCCCCGACGACTGCCGGAGCAGATGTGTTGTTTGCAGACTTTGTGGTGTTGTGCTGCCAGTACAAGGTCAGCGGCACGGTGAGTTGCTGCGGTGTATAACCAGTCTGGGCTTCATCATATCTGGCCATTGTCCAGTCACTCTCTGCTGCATGCGCCACTGCGCCGACAGCGAGCACCATGACCAGAGCAATAACCAAGCGCTTATAGATCATCGAAATCCTCCCTCGAAACAGACGAACGTCATAAAAGAGCATTATTCACAATAAACGTGAATAGAGTATTCCTGAAACGAATCAAGCACCCTAGCACGATTATATCAGGTAATTGCTGAGTGTAGCAATGTGTCAATTACTCTTAAATAGACCTTGCCGGAGGGTTGTGTGTTCCGTTTGCCCGTTTAATTAAGTTTCATGGCCGGAAGATTTTCGCAAACAGCGGGCATGCAACTGGTTGTTGAGAGAGCATCCGAAATTCTGCAGATGAGGATATTACCAGAGATCTATGGTGATATCGGCGCCTCCGACGTTCACATTGGCCTGGCCCGATGCCGGGTCCACGTCAAATACCAGCGGCCCAAAGGTGCTGCTCATACCGCCGATCCTGCCGGTCCGCTCGATGTTGCCTTTGGCGACAATCTTTATGTCAGCCCCGGATGCCGAAACCCCGATCTCGCCTTTGAAAGTGTAAACCGCAAGCGGCGTCTCAATGGAAGCCCTGCATGGCAGAGACCCGTTCGCAGTCACGCCTCTCTGATCGACATCGCATGCCACCTGCACCGACATCCCCCGGCCAAGCCGGATCACACCGCTTCCCGTGATGCCTTTACCCGGCTCGACCACGAGGTTTGCATCGCATACCGGCTGCCCATGCGTCTGCACGGTCCCTGTGCCCTGCATTCCACTTCTGTCGAGCATAAAGCTCCCGTCTATCCTGACACCGCTGATGTTGAAGCTGGCCCTGGTGCTTCCGATGACCAGCCCCGCAGCAGAACGGGCAAGATCGACCCGGCAGCTTCCTCCGCCGGGGACAGCCACACTGCCCGTAGCGCGCCCGGAGCCGTCCGCGTCTGACGACCCCTTTATATTGCTTATGGTAAACCCGCCGAGTTCCATCGTTTCCGGCCATTCAGCAGCAAGCACCGGAACCGCAAGCAAGGCTATTATAATTAAAACGATAGGTACTATCTTCATTGTGTTAAGTATCTTTACCAACCGGGATTTATATTGATTGTCTATAGAATATCCTTCCATAAATCTTAAGACGGAAAATTAGAATAAACATTGCCTTCAAACGGTTGACAACTAATAGTGAACATGATACAGTGTGTCAATCGAACGCTTGTTCGCTATAATCGGTGGAGGTATTGTGAAATGGGCAATGGACAGGGGACTTTACTGAAGACAAAAGCCGGGGATGACAGGTATTCGGCAGACCGGCAGATGCTTGAAGAAGCCGCAGATGAGCTGCTCCGCGAAGCAGCTGGCGGACGGAAGCGGGTTTACACAGAGAAACAGTTAGCAAGGAAGATAAGGCTCGAATCCAAACGGATTCCCGACGCCGGGGAGTGCTGCCTGCCTACTGAAGCGCTCGATTACCTGCTCAGAAAGCAGATAAAGCTGATGATCGACTGCTCCCGGCTGTCAAAACTGCAGGCTGCAGTGCTCTTTATGATATTGGAGGGTTACAGCCTTACAGAAATTGCCCAAAACTACGATATTTCCTACGACTCGGTGCGGCGCGCGCTCAGAATAGCCCGCAACAAATTGTCCAGGCGCAGTTCCCCCTACGACGGCCTGTATGAGGTCTACTGGAGCGAAGTGCACAGGTATATCTACAGGAAATGCAGCGTCTGAATGTATCACCGCTGTTCCGGTGGGACGGTATCTTCGGTGACTTTTTCTACACCGCATATCTGGACAGGAAGTATGCCTTTTTCGCAGTATACGGGTCTCACGAGTTCGCGCAGCCGGGGGAGATTGCTTGCGAAGACAATCGCCCCTACTATGGCTATGAACCCGCCGATCGCTACTGTGCGTGGCGCGCCAATGGATTCGGCCAGTGTCCCGGCCATAAGACTTCCGAACGGCGCCATACCCATAAAAGCCATAGTGTAGAAGCTCATTACGCGCCCACGCTTGGCGTCTTCGACGATAGTCTGCAAAATAGTATTGCTGGAAGCCATCTGCGTGAGCGCCACGAAGCCGATTATGATGAGGATCGATATTGAGAGCCAGAGCGTGCCCGAAAATGAAAAAGCAATAAGCGCCGCACCGAGCATAAAAGCCGAAAACGGGATCCATTTTCCAAGACCGAGGACTGACTTCCTCGAAGCCAGAAATATTGCGCCGACAAGGGCCCCGACGCCGGTTGCAGAGGTCAGGATTCCGAGAGTGGCGGGCCCGCCGTGAAGGATTTTCGTAGCAAAAACCGGCATCAAAACAGCGTACGGCATTGATACCAGGCTGATCAGCGCAAGGAGGTAAATAATAGACCTGATGGGCGGAAATCCGAATGTATAAGCAAAACCTTCGCGGAGCTGGGTCACCGGATGCGGGTGTTCCCGTTCTCTCGTGTCTACAGCTACCCGCATGAAGAAAAGTGCGATAATAACCGCGATATAGCTGATCCCGTTAATCAGAAAGCACATTCCTTCGCCCACGGCGGCGATGAGAGCTCCTGCAAGTGCCGGGCCTACAAGTCTGGCCGCATTGAACATGGAGGAGTTAAGCGCTATCGCATTGGGAAGGTCTTCCCTGTTCTCTACCATTTCAATAACGAACGACTGCCTTGTAGGAATGTCGAAACCGTTTACGAACCCGGCAAAAGTCCCGAGGGCGATGATCTGCCACACCTGGATCTTGCCTGCCAGCACAAGGAAAGCGAGCAAGAGCGCCTGGATCATGAACATGGTCTGTGTCATGATGATCATCCTGTGCCGGTTCCACCGGTCGACAAGCACACCTGCAAACGGAGTCAGCAGAAATGTGGCTATCTGGCTCGTGAACCCTACGATTCCGAGGAGTACAGCGGAGCCGGTGAGACTATACACCAGCCAGCTTAATGCAACGCTCTGTATCCAGGTCCCGACAAGCGATATTAGCTGTCCGAAGAAGAACAGCCGGTAATTCCGGGACTTGAGAGCCCTGAACACTTCATTTACATTGAAGCGATTGTTCTGTCGTGATGTATTTCCTTCCATTCTATTGTTTATATTTATATCCTTACACAGTCGGAGTTATTGCGCCCGCATATTTATAGATCTTAGCACACATTGAGGCCCAGTTCTCTGTGTAATCTTTTTGGGCACCTTCCATTTGCGATACTGCTAATTCAAAAAATAAAAAACATCGCTTGTTGTGCATCCGGCGTGTGAACTATAATATGTTGACATGATGCCGAGGTAATTTTGGCGGCAAGCAGAAATATGCCAGGAGGAATGTTATGCGCTTCATTCACTATCTCACTGTTTGTGCAGTCTGCCTCACCATAGCTTCGCCTTTACTACTCCCAGCACATGCAGCTGTGACCCCCGCAAGAGGAATCGCTGTGCTTGCATCGAGCATTGGCAGCGACTTTACTCCTGAAGACCTGGCACGGTCAGTGCGGCAAGGCAATTTCTCTTTAGTGGTGGTAGACTGGGCATGGATCACGTATCACTGGGAGCGGACCGATTTTAGGGCCGTAAATCGGTTCCTAGAGCTAATGTCGGCAGATAATGTGTCGATCGCGGCCATGTACCGCCCAAGATTTTTGTCAAACCCGACGGTAGCTACGCAGACGGATAAAGATGGTAAGCTGAAAACAGATCATGAAGAAATCTGCTACTCAGACCAGGCAGCATGCCAGTGGGGAATATCCTGGGGTGAGAAAATTCTCGCCAAATGCCCCAACATCAAAGAGATCATCATCTACAACCCTATGAATGAATGCCATTGCCCAAAGTGCACTGCAGCTTCAACCAAAGGAGCACATACAGCGGTAATGGGTTTTCTTTCAAATGCCAAGTCTGCTTGGCGGGCAAAGCGCCCCGATGTGAAGCTGGGTGTGGTCTATATGCCTTATATCGATTTCTGGAAGGCCGGACTGGACATCATCGATGTCGCGCATCCATTTCTGTGCATCAGAGAAGAAATCGACCCTGCCAAAGAGGTCACAAATATCCAGGCAGTACGCTCCATAGTCAAAGATAAGATGGGGCCGTGCCTTGGCAAGATCACATGGGAAGAAGGAGCAAAAGTCTCAATTAATAAGCTGAAAACGTTCGACGAGGCGGCGATCAAAGGCGGGATATCCTATTTCTTCTGGACTTACGAGACGCTCTTCCATTCCTCTCTTTATGATCCGGCAGCTGTCGCGCAATCTTTGGCTTCTACAAAGATAGCGCAGAACACCAACCCTACAGGTTCGACCGATAAGCCTGATGAGACCCAGCTTAAGGCAGCAGAGACTTTACTCGATCAGGTCATACACGCCGAGCATGGGGCCCCTCAGTTCGCCGCCATAAACGAAGCCGTTCGGAAAATCAAGGAAATGGATGTCGAAAGCCGGAGCGCGATTCTCTCATTAGCCAGAGCAAGGATGAATGACAAAAGCTTTGATGTAGGACTTCGCTGGCCGTTCTGTTATGTGATCAGCCGAAGCGGGGATGAAGAGGGTGTATCCGACCTGATCCAGTTGTTGCTTCAAGATGAATCACAAGTCATGCGTTCAGTAGCTGCTGAGGCATTGGGAGGACTGCGCAACAATCCAGCAGCACGTGAGGCAATGTTGCAGTCAGCCGGCAAAGAAACCAATCCACAGGTACGCGAAGTGCTTAACCGATACTTGGGTCAGGCAATGCCTTCCCCCGGCGCGTCCTCCAAGCCCGCGATTGCAGTTGGCGTGGAAGAACTTGCTCCATCAGGACCGCCGGAGCCTCCGGCAGGACCGGCACGCCCTGTTGCAAAACCGCTGTCATGGCCGTTTCCGGGGGACTCAAAGGCTCAGAACATCTTTAATAATTATCAGACGGCGACCGATGAATACATTCACTGCGGACTGGACTTTCTACACCCTGCTGGAACACCAGTAACGGCAGTCAGCCCAGGATATGTGTCAGTGATCTGGAGCCGCGAGCCCCACACCGGTGATTTTTTCATCGTAACACCCAAAAAAGGTGGCGACCGGGGATGGTGCTATACGCACTTGGACCCAAAGACGTTCACCTTCAAAGAGGGGGATTTCATCCAGCAGGGTCAGCTATTGGGAAAGCTGGTCCTGTTTTCTCCAAATGAAAAACAGAGTATGGACCACCTGCATCTTCATTATGTGAGCTTCACAAAGGAGGTCTCCGGGCAGGTGAGTCTCAATAGCCTGATTGATCCGCTCTACTTCTTTGACTGGAAAGATACCAAACCGCCTTCTTTCCGCCCTCTCTGGTTCGTGGCGGAAGGAACTACCAAACAATTCCAGGCCGATTCCTCGGGTATAGTCGCTGTCAACGGTAAAGTCGACATCCTGGCTGCAATAACAGATACCGCCTACGACGGACAGCAGTCATTTTTGGGTGTGCCGGTGGTTATGTTTTCTATCAGTGATGGAAGACACACTATGCAAAAGCTGGTGATAGACCACCGGGGGAATGTTGGGGACTCCAAACAGACAAAACTGCTCTACTTGTCACGCGAAGAGGCCAGAGCATTGGCTAACCCTGCTTCCTTCTTCCCCTACTATCAGGTACTGAGGGTAACAAAGACGGATGGCGACGGCAAAATCACGCCACAGGACGCCGGAGAGTGCTGGGATACGACAGCACTGGACAGCACAGGCAAGCCATTGTGGCCTGACGGCAAGTATTCGGTAAACGTCTATGCATGGGACATTTCGGGCAATCGAGGAGTAGCGGGAGCAATAGTCCAGGTTAAAAACGGACCCGGTACGGATTAACCACTTAATGTAGACCACAAACCAAAGTGGCCGCCTCGAAAGAGGCGGCCACTGAAGAAATAATCGGCAGAGACTAGCCGATCACATCCACGCCCATATAAGGCCGCAGCACCTCAGGAACCACGACCGTTCCATCTTCCTGCTGGTAGTTCTCAAGGATAGCAACGACTGTCCTCGGCAGAGCGACGCCTGAGCCGTTCAGCGTGTGGACGAACTCCGGCTTGGCTCCCTGCTCGCGGCGGAAGCGGATGTTGGTGCGCCTCGCCTGGAAATCCAGGAAATTGCTGCAGCTCGACACTTCAAGCCATTGCCCATAACCCGGTGCATAGACTTCCAGATCGTAAGTCTTGGCTGACGAGAACCCTGTGTCTCCCGTGCAGAGCAGGAGAACGCGGTACGGCAGCCCCAGCCGCTGGAGAATATCTTCTGCATCCTTCGTCAGCTTCTCGTGCTCCTCAACGCTCTCTTCAGGCTTGGTAAACTTCACCAGCTCCACTTTGTTGAACTGGTGGACTCGGAGAAGCCCTCTGGTGTCCTTGCCGGCAGATCCGGCTTCGCGTCTGAAGCAGGCCGAATAAGCCGTATGGTATATCGGAAGGAGAGAGCCGTCCAGGATCTCGTCCATATAGATGTTCGTCACCGGAACTTCGGCGGTCGGATCGAGGAACATGTCGTCCGCCGGGAAGTTATACATATCGTCTTCGAACTTAGGGAGTTGCCCGGTGCCGGTCATCGCCCTGCGGTTGATGAGATACGGCGTGAAGAGCTCTGTATAACCGTGCTCTCTCGTCTGGACATCGAGCATCCAGTTGAGAAGCGCACGCTCGAGCCTTGCTCCGAGCCCTTTATAGAGGATAAATCCGCTTCCGGCGATTTTGCTGCCGCGCTCGAAGTCGATTATGTCGAGATTCGTTGCGATGTCCCAGTGGAATGCAGGCTGAAAGTCGAATTTCCGCTGTTCACCCCAGGTTCTGACGACCACGTTCTCCGTGGCGTCCTTCCCGACCGGTGTGGTATCGCTCGGCAGGTTGGGAATCCGAAGCAGTATGCCGTTCAGCTCGGATTCGACCTCGGACACCTGCTGGTCGAGCTCTTTTATCTGCTGGGATACCCCGCGCATCCGCTCGATCTCAGCCGCAGCATCGATCTTTTCCTTCTTCATCCGCGCGATCTCTTCCGAGACCCGGTTCCGCTCGGCCTTCAGCGTTTCGACCTCGGTGAGAAGCCGCCTTCGGTCTTCATCCAGCGCAAGGAACTTATCGAGCTGCGCGGTGTCCTCTCCCCGGCTTTCAAGCCCTTTTCGGACCTTGTCCGGCTCAGTTCGTAGCAATTTTGGATCAAGCATATGATTTACCCTGTTTCTAAGTTGAAGAGGGGATTTATCACGAAAGCAGGTAGTGGGCTTGTATAACTTGGTGACTCATCAAGTGAGTGTAATTGCAGCCCTTTCGGTGGACAATTTCTGCCCTAACCGGCAAGGCGCCAAGTGTCATAAATCCACTACCCGA
>JBDKUN010000025.1:0-58329 GCA_039679675.1 Armatimonadota bacterium
CAGATTTGAGACTCTTAACGACCTCAAGGATGCTGCACGTAGCACTTTTGATTCGTTGATAGGTGCTCCCTGGCGAGTGCTCAGCATTATTGGAGGCAACAGACTACATCTAGCGGAGGCTACTTAGAATGCCTGATCAGCTCTGTTGTAGGAAACACCTACCCGGACAACGGCTATTCTTCTAGTGAATGACATTACAGGGACCGCAACATCGTATAGTTTCTGATCTTTTACATCAGTTGCCTGTACACTCGTAATTTCGAGCGCTTTTTGGGACAATTCATCTATAAGCCGGGTCCCTCTATACCGGGTATTAGTGTGGACGATAGCTTGCCCGTTAGGCTGCATCACGATTATGTACTGGATGTCTTTCTGCTTTACGAGGTCCGAAAAATACTCCTGCAGCTTGTCGAAGTTACCGTTTTTAATATCATCTCTTGATGTAACGGCGATTGTTTCCGCAATAGCTTCGCCTTTCGACCTTATCTCGCTTTGAATCATATCTCTTGCACGGCTCTTGATTGTTGCTGTCTGCCAGAACATAACGCCGTAGAGGACCAGCCCGGCCAGTATAAGCACGCCGATGAAGTATAAAGGCCACCTGAGCTTTACTTTTCGGTCCAAAAACGCCGGTCTTTGATGCAAGGTCTCTTCCATAACATTTTGCCTCCTGTAAGGTCGTTTTAGCTGCCACATTTTAGGCTGACAGAGGCATTGATGTCAAACTCATATACTGCATCTCAGAACGAGTCTATGAGATAAAATACCGGAGTCCTCTTTGGGAAGATAGTTGCGAGCAGTTCCGCGCCGGGCCGCATGGGGAGAATCTCAGCTGGATTTCGATAGCCGAAAACAAGGTTAAAGAGTTGATATTGCGTAAGCCCGATTTTCATCTCGGATTGCTGGTCAGATACAGTAACATGACCGGGTGAAATGCCGAGATTAACATCACCAATACCGTCTACTGCGATATTTACCAGTGCCTCACTTTGCACATTTGCGGCCTGCAGCGAAAGCTCAGGCAGCAGCCGCTCAAACATATCGCGCAGGTTCAATACTTTCACCATCATGTAATTGCACGTTTTGGGCTTAAGAGGCGAGGCGATTTCTGCAATAGCAGTATTTATTGTGCTGTAATATGACAGACGGCATATGAGTTCCTCAGCATGCGCATCTGCAGCAAGCTCCCACACTTTATGTATCAGGGCCTTGATTGAACCTTCATGCCCCTTGCTGTAGCAAACCTCCGAAATCTGATAGGATTTACTGTAAACATGACCTGCGGCATAGCCTGCTATCTCACCATCGCGTTCTGCTACCCAAATATCAAAAGGCTCAGCATCAGGGTCGATCGCAAATCCTCTCCAGTAGCCGGGAGTACGTACTGTGGACAGTGCGATATCGGAATTAAACTCGTTATAGATAGAAACTACGGCTTCGGCGTCCTTGTTTTCATAAGGCCGTACTGTGTACGACGTCTCGGACGGAGTCAGGCGGGGTTTCAGCCTTGCAGCGCCGACAGGAAAGTCGATTGTGCAGTATCCCAGGCGTTCGTAAAAGGGATTGATGCCGGTGAACAGCATCGAAAAGTCCATTCCGCCATTGAGCATAACCTTGATGGCATCCCTCATAGTTGCTGACGAGTATCCCTTTCCATGGGACTCCGGAAGCGTGCCTACATTTCCGATTCCGCCCATAACAAGCGTCGAACTGCCGCACCTGACTTCGCGGCGGACGATCTGCACAGCGCTTACTATGCGGCCATCGTCTTCGCAGACGCGGGTATACTCAGGAGTAAACCAGGGGTCTCCGTAGAAGTATCGCTTGAAGTAACTGCGTGATGTATTTACAAAAGATTTGTCCCATAAATCGAGACACCTGTCGATCTCATCGGGCCTGATGCTTCTGATAATCATCAAACATCACTGTCGGGCTTGAAGTCCGTAAACCCGAAGGGCATGTAGTCCGAGAGCGACCTCACGATAACAGAGCCGTCAGTGCTTGCCGATATGATAGCTGGGGATTTACTTCCTGCAAATTCCTGTATCACCTGAAGGCAGGCACCGCATGGGCTGGCTGCGCCGTTTGTTACTATTGCTAAGGCTGTTATTTCACGCTCTCCTGAAGCTACTGCGTTCGCTATAGCGACACGTTCCGCACAGATTGTAAGGCCGAAAGAGGCATTCTCGATGTTGCAGCCTGTAAAGATGCGGCCGCTTGATGTAAGCACAGCAGCACCCACTGGAAACTTCGAATAAGGCGCATATGCGTTCTTTCTTGCCTCTTCCGCTGCACGAATCAGCTCGTTATTCAATCTATATTCTCCTTTTTTACAGGGACAGGATATTTTGCATGGTTCAGATTACCTTGTATTATAGCAAATACTATTCTGCATGCAACTTCGTTGCGGAAAAACAAACAAATATCTATAAAGCACCCATTTTTTGCTATTGACTGCTCGGCAACCCCTAATCATAATGTGATTGTTGATGACTGCAGGATTGCATGGGGTGTGTATACTATGATGGTCATGCGAAGTACTTTATTACCAGCAAAAAGAAGGTTGTCCTGGCAGCCCACAGTAGATAATAATATGAAACTATCCAAAATAATTGCCTGTACATTCTGGCTATCGATACTTTTAGTCCCGCAAGCAGCAATCTGCCAACAATCTGCAACCAAACCAACTGTAGGTGTTTATTACTTTCCCGGCTGGTACCGCGCCAGCGGGGAAACTTACGGGCATGACAACTCCAAAGACTGGAGCGAATGGCGAGGTGCTATCGCTAAAGCCCCGTATCCACGCCCACTTTGCGGGTTTTATGACGACTCTGACCCAAGACTCTGGAGTTACTACATAAAGTGGATGACCAGCCACGGTATCAACTTCATAGGATTCGACTGGTATTATAACGACAAGCAGGACTACATCTACGAATCCCTGGATAGAGGCTTCCTTGGAAATAAATCGAACCAGGACATAGATTTCTGCCTGACCTGGTGCAACCACGGTGGTTACTGGTGGGACAGGCCGCTCGATCAGTCAAAACCGGCGCTTATCGAGATGATCGATAGAGCCTCTGCAAGATATTTCTACAGGCCGAACTATCTTAAAATAGACGGTAAACCAGTATTTATGGTCTATGATTCTGATATTCTGATGAGTTTCGGCGGAATAGACGGCGCAAAAGCCGGAATCCAGGCCATGCGCGAATGTGCGAGGAAAAACGGCTACCCAGACCTGTATCTGGTCGGCATATACTCCAGCAATTCAGCTTCATACATAGATATACTGAAAGAGCTCGGTTATGATGCGTTTTGCGCCTACAACTATGCAGGAATGCGCGGCGCAAAGGTAAACTGGAACTCTGTGTCTTATCCTTACAGCCTGGTCGTGGATAATGTAGTAGATAACATCCACCCGTTCCTTGCGAAAGTTGGTAAAGAGAAAGGTATTACGTATTGGCCGACCGTATTTGCCGGTTGGGACGATAGACCTAGGTCTGGTCTTGAAAAATCCATTGTACTCACCGATAACAATCCTCAAGAGTTCGGCCGAATGATGCAAAGCGGAGTCAAAAATATTGACCCTTCAAGCCCTGTCGTTATACTCGAAGCGTGGAACGAATGGGGAGAAGGTGCCTGCATAGAGCCGTCGAAGAAATACGGTTTCGGTTATCTGCAAGAAATCTCAAAGGCTTTGGGAATAACTGCCGGAGATGAATCTCTGCCTTCAAAAGATGAGATTTTGAGCTGGAGTGCGCTTTCACCGTCCGAAGTCGATACGGCACAGAAAAACGAAGCTAAAGAGTGGCCGGTGAAAGACCCAGTGCTCTACAAATACGGCAAGAGTTACAGCGTGCGGAAGGCCAAGATGCCGGTTGTAGTCAGCTTCGAGCAGAACAAAATAGCCGCTCGAAGTTTGATGGCTGAGAATCTGAAAGCTGTCGACTGCGACAAGGAAGGGCTTGTTTTGGAGGTCACAGGCAATTGTCCGCGGCTTCATATAAAGCTTCCGAAGATACAGGCCGCGCAGATCAAGAAGATAGTCCTGGAAGCCGAAGTGCTGGATTCTGCTCCCGAACATCAGACGCCTGTCCTCTTTGAAATCTTTTTCAAAACAGCTCTGATGCCGGATTGCTCCGCATTTGCATCAGCGCATCTTCCGCCTCTCGAAAATGGCAAGACCTCTATTCTCACGAGTAACATAATGTCCTGGGAGAAGTTTGGAACCCCTGTCACCGGAATCAGGCTCGACTTCGGCAGTGGCGTAGTGCATAAGGTTCGCTTGAAAAGATTGACTATACTAGACAAGTAGGCGCAGGAATTGTTTATGCTTCATATAGACTACAAAACGTATTTTGACCGCGTATACGGATGCTGGCTGGGAAAGTGCATTGCCGGAACCATCGGCGCGCCTTATGAGGGAATGAAGGAGTTGCTAAACTTCGATTACGACCCTTCGATGACCGCCAAAATGCTTCCAAATGACGATCTCGACCTCCAGGTGTTGTGGCTCTCCGTCCTGGAAGAAAAAGGCATCAGTTTTACTTCCGATGACCTTGCAGATGCCTTCCTTAGCAAGTGTCCCTATTCTCCCGGTGAGTATGGGATTTTCAAAAAGAACTACGCTCGTAAGATCCACCCGCCTCTTTCCGGCGAATATAACAACAGATACTACTTGGAAGGGATGGGCTGCCCGATCAGGTCCGAGATATGGGCTTGTATAGCTCCGGGTAACCCCGAGCTTGCGGCAAAGTGTGCTGGAAAAGACGGAGTCCTAGACCATGCGGGAAATTCGGTGTATGCCGAGCAATTCTTGGCCGGAATGCAGGCTGCGGCATTCTTCGAAAGCGATTTACTGAAGCTGATTGATACTGGCCTTTCTTTGATACCATCTGATTGCAAGTTCGCCGGATTGGTGCGAGACGTAAAGTCCTGGTACACCCAAAACTCCGACTGGAAATACGTGCGAAGCAAGATCATAAAGTTTTACGGTCATCCTGACTGCACGAACATGTATCAGAATATGGGGTTCACGCTCCTTTCGCTCCTCGCTGGCGAGATGGACTTCTTAAAAACCACAATGATCGCCCTGAACTGTGGCTACGACACGGACTGCACATGCGCTTCAGCCGGTGCGCTTCTTGGGATCATTTATGGATCTCAATATCTGACTGAAAAATACGGGTTCGGCGATCAAAAGTATGTGCTGGGAGTCGATATAACCCGCAGGTCGGATAGCGTTTGTGACCTGGCTGAAGACACCTGCCTGATGGGCCTCTATTTCGCGGGACAGTTCGACTCGAATATAGTTATCGAAGGTGGTCCCACAGCGCCTGTTATAAATACGATAGCTCATGCACCCGTCTCCATATCGGTTGAGTATAATGATTCATTACCAGCTATTGGTTTAGGTGATTCGAAACAAATACTAATTCATCTTGAAAACCGGACAGATAAGGAGATATCAGTCAAACTCAGAGCAGAAGTTCCTTCTAACTGGAACGCCAATATACCCTACAGTGATATTCAACTGCTTCCTTCTGGTTTCGGCTCATTCGTTCTGGATATAACCGTCCCGTCAGATGTCAGGACACTGCAAGAGACAAACATATGCAGAGCGCTCTTCGAGTCAGACGAGGTCGGGACGTTCAGCTACGAGTTTGGAATCGTCGGGGCGGCTGTATGGCAGCTCTACGGCCCGTTCTGGCAGAATAACGTGGATATGTCCGAGCTGAAACCTGGTGAAAGCTACTACAAGTATTTCCCTCCCGGTGATAAAGATACTGCTCTCGACCAGGTAAGAGCGTATCATCTCAATGCCAGAGTGGATATCGACAAAGAGCATATGACCCTAGATGAGCTTACCAGCCACAAAGGTCATCCCGTCGATGCCGCAAGGGAGCCGGAACTGGTAAGTACATACGAAGACAGGTTTTCCCTAAATGACCTGATTGACTTCCAGGGGCCGTGCGCAGTTTACATGGTGCGGAAATTGATTTCACCAGAAGACCGCAGTGTCTGCATACAAATCGGGCATACTGATGCTTATTCACTCTGGATAAACGGCGACTTGATAAGCGAAAGCAAAGACGTAGACTGGTGGACCGCAGAAAACCGCCACGTACAGGATGTGCCGCTCCATAAGGGTGAAAACACGATTGTTCTGAAGCTGGTGCGGCGCGGAGCAAAGGCAGATTTCAGTCTTATCTTTTCAAAGGGTGGTTCCTGCGCGGACCATTACTATGACTTTGCATCAGCAAACACTATATGAGCGTCACGACGGTAGCGCCTGCGCCGCCTTCTGCCTGTTCTCCGAGCCTGTATGATTCCACAGCCGGACAGTCCTTCAGAAACTGCCAGACAGCGAGTTTCAGCGCACCAGTGCCTTTGCCGTGGATTATGCGGACCTGTGACAGCCCGGCTCCCTGAGCTTCATCCAGATACTTTTCGAGCTTATAGAGCGCCTGTTCAGCACGCTGGCCGATCAGGTTTATCTCGCCGGAGATGTTCGCGGTCTTGGTGAGTGTCACGCTCATTCCGGTTGGCTCCGTGGCATGTTCTTCTTTTTTACTATTACCTCTGGACGGCCTTAGCGACGCCTCAGGGACATTCACACGCATTGCGCCGATCATCACGAGCGCTTCGCCGTCTCTAATATCATCCACCAGCACGCCTTCCTGGTTAAGGTTCGCAATCCTCACGCTGTCGCCTTTCTTGAAGACTATACCTTCTACCGGAAGGTCTTCCTCAGGCTCAGGCTGCATGATAAGCTCATCACGGACCTTTTCGATGGACTCCTTTGCTTCTTTCTTGATTCGCTCGGACTGTTTGCCTTCATGGCTGATCTTCGAGAGTTCAGAAAGCGACTTTTCCAACTTTTGGGTATATCGCTCTATAACCTGTTTGCCCTGTATACGTACTTCATCCTCGACTCTGGCTCTCGCGGCCTGGAGTTTTCGGACTTCCTCTTCGTAGCGAAGTCGAAGTGTCTCTGCCTCGGTGAAAGATTTCTTCGCCTGGTGGCGGTCTTCCATAGCAGCCCGCTGGTTCTCCTCTATTCGCCTGATAATCTCGTCTGTGCTATTCTCTCGGCCTGAGAGCGCGTCTTCGGCTTGTTTTATAATATCAGAGGGCATGCCGAGCCTGGACGCAATCGCAAAAGCGTTGCTGCTGCCGGGTATCCCCATCATAAGCCTATAAGTCGGGCGAAGGGTTTCCAAATCAAATTCCACGCTTGAGTTTTGGATGCCTTCGCGAGCGAACGCGAATTCCTTCAACTCACCGTAGTGCGTAGTCGCGATCAGCCGGGCACCTTTAGCCATCAGGTGTTCAAGAATTGCCTTGGCAAGGGCAGCGCCTTCGGCGGGGTCGGTACCTGCTCCAAGCTCGTCGAAAAGAACAAGAGAGTTAGGCCGAATATCTTTTACAACGTTCACGATATTTCGCACATGCGCCGAAAAAGTCGATAGAGACTGCTCTATGCTCTGCTCATCTCCGATGTCCGCGAATACCTCGTCAAAAACGGCTACTTCCGTCCCTACACCAGCGGAAACATGCATTCCTGCCTGTGCCATCAAAGTAAGCAGACCGACCGTCTTCAACGTGACAGTCTTGCCTCCCGTGTTCGGTCCGGTGATAAGAAGCGCCTTGAACCTGCGCCCAAGCTCGATGTCTATCGGCACTACATCGCCCTGAAGAAGCGGATGCCGCGCCTGCACAAGCCTCATCCAGCCGTTATTGTTCAGAATCGGCTCAGTCGCGTCCATAGCGAGAGAAAGGTTCGCTTTCGCAGTAACGAAGTCCAAGTGGCCCACAACTTCCAGCGTAGCAAGTGCATCCTGCGCAGATGCAGCTACTTCACTGCTCAGTTTTATCAGGACTTTTTCTACTTCCTCATTCTCTTTTGCAGCAAGATGCTTCAGATCGTTTCCAAGCTCGACTATCTGCTCTGGCTCTACGAAAACAGTGGCTCCTGAAGTGCTTGAATCGTGAACAATACCCTTCACCTGTGCGCGGTATTCGATCTTCACCGGCACGCAGTAGCGGTCTTCGCGCTGAGTTACTACAGGGTCCTGGAGAGCCGTTCTATACTGTGACGACTGTATGATGGAATTCAGCCGTTCCATGATTTTCGAATGCTTGGATTTTATATCAGAACGAACGCGGGCGAGGGCAGGGCTGGCTGAGTCGAGCACTTCGCCGCCCTGGCTTATCGACTGCGCAACATTCTTTTCTATATTCTCGAAGGTAGACATTCGGGAAGCGATCTCTCCGAGAAGAGGAAACTCGTCCATTCGTTTTATCAGGAATCCGCGAAGCCTTCTTGCTGAGCCTAAGGTATGAGCCACACTGAGAAGTTCCACTGGAGTGAGCATCGATGCAAGCTCGGCTTTATAAATGGAAGGGCGGATATCGGTTATTCCGCCGAGCGGTATGCTTCCCTGTAAAAGTAGTATTCCGCGAGCTTCGGAAGTCTCCGACTGCATGCGTTTGATCCATTCGATATCCGTCTGGGGGACGAGCGCAAGCGCGCGCTCCCGGCCAAGAGAGCAGGCAGCGTGCTCCGCGAGCTTGTTGACAATCTTATCAAATTCAAGAACTTTAAGTGTGTGGCTTTCCATCATTTCCCATGAATTATACCAAAGTGTTCGGTGTGCAGCAAGGAAATAAGCAGATTATGGAAGTCCAGACGCTTGATAAAGCTTGCTTTGGGTGATAACCTAATAGAGCAAAGGAAGTTAACCTCATCCGAAGGATACTGATTTCTATGGAGACGCAAACACTTGATATACCGGTGATCCTGCCGGACTATTATGAAGACTGTGAGCGGTGCATGGGTCGGTTGAAAGATGCTCTGGAAGGGCTGGAAGGTGTTTCCAGTGCTAAGATCGGCGCGAAAGGCCCCAGTATATACCTTACTTATGACGCCAACAAGATCTCCTTGGAAAAGATAGAGGAGCGTGTAAGACAGCTCGGTATCGAAGTTGCTGAACGCTATGTTCATGACTCTCTTCATCTTGAAGGGTTGGATTGCCCCGATTGCGCAGCAAAGCTGGAGAAGGCCGTAGGGCGAATGAGCGGCGTTTTATGGTCGTCGGTCAACTATGCGACATCTAAGCTCTCCGTAGAGTATGAGCAGAAGAAGATAGATCGCTCTGCAATAGAGGACCGCGTGCGTGATCTGGGTTACAATGTCACAGAAATAGTGCCTTTCGGCGCAGAAGCACCTGCTCCGAAGCCCGCATGGCTTAACAAACGGGTAATGACCACCGCAGTTTCCGGTATATTTCTGGTCGCGGCCTTGATAGCGTCTTTTCTTCGAGCTCCTGGCTTTGTTACTATTCCGCTCTATGCCGTATCCATTATATCAGGCGGGTTTTACGCTGCCAGGGCTGGAATCCTCAGCCTGCGGGCGTTCTCGATGGACACTAACCTCCTGATTACTCTTGCCGTAATCGGCGCAATCTATCTTCATGAATACGGAGAGGCTGCCGGAGTGCTTTTCCTGTTTTCATTAGGTTCAGCGCTTGAAGCTTTTACCATAGACCGCACGCGCAGGTCCATCAGAAGCCTGATAGGGTTGAGCCCTAAGGAAGCATCGGTCATAAGAGGCGGAAAAGAGGAGAAAATCCGTGTAGAAGATATAAAAGTCGGAGAGACTGTTATAGTCCGTCCCGGAGAGCGGATACCGCTGGACGGCGTTGTGGAACGCGGCGTGTCCTCTGTGGATGAATCGGCCATCACCGGTGAATCCGTGCCACTCGAAAAGTCTTCCGGTTCGCCTGTTTATGCGGGTACCATCAACCAGCGCGGTTCGATGGAGGTAAGAGTAACAAAACTCGTAGGTGACGATACTCTTTCAAGAATTATTCACCTTGTAGAGGAAGCTCAAGAGCAAAAAGCTCCCTCACAGCAGTTCAGCGAGAAATTCGGCAGGGCTTATACTCCTGTTGTCGTCGGTCTGGCGGCTGTTATCGCCCTTTACGCACTTATGCATACCGACCCGGAGCTTTTCAGACGGTCGCTTGTGCTTCTTGTAGTCGCATGTCCATGTGCGCTTGTTATATCCACTCCGGTTGCGATAGTTTCTGCGATAGGGAATGCGGCCAAAAACGGTATTTTGATAAAAGGCGGAGCATACCTGGAGGAGATGGGCCGAGTATCGGTCGTGGCATTCGACAAGACAGGAACACTCACTACAGGAAGGCTTGAAGTCACTGATATAATCGTGCTCGATTCCAATAGGAACGAAGTATTGAAGATCGCGGCCTCCATAGAAAGCAGGTCTGAGCATCCACTGGCGGAATCGATACTCAGAAAAGCTTCGGACGAGAAGATAGAGTTGTATGACCTGGCCTTCTTTGAGGCATTGCCGGGGATTGGCGCGCGCGGAGTTATGGACAGCCAGTTGTGTCATATTGGCAACCAGCGGCTGTTGGAACAATTGGGAATTCCTGTCCCTGAGCCCAGTATAGTCGAAAAACTTCGTGGAGAAGGTAAAACCTTGATGTTCGTCGTGAGCGAAAGCAAGGTAATAGGGATAATCGCCGCAGCAGATGCCGTGAGAGAATCCAGCAGGGATTCCATAGCGGCTTTAAAACGTGCAGGAGTAGATAAAACGGTCATGCTGACAGGCGACAACGAACTCACAGCGCATGCAGTTGCCGAGCGGCTCGGAATAGACAACATAGAAGCCGAACTGCTCCCAGAGGAGAAAGTCGGTCAGATCAAGAAGCTGGTTGCCCGCTACGGAAAAGTCGCCATGATCGGGGACGGAATAAATGACGCTCCGGCTCTTGCGGCAGCTACAGTAGGTATTGCGATGGGTGGCGCGGGGTCACACGCAGCGCTTGAGACCGCCGATCTTGCATTGATGGCGGATGACCTGAGTAAACTGCCGTATGGAATACGACTCAGCAGATCATCGCTCAGGGTAATCAAACAGAACATAGGGTTTTCAGTGTTTGTAGTAGTTGGACTGGTCGCACTGACATTGGCCGGTTCACTCAGTCTCACACTTGGTATAATCGGCCATGAAGGCAGCGCGCTGCTGGTTATAGCTAATGGAATGAGGCTCCTTCGCCTGCGCGCACAATAAAAATTAAGCTAAAAGGGGAAACAGTGTCTGAAGCAGCAAGATTAATCATAACACGCGCCGTAATAGCTATCATTGCAGCGGGTATAGGCGGTCTGATTGGGGTGATCTGGAAAAAACCGGGTCATCGAACACTTTGCGCTCTTGTCAGTTTTGCGGCAGGAGCTTTACTTGCAGTTACGATTACACAAATAATTCCAGAAGCTGCAGAAATAGAAGGGGTGGGGTGGCTTCGGGCCATTTTAGCTACAACAGCCGGAGTAATCATATTCTATCTGATCGGAAAATACGTTTACTATATGTGTCCGGCCTGTGCTGCTTCCGCTACGGAGGTAAAAGGCGGCTATCTGCAGCTTGGCGTGCTTTTGATGGTTGCACTCGGCATCCACAGCACTGTCGACGGTCTTGCAATAGCGGCTTCTTCCAAAACAAGTCAAGAGATAGTGGCGCTGCTTGTTCTTTTAGCTGTATCTTACCACAAGATTCCTGAGGGGCTTGCACTTGTATCGATTGCACAACTTGCTGGGTTTCAAAGACTGAAATCACTTGGGGTAACCCTTCTTATTGAGCTTACTACGGGTTTGGGCGCATTTATCGGGCTTTTGGTGCTTGGAGCATTTTCTCAGTTCTGGCTTGGCGTGACACTGGGGATAATCGGCGGTTCATTTCTTTATGTAGTTGGGTTTGCTATTCTTCGAGAGATGATAGAGCACGAGTCAAAATCGATACTGATATATTTCACGCTGGGCTTTATTTCAATCGTGGTAATCGGCATTTTGCTTCCAGTATTCGGTATCGCTAACGCTCACTAAACGGTTGATTATACTGTTATTTTGGGCTTATGCGTCGTCGAGGTCTTGAAAAAGGTTCGCAAAACGCTCTGCATATTGGTATTCGATAGCGGCGAAAGAAAGATCTAATGCAAGAGTCCACAGAGCGACAAATGCTTCATCTCTGGGGGAGTCAAGAATTCTGGTAAAGAAATCCTTGATGACTTCTTCATATGTAGTTGCCGACTCGTTGATGACGATTCTGCCCGTCTGACGGCTCTGAAAGACTTCTTCCTGCATCCGGTCGAGGAATTCCCGAACATTTGCAGGTGTCGCGTGCTTAAGGCCCGGCCCAAACTCTGACGTTACCAAATCTCTAAACTCTTCAATCTTCACGATTTTACTCTACTCCCGAAAAAGCATGATGTCAATTATTTTGCAAGGACAATAGCTCATCATCGCGTTCTATAAAGTATGTTCGATGATAGCGATATAAGCGCATCCCTGGCGTCAGAAGACGGGAGGGTCTTGAGGTGATCGTTTGCACTTTCTATAAAGGATTTTGCCTGCTCTCTGGCGGATTCGATTGCACCGAGAGAACGTATCTTTTCGCAGAGCACGCGGACATCATCTTCGGTGTTTTCTGATTTTTCAAGAGTCTTGTATACGGATTGTTTTTCATCTTCCGGTATGGAGTCAAGAGCAAGCAGCACAGGCAGGGTAAACTTTCCTTCACGCAAATCACTGCCGATCGGTTTTCCGGTAACATCCTGTTCACCCGCTATGTCCAAGATGTCGTCAGTGAGCTGAAATGCCATGCCGAGATCCATTCCATATTCCGCCAGCGACTCCTCTGTCGAACTGTCTGCGCCTGAGAGTATCGCGCCGCACCTGCAGCATGCGGACATAAATCCTGCCGTTTTATAGCGGACGATTTCCCAGTAATACTTTCGCCATTTATCGATACTATGCTCGCAAATGGATTGAAGCACCTCTATTTCACTCATCCTGGTCGTTGTATCAGCAATAGTGTCCATAATCCGCTGATTATTGTCCTTCAATAGGAGTCCGAATGCCTTGGCGAGTATATAATCTCCGCTCAAAATGGATATTCTGTTGCCCCAGAACGCATTAGCCGTTACCCGGCCCCTTCTGGAGTCAGAGTGATCGATCACATCGTCGTGCATCAAAGAAGCCATATGTATAAGCTCGACTGCGGCAGCGACGGATGTTACTCTTTCATGTTTTGCACCGGTGCCAAGTGCAGTGCGGGACGACAAGATGACGAGCGCCGGCCTAAGCCTTTTTCCTCCTGCTGAAAGCAGATGGTCAGAGACATCATTAATCGTTTGAACCTTGGAGTGGACAACCTCCGAAAGGAAGCTCTCAACTTTACTGATATCTTCACGCACCGACTCCAGCCAATAAGCCGGTTTTGCTGTATATTCTGCGCGCCATTCCTTAGCGCTCATTCTTAGTACCCATATGAATGCAAACAGTGCCGAAAGTCAGATTGCGAATATGTATATCTACAAGGCCGCAACTCTTGAAAATATCGGCCAATTCCTCTCTTGAACAAAATCGTGCCACTGAATTGGGCAAGTAATCATACGGTTCACGTTCAGCGCCGAACAAACCTGCCAGCCGGGGCATTATTCGGAAGAAATAAAGACGCCATAACGGTTGTAGTATCCGCGAGTCCGGTCCCAGTATTTCCAGTGATATTACCCGTCCTCCCGGCTTTATCACTCGCGTCATTTCAGCTACTGCCGCTTGAACATTTGCGACATTTCTAAGCGCAAATCCGATTGTGGCGCAGTCAAAAGTGCCGGATGCAAAAGGCAGGTGCTCAGCGTTGGCCGTGACAAGCTCGATATTCCTCTCGGAAGCCAATTTATTTGCAGCCATAGCGATCATCGGCCTGCAGAAATCGGTCCCTACAACAAGTCCAGAATATCCTGCGGCAGCGGAAAGAACTTTCGCGAAATCACCTGTTCCGGTTGCTACATCTATTGCTGACGCTCCCGGCTCGATCCCGGCCATGCGGACCGCGATCTTTCGCCAACTTTTATGCATGCCAAGGCTGATAACGCTGTTCATAAGGTCGTATTTGGACGCGATAGACCCGAACAATCGGTTAATATACCGCTCTTTTTCCTTGCCGACCAGTTTTCCGCGCAATCGTGCCTCCGTTTCACTCAGCTAAACCGGCTGATCTATGTTGTATTAAAGCCGATTGAGCATAAGCCCGTGTGCATTATATCCGTTTGCCCGTTTAAACGTCAACGACTCGGTTCAATGCGATTCACAGCGCGGCATTGACACTCCCGCTTCGTGATTAATATAATCTTATGGACAACGATTAATAATCGGGGGGAAGATATTGCTCAGACCTGAAGACTTTTTTGATCTTGACGGCTACGAATTCCGTGGCGTTTTCGATGGATGTGAATATGTATGGCAGGCACTTAATAGAATCGGTGCCTTTGCGCTCAATTATATAACCGAAGTAGATGGCGAAACAACGATCTTCGGTGAAGTGAGACCCGGAGCCTATATAGACGACAAGCACAGCGTTGTGATCGGTAAAGGAACGGTTGTCGAGCCGGGCGCGTATATTCAGGGACCTGCCATAATCGGAGAGCATTGCCAGATCAGGCATGGAGCATACATCAGGGGCGATGTTATCGTAGGAAACAAATGTATAGTCGGCCACGCGAGTGAGCTGAAGAACGCAATAATGCTGGATGGAGCGCAGGCTCCGCACTTTGCATATGTTGGAGACAGTATCCTTGGCCGGAAATCTAACCTCGGAGCCGGGACCAAGCTGTCTAACGTGCCTGCAATAAGCGAGAGGGACGAGAAAACAGGTAAAAGGCCTACGATAAAGCTGGAGATCAACGGTAAGGTATACGACACCGGGCTGCAGAAGTTCGGCGCAGTCATAGGAGACGGTTCTCAGACTGGCTGTAATACAGTCACCAATCCTGGTACTCTTTTAGGGAAGCGTACAGTGGTCTACCCGAACGTTTCTCTGCGCAAGGGCTATTATCCGCCTCACCGGATCATTAAGCTCAAGCAAGGTATAGAGATCGTAGAGCGGACTTAACCGCTCGTCAGCTTTTCAGCAGCGTCGTTATCATTCGTATTGATTACTGCCGAAGCTACTCCTCCGCCGGGAGTGACAGTACCGTAGATATATCTTATATTTATACCTGCGTCTGATAGTTTTGCGCAAAGCTCCGAGAGAGAGCCAGGACGGTCGGGGATCTCAACGACTATTACATCGCTTCTTATAAAGCCGTAGTTCAGCTCAAGCAGGGCTGCTGCGGCTTTATCCGCATCATTGGTAATCATCCGAATTACGGCATGGTCAGTCGCATCTACGATCGATAATGCCTTTATATTTATGTTGAACTTGGCCAGGTGAGCGGTCATCCGGGCAAGTTCGCCGGTACGGTTGAACAAGAAGACGGATATTTGAGTGTCTTTCATCAGCGGCATCCTCCTTTTACTGATGATTATATGCCCCGATGGTATGAAAGGTGAAACAGCAACATTACAGCCTATGCCTTTTGCATACGCCGCGCATTTAGCAGCTCTATAACCTCTTCGTCCGATGTCTGTCCGAACTCGATATACCAGCTTCCGACGGCGAAGAATGGGGTGGGGGTCATAAGTACGTGAACTTCATCGACAAGCCGGGAAATACGCCAGAGAGAGTCCGGTGCAGCCACAGGAACGGCAAGAATGATCCTTCCGGGGTTTAGTTTACGAAGAGAGTGCAGCGCTGCTTCTATGGTGTAGCCGGTGGCTATGCCGTCGTCGACAACTATGACCGTCCTGCCGCTGATGTTTGGAGGATCGATAGTCCCACGGTACTCTCGGAGCCTCCTGTTTATTTCTATAAGCTGCCGCTCAGTTTCTTTTTGAATGTAATCTTGAGTAACTCCTAGATACGATATAGCATGTTCATCGAGGATTGCGTTTCCTTCGTTCCAGGGGGCTACCGCGCCGATTGCGAGTTCCGGCTGATCAGGTGCGCCCAGTTTTCGCGGCACTACGACGTCGAGCTTAAGGTCCAGTGCCGCGGCGATCTCATAACCAACCACGACGCCTCCTCTCGGCACAGCGATTACCAGCGCATCAGTACCTTGATACTGCTCAAGGGCCTTTGCAAGCTTTTTCCCGGCATCTGCTCTATCTTCGAATACCTGCATATTTCAACTCTCTGCTTCGAGCGCATGGTCAAGGACCTGGTCTATATTGTCTACATAGATAAACTCCAATTCTTTCTGGATATTCTCAGGAATATCCTCCAGCACATCCTTCCTATTCTCTTCCGGCATAATAATCGTTTTTACACCCGCCCGCCGGGCGGCTAATACTTTTTCTTTTATACCACCGACAGGCAGTACTTTACCTCTCAGTGTGATCTCGCCGGTCATGGCGATATCACTTTTGACTTTTCGGTTTGTCAGGAGGGATGCGAGTGCTGTAACCATCGTAACACCGGCAGACGGCCCGTCTTTAGGGATCGCCCCGGCAGGCACATGCATATGAATGTCTGACTTTGTAAAAAATTCCGGGTCAATCTTTAACTTTGATGCCTTTGAACGAATGTAAGAAAGCGCCGCCTGAGCGGATTCCTTCATAACATCTCCAAGCTGTCCGGTAAGGGTCAATGTTTTGCCACCAGCCATTCTGGTAGCCTCAACAAACAGCACATCGCCGCCTGTAGGCGTCCATGCCAGCCCTAATGAGATTCCCGGCTCTGTTATACGGTCTTTTATTTCCTCAAAAAGGTACCTTGGCGAGCCTAGGTAATTTTCAACTTGCTCGATTGTCACGTTCACCGGTTCTGTGCGGCCCTCGGCATATTCGCGCGTCACTTTTCTGCAGATAGATGCTATTTCCCGCTCCAGATTACGGACCCCGGCTTCCCTGGTGTATCCGCGGGTAATATCACGGATTGCGTCATCTGTCCAGGTGATGTGCGTTCCTTCCAAAAGCCCATGCTCGGCAAGTTGTTTCGGGATCAGATGCCTCCTCGCTATCTGCAACTTCTCTTCTTCGGTATACCCCGGCAGTTCCAAAATCTCCATCCTGTCTCGAAGCGGCGGCAATATGGTGTCGAGCATATTCGCCGTAGTAATGAACATAACTTTCGAGAGGTCGAACGGAACTTCAAGATAATGGTCTCTAAAAGAGAAGTTCTGCTCTGGGTCCAGCACTTCCAGAAGCGCGGAAGATGGATCTCCTCTGAAGTCGGCGCCTACTTTGTCGATCTCGTCGAGCATGAATATCGGATTATTAGAGCCAGCCCGGCGTATGCTCTGGATTATCTGCCCAGGCAGTGCACCAATGTATGTTCTCCTGTGACCCCTGATCTCGGCTTCGTCCCTGATGCCACCTAGCGACATCCTGACAAAGTTACGGCCCATTGCTCTTGAAATAGACTTGCCCAATGATGTTTTGCCGACTCCCGGAGGCCCAACAAAGCAAAGGATCGGGTGTCTTATCCCTCCTGTAGTCTTAAACTTCCGAACAGATAGATACTCTAGTATCCGTTCCTTTACCTTTTCCAACCCATAATGGTCTTCATCGAGTATTCGGCGGACTTCGCGTATATCCAAGTTGTCTTCCGTGCTCTTTGCCCAGGGAAGAGAAACAAGCCATTCGATGTATGTCCGCGCCACTGTATACTCCGGCGCGGCAGGCGGCATACGGCTTAACCTGTCCAACTCCCTTTGGGCTTCTTTTTCGGCTTCTGACGGCATTTCTGCCTTATTAATACGGTCGCGGAGTTCTTCGACTTCAAGCACACGCTCATCAGCTTCACCCAATTCCCGCTGTATAGCCTTGAGCTGCTCACGAAGGTAGTATTCACGCTGCGTTTTGCCAAGCTCCTGGTTCACCTCTGACTGGATTTTACTGCCGAGTTCCAGTACTTGAGATTCTCTTAAAAGTATAGTCAAGAGCTTGGTCATCCGTTCACGGATCCCGACCGTTTCGAGAAGCTGCTGCTTTTCAGAAACGGATATTTGCAGATGAAGTGCAATGGTATTGGTCAGTACCGATGGTTTGGTGACGATATTTGATACGTTCTCCAGTTCCTCCGGCAGGTTCGGTGAAAGACTGACGACTTTCGCGAAAGCGTCGGCGACATTTCGCCTGAGAGCTTCGATTTCCATGGCCTGATCCGGTGTCCAATCAATCACATCGGGCACTTCCTCGACCCTAGCCTTGATATACGGCTCCTTCTGGACTGCTTCGATGATCCTGAACCGCTTTATCCCTTGCACAATCAGCCTTTGCCCGTCAGGTAGCCGGATCATGGTGTGGATGGTTGCGGCTGTGCCGATTTCATACAGGTCTTCTAACCCCGGAGATTCGACACTTGGATCCATCTTGGCGACAAGACCTATTATTCTGCTGTCACTCACCACTGCATCATCAATCAACCGTATAGAGTTCTCCCGGCCTACTAAAAGCGGCATCACAACTGCCGGAAACAGCACACTGTCATTAAGTGGAAGCAGACTGAGTACGTCGGGAATCGCAGGATGATGCTCTGCATTACTATCTTCGCGACTCTGCACTGTTTCCTGCGCTTCATCTATTATCTTGCTATTGACCTTCGATTCCATATTATGCTCCAAACTGAGTATGCAGCTTCAATCATTTGTTATAGGGACTATTCGAGCTTTTTTCTCATGTCTTTTAGGTAAAGATATGCGAAGGAAGCCTTCTCCATATGCAGCAGTGATATTATCTTTGTCTATCTTGATTTCAGGAGGCAACGCAATTATCCGTTCGAAAGGACCGTAATATATTTCGAGCTGATAATAGCGCACCAATCCCCTTCGGTCCATATTGCCTTCAGAGCGGACTCCTCTTATTGTCAGGAACCTATCATCAGCGGACAGCTGTATTTCCACATGATCTGGTTTTATACCGGCTGCACAGACTTTTACTATCACCGCATCCTTTGTTTCATAAACATCTACGCGAGGGGTCCATACTTCACCCGCTGCACCGGGCAACCTGAACATCTGAAGAAGCATATCATCCGATATGCGCCGCATCTCGCGTTCGAGTTCTTCAAGCATATCTTCATAAGACTTGAATATCATAGCTGTTTCCATCCTTTACGAACGGTAATCATCTCTACCCATTGGGTGGCCATACATAGTAAGTAACAATGAGGCATAGGACAGGCATCCTGCACGAAACATTGCAGTAGACTTTACGGTAGAATATACCCATTATTGCGGGAAAGTATTTATGATGGGATAGGGGATATGGAGGATGATATAGGATCCTAAATCTCTCGCTATTTTCCTATACAGAAATCCTGGAAAATACGGTCTACGAGGTCTGCTGATGCGGTATCTCCTGTTATGTCTCCGAGATTCATTCGGGCGGCTGCCAGGTCTATTGAGAGAAAATCGATTGGTAAAGCCTGTTCGATTGTAATAAGCGCTTTTTCCAGGCTTTCTTTTGCTGCTATCAGAGCTTGTTTATGCCGCAGGTTTGTAACGAGCGCTCCTTCGCCGCTGCCGGCTTTTCCGCTCATAACTGTTTCGGCAATTTTGTCTTCAAGTTCCTCAATGCCAAGCCCGGTCGAGGCCGATATGGGAATTGCGACTATGTAGGGGAACTCGCTATGTATCTGCTGCAGAGCTTCGAGTTTATTTTCATTGGTCAGCAGGTCAATTTTGTTCAGCACTATCAATACTGGAGTCTCAAAACCGGAAAGTATCTTTCTATCTTCGTCCGTAAGCCCGTAAGAGGAATCAACAACGAACAATATCAACCCTGCGGCGGCCATTGTCCTTTCCGTCAGCTCGACGCCAATCCTTTCGACCTCGTCTGCGGCGGCCCTAAGACCTGCTGTATCCGCCGCGATGACTGGAATTCCACGGATATTTATTGATTCCTCGATAACATCCCTGGTCGTTCCAGGAACAGGGGTAACGATAGCACGAGACTGCCTTAGAAGCGCGTTCAGAAGGCTGGACTTACCTACATTCGGCCTACCGATTATAGCAAGAGAGATACCTTCCCGGTAAATGCGGCCTCGGTCACTTGTGGCGATCAAATGATCGATATTCTGGACCAACATATTGATTTCGCCTGCCAGTAATTGGTAGTTTGGTTCTTCGACATCTTCGGGAAAATCTATGGAAGCTTCGATCCGAGCAAGTATCGAGAGAATAGTATCCGTAATTTTGGATACGTTGGAAGAAAGCATGCCGCCAAGCTGATTAAGTGCCTGACGCTGCGCATCATCCGTACGCGCGCGGATAATGTCGTTGACTGCTTCCGCCTGAGCAAGGTCGAGGCGTCCATTGAGGAAAGCCCGCTTGGTAAACTCACCGGGGCCTGCAGGCTGCGCTCCGGCATCGTACGCAGCTTCAAGCGCTCTTCCGAGGGTTACAACCCCGCCATGGCACGAGATTTCAATTGTGTCTTCGCCTGTATAACTTGCAGGTGCTCTAAATACAGTAAGCAGAACTTTGTCTATAAGCTCCCTGTTCACAGGATGAACCATCGATCCGTAATGGACTGTGTGAGAATGGAAGGTTGATGGGGTGCCGGAAACACTCTCGAATAAGCGGTCACCGATTAGAAAAGCATCGGGACCACTTATTCGTATAACTCCGATGCCGCACGAGCCTATTGCGGTCGCTATGGCGGCTATCGTGTCCATATCACTTATGAGGAGAGATTACGATGTGCCTATATTCGCCTTCTCCCTCGCTGTACGTGACAACATCGGTGCTATCAGCGAGTAAGACGTGGATTATTCGCCTGTCTCTTGCTGACTGCGGCTCCAGCACTGCTTCCTCACCAAGTTCCTTTACCTGACGGGCAATCTCTAGTGCCTTAGCCTCAAGCATCTGCTTGTGCCGCTCGCGATATCCTTCTGCATCGAGCAGCGTGCGTATCTTGTACGAAGAACTGCGATTAATCGCTATGCTGACGATATATTGAAGTGCGTCCAGTGTCTGTCCATGTCTTCCGATGAGTCTTCCTATATCGTTCGAGTCACCGGTAAGATTGATCTGAATTTCCTCATCATCTTCGGATACCAGTTCAGGTTTGACATTGAACTGCATTGCATCAAGTATGGTCTCAAGCAGGCGTAAAGCCTGCTCTCCAAATGATCCTGATTCTTCAACCATTGACTGATCCTCCTTGGAGTTGTCAGTTGTATTCTATGAAACTAACGGCGGTTTCTTCTGGACCGCCGCGAAGGTCTTCTTTCCTGTGCTGGCGCGGGGCTCGGTGCTTCAACCGGCTGCACACCGTGAATAATATGATATTGCTGCCAGGTCTGCAAAATATTGAACGTCAACCAATACAATACGAAAGCAGAAGGCAAATAACCGATGATGAAGAAGAACATCACTGGCATCATGATAGACATCGCTTTCTGCTGTTCGGCCTGAGTTGGGTCCACTATCGATATTCTCTGAGAGATAACCATGCTGATCGTGTAAAGCACCAGGAGAATAAGGTCAGGCTGTGCAAGGTTTGCAGCCGTTATCCAGACCGGCCGGCTCATGATCGGAACACTGAGCAAGTGTGAGACAGAATGCCAGCCAATCCAAAGGAAGGTGCCATTCGCAAACCGCTGCTCATAATATCTGATCATCGTGTAGACCAGGATCAATATCGGCATCTGTATTAATATCGGCAGGCATCCGGCGAGCGGATTGACACCCTCATCTTTATAGAGTTTCATCATCTTTTCGCCAAGCACACGCTGATCGTCTTTATATTTCTCCTGCAGCTCTTTAACGAGCGGCTGGATGCGCTGCATATCCTTCATGCCTTTAAACTGGGCTTTGGTAAGCGGCGTAATCAGAATCTTGACGATGACCGTAAGCAGGATGATAGCGAACCAGTAGCTGAACCAGGGAATACGGCCCGTAACAAGGACCAGGCTGTCCATGATCTTATAAAGGACCTTGCCCCTGTTCTGACTGTCCATCTTTTCCCCGGAATATTTTTCGTAGGCTTGAGCCTGGACGACAAGAGCTCTGATCTCACGGGCTTCCTTCTTGCCATATTTGTCTTTTAGGTCGCTAAATGTACGGCCGCTATCGAATCTTTGGAGAATTACCCGAAATGTGTCTCTTGCGATGTTAGGATTTTGCAGCGGGACCGTTTTACCCGGGGTGAATATCCTGCTGAAAAACCCGGTCGCAGGGATACGGCTGTGATACACCTGGCTCATTCCATCTTTCGGAGTGGAATCTACAGGGACACCAAGATATATTTTTCCCTTAGCCAAAGTAGCTTCGATCATTATCGTTGCTGCATCCGGGTTTTTCTTAGTATCAACGCCTGCAGCCTGATCAAGCGGTTTTATTGCGGAAATGAATTTCTTGCCCTGCTGCAGAGAACCTTCGGTTTTTTGTGCTTCAGTGGCAAGTTTTATTCCCCGTTTAAGAAGATCTGGCGCAATTTCGGAATCCGTGGGATTGATCCTTGCACAACCGGAAACGAGGAATTGAACCAGTACCAGCGCCGCAATAATATATAGTAGTCTATTTATTTTCATTCGGTATATTATCTTACGGGATCTTCTCCGCCTGGAGCCCAAGGGTGGCACCTCGAAATCCGGCATATTCCCATCCAGACACCTTTCAACGGACCGTATTTTTCAATAGCCTGAGCTGTATATTCGGAGCAAGAGGGGGTATACCTGCACATCTTCGGCAGAAAGTGACGCGATATGGGTTGGTATCCCTTCCTGATAATGAACACCATGACCCATCGAAGCATAAACTATTCCCCCATGTCCGTAAGTGCGCCTAATCGTTTGAGTAGTTTCTCAAGATCGGCTAGAATGCCTGAAAGCGATGCCGCTGCTGTCCCCCGCCGCGCAATTACTACAATATCGTAACTGCCTGAAATCCGAGTTATCAGTGATTTTGCCGCCTCCCGCATAAGCCTTTTTGCTCTATTACGCTGCACAGCTCCCCCGGCCTTTTTTCCTGCGGTAAACCCAAATCTGAGCTGGTGTTTACCAGGTCTGGGAAGTACGTACACGACGATGAGGTCCGTAGCACCGGACCTCCCTCGACCATAAACAGTTTTAAAGCTTCTTGAAGAAGTAAGCCGCGCATTCGAAGGCAGCATCTCACGCACTCCTTAAGGGCGCGCTAGACGGTAAGCTGCCAACGGCCCTTCTGCCGTCTCGCACTAAGTACTTTTCGTCCGCCACGACTGGTCATCTTTGTAAGAAAACCGTGTGTGCGCTTTCTACGGCGAACTTTCGGTTGATATGTCCTTTTCATATAATAACTTCAACCCCCTAACTGGCAGATTATACCATAACGACAGATCAGTTACAAGATGTAATAGTTCACTGTTGGCAAGCCATCAATTTGTACCTTCTTCTATTCGTACAATACTTAACTTTTTATGTGCTATGGATGAGTGAACTGTTACTATACGGGCGCGGAACGCTAAAGCCGTTCCAGAAACTCTCTTGCCGCATGCAGCGCTTTTCCACGGTGGCTGATACGGTCTTTCTCTTCGGCTGACATTTCTGCAGTGGTCATTCCGAACTCTGGGACATAGAATATAGGGTCGTAGCCAAATCCGTTATTGCCGTGCGGCTCATGTGCGATTATTCCTTCGACCTTTCCCTCAACTGTGCCGATGATTTTACCCGGCACTGCGATGGCGGCGACTGCGACAAACCTGGCAGTCCGCTTGTCATCGGGGACATTTTGCAGAAGATCAAGGACTTTTTCATTTCGTTCTTCATCTGTGGCATTAGGACCGGCAAAACGGCTGGAATAAACACCTGGCGCACCGTCCAGAGCATCTACAACCAGGCCTGAGTCGTCCGCAATAGCGAGGCTGCCGGTATGGTCCGCGGCGGCGAGGACCTTTATCTGTGCATTTCCGGCAAAAGTACCTGCATTCTCCTCCGGTTCGGGGTAGGGGGGATAATCGCGCAGGGTTCGAACATCGTAGTCCATACCGGCCAGGATCCGAGCGATCTCCTTTCCCTTGGCCTCGTTGTTGGTCGCAATAACGAGTGTTTTCACAGTATTCCCGAAAGACTCTCTTTGACCTTTACAATCAGCTCTCCGATGCCTTTATCGGCGAGTTCGAGCATTCGGTTCATTCTGTTTCTGGAGAACGGCATGCCTTCCGCTGTTCCCTGAATTTCCACGAACCTGCCGCCTGATGTCATAACGATGTTCATATCGACTGATGCGCTTGAGTCTTCGGCGTAGTTGAGATCGAGTATCTCTTCGTTCTGGACGACGCCGACGCTGATAGCTGCCAACACGTCCGAGATCGGAATTCGTTTCAGTGCACCTTCCTTTTTAAGGACGTTTGCAGCCTGGACAAACGATACGAACGCGCCGGTAACGGACGCCGTCCGCGTTCCGCCGTCAGCCTGGATTACATCGCAGTCGAGCCAGATCGTGCGCTCTCCCAGCGCGTCGAGATCGACCACTGAGCGTACCGCGCGCCCTACAAGCCGCTGAATTTCCATCGTCCTGCCGCCTGCGCCGCCTCTGCCGACTTCCCTTGCAGTCCTGGTCTGGCACGACCGTGGGAGCATCCCGTACTCAGCGCTGACCCAGCCGGATCCGCTGCCTTTCCTGAAAATCGGGACTTTTTCTTCTATGGAAGCGGTGCAGATCACTTTAGTATCGCCGACTTCTATCAAGCAGGACCCTTCCGCGTATTTTATAAAGTTAGTTGTAATCTTAACAGGCCGAAGCTGGTTTGCGGCGCGGCCATCGAGTCGAATCATCTTTTTACCTTTCTGCGTTCATTCTGCATTTTGAGTTTCGAACCGGTTCCAGGTCGACACCCCACTCGATAATGTCAACACGTTCGATATTTCTACCGAGAAACCGGCTGCCGAGCTTTGCGATACCGTCAGTGGTGCCGCTTGCGATAAACTGATGCTCTGTTACTTCTCCAGGCTCCGCCAGAATACCGCGCTCCGATAATATCTTCCGGAGTTCGCTCGTCGTTTCCTCCGCAGGGTCAACAATGGAGGCCCCAGGAGCGGCCTTTTCTATCGCCGGTCTGAGAAACGGGTAATGCGTGCATCCCAGAATGAGCGTGTTTGCGCCGTTTGCGATGAGCGGTTCTACATACTTTCGAACAGCGGCTTCCGCTTCTTCGCTTTCTGCTCGCCCGGACTCTATAAGCGGGACAAATGCGGAGCATGGCTGCTCCCAGACGACAGCTCCGGGGTTGAGCTGCTTTATCGCACGCCTGTAGGCGCCGCTTTTTACCGTTCCCGTAGTGGCAAGCACCCCGATAGCATTGTTTCCGGTCATAACTGCTGCACGGGAACCGGGCTCTATCACTCCAAGGATCGGAACATCCGGAAAAGTCTCCTGTGCGCTCTCCAGCGCTACTGCTGTGGACATATTACATGCCATGACTACGACTTTCGCCCCACGGTTGATAAGATATTGGGTAATCCCAAGTGCGAACCCCTCTATCTCTGCTAAGGGGCGTTCTCCGTAAGGCACATGGGCTGTATCTGCGAGGTAAATGATCGATTCATCTGGTAAATTGCGAAGGATCTCGGCTGCTACGGTGAGCCCGCCGAGACCTGAATCAAAAACACCTATAGGACCTGTCACTCTGCGTCACCTTTACTGAGCAGAGTGGAGTCGCCCTCAAGCGGTTGTGAAATATCGAGGTGACCACCAAGCGACTCTACTTTCTTTCCCTCCACCATTATTTGGACCTTCTTTACATCATCGAATTGGGCCAGTGTATGTACTATTGCGTTAACCAGCAGGGCTTCGTTCATTGAGCCGCCGGTAAAGTTATCCCTAATCTCTTTGCTGAAATCGGCATAAGCCGTCCGTTTCTTGATTTTTACTCCGATCAGTTTTGTGCCCTGCGGGATCAGATACTTCGCCGGTGCGGCTTCTTCGGTATTCGTCGCAAGGAGTGCTTCGAGCGCAGCTCTGTGAGGATCCGCATCTGCAGGGACACTTCGTTCAACAGGCACAAGCCGTGGGTCCATCCCTACGATCTTCATTACATAGATATTCACTTTCCGTTTCGGCTTAACAACAGTGCCATGATCCGGTTTCTGATGCTGAACAGCAGGTATATCTGCTCCGGGATGTGACGTAGTCTTAATCGATTTATTATACCAGACTGCCAGGCTGGCTATAGCAATAATCAGCACTGCGGCTGCGAATAAAGGAGTTGCTGCTCTGGGCGTAGATTTTTTTCTTGCCATATCAATTGCCCTCTACTTCGTTTGTACCTTCTACATATGATCTCAAACCATCGACAACCCCGAGAGCGAATTTCTCTCTGAAATTATCGTCCGAGAGAAGTCTTCTATCATTCGAGTTGTCTATAAACCCGGATTCGATCAATACCGCTGGGACATTTGCGTTTCTTAACACAGAGAGACCGATTGTAGAGAGTTTGGTGTCCAACCTTGCGCCTCTGTTTTTCATGCCGGTATTTGCTATCAACCGCGATTGTATCGAATACGCCAGTGCACGGCTGCTCGGCTGCCCCGGATGGTAATAAGTTTCTGTCCCGGATAACGTTTCAGGAGCCAGGGCATTGCAATGGATGCTGATAAAGAAATCTGCACAGTGATTATCGGCGACGGCAGGGCGGGCGGGCAGATCAACATCATAATCACCATCACGTGTCAGTATCACCCTTGCGCCGAGTTGCTCCAATTCGGTCTTGATCTTCTGGGCGATCAACATGTTGAGGACTTTTTCTTTGACGCCGTTGCACTGTGCACCTGGTTTATTGCCGCCGTGACCCGGATCGATGACGATCAGCTTGTCTTTCAGCTTTCCTCCAGCGCCGGACGGCAGCCTGAGGTCTAATGTGATTCCTCCATCATCAGCATCGGCCGTATAAGCAAGATAGCGCGATGTATCGAGCACTATCCGCGCGGTATCGTTCTGCAAACCTATCCTTATCGTTCTCAGAGTAGAATTATCGACTGAAATATCGTCTTTCGATACCTTGAGAACGGCTTTTTCTATGTCTACTGAGATTCTTGTCGGTGAAGCGTATTGCTGTGCCGTAAATACCGGCTTGCCCGTGGTAGAAATCCGGACTTTCACGCGGGAATCTCCGTCCCGGTCGAATTTTATGCCGGTAATCGTGACCGGAGTGGCTTGTTGAGGCTTCAGGCCTTCTTTTACTGGGTTTGCAGCCCCTCCTAGAGAGACTTTGAGTTCTTTACCAGGCTCATTGGTCAATATTTTGAAATCTATCTTGCGGTCAACGTCCATCACTATCCGCGCGGTGTCGTCCGCAAACTGACCGAGCCGGATACGTGAGAGGTTGCCACCGTCTATCGAGTAAGTTTGTGCATCAGTAGAGACTTTAGCGCCGGGCAGGTCCAGCGAAATGCGCCACGGCTTCGGCCATACCTTCGCGTTGCTGATGCTGACCGGCATGGTAAGCCGGGCTGTTAGGGTGTTGCCCTCAAACTCAACGGCGACAAGTTTAGCAAGCAATGTAGCTGTGGAAGAGGCGTCATCCCAATTGTAGTAGATATCCAGTGCCTTCGCGGCATCTTCCAGTGAAATATAGCGCGCTTTTTTGCGTTCCACCAGGCTAAGTTCGGACACATCTTCGGCGAGAGCGACTGTGACTCGATGCTCACCGACGGCATAGTTCACACCCATGGACTTGAGGATGTCGACAGGCGCATAGACTTTGCCGTCTTCAACGAATGCTTCCGGAGAAAGGTCCACGGCTTTAGTCCCGACCACCACTCGGACATGTCGGGGTGCGGCAATTACAACCGAAGACAAGCCCAACATCAAAAGGACAAAGAAGCAAGCTCTTGTTTTTGATCGCATCACGCGGAAATCACCAACTATCATTCTACGGCTCTATGAGACGCAGTTAATATGCACGGCTCATCAGTAATTCTACCAGGGAATTGAATAAAATTGAACCCCTGGTATTCGAAGCCGATATAGATACGGTGATTTGTTGTGGAACGTTACTCTCTTGTCCTTTGTGACATCAGCTCTGCCGGAACTTCCAGTTCTTCGGCTGAAGCTCCCATTCTGATCTTAACAATGTGAGTCTTGCCGTCCGAAAAGACTGGCAGAAGATGCGATTCCCAACTATTGCCGTCTATCGTAATCTCTGTCACGCCAGTGTTTACATGGTTCGGATTGGCCACTTCTATCTCATAAGTTGCGCGCCGGTATCTTCTTGTCATCTTGAACCCGTCCCAGTCGGATGGGATGCATGGATCGACAAGCAGCCCGCGAAGCTCCGCACGAATTCCAAGTATCCAGTCCATACTGACTTTCCACATCCATGCGGCAGTCCCTGTAAGCCATGAAAACTCCCCCTGGCCATAGTTGGGGGAATTGGGACCATGGATATACTCGGCGTAGACATACGGTTCAGCTTTATATGTATCCGGCTGTTTGCCTAATTCGACGAATGAAGAGGTCTTCCATATCTCGAAGGCCCTGTCGCCTCTTCCAAGCACGCATTCCGCCATAATTGCCCATGCTACAGGGTGGCAGAAGACTGTGCCGTTTTCTTTTGTGCCTGGTGCAAATCTTGATATTATTCCCAGCTTGGGGTCTGGCTCACTGTAGGCCGGAAGGAACAACGCCGGGCCGTAATCCGTATCAAGATACCGTTTGACCGAGTCCATCGCGCGTATTCCACGGTTATGCGGTGCTGCAGCGGCCAGAACAGGCCAGCTCTGCGCGTTCAGGTATATCTGGCCTTCGAGGTTTCTCGCGCTGCCGTAAGCCTCACCGTCATCTCTGGTGCCTCTTATATACCAATTGCCGTCCCACAGATGCTCATTTATATTTCGAATGAGCTTGTCACGCTCCTCGCTGTATTTCTGTGCGATTGTGTCGCTGCCGGTAAACCAGAGGAGCATCGAGACTTCTCTCAGCATCCAGGCAAGGTGAGCAGCTACCATTGTTGTCTCGCCGCGGCCCTGCCTGCCGACATAATCGAGCCCATCATTCCAGTCCGCCGCCATGATAAGTGGGATACCCCTCTCGCTCATATGCGAAAGCGTGTAATCCAACGCCCGCAGGACATGCTGCCTTACTGTTTCCGCGCCGGTATCGTAGTAGCGTACCGCTTCATCCAGAAATACCAGATCGCCGGACTCCTTTAAGTATTCGGTGACACCCAGCACAAGCCACATAGGGTCGTCTGAGTGGCCGGTCCTTACGCCGATGTTGGTCAGCGGGTCCCAGTTGTGGAGAGTGCTGCCGTCTGGAAACTGGTGCTCAAGCAGGTAAATGACACGCTGCCGGGCCCATTCCAGGTCGTTCGGAAGGATCGCGAGCATGTCCTGCCAACTGTCTCTGAAACCAATGATCGATCCACCGCCGACATAATATGAATCCATTCGCGACCAGCGTGATGTCACCCAGGCTTGATACTTGTTCCAGGTATTGAATGAAATATCGAAATCCTTATCAGGAGTCTCGCAAGTCGTGTGTGACAGATAGCTGTCCCAGTAAATCTTGACTTCAGCCAGTGCCCGCTCGGCTTCCTGCCAACTGTCGTACCTGCCTTTGAAGACCTTGGCATCGTCTTTTCGATAAGCGACCCCGACCAGGACTATGAACCTGACTTCCTCTCCTGGAGCCAACTCGCGCTCATGCTGGAAAGCGCCTATGACATCATGTCCGCCGCCCTGGCTGTTCTGGCACTTTCCATCGACGACGGCACGGGGATTATGCCAGCCCCGGTACATCCCGATAAAAGATTCCTCGAAACAGTCAAAACCGGCAGTCTCCAGACTCGATGCCATAAACGCATATTTATCCCACCGAGTGTTGGGGTTTCCTGCGCCTGGAGAAGTGATGTTCCAGAACCTGGTGCTGACGAATATGATGTTGTCTTCGACGAACGATTCATTGAACAGCTTGGAGAACTGAGATTCGGTAAGGTTATAAGAATAGTTCGCCAGATCCCATTCAACATATGGAAACAACTGGAGCTTTCTGGCTCTGTCGCTGTTGTTCTTGATACGCACCATCCAGACTTCGACATCATCCCTCGGTGGCACGAAGTATGTGGTTTCACTGTCTATATCGCTGTACGAATAGTTGACCCTGGTATAGCCGATGCCATGTCTGGCCTCGAATTTACCGCCGTCTTTGCACACTGGCTGCCAAGTCGCACTCCAGTAATCGCCGGTCTCTTTGTCCCTGATGTAGATATACCGGCCCGGTCTATCTTGTTGTATGACGATGGGAGGATATTCCCTTGTAATTCTGTTGTAGCCTGAAGTCTCGTAGAACGAGTGGCCCCCGCCTGTGTGCGAGCAAAGAGCGCAGTACCGGCCGTTTGAAAGATAGTTGATCCAGGGCCTGGGCGTATCCGGCCTGTTGATGATATATTCTCTTCCATCTTCTGAAAATTGACCGTAACTCATTGGGCTTCGACGTCCTCCTTCACCAGCAGTTCATCGATGGCTACGTTCCGTACACCCGGAATCCCCTGGGCCACGAGCATTGCAAGCTCGCGCTGCTCCGGGGTATCGACTCGTCCTTTGAGTGATATTTCGCCGTTCGCCGCTCTTACCATTATGGGTTGTCCCCCTATGCGTTTATCACGGCTGATGGCGTGCCTTACCATTTGTGCAAGGGCCTCATCCTGGAAACTCACCGGCATTACCTCCGTTTCACGGCCAATTTATTCTAAAAATCGATAACTAAAACCTGTAACCAAGTTCCAGGGAGAACATACCGTCTTCATCGGGTTCATCACCACCTATGAAACGAGCCTGGCCAAGAAAGTCCGGTGTGAAATTGAACCCGATGCTTGCTGACCATGCAAAATTGAACCCGTCGTCTATATTGAGCTCTGGAATATCGTCGCTTGCCCATCTTGTCCCGATACCGATACCAAAATAGACCTTGATCGGAGCTATAATCCCGTATTTTCTAAAACCTATTAGAAACGGAATAACGCTCTCGTCTCCTGTCGTATTAGTGCTGATCGGAACGTAATCAAAACCGACTGTGAAGTAGTCATTTACATTATCCTTATACCTTGCGCCGATAGGTGACTCATAATCGAGCCCGATCAGCCAGCTTGTGGAATCTTCTATATCTCCGCTCAGCCACACATAGCCCGCATGGACGCTCCACATTGGGTTGTAAATATTGTAATCTTCCCCGTAATACTCGTACTGCGCGCCTGCGGAACCGGCAACCAATAAACAAGCAAAAACTGCGAGTATAATCAGACTGCTCCGTTTCATTTTATCCTGCCTCCTATGGATTTCCGGCTGTCTTCTTAAAAACCGGCCGTTGCCGAAAGATTCTTGTCTGTTATTTAACCAGAGAGCTTACCAGATATACTTTAGCCCAAAGACCCACTGGTGGTCGGTTATACCGTCGAATTGATTTATGTCATGAATGACCCTGTATGCAGTAAAATATCTAACACCGGTCTCTGTCTGTATTCCCGCTTCTATGTTGTAATCGAAAAAGGAGCTTCTTGATGAAAGATCTCCGTCTTCATCAACATAATGCCCTATCAGGTCCGTGTAGAAACGGCCATAGCGGCAACTGCCGATGCAACTGGTGTCTAGTTCAGCAAAAAGGTCCCAGGTATAATCGACATCCTCAGTGTTCGTATACTTTCCTACAGCGAATGTTAAATTCGGCTGCCCTCTGAGCTGGTAACTAACGTTATACAGCTCGTAGGACTCCTCGAACTCCGGTACACGGTCTATCGCGTGAAACGATTGATGCCGGATCGAAAAAGAATAGACCTTGTTGCCGCGCATGAGGTATACTGCAGGCTCCAGAGTGCCGCGGTACCGGTCCGGCTGGAAACTATCGTCATCGGTTGTCTTTATAAGGGTAAGGATACCTCCCCGGAAGTTGAACCGCGCAGCTTTCCATGAGCCGAAATCGAACCCCAGGTTTACATCCGCGATGTATTTGTATTCATCGCTGGATGCATACCACCCAAGCTCGACATCACCATGGGACTCACTGAGTAGGGAATACGGAACCGGCGCGCGGAGCTGTGCCAACGCAGGCACTGCGACCAGTAAAAGCAGTAATGATAATGTTTTTCGCATTTTCAGCCTCTTTTCGGGAAAAACAATCGTGCCGTGCAGACGTAGTCTTGTACCCTTGTTACTAGCTTATCCAAACTGGTCATGGAGGACAAAAGTCGCGTATTGTAGTATAACAGAGTGTGGAGAAACGATATTGCCTGCAAATCTGACACCTCAGTATCTGGAAGCGGAGGCAAAGTTCAGGGCTGCTGAGACGACGGAAGAAAAGCTGGAAGCCCTGGACGAGATGATGGCCGTCATCCCCAAACATAAGGGGACGGAGAAGATGCGCGCGGATATAAAACGCCGCATTGCCAAGCTCCGCCAGAAGGACAAATCCGCCGGTTCGGCGAAAAAGGGACTTGAGTATAATATCCAGAAGGAAGGCGCAGGCCAGGTTGTGATTGCGGGCCCGCCGAATTCCGGGAAGTCGCTTATTGTAAGAAGAATGACCGCAGCCGAGCCGGAAGTAGCGGATTACCCGTTTACGACCCGCCACCCGGTATCGGGAATGATGGAATATGAAGATATTCTCGTCCAGTTGGTCGATACTCCTCCGATTTCTGAAGACATGACTGAACCCTGGGTAATCGCTATCTCCAGGGCGGCTGAGGCTGTTGCGATTGTTCTCGACCTTGCGGGCGGCACGATACTGGATGATATAGAAAATGTCAAAAGTGAGCTCATTCGTGGCAAGGTGCGGCTTATAGCGCCGGGACAAGACCCTCCGGTGGGGGAGTATCCTGCAGGAACAGTCTTTCGTCCGGCGATAATAGTGGCCAATAAGCTCGATCAGCCTGGGGCGGAAGAGAGTCTTGCGGTATTTCACGAGCTTTACAACTCGGAACTGCCGGTAATACCCGTATCGGCCCTGACCGGAGAAGGCTTGGAGGATTTGAAGCGGCAGTTGTTCGAACTCTTGGGGATAGTAAGAGTCTATACGAAAATTCCCGGTAAGCCGCCGGATTACAATCGTCCGTTTGTTTTGAAAAAAGGCAGCACTGTAGCTGATCTGGCTGCGTCAGTACATAAAGAGTTTGTTTATAAGTTGAGGTTTGCAAGAGCCTGGGGAAAGGGTAAGCCCGACGGTATGATGGCAGGGCGCGACCAGGAGCTTGAAGACAAAGACATCATTGAGTTGCATGTTTAGGAAAAAATATGTTTGCATTAACTATACTTCTGCTGGGTTTGGTCGTTATATCGATTATGGTCACCATCCTCTTCGTCATATGGGGGATGACCAATCTGCTGGTGCTTGTCATTCCATTGATCCCGCTTCTCGCATTGATTGGGAGCGGACTTTTGGGAATGATCGAACTGCTGCTCCTTTTCGGAGAGCCGGAAGACCGCAAGACGGCTAAAACTGACCTCGCGTATCTCGGTATTACTTTTGTAGCGAGCGGTATACTTTGGTGGCTGATGACCAGGTTCCTTTTGAACTTGTAGATATATCCTCGTGTAATTTGCAGGCGCATATTTGCTGCTCCAACGGAACAATTACAAATGATATACGTCAATACGTCTGGACGGTTGTTACAGGCAAGGCAGCTTGTTGAAAGGAGCAGACTAATCGATATGAAGTACGGCAAGATCACGTTGGCGGCCGCAATTACAATGCTTTTGGGTGCGTGGCTGCTTGCAGGATGTGGCGGAGGAAGTTCATCGGGAACCGCTGGTGTTAAGCTTTATCTGGCGGATGATCCTCTAGATGCCACTGCAGTGAATGTCACTGTTACCCGCGTGGATGTATCGCAAAATGGCGATGCGTGGACAACAATCAAGGACTTTGGTCAAGACGGTATTACATTGAACCTTCTGGACTACCGCTACGATGGGAATAATGCTACTCCCGACAGCTATCTACTCGCAGACACACCTCTTACTGAAGGTCACTACACGCAGATCCGACTCATCTTGAAGAAGATCGAGGTTGTTGACAAGGATAACAATACCTATGAGTGCGCGATGAACAGCCAGGATAAATCAGGCCTAAAGCTTACGGGTGAGTTCGATGTTACAGCCGGTACGAAGTCAGCGGTTTTGATCGATTTCAATGCTGCCAAGTCGATTGTAGAGATGGGAAACGGAAGCTACAGGCTGAACCCGACTGTAAAGGTAGTACCCATGACTATCACGGGATCTGTGCATGGCAAAGTTGATTTCGGTAGTAATATTGTACCGACAGGTGCAACCATATCGGCGTATCAAAATGGAGTGCTTGCTGCATCCACATTGATAAATGAGGACGGTACATTCGGCATGAGCGGGCTCGTCGCTGGTAAATATACACTGAAGCTTGAAACAGAGGGCTATACGGCAGACGATACGGAAGTCAATGTAATCGCTAACGAAGATACGGATGCTGGCACGATTACGGCCCTTAAGTAGCTGCAAAAACTATAAGTGTGACTGCAGAATACCTCCGGGTAGATTACACCCGGAGGTATTGTTTTGATGGAGTTTCCACAGTTTGAGTTTCCTTTGTCCGGCGACGAAGAGGCTCAGAAAATAGTTTCGTGGAAAGAAGAACCTGGAGCGGGTAAAAAGACCCCCGTTCGAAGCTATCTCAGGTTCGGGATAGATATAGACGGCACTATTTCACGTGCTCCAAGGCACTTCCAGCGGCTGATCAATGCATTAATGGCCGCAGGGAATGTGGTTTACATAATCACGGCCCGCGACGCGGGGCGAAGACAGGAAACGGAGGAGTTCCTGGCTGCGCTTCGCATAAGATACCACTGGATGATAATGAAACCCATCGATTGGCTTGGCACTATCCCCGATTATAAAGCCCAGGTTGTCCTTGAAAAAGATGTCCACATGCTGATAGACGATGAAGAAGAGAATTGCTGGGCAGTAGAAATAAGAACACAGGCTCTAGCTGTGCATATGCTGCCTGCCCCAACAGTGTCCGAGGAGTTTGAGGTCCTCTAATACATCAATTTCAGGCTCTCGCTGACAAGCACAGCCTGGATCGCCTCATGTACCGATGCTGCCAGAGCTTCCCTGGTGGTAGACGCGAGTGCCGCATCTTCCGGCAGAACGTCTACAATAAGCTTGTCTTTGATGTACACCCCGGTGTCTTCATTTCCGATTTTTACATCGCGTATATCGGGGTTCATATCGAATGCTTTGTTGAGAATAGCTGCTATGGATTTTGCGCGGTCAGAGGACGACAGGCTTTCCGTGTCTGCCGCTTTGAAGATAACTCTATCGTCGACAACGACCTGAGAAATATTCTTCTCACCGACAGTGATGTCTTTGACTACAGCCATCATATCGGATGTTACCGCCCTGCGATTAATAGGTATATGTCGCTTATTTAGTTCAGCTATAAGATAATCAGCCCGGTCTTTACTGTATGGGTGGTTCATATACACTCCGTAGTCCACTGGGTTATACGCATCATCCCTTGCCAGTTTTTCGATGAAAGTCAGCATTCCCACCGGGTTGTAACCAGCTCTGGTCATGTATTCGATAGCTGTTTTATCGGCATCTTCTTCTGCTTCTCTGGAATAGCCGTTCAATTTGGCGATTTCGAACATCTTCGCGCCATAATAAACATTCTGCAGATCGCCGCTGTCTGCTTTTCCGATCACAGTCGCGGCGAGAAGAGCAAGTACGTATGCGTTGTACTGCCCCTGTTTCTTCAGAAGTTGGACCATATGGTGGTGGGCGACATGGGCGGCCTCATGCGCTATGACTCCAGCGAGCTCATCGTCTGATTCTACATGGTCGAGAAGTCCTTTGTTGATGTAAATATATCCCGCTGGAAGCGATTCTGCGTTAATCTCTTTATCGTCGACTACCTTGAAAGTATACGTGAAGTCAGTGAGCTCATCGCTGCCGTAAGTAGCCGGAACTTTGACTTTTCCGGCGATGGCTGCTATCTTTTGCCCTATTTCATTGACACGCTTGGTGTATTTCTCGTCTTTGATGAACTTCAGCGTCTTATCGGTTTCAATCGCAGCCTGTTGGCCAAGCTTCTTCTCGGCTTCTATATCGTCTTTTTTTGCCGTTGCGGGGACTGATAGGACTGCAACCACAAAGATGAATAAAATTAACGGCCATTTAAACCGGTGCATTTGCCACGCCCTCCTGATTCTACATTACTATAGACGGGGAAAACTAATGAATACATCCACCATGTAAAATACGGATTTACAGTAGTCTATCGATTCCGTTTTGCGGTGAAACTGTCTCAATAATAGGATTTTATCTGTTGGGGTAAACATGAGGAAGATCATCAGTATGAAAAGGAGCTGATCAGCATGCCTGAGAATAAGAAAATCGTTATTTACAGTACGCCTAATTGCCCTTACTGCCACCAGGCTAAAAGGTATCTGGCAGAGAAAGGGATCTCGTTTTTAGATAAGGATGTCGCGACGGATATTAACGCAAGAAACGAGATGGTCCAAAAATCCGGCCAATTGGGTGTACCCGTGATAGAAATTGATGGACACATAATAATCGGGTTCAACAAGCCAAAGCTGGACGAAATGCTGAAATTGTGAACCGGTGGTGCGGATATGCATGATCTAATCATCCTCGGCGCAGGTCCTGCGGGAATGACCGCAGGCGTCTATGCAGCGCGTAAGCAGATCGACACGCTGCTTATCACAAGGGATATAGGCGGGCAGACTACCTGGAGCACGGAGATAGAGAACTATCTAGGTTATACGTACATTACAGGGCCCGAACTCGTACAGAAGTTCGAGGACCACCTGCGTTATTTTAATCTGAGACTGGAATATGCTGAGGTGAAACGCCTGCGCAGAATTGACGGCGGATTCAATATCGAGTGCGACGACATGCGGGAGTTTGAGTCCAAAACAGCTGTCATCGCTACCGGAAAGTCCCCAAGAATGTTGAATATTCCCGGCGAACACCAGTTCAGGGGGAAAGGCGTTAGTTACTGTTCTACATGCGATGCTCCGATCTTTGCCGGAATGGAAGTAGCGGTCATAGGCGGTGGCAACTCTGGTCTTGACGCTGTGATCCAGTTGATGAGGATTACTCCAAAAGTCTATCTGCTAGAAATGGATTCATCCCTCCGTGCTGACGAGATACTTCGCAAAAAGGTCGAAGCTGCTCATAATGTAGAAATACTCCTGGATACCAGGCCCACCGAAATACTTGGTGATGTGATGGTGACGGGGGTGAATATAGTAAATACCAAATCGGGAGAGGATCGCAGCCTGAAGGTGAGAGGGGTATTCGTAGAGATAGGGCTGGTGCCGAATACCGGCTTCCTCGATGGTTTGCTTAAACTCAATAAATATGGTGAAATACCGGTGAACTGCGCTGCGGAAACGGGTGTGCCGGGACTGTTCGCGGCAGGCGACGTTACGGATGTCCCGCACAAACAGATAATAATTGCAGCCGGAGACGGTGCAAAAGCGGCTCTTGGCGCGTATAATTATCTGGTGCGGCAACCTTGTGATAGTTCATGAAGGAGTTGACGCAGTTTTGCACTAATTACTAATATGATATACGTTTAAGCATAGACTTATCTGTCATTGAGAGTCCACAGGAGGACCTTATGAGAAGAGCAGGAGCGCTATTACTAGTTGTTCTGATCGCCGTAATGCTAAGTGCGGGTTGTGGCCGCCGAACAGTCACAAAACTCCAGATTAAAAGCCCCGTGGCCTCTGCTTCAGGAGACCGTTCGGGCAAAGTTACAGGCAATAAAGAAAACGCTGTTTCCAATTCCAACCCGGTAGAGAACACCAAGCCCGGAATGAAACCAGTAAAACCACTAAAAAACCCGACTGCGAAGGATGTCCTTCTGCGTACGGCTGAAGTCTACAAATCAATCAACACGCTGAAGCTGAAGGGCACTATCTACGCTGAGCTTTCTGCTGAAGGCAAGAGCAAGAACAGCCAGGGACAGGTGGAGATGTCATTCTCAAGGCCGAATAAGATCATGTTAAGGACAAGTGGCCAGGGGAATGAAGGACTGATCGTCTCTGACGGGAAGGCGATGTATATTTATGCTCATTCACCCGGCATGGAAAAAATGCGCGGAGGCTATTCCAAGATTTACAGAAAGGCTTCTGCCCCAAAGTCGGTGAGCGAGCTTAACTCTGGCAGAGAGGGCGGTATCACTACTCCCGGCCTGCTCAGTGGAATGAATTTAACTCCTTACATCAAATCAGCCAGGCTTAAACCATCTGAGAAAGTTGGCGGAGTCGATACATACGTGATCACATATCCGGTCAAGACCGGAAGAAAAGGTATGACGAGGACCGAAACGCTTTGGATAGGAAAGAACGACTTCTTGCTCAGGCAGATCAAAACTCTGGCGCAAATATCGCCAAGTGCAATGGGCCCGGCCCCAAAAGGCGTAAAAGGGCCTAAGGGCTCTCTCGTTATAAGCCAAAAGACCATCATGAGTCTGGTGCAGGCGGGCCAAACGATTCCTTCGGGGACTTTCAAGTTCGTTCCCCCTCCCGGAGCAAAAAATGCAGCAACTATAAAGCCGCCGAAAATGCCGAACCCTCCGGCGCCACCGAAAGTTACCGGAAAGAAGGCTCCTGGTTTCAGCATACCATCACTTAACGGCAAAGAAATATCGCTTTCGAGTTATCGCGGCCGTAATGTCCTTCTTGTATTCTGGGCTTTGGGCTCTCCGCAGTCGAAAAAGGCCTTGCCTGAGATACAGAAGCTGAATAAGATGCTTGGTAATGGAGGTACGGCCATTTTGAGCATTAACCTTGATGGAAACAACGAAGCAACCGGTAAGTTTATAAAAGAAAACGGTATCAGCTTCCCTGTCATGGTTGGTTCGGAGAAAACATTCAAGACTGCGCTGAATTACGGCCTAAGAAACTTGCCGACGATATTCATCATCGGTAAGGATGGTACTGTTAAGGGCGAGATGATCGGTATAAAATCGGCAAATGAGCTGAAGACCGAAGTCGCAAAACACGGGATTCACTAGAAAATGCACTTATGCTTTATCTCACTTGTTTATGATTCTAGAATGCAAACGGTTGCATAATGATTATATTCAATATTATTTGCCTGTCGGCAATATTCATCTGGAGGGAAAGTTATGAAGAACACACCTATCGGATTGGTGCTGATGAACGACGGAAGAGAGCACGTCTGGCGGGAAAATGAGAAAGATAACATGGCCGTTGTCCAGAAATGGGCTGAGGTCATAAAGCAGGGGATCAAGGCGCATGACGGGACTGCACCGGATGTCATTACGGCATCCAGAACCGTTACATCGGTAAAAGCAGCACAGGAAATAGGCGAGGAACTGGCGAGAGCGAACTGCAAGCAGATCGTGATGTGTTACAACGTATGGAACTTCCCATACCTCCTGTGGCCGTTCATCAACAGCCTGGGAAAAGATGTACCCATACTGTCGCTTTCCAACAACAACGGGAAATTCCCCGGAAATGTCGGACTTCTTGCCACTGACGGCGCACTCAGACAGGTGGGGCGAAGGACTCATAGGATAGTAGGCGAGGTCGATGACCCTGCGACACAGGCTAAAGTCTTTGCCTGGCTTCGTGCGTCGCAGGCCGCCACTACAATGCATAACGAAGTCTACGGGCTCTACGGTGGCCATTCCATGGGTATGGAGACCGGTTTCTTCCACCTGACACCGACACTCAAGGCAATCGGCACAAACTGCTTCCAGGTCGATCAGTTGGAGCTGGTTGAAGTGATGAAAACAATTCCTGATGCAGAAGTAGAAGCAGGACATAAGTGGTTTGAAAGCCTGCTCGGAGACCGGATACTCTACGATGGACACATGCTTACGCCGGAGACGCTCAAAACACAGATAAGACTGTATCTGGCGATGGATAAGCTCAATAAAGAGAATGGTTTTGCATTCTGTGGACTAAAAGGACAGCGTGAGCTTACTGAGCATGTATGCCTTGGCGACATCCCTGAGATGATGATGAACGATCCTTACGATTGGCGCGGCCCAAAGGAACCGTTTGTCTGTGCGACCGAAGCCGATTCGTATGCTGCTATGACTATGCAGTCGCTTAAGTATATCTCCGGCGGACTGCCGACCCTCTTCATGGATGTTCGGCTGTACCATCCTGACCTGGACCTTTGGGACTGGTGCAACTCAGGCAACCATTCTTCTTGGTATGCCGCGAGAAGCTGGGATCCGAAGAAGAATTTCGAGTCCATCACGCTTTATCCTGCGATGGAATATTACTTCAAAGCCGGCGGCGCATCAGTGGAGTTCGATGCAGCAGCTGGGGAAATGACATTTGCGAGGCTCGGCCTCTGGAACGAGAAACCTTACATGGTAATTGTGCCTGGAGAGTCAGTCATGCTGCCGGCAGCGGAGCGAAAAGCATTGAATCAGCAGACCGACCCCACATGGCCTCATGTCCATGCACGGCTGGACTGCAGTTTTGAGGAGTTCCTGGCTGTCTTCCCCGCAAATCATGCCCAGGGAGTATCAGGGAATGTTGTTCATGAGCTGAACTACTTCTGCGAGATCACCGGAATAACGCCGATTATACTTGGAAGCGCAGGAGAGAAACGCATAAAACCCATCTGGGAACGCGTATTCTAGATTTAAAAAAGGTTGGTTCAAACCTATTGCAATAGTGCCTGCCCAATTGTATACTGAGCAGGCACTAATTTCGTATGGGAGAATATGAATGAAAGTTACAATGATCGGCGCAGGTAGTGTTGTCTTTTCAAAGAACCTGACAGGGGACATTCTATCGTTCCCAGAGTTCAAAAATGCTGAATTCGCCCTCATGGACATTGATTCGGACAGATTGAGTGTGGCCGAGGCTATGGTCAAGCGGGTCGGGGACTATCTTGAGGCGAAACCAACAATCAAGACATACAGCGACCGAAAAGCAGCGCTCGATGGAGCCGATTATGTAATAAATATGATCCAGGTCGGCGGTTACGACCCAGCAACCATAACGGACTTCGAAATCCCGAAAAAATACGGACTGAAACAGACAATTGCCGATACTCTCGGCATCGGCGGAATATTCCGGGCGCTCAGGACAATTCCTGTTATGCTCGATATGTGCCACGACATGGAAGAGGTCTGCACGGATGTATGGTTTTTGAACTACGTCAACCCGATGGCGATGAACACCGGAGCAGTTCTCAAGGGCACGAATATCAAAACGGTCGGCCTCTGTCACGGTATTCAGGGATCGCAGAACTGGATCGCACAATGCCTGGGTATCCCGAAAGAGGAGATCCGGTTCAGGTCTGCAGGTATCAACCACCTGTCATTCATTCTAGCGATGGAGCACAACGGCGTAGACCTCTACCCCAAGCTGAAGCAGCTTGCCCAAGAAGGTGGAGAGTGCATCGAAAAGGATAAGGTGCGCTTTGAAATGCTGCGCAGGTTCGGCTATTACGGCGGAGAATCGAGCGAACATACTGCCGAGTATATACCTTATTTCATTCGCCGCGACCGCGAAGACCTGATAGAGAAGTTCAGCGTGCCGATAGACGAGTATATCCGCCGGTGCAAAGAGCAGATAAAATGGTGGGAAGATATGCGGGATAAGCTTCTATCCGGCGAAGAACCGCTGGAAGTGTCGCGATCAGAAGAATACGGCTCTTATATCATCCATTCCATAGAAACCGGAACGCCGCGTGTCATCTACGGAAACGTCCTGAACAACGGACTTATAACAAACCTGCCTGACATGTGCTGCGTTGAGGTTCCATGCCTCGTGGACCGAAACGGTATTCAACCGACTTATATCGGCAATCTTCCGCCGCAGCTTGCCGCTTTAATAAGGACAAACGTAAACGTGCAGGAGCTTACCATCGAGGCTGCACTGACCGGCAAGAAAGAGTATGTTTATCACGCTGCTATGCTTGACCCGCATACATCAGCGGAACTAACGATGGACGAGATTCATAGCATGGTAGACGATCTCTTCGAAGCTCATGACGGCTGGATACCGCCGATGGATTAGTGTTAAAGATAAAGAGATAATATTAGTCATAGTTATAACTTCACAGGGGACAAATAAGTATGGATAATCTGAAGTTCTATGTTTCACCAGTTGGAGACGACAGCTACTCAGGGATGATTTCAGCTCCATCCACTGACGGTACTGATGGGCCTTTCGCCACTCCGGCGGCTGCGCGAGACGCTATTCGACGCTATTCGGCTGAAAAGAATGGGTTGGACCGCCCTGTAACCGTGTTCATCCAGTCAGGCGTCTATGAACTAGAGAATACGCTGGCATTTGGTCCCGAAGATTCAGGGACGGCAGAGTGTCCGATATGTTACGTAGCAGACAAGGGCGCTTCTCCTGTCATTTCCGGCGGACGGCGTATAGGGAACTGGCAGGAGACGGAGTTAAATGGCCTCAGGTGCTGGACCGCTGAACTGCCGGAAGCCGCTGCAGGTGAGTGGAACTTCACACGGCTATACGTAAATAATAGTCCTCGACTTCGCCCGCGATTACCAAAGTCTGGGTTTTACCACTTTACAGGGATCGACGGGCATGAAGATTCCGGGTTCAAATGGACGGAAGGCCCGGACAGCGCCAATTTTGCTCCGGGGAACATCAAGAAGTGGAAGAACTGGGAAGATGTCGAGATTATCACATACCAGCTCTGGTTTGACACGCATCATCAGATCAAAAATATCGATGAAGACAAGTGTGTTGTGTATTTTCATGCAAACAGCCTGGGCAGTTTGAAGGATGAAAAGGGAGAGTTTGCCCGCTACTTCGTAGAGAACGTGTTCGAGGCGATGGACACGCCGGGAGAGTGGTATCTGGACCGCGCAACCGGACGGCTGTACTACCTGCCGCTGCCGGAAGAGAGTTTGGAAAACACCGTTGTGGTTGCGCCGCGTCTAGAAAAACTGCTCTTACTGCAGGGGGATGAGTCAGGGAGACGTGTCAACCACCTGCGCTTCGAAAACCTGACATTCGCACACCAACACTGGGAGCTTCCGAAGAGCTGCACTGGGTACATACAGGCCGCATACGGTGTACCGGGTGCTATTATCCTTGAAGGTGCGGAGGCATGCGTCTTGTACGGATGCACGGTATCACATATCAACGGCTACGGCATCGAAGTCCTGGCTGGAAGCACTGATAGTGTCCTGGCTGCGTGTGTCGTATCGGATGCAGGCGGAGGAGGAATAAAGATAGGTAATGAGGAGATTATCAGCCGTTGGTCTGTTGGTTCGATGGGGACCTTGAGCGGCGATAAAGTGCCTCCCATTGCTACCACGGTCATCGACTGCACTATCCGGGACTGCGGCCACATATTCCCGAGTGCCATAGGTATCTGGATCGCAAACAGCGGATGGAACCGCATTATTCACAACCATATATTCAACTGCAACTATACAGGTATATCATGCGGCTGGACGTGGGGATATGACCAGACACGCACGGTATGCAACCGTATCGAGAATAACCACATCCACCACATCAACCACAAGGAGATTCTGAGCGATAACGGCGGGATTTACACGCTGGGGATTCAGCCTGGTACAACATTGAAAGGCAATGTAATCCACGACATCTCCTGTTACGGCTATGGCGCATGGGGAATCTATCCGGATGAAGGCAGTTCCGAGATTCTGATAGAGGACAATCTCGTATACGGCACAAAGAAGAACGCATTCTTCGTGCATTATGGGCATGATTTGCTTGTCCGTAACAATATCTTCTCGAACAGTCAGCAAGAGCATCTCGGCTTGGCCATGATACAGGAGAATCACAGGTCTACTGTCTTTCGCGGCAACATTGTAATTCCTGCAAACGGCCGAATTGCGGTTCTCGACTGGCCTCAGGCGCAGCTCACGGTTACAGGCAATCTTTACTGGCCGCTTGACGGAAGTCCGCTGTCCTTCAACGGTATGACTTTGGAGCAGATGCAGGAAAATGGGCAAAATGCTGATGCTCTGGTAGCCGATCCACTGTTTGAGGATGCCGCTGGCGAGGGATTTTCACTCAGATCGGACTCACCGGCTTATTCCATAGGGTTTGAACCTTTTGATTGGCGTCTTGCGGGGACTCGTATAGGCGCTGAACGGCCTTTGGATTACGATGACTACACCCGGCTGTTACCGCTGCCCGCTGCTGACGTGCCTGTGGTGCGCACGATGGTTGAATTGGAGAATACGGAAGATACCGGCGCTGCAAAGTTCTCCGTAAAGTTGGTGAACATCGGATGGGCGCAGGCAAAGGGTTCCGTTTCTCTTAGCGCAGGTCCATCGGGCGCAACCGGACTGCCAAGCTTGAAGAGCATATCGTTTGATTTAGCTCCGGGAGAGTCGTCGGTTGAGAATGTGGATGTGGCAGTCAAGCCGGACGCGCCATGTTTCTGGCTGGAAACTGAGCCTTTCGGAGATGCAGTCATACCCGCTCGGAAGCTGGTGCAGAAGCAAAAATAAGGCTGCTAATGCTTTAGCACGTCCCGCTGAGTAGCCAGAAATGCACCGTTTATCAGGAACATAACGCCAAATATTGTTACGGTCAACTGTGCTCCGAATTTCTGGGCGAGATATCCGGTCAGGTAGTTTGCGAACGGGGACAAGCCCATGAAAATGAATGTGTAGACTCCCATTACACGGCCACGGAGTGCATCGTCAGCGAGATTCTGTATAAGGCTGTTACAAGTCTGGCTGAAAGATATGGCGGAAAAGCCGACTCCGATAAGCATGAGCCTTGAAAGCAGGAATGAGTTGGAATTCGCAAAAACAATCAGAAGCACAGCGCCGAGTGTAGCTGCAACTGTCAACAAACGTCCGAGTTTCGATATTCTCGATAACGTCGAAAGCACGACAGCGGCGACCAACGCTCCCATACCTACAGACATAAGGAGCGAGCCGTTTCCTTGAATACCGACTTTCAGAATATCCTTGGAAAAGACAGGTATCAGCATCATATAAGGGAATGTGAACATCGTATAGATCGTGAGTGCGATCATGATCTTACGGATAACCCGCTTTTTCCAGACATACTGCAGACCGGCCATGAGGTTATCCATAAGAGATACCTCAAGATCTGCCCCAGGAGGCGTTCTCGCCTTTACAACCATCAACGCGGCTATAACTGCAAAAAAGCTTGCGGCGTTGATGAAAAAACAGATGGGAATTCCCATTTTGGCCGCGATATAGCCGCCCATAGCCGGTCCGATAACACGAGCCGTGTTGAAGGCCGCTGAATTTAGCACTATCGCATTAGTCAGATATTTTTTCGGCACAAGGTGAACCGGCATGGACTGTCTGATAGGAGAGTCAAATGCCATGACTATCCCCTGAAGGAAAGCTATAACCAGTATATGATACTTGGTAATATGCCCGGAACCGACAAGGATGCCTAAAGCGACTGCAAAGCAGGCTGAGAGGGATTGAGTGAGAACAAGTGCTTTCTTTTTATTTACACGGTCTGCGACCGCTCCTGCGAAAAGTGTGAGCACGAAAAGCGGGATTGCCCCGACCGCGTTTACGAGGCCCAGCCATTGCTTGGAACCGGTGATTTCGTAGACAAGATAGCTGTAAGTGGTTGCCTGGACCCATCCGCCGGTGAAGGAGGTCATAGCGCCGATCCAGTAGAGCCTGTAGTCACGGGACCGCATCGCAGGGAAGGTGTCAAGGAGCGTTGACCTGATTCTATCTAAGGCGGAGAGCATGAGGGAGTCCTTTCGAAAGGTCTTTCGACCTTGTTTATGATAACATACATTCCGCCTGAGTGTCACACGGGGATTCAGGGCAAACGCGTCTAGATATAGAAGAGGCAAGTTTGAGAATAGAGGTTAGTGTGAATGGTGCAAGTCTCCACTAATCTCTTTGGAGTGCGGAAGCTGCAGCTTCCGCTTTTCTATCGGCATTCACTATCCGTCATTTTGAAACGCGAATTACGCGGATTTAACGGATTTCGCGAATGGTAGAGACCTAAAGCATCTACAATAAGACCCTCAAGTCTTCATCAATCCCTTTTTACTTTGCTTCGGACCGCTTCGAAATAAGACAATGATATCACATTCTTGATGGATAATTATCTATCTATGGCTTAGAAAATCCCCCAAGGCTTGTTAGCACCAATTTCCATGATTTATCCTTTGTACTTGCTATCACGTATACAAGGAGTTTGCCGTCTCTGGAGGACGATGCTGTCTTAAGTGCTTCATCCCCGAACCATCTCTCTCCTGTATCGCTGAAAACAAGATTCGACTCTTCCAACAACTTTCTTATCTTGCCCTTCTCTGGATCGAATAGTATGAGTTGGAACTTATACATGGGCGTTGCATTCTTCGTGTCTGGATCACGAATTTCGCTCCGCAGACGAATAACTGTGAGGATTTTATTCCCAACCCAATCTGGTGGACTTTCGAGCCATATCCAGTAATATTCAATATAATCCTGAAGTTCCACTACCTTGTCTTTGGTAACAACATAGAGTGAACCTGTTGAAAGACCTCCTCCAGTGTCATTACCGGCCACTACTGCAGCAGTTGATATATTACTGTTCCACCGGATAATGTCTGCATCATGGTACTCAGTTACATCAGTAGGCTTTTTATACAGGAACCGCTGCCATTCTATCTTTTTGCTCTTCGGTGATGTGCGGATAACAGCAAGGTTAATGAAAGGAAGACCATTTGATTCCGGCGAGCTATTACCAGCAGCGCGGGCTAACATTACCTCGCCTCCTGCTGAGACATCAGTTATCATCATCCCCTTAGGGCAGTCAAACCTCTCTCCATTACAGTAATGTGAGTGCTTGGTGCTGGACCAGAACTTATATTCGTTTACAGCTGGGACGTAACATATATCGTCACTACTCCACCAGACTGAAAAAACAGGATAGAACCGTTCTTCGATCTTAAAACTTTCCATATCGATTAACATATAGCTGTTTGTGCCTGCACGAGATACAAGGAGTTCCTGCTCATCATTACGCCACTTGAAGTTCCAAGCCAGGGGGATATCCGCTATGTCAGGATCATTTATAAAACCATCAGGCAGCTTCAGTATTCTCCCCTTCGGCCAGTCTTTTAGCTCATCCCCGACAATATAGACTAGGCTTTTCCCGCTTGGCGCAACGCTCACTCCGTTTATAGGATGTGAATATTGAAGAACGGTCTTCTGCTGTTCCTTGTGAACCGTGCTAATTGCTTTGCTATTTTGTGCAGAGACACAAGATGGTAGTATAACGAATGTAAAAAGCACAAGAATGAACAGGTGAGTTTTGCACATGCTAACGCCTCCTCATGATCTTCACCTAAAATGTTTTGACTTTAAAAAAGGGGTGGGGGGAACTTATAAGTTTCCCCTGAGACAAGTAAAAAGCTGGACTATTGTACGTACTGCAGTTTCTTCCGTGCTGACTCATTAGTTGGATCGAGTTTAAGCGCCTTAAGGAACTGTGCCTTAGCATCTGCAGTTTTGCCTAAGTGTGAGAGACACCAGCCGGTCTGTATATATCCTCTGGGATCGAATGGGACTTCTTTTGAATAATCAGCAAAAACGACTTTCGCTTTTTTTAGATATGCGGAGTTGCAGGTGTCCTCATAGGCAAATTGGAGTCCCATGCCGTAGTAGTATTGCCATCTGAGGCCACCCCATTTATTGAAGCCGCTTTCCGCAAGCTGAAGCAAATCAGCTCGCCGTCTGTTCAATACGTAGGCTCTGCATTTTAGAAGCATTGCATCTTCACAGTCGTTGCCTGCTTTCTGAGAAACCTCGTCTGCGAGCTGTAGGACTTCATTTGCATATCTTCCGCCGACACTTCCGCCTCCATTGCGATCATAGTTATATGCAAGGGATTGCGCTCTGACAATTAGAGGACAGTATGATCCGCGAGGGAAGGCTTTTTCCGCCTGTGCAAATATTTTTTCTTGCTCCGCGTTGCTTCCACCCCATTGCGGCGAGAAGCAAAACGCGTAAGATGTATAGGCTTGCATATTCCTTGGGTTTATTCTGATCAATTCACTATATGCCCGGCGCATATCAGCATCGCGGCCTAATTGCTGGCTGTTATCGAGCACCTGAAACCATCCGTTTTCGCAGTCAGGGTCAAGCTTAACGGATATTGATGCTTCCTGCATGGATAACCAGGTGTATTTGCTCCATTTTATTTCGTTGTCTCTCGTCATTTCACTGTGAATATGCCCATGACGAGCGTTCGATGCAGCAGTGTTATAGGATTCAGCAAGTAAAGCGTGGAGATATGGATTATTGGGCCATAGTCCAACAGCTTTTTTTGATTCGGAAATAGCCAGTTGGTCGTTCTTTCTGAGATTCGCGACATAGGCGAGCGCTGTATGGCTTCGGTATATACCAGGATCGTTATTTACAGCATTTTTAAGATATGATTCAGCTTCCTGATATTTGCATTGCTTCGCCAGGAGTAATCCGCGAAGTATTTCCATTTGAGAGTTATCGGCAAAAACGGCAGAGGACTTAGTTGTAATTTGAGCTAATTTCTTGCTGTTTCTCAGTTCCGCGCAGGATGATGGGCCGTAATAGTAATACTCCAGCAGTCTTATGACCGGGAATGATGCCTGCGGGTCTTCATTCACAGCCTGCCAGCGAAGCGTTTCACATTCCTTAAATGTGGACAGGATGCTTCTGCCATAAAGCTTGATCACTTGTGGTTTAGTGAAATTAGGCTGCAGCAGTTCCTTTGCATATACAGGATCAGGCTTGATCTTCATATCAGATATTGCCATCTTTACAAGCTTACTCTGCATTTCAGGCAAATCTGCCGGATTACCAGAAATCTTGTGTATTTGTTTTGTGCCTGGGTTGGCAGTGTCTATAACGCACAAGGATATATCTGCATTACTGCCGGATATCGTGAGATCGCCGGTGATAACGTAGCTTAAGCCCAACTTTTTACCCAGTTTGGCGGCGAAATCGTCTGAAACCGGTTTTGTGTGGTCTTTGCCTGATTGATCAATGGCACTATTGATCTCGTTGAAGCTGAGCTGTTGAGTTACATGTTTTGGCGCGCAATAAATTCTATCGGCAAAAGCTCTTGCGAACCCTGCAGCGTAATATTTCGAGTCTGAGTTATCCCCATGCGGGCGGAAGTTGAAGACTGCAAGGGAAGTAAGACATTTACCTTTCGGCAGAGTTACATTAATCGCCGTTTGTCTTGGTTGGAATATGCCTCTGAGTTCAGGCAATGATTTGACGATTATGTAAAGCGAACCGATCATCAAAACTGCAAATACGACAACAATCACAGGTAAAATGTATTTACGCAACTGTAACCCCTCCAGAAGTTATTTGTGTGACTGTATGAGTACTTCTTCGTGCAGATTCTGTATTCCTTGTTTTTAGCCGCTAAAATAAAAAATAAGGGCCGCTAATTTCCTTTTACCTTCCTCTGCAGTTCATCCAGCTTGACGAGTGCTTCGATAGGGGACATTGTAGCTAAGTCCAACTTTTCGAGCTCATCTACTATAGGGTGTGTCTCACCCTCAAATAGAGTAAGCTGCATCTTCTGCGATTTCGTGGAGAAGGATTTGCCTGCACCGGACATATTCCCTGCTCCATCTTTTTTCTCCAGATCGGAGAGAATCTCAGCAGCACGTGTTATGACATCAGCAGGCAGTCCAGCGAGCCGCGCGACCTCTATTCCGTAGCTCCGGTCAGTCCCTCCCGGCATGATCTTTCTCAACCACACGATCCGGTCAGCTTCTTCCTTTACCGCGATGCGATAGTTCTTTACACCGGGCTTATCTTTCTCAAGCTCGTTAAGGTGGTGATAATGGGTGGCGAAAAGTGTTTTTGCGCCTATTACCATTATCTGCTCCGCTACCGCCCAGGCGATGGAAAGCCCGTCATAGGTCGATGTTCCACGCCCTATTTCATCCAATACGATCAGGCTGCGCCTTGTGGCGTTGTTCAGGATGTTTGCAGTCTCGTTCATCTCCACCATAAAGGTGCTTTGTCCGCTTGCAAGCTCGTCATGCGCGCCTACCCTGGTGAATATTCGATCTACAACGCCTATCTTTGCCTCATCGGCAGGTACGAAACTGCCGATCTGCGCCATAAGCACGATCAGCGCTACCTGCCTGAGATATGTGGACTTTCCGGCCATATTCGGACCGGTTATGATGAGCAGTTGGTCTGTCTCGCAATTCAGAAATGTGTCATTCGGCACGAACCTGTCGTCTGTCAGGAACTGTTCGACGACCGGATGGCGGCCATTTCTTATGGTTATCTCCTCGTTGTCATCGACAACCGGGCGGGTGTAGCCATTCAGTGCTGCAACTTCAGCAAGCGATGCCAGCACATCAAGTTCGGCGACAGCATGTGCGACTCTGCCGACGCTCCGGGCTTCATCGGCCACTTTTTCACGCACTTCGGTGAAAAGCCGGTATTCAAGATCGACGGCTTTCTCATCGGCGCCGAGTACTCGCGCTTCATACTCTTTCAGTTCCGGAGTTATGTATCGCTCGCCATTTACGGTCGTCTGCTTGCGGATATAATCCTCAGGTATGAGCTTCTGGTTTGACTTCGAAATCTCTATATAGTAGCCGAAGACTGAGTTATAGCCGACTTTCAGATTTTTAATGCCTGTACGATCGCGTTCGGTCGCTTCTAGGTTTGTGATCCAGTCTCTGCCGTCAGTGGCGGCGCTTCTCAGTATATCGAGATCAGAATTGAAGCCTTTACGGATAATATTGCCGTCTTTAACGGCCGCAGGAGGATCATCCGTTATAGCTGTCCGAATAATCGATACGACATGCTCCAGTGAGTCGATTTCATCAGACAACTGCTTAAGCATTGGACAATGAGCTTCTGCAAGCGCAGCTTTGATGGGTGGAAGTGCCTCAAGAGATACTGCCAGACCGACAAGGTCCCGTGCATTGGCGTTTCCGATCACGATCCGGCTCATCAGCCGTTCCATATCCTGCACATCTGAAAGCATCTCGCGTATTTCGCCTCGGAGAAGCGAACCAAGATACAACTCTTCGACTGATTCCTGCCTTTGGACGATACGAGGCACATCGAGAAGCGGCTGATCAAGCCATTTTCGGATGAGCCGCCCACCCATTGCGGTTTTTGTGCGGTCCAGGATAGAAAGGAGGCTCTTGCCTTTGCCTTCTGGTGAAATGGACTGAACGAGTTCCAAATTTCTGCGCGCGGCGGGGTCGAGGACCATAAATCCGGCAGTTGAATAGGTTGCTATCGAAGAGATATGCTGAAGGGCCGGTGCATTCGTGTGTTTCAGGTAGTCGAGGACCATTGCTGCGGCTTCAATCCCGACTGACATGTCTTCGCATCCGAACCCTCTTAGGGATGCTGTGCCGAAATGCGAGGTAAGCCGTTCCCGTGCGGGCTGGATACATATGTCACTCTCTTCATATTGTGTTACATATCCGCCGGAAGCTGACTTGACTTGCGGCATGAGGTCCCGGTCGATCTCTCGAACAAGGCATTCAGCAGGTGAGAGCCGCGCCAATTCTTCCATTACCTTTGGTACGGAATCATGGCCGTCTATTTCGGTCACTATGAACTCGCCGGTTGATATATCGACAACCGCAAGGCCTGTATGGGTCTCATTAGGGACAAGCGCGGCCAGATAATTGTTCGATTTAGCATTCAGCATGCCATCTTCCAGGATGGTGCCGGGGGTAACGACACGGGTAACGTCGCGTTTGACAAGCCCTTTCGCGAGTTTTGGGTCTTCCATCTGGTCGCATATTGCAACCCGGTAGCCGCGGGAGATGAGCCTTGCGATATACCGCTCGACAGAATGATGGGGAACACCGCACATCGGCATTTTGCCGGACGCACCTGCATCCCTCGATGTCAAAACTATCTCAAGCTCGCGTGATGCGAGGACTGCATCATCCCCGAACATCTCATAAAAGTCTCCAAGCCGGAACATGAGTATTACATCAGGATACTGCGATTTGATCGACTTGTACTGCGTGAGCATAGGTGTAAGTTTTGCAGCCATAAATCACCCTTCAAACGAAAACGAGGAGGACACATATTAAGCATCCTCCTGTAATAATCTCACTGGAATTATACCACCGGGAGAGGACGTAAGCCAAGCGGGCGAGCAAATGTTCGTAGATGTGAGGTAAAAAAACAACCCGGAATGTGCTTCCGGGTTGTTTCAAGACTAATCACATAGAATTGATTTTATTAGTTGGTCTCGGTTCCCGCCTGTTTCCTGAGTCGGAATGCGCCGAATGGGTAGCCATAAACGTATCCAGTTCCAGAGGTTGCTCTGAGGCTGAATGTGCCATCGGCTGCAGGCTGGATATTCCGCCAACGGGCAACAAGACCCGATGTATTTTGTGCAGTGTTAAACTGCGTGTAATTGCCAGTCGGATTGTTGGTAGTACCTGTCGTTGTACCTGCTGAGCTCTTGTTCTCAGCGCTGATATTACCAACTAAAGTATACCTAGCCGTTGCAAGATCGTTGAGCTCGTTTCTATTTGCTGTACAGACTAACTCATACAATGCATTCGGATCGAGCTGAGTGAAGTTCATATTCACAAACCACCCGCCCATAGTACCATCTGCTGCTATACAACCTTTAAGAGATACGATTCTCCTACTGTTTACGGTATCAACGAAGTATATATCCGTATCTCCAACAGGATCAGCACCGGACATCGTTAGGTCACCGGAAGAGATATTGCCGTATGTTATCGTTACTCGTTCAGGAACGTATGCTCCAGTGCCATAATCTCTCAGATAACCACTTGCAACACCATGCCCATTGTAAGTGGTGATGTTATAGGTCGGGTCGCCAGGAGTAGGAGGAATAGTATCAGGCACCGGCGGAGCAACTACAAAGTCGTTGTAGGCTGTGAATGTCGGCAGACTGTCTTCCACTGCGGTGAATGCTCTGACTGCCGGCACAACGGTCGTTCCAGATGTATTAACAGTCAAAACGCCGCTTGCCGTCCTGAACTGGCCGACAGATATTTCGCTGACCGGATACTTCCAGGTCTCATCGAACTTGACATAAAGTCCCTTGTTGTTTCCATCTCCTGCAAGGCCGCTTCCGTCATCGAGATAGTATCCGGTAACGAAGCTCTGAGTGCTGTCTTCGTCAAAGCTTGTTACCTTACCAGCGACTTTGACGAGCAATCCCTGTGCAGCTGCTCCGGCTTTGTCCAGCTCGCCGGCCACTTTACCGGTTACTCCGACAGGTAGAGGAGCTTTGGCGGTTCCGATGGGCGATATACTCTGAGCAACAACTGATACCTCATTGTTGGCCTTTACAACCTGTCCACTGATGTACAACTTCTGGCCAACCTTAGGGCTGGAAGTCGAAACAATCTTCATACCGGCTGAACGGTCCTGATTTTCGACCCAGAATGAGTCAGAAAAGCTGGCAGTAACTATGCCATCAGATATATTGGTGACAGTTGCGCCGTTTGCACCAGATGCCTTGACGGCAGAAATAGTAGTTGATGATACTGGAGCAGCGGTACCCGCCTTTATATCATCGAAATATGCCTTCGTAGGAGTGACAGCTGAAGAGGTTCCCTGATTCTCTGACGCATTGAAATAAACTCGTGCTTCATCATCTCTATCAATAGTAGTGTTTGGTTTACCGCCCCATTTCCATACGCCATTTACAAATAGATCATAACTATCGAGAGTCTTCAACACTGTAATTTTAGGCCGAGTTGAATAAACAGGAACTTCTGTAGTGCCTGACCTATAACTACGTGTGGTACTTCCATCTAGAAATACATACAAGCGAGGATTCTCGTTATACGGCATATCTTGAATATCAACTACAATTGATCTGTTCCCATTATCGTCCTTAACTATAGCAAAAGACTGGTAATTGGTGGAGACATTACTCTGGTAATGCTTAGGCAGCACAAATTCGAATGCTCCAACTAGAGGAAAAGTGATCTTGCTTATAGTTCCGCCTCGTGTTGGGTGTGGACTTACTTCTATGGCATTGTTCCCGCTAATATCAAGTATAGAAGCGCTTGTATCGCTTATATCACCGTAAGTTCCTGGGGCAACTGAAACTGCATCATAGTAATCCCACTTGCTTGTATCAAACGAAGTGCCTGAGAAGTCATCGTATGTAGGAACAACGCCCAGCGGCAGGTCTACATCCTGGGTTACCGAACCCCAAATGAAGAATCCATCATCAACATACGGCACAGCATCTATTGCGTTGACCACAAATTTATATACGCCTATTGCTGATGTAGATATACTGTAATTTCCACTGGCATCAGTGATGGCAGAAAGATAAGTCGTACCAGCAGCGATGACTACACGTGCGTTAGGACATGCTACGCCGCCGCGCGTTACTTTTCCTGAGATTACGTTTTGTGCATTGCAAACCACTCCCGCACAAAAGACAAGGAGTAGCATGGCCGCCGCTATCAGTGTCAATTTACGAACTGATGCAATACGAAGGTCTTTACACATATTTCCTTTCGCCTCCAAATTCGATGTTAAGAGAATTTATCGCCATTTACCAGGGCCGCCTCTTCCTTTACTCGGTTACGGTCAGCCTCATGCTGTTTATATTATCCGGCCACTTCATATCCGTTGGGTACATAGCGATACAGGCTATTGCCATCATGATTTTATGCCATGATAAAGCATTATAGGGTGGAAGAATTGTGAAAATACCGGTGGAAAATTAATTATCACCTGGCTGAGTTTCAGGTGTAACTTCACACCGAACCCCCGGAAGATTTTAGGCTTCCAGAAGCTTAAAATCAACAGATTCTCATTGGCCACTATAGCAATTTCATCCTGCGCTAACTTGTTTAGTCGATCATGCCGCGCAATTATGGTTTAAAAATGTACAAAGCAATAGCTTTAACTCTAGAACTCTAATTCCTATATACCATGTGTATTATGGCCTGTCAAGCATAAATATTTAAGGTGTATTACCCGCATTTGGTTGTTGAAGAGCTGTACACCTTATCAATGGTAGAAACCTATGTGAATAATGAGGCATTATGCAGACGATCCTTACTGTGTGTTAGTGGATATTTTACATGATCGGGCAACAATACTAAGCGGATTGTTCAGCTCAACTGCACAATGGGAAGTGAATCCTGTGCTGCAATTGCCGGAATGAGGGTATATGGAATAAGCTGCCTCATAGATTCGCTGGCCGGACAGGTCTGTCGGAATCAGGATATGGACTATATTATTCGTGACGCTGCAGGTGTATTTAGAATAATTCAGGATCGATATTCCGTATTTATCCTCCGAGAGATCGATCCATTTCTGCGCGTTGGTCCGGCAAGGGATGTCAAAAATGGCTTTTGGACATGAAAGCGCTGTCGGAAAGGTAACTTCGAGCGCAGCTTGTTGCTGAAGATAGGCAGTCAGCTTGATATCGATGCGCGGAACCCCTTCATAGAGAACGACATCCTGCACGAAAGATGATTTGCCGTAAGTGTGCTCCAATCTTGCCATTGCTCTGGTCGGACCAATCTCAAGGACTTCTGTCTCGTCAGGATCCAGGTCCATGATTTGTTTATTGATGACGATCTGCAGTACTCCGGTCTGTGAAGCTACCACACGTTTATTGATTTTGTCATAGATTCTCTTTATGATGCCTTTCGAAAGGTCGAACTTAACCCGGAAATACTCGTTTTCAATATAATCATTGGTTGTTTTGATTGAAGTTGCGGCGGGTTTGTCTGATTTTATCAGCCGGAATATCTTGTAATCGAGCGCAGGAACATTGCGTGCGGTAAAAATAATCCTATCTGCAACTATCTGTGCCGGATAGGTCGCAGTCCCGTCTGCAACGGTAACGGTTTTCACGTTTTCTCCGCAAAATGGTGAAGGCATATCCACGATATCCGTCCGGTTCCACGCGAGCGGGTTATAAACTACGACCTGGGTGCCGCTTTCGCCGGTAATCTGCCCTGTCACAGGGGCTGCCGTGAAAAGCAGAAGTGCAAATATAGCAAATAATGTTTTCTGAATCGTATTAGTCATTCTTGTGCTCTAATATGCCTACCCTTATAGTACATCAAAAATCTATGTATTGCTTCGATCTCATTAATTTCTTCCACATTTATTATTGGGGTATACTATCTGACAATATCGATTTCAGTGAGCTGAACGGAGACATGCAATGTCCGGCAATATTTATTGCGGCACAAGCGGGTGGAATTATAAACACTGGAGAGGGATATATTATCCTGAAACATTGCCGCAGTCGCGCTGGCTTCAGTATTACGGGTCCGACTTCGATACGGTCGAGATCAACAATTCGTTCTACCGCCTTCCTGAAAGACAGACATTTCAAATGTGGCATGATCAAGCCCCTCCCAGGTTCACATTTGCAATGAAGGCAAGCCGGTATCTGACCCATATGAAGAAATTGACAGACCCAGAGGAACCGCTTGCGCGGATGCTTGGCAGAAGCAGTGCGCTCGCTGAAAAGCACGGTCCGATCTTATATCAGCTTCCCCCCGGCTGGCGGATCAACATGGAACGGTTGGAGAGTTTTCTTATGGTTCTTCCTGAGAACATGAGGCATGTTTTCGAGTTTCGCGACTCTTCCTGGCAGTCGAAACAGGTCTTTGATCTGCTGCGACGGTATAAAATGGGGTATTGCATAATGAGCGCACCCGATCTTCCGTGTCATATTATCTCGACAACCGGTTATTCATATATTCGTATGCATAGCGGGGGATCTGAGACTGAAGGTCGGTATACTGACGCCAGCCTGGACTGGTGGGCTGGCCATATACGCCGTCTACTGGATAACGGTGACGTTTATGTATACTTCAATAATGACTATAAGGGCTTCGCTATAGAGAATGCGAAGTCGTTGTTGAAAAGAATATGAGCAACAATTACTCCTCTATCGGATTCGTAAAAGGGGTGTCCAGCGACAAAAGCGCAGATATTATTCTAGACCGCCTCTAGCCACATCGTTATCTCAACAGGTAAAATATCTTTGTTTGATTAAGTTAGACAGCAGGTTCTTATGGCTGACAAATACTACGTCGCAGGGATTGATGGCGGCGGGTCTAAAACAGAATGCGCAATAGTGGACCAAGATGGGCATTGTTTGGCTATTGGCCATGGCGGCCCCTCGAACATTTTCTATGCGGATTTCTCAAAAGTAGTAGAATCACTCGATACTGCCATAACTTCAGCAATTGAAAACGCTGGTGGATGGGTGAAAGTAGCGCTCACCGGATGCACACACCGCGTGGCGCGCATTCCTGAAGTGAAGGCCAGAATATCGGCGCGTCTGAGCGGTGATATTCGACTGTATACTGAGGGAGAAGCCGCGCTCGGAAGCGCCGGGTTTACAGAACGCTTCGGAATAGCTCTTATCGCAGGTACAGGCAGCAGCGCTTTCGGATTTACGCATGACGGCAGATGCTGCCGTGCCGGAGGGTGGGGTATGCTCTTGGGCGACGAAGGCGGCGCTTATGATATTGCCATAAACGGGCTCAGGTCCGCAGCGCGGATGATGGACGGAAGGGGCCCGAAAACGGTAATTCTCGACCATGCCTGCGAACACTTCGGCATTTCTCCCGACTTTGAGTCCTTCGTTCAGTTTTTCAAGGATGCGACAAGAGACAAAATAGCATCGTTTGCGCCGATGGTCACATCCGCTGCATGCAGAGGCGATGAAGCAGCTGAAGCAATTGTATCGAATGCCATGAATAACCTTGCAGATTGCGTTATTGCTTTAGGCCATAAGCTGTTTTCAACGAATGATAAATTCCCTGTAGCGCTTCATGGCGGGGTTTTACGTGACAGCAGAATGGCGGAAGGTGTGACCGCTCTGATAAAAGAAAGATACCCTAACGCTGATGTCCGTACTCCGATATACAGCCCCGGCGTCGGACTCGCGCTTTTTGTGCTGTACACAAAACACATGGACAGTCAGTAACCTCCGGCAGAGCCGGAGGCTTGTAATATGGGAACCGCTCAAAGCGGTTATCTGTTCGTCATTTATGAGCCGCCCAAGGCGGCATCAGCACAACTTAAGTTGGTCGATCCGTTTGTCTTCCGCCTCTTGTTGGCGGATATACTCTTGGATCATTTTCTCATCTTTGCCAACTGTAGATACAAAATATCCACGAGCCCAAAATTGCTCACCGGTGAAGTTCTTTTTCTTGCCAGCATAAGTCCGTGCAATATGTATGGCGCTCTTGCCTTTGATATAACCTATCACCTGTGCAACACTATATTTGGGCGGTATGCTGATCAGCTTATGCACGTGGTCACGCTGCAGTCTTCCCGTCTCGATGCATGACTCCTTGTGTCGAGCCAACTCGGTAAACAGCTTGCGATATTCATTTCTGATGTGACCGTATAATACCTTACGGCGACATTTTGGGATAAACACAACATGGTATTTGCACTCCCAGCTTGTATGCGATAGACTCTTGTAGTCGTCCATTTTTCCTCCTTTTCAGAA
>JBDKUN010000026.1:0-38747 GCA_039679675.1 Armatimonadota bacterium
TGGAGATAACGTAACAATATCAGCAGAACTCATCCAGCCGATAGCGATGGAAGAGGGACTGAGGTTCGCAATCCGAGAAGGTGGTCACACCGTCGGTGCTGGCGTTGTCAGCCAGGTTATTGAATAGCATCAGCAATCAGTTATCAGCGTCAGTGTCAGCCGGATTAAATCGGCTGACCTGATTCTGCTGGCTGATAGCTAAGGAGCAAGAATGCGTAAGGATAAGGTTAGAATTCGGCTGAAAGCATTTGATCATAGAGTCTTGGATCAATCGGCCGAAAGGATCGTAGAGACCGCGCGGCGGACAGGAGCACGGATTTCCGGTCCGGTGCTTCTTCCAACGGAGAAGGATATCTACTGCGTTAATCGCGGCCCGAATATCGACAAAGAGTCGATGGAGCATTTCGAGGTAAGAACGCATAAGCGGCTTATCGACATACTCAACCCGGGTCCTAAAACGATTGACGCTTTGATGCGCCTTGACCTGCCGAGCGGAGTTGATATCGAGATCAAGCTGTAGGATCAGGGAATTGTGGATTTGACTGTTCATCTCAGAATCCTTAGATAGAACGGAATCCAGAGTTACCCTTTTCCCGGGAGTTTAGAATGCTAAAGGCAATACTGGGCAAGAAACTGGGAATGACCCAGATTTTTGATGAATCAGGGCGGATGGTGCCGGTAACGGTAATCGATGCAAGCCCAATGACGGTTACACAGATGAAGACCAAGGAGACAGACGGCTATACAGGCGTCCAGGTCGGATATCTTTCCGTCAAAGAGAACAGAGTGACCAAGCCTGTGCTCGGCCATCTGAAAAAAGCCGGCGTCAAGCCGATGAAATACCTTAGAGAACTACCCATTTACGGAACAGACGATCTCGAAGTTGGTAACGAGATAAAGGCCGAAAATGTGCTTTCTGAGGGGGATACGGTTGCGGTTACAGGAACATCGAAGGGCAAAGGCTTCGCTGGTGCAGTGAAGCGCTACCACTTCCATGGAGGAGATATGACCCATGGGTCAATGATCCATCGCAAACCGCAGTCCGGTGGTGCAACAGACGCCGCCAGAACATTTAAAGGTGTCAGACGACCAGGTCGAATGGGTGGTGACACCGTAACGGTCCGAAGGCTCAAGATTGTTCGCGTAGATACGGAACGAAACATCGTTCTTATAAAAGGCGCGGTACCTGGAGCAAACGGCGGACTCGTTATGATCAAAAAAATGGAGAAGGGGGAGTAGGATGCCTACGGTAACCCTTAAAACGAAAAACGGCGAAAATGCAGGTGAGCTTGAGCTAAGCCAGAGAGTATTCGGTGAGGAACCGAATAAAGTTCTTATGCACCAGGCTGTAGTAGAAGAGCTTGCTAATATGCGAACCGGAAATTCTGATACAAAGAGCCGCGGCGAGGTAAGTGGCGGAGGCAGAAAGCCTTACCGACAGAAAGGCACCGGCCGTGCAAGACAGGGAAGTATCAGAGCACCGCATTATCCAGGTGGTGGAGTTGCGTTTGGTCCACATCCGAGAAGTTATGAGCAGAGTATGCCTCGCAAAATGAGGAAAGCAGCTTTAAGGTCTGCATTATCTGCGAAACTTGCGGATGGTGAGATAGTAGTGATAGACGATCTGACGCTTGATAGTATCAGCACGAAGACCATGTCTGAAATTCTTGAAAAGCTGGAAGCCTCTGGAAAGATTATGCTGGCTCTATCGGATGTTACGGAAGAAGTGGTGATGTCCGCACGGAATATACCAGGTATCATCATTTGTGAGGCTCCGGCCATATCAGTGCTGGAGTTACTCGATAGCGACAGGATCGTTATGACCAAGGCTGCCGCTCAGGTGTTAGAGGAGGCATACTCGAAGTGAAAGATCCTTACTCAATAGTCAAGCAGCCGCTGGTTACGGAAAAGAGTATGGCCGGAGTAGGACACAACAAGTATACGTTTGAAGTATCTATGGATGCCAATAAGATCGAGATCGGTCAGGCTATAGAGAAGATCTTCAGCGTGAAAGTACTAAAGGTCAATACACTTAAGGTCAAAGGCAAAAAGAAGAGAGTTGGACGGCATCCCGAGGGGATGACAGCTGATATGAAGAAGGCCGTTATAACACTTGCGCCGGGCCAGCGGATAGAGATATTTGAAGGTATGTAGGTGAGCATCGAGCATGAGAAGAGAATAGAGAGTGTAAGAACGCTGATTTCTCTTTTATAGCTCATTGCTTTGGATAGGCCAGGAGGAATTTCCAGTGGCATTGAAACAGTTTAAGCCCACTTCACCAGGACGGAGATATTTCACTGTATCGACGTTCGAGGAAGTGACAAAGAAAGAGCCGGAAAAGTCACTGATAAAGCCCATCAAGCGGACCGGTGGACGGAACGCCCAGGGCAAGTTGACAATGAGGCACGTCGGCGGCGGACATAAGCGGGCTTACAGGATTATCGACTTCAAGCGGGACAAAGCTGAAGTCCCCGGCAAGGTAACTGCCATAGAGTACGATCCGAACCGCTCCGCCAGAATAGCTTTGGTTGCATATGCGGATGGTGAGAAGCGCTATATACTTGCACCGATTGGTATCAAAGTAGGCGACAGTATAGTCTCCTCTGATGGCGCAGACATCAAACCAGGAAACGCTATGCCGCTTTCAAAGATTCCCGTCGGAACGATGGTGCATAACGTAGAGCTTTCGCCTGGTAAAGGCGGCCAGCTTGCCCGCAGTGCGGGAAGCGGCGCCCAGCTTATGGCGAAGGAAGGAAAATACGCTGCACTGAGACTTCCGTCAGGTGAGATGAGAAATGTTCTTGCTACATGCAAGGCGACGATTGGGCAAGTAGGCAATACCGATCACGAAAATATATCGCTTGGTAAAGCCGGAAGAAACCGATGGCTTGGAGTCAGACCGACTGTCAGAGGTGTAGTTATGAACCCGCGAGACCATCCACACGGTGGTGGAGAGGGCAAATCTCCGATTGGTCGAAAGAGTCCGTCAACTCCTTGGGGCAAGCCTGCTCTGGGACACAAGACTCGTAAGAAGAAGATGTCTGACAAGCTGATTATTAGAAGACGGAAGTAGGAGGGATAACTGGTGGCGAGATCGCTTAAAAAGGGACCATATGCCGAGCCTAAGCTCCTGGGGAAGATTGATAAGATGAACGCCAGGGGGGAGAAGCGGATCATTAAGACGTGGTCGAGAAGGTCCACTATATTCCCCTCGATGATTGGTCATACAATTGCCGTACATGATGGCCGGAAACACGTTCCTGTGTTTATCACTGAGAACATGGTAGGGCATAAACTCGGCGAATTTGCTGTGACGCGGCTTTACAGAGGGCACGGCCATCATACTGAACGGTCGACCTCCTTGAAGTAAGGCGTTAGGAGATAGAAACATGGATGCTACAGTCGCGAGAGTTCGCGATTTTGTGAGAAGTCAAGTTGAGGGAGAGCGCATATGGCGCGTCGGAGTAAAGCTGACAAAAGACTCCGGTACAGTAACGCTGTATACTCCTGATAACCCTGAGAGACTTGTCGACGAGCGAAGCAAGGGCCGGGAACCGATTATCGCCAGAGTCGACCGTGAGCTTAAGAAGCAATTCGGTCCGCAGATGTCGGTAAAGGTTGTTCAATCGCCGACTGCTGTTGCGAAGTATATTCGCATCTCTCCCAGGAAAGTCAGATTTGTAGTAGATGCTATCCGAGGAAAGCATGTTCAGGATGCGCTGGCTATTTTGCAATTCGTGCCGAATAATGCCGCAAGGACGGTCTCGAAATTGCTTAAATCTGCCATTGCGAATGCTGAAAACAACCATCGGATGGATTCCGATTCTCTCGAAGTGATTCATATTCACGTCGACGAAGGGCCGACTCTGAAAAGAATCAGCCCAAGAGCTATGGGACGCGCATATCGCATTATGAAGAGGACGAGCCATATTACTGTCGGCCTCGGTGAGAGCAGTGGTCCAGCAAGAATCGGAAGAAGCGGTAAGAGTGTCGCCAAGACGGTTGCAAAGGCTCCAAGAAAGGCAAAAGCCGAAGGAACCACAAGGGCTAAACGCCCTGAAACCGCGGCGACCGCCTCCAAGTCGTCTGGGGAGAGCAAAGCTAAGGCTCCCAGGCGACAGGCTAAAAAAGGAGGAGAGTAATTGGGTCAGAAGATACACCCGATAGGGTTTAGAGTAGGCGTTATCCGAGACTGGGAAAGTCGATGGTACGCTACAAAGGAAATGGGCACTCTGATCGCTGAAGATGCCGCAATCCGTAAGTTTGTCAAAAAGAAACTTGCACAGGCGGCTGTCTCTAAGGTCGAAATAGAGCGGTCACCGAACAGAGTCAAAGCGCTTATCCATACAGCAAAGCCCGGTCTTATTATCGGACGCGGCGGACGCGGTGTAGATGAGTTAAGAGACCAGATCCAGAAGATATCTGCAGGCAAACAGGTTCATGTAGCCGTCGAAGAGATAAGGCAGCCGGAATTGGATGCCCAGCTCGTAGCGGAGTCGATTGCGCAGCAAATCGAGCGCAGAATATCGCATAAGAGAGCTATGAAGCAGTCGGTTACACGGACTATGCGGATGGGCGCCAAAGGAATCAAGATCAGATGCGCCGGAAGACTCGGCGGAGCTGAGATGGCTCGTGTTGAAGTCGATAGAGCAGGAAAGATCCCGCTTCAGACTCTGCGCGCGGACATCGATTATGGTTTTGCAGAAGCAAAAACAACATACGGCCATATCGGCATTAAAGTATGGATATACAAAGGCGAAATCCTTCCTGGTCAGCGGAGAGCTGAGCCGACAGAGGAACAGATACTGGAAACCCGCCGCAGAGAAATGAGAGAGCGCGGCGAAAGAAGACGTGGTCGTGAAGGCGATGGCGGTCCTCGTGGCGAACGTGGTCCACGCGGCGGCGGTCGTGGCGGCGCAGGCGGTGGACGCGGCGGCGCTGGTGGCGGACGCGGAGGTTCCCGTGGAGGTGGCCGCAGTGGCGGCGGACAGAGAGGGGGCAGTCGCTAATGTTAATGCCTAAAAGAGTAAAGCACCGCAAAGTACATCGCGGTTCAAGAGCCGGTAAGGCCAACTCAGGTAATAAGATAGATTTCGGTGAGTTCGGCCTGCAGGCATTGGAATCCTGCTGGATGACATCAAATCAGATCGAAGCCGCCAGGGTTGCGATGACAAGACACGTAAAAAGAGGCGGGCAGATCTGGATTCGCGTATTCCCGGATAAACCGGTAACTAAAAAACCGGCAGAAACGAGAATGGGTAGTGGAAAAGGTGCGCCCGAAGTTTGGGTCGCAGTTGTAAAGCCCGGTCGAATGCTTTTCGAGATGGCCGGCGTTAGCGAGGATCTTGCAAAGGAAGCCATGAGGCTCGCAGCCCATAAGCTTCCGATCAAGACCAAGTTCGTGACCAGGAAAGAGCAGAGTGAGATAAGTGAAGCAGTCGAAATTCAAGCAGCAACTGCAATCGAGCACGAGTAAAGAGATGGAGTCCCTGCTTGCTGAGGAGCGAAAGAACCTTTACGGGCTCCGTCAGCAGATAGCAATGAAGCAGCTCAACAATCCGCGTGCAATCCGTGAATCACGTAAGAAAATAGCGCGTTTGCTTACCACTTTGCGGGAACATGAGTTGAAAGAGGCTGGAGAGCAGGCTAAGGCATGATCGATAGAGGTTCAAGAAAAGTCCGGATCGGACACGTAGTAAGCGATAAAATGGACAAAACGGTCATCGTGGCTGTTGAGACTCTGGTACGACACCCTATATATGGGAAGATCGTTCGCCGGACGACCAAGTTCAAGGCCCATGATGAAGCCAATAGCGCGGGCGAAGGCGATGTAGTTGAGATCATGGAGACAAGACCCTTGTCTCGTGACAAACGCTGGCGTGTGTCTAGAATCGTAGAAAAAGCTAAGTAGTTCAAAGGTGCAGAGGACAGAGTGCGGAGAGGTAAGTAGCAGCTCTAAGCTCTGAACTCTGGCTCTGAACTCTGAACGAGGTATAGCAATGATACAACCATACACACGGCTTCGGTCCGCTGATAACTCCGGAGCGCGTGAGATTCTGTGTATTCGGGTCATGAAGGGATCGAATGGGCATTATGCAGGGATCGGTGATATAATTATCGGTGCTGTAAAGTCCGCGACTCCGGGAGCGACCGTGAAAAAAGGTGATATCGTCCGATGTGTAGTCGTCAGGACGAAGAATGATGTTCACAGACACGATGGCTCGACCCTGAGATTCGATGAGAATGCGGCTGTTGTGGTAAACAATGCAAACGAGCCGCGCGGCACAAGAATATTCGGTCCGGTTGCAAGAGAACTCCGTGATAAAGGGTTCATGAGGATCGTATCGCTTGCGCCGGAGGTCCTGTAATATGATAAAAAGGCAGAAGATAAAATTTGAAGGCCGGCTCCGATTGAAGAGAGGCGATGAAGTAGTCGTACTTACCGGTAAGGATAAGGGTAAACGCGGCAAAATTATCGAGACGATACCGGAAGCTGGCAGGGTGATAGTTGACGGAGTCAATATTGCTACGAGACATCAGAGAGCTCAGCAAGCGACACGAGCTACACCAAAGACTCAGACCGGCCTGATACATTCACCGGCTGCTATGAGTTCATCAAAAGTAATGCTTGTTTGTCCCAAGTGCAGCAAACCGACAAGGATTGCTGCCGGGAAGACAAACGATGGCGCAAGAACCAGACGATGCACAAAGTGCCTCGAGCTGATAGATGTATGAGGAGACGCTTCCTATGCCAGCAAGGATGAAAGATAAATACCAGAAGGAAGTTGTCCCCCAATTGATGAAGACCTTCGGTTACAAGAACATTATGGAAGTACCGAAGATGACGAAAGTCGTTCTTAATATGGGGGTAGGAGCGGCGATTCAGGATTCCAAACAACTGGACGCAGCTGTCAATGATATGACGATGATCACCGGCCAAAGGCCGATTGTCACCAAAGCGAAGAAGTCCATTTCGAACTTCAAAATACGAGCCGGTATGCGTATCGGCTGCAAGGTTACTCTTCGCGGGGACAGAATGTGGGAGTTCCTGGACAGGCTCTTTAATGTAGTCATGCCTCGTATGCGTGACTTTATGGGAATAAATCCCAATTCCTTCGATGGTCGAGGGAACTTTGCAATGGGACTCAAGGAGCAGTTGGTCTTCCCTGAGATCGATTATGATAAAGTCGACAAGACCAGAGGAATGGATATTATTATAACTACAACGGCAAAAACTGATGAGGAAGCAAGAAATCTGCTCAAATCACTGGGTATGCCGTTTAGGGTGTCGTAATCCAATCGAGGCTAGCGAGATAACCGCACGATGAAAAACTACGCAATTGACGCAATACGGAATGTAGCGCTGGTAGGACACAGTGGAGCGGGGAAGACTTCGCTCACTGAAGCACTGCTATACACGACGGGCGCGATCGACAGGCTTGGTAAGGTTGATGATGGTACTGCAACCACAGACTACGATGCGGATGAGATAAAAAGAAAAATTAGTATCAATACATCCGTTGCTCCTTGCGAATGGAGCGGGCGTAAGATAAACCTGCTTGATACTCCGGGATACCCGGACTTTGTAGGTGACGTGATAGGCGCTGTTCATGTAGCCGAAAGCGCTTTGATCGTAGTAGATGCTGTTGGCGGGGTCGAGGTCGGAACAGAGACCGGCTGGGATACCGCTGTAGCCCGCGGTGTTACCCGATGCATCTTTGTAAACAAGATGGAGAGGGAAAATGCCGATTTCTACCGCGTGCTGGAGCAGTTGCGGACGGTATTCGGGCGGAACGTTGTTCCCGTACAATTGCCAATCGGATCGCAGGACTCTTTCAAGGGAATAGTTGACCTCATCGATCTGAAAGCCTATGAGTGGCAGGGCGGAAAATCGAGCCCTGCAGATGTTCCTGCTGATATGAAGGCGCAGATTGATCAGTATAGAGATGCTCTAATCGAGGTAGCTGCCGAAGCGGACGACGAGCTCACTATGAGGTATCTGGACGGAGAGGAGCTTTCGGCTGAAGATATTAAGCGTGGCCTGGAACTCGGCATAGTCGAGGGGAAGATTGTGCCTGTCCTCTGCGGGTCGGGCATGAAGCAGATCGGGCTTACATCACTGCTTGATTTCATAGCCAATGAGCTTCCTTCTCCTGCTGCCAATAGCAAGATAGAAGGCAAGAGCCCTGCTGGTGCTGAAGAGACGAGAACTCCTGATGGTCCGTTCTCAGCCCTTGTATTTAAGACTGTCGCAGACCCATATGTGGGCAAATTGACCTATTTCCGGGTCTATTCGGGGACTCTCAAGTCTGATTCTACGACTTTCAATGCGACGAAAGGCCGCGATGAACGTGTTGGCCAGGTGTATTTCATAAAGGGTAAGCTGCAGGAAGCTACGACCGGTGTTGGAGCAGGTGACATAGGCGCTGTCGCAAAACTCGCTGAAACTGTTACCGGAGATACGCTCTCAGACAAGGCGAAGCCGATATTACTGTCGCCGATAGAGTTTCCTGAGCCGGTTTATTCGCTTGCGATACATGCGAAGACAAAATCGGATGAAGATAAGCTCGGTCCGGCTCTTGGTAAGCTTGCTGATGAAGACCCAACCTTTAAGACAGAGCGGGACAAGGCAACCGGCCAGACTCTTATAGCCGGCTTGGGCGATACCCACCTTGATATCGTTACGGACCGATTGAAAAGGAAGTTCGGGGTCGAGGTGGAAGTCGAAACTCCGAAGATCGCATATAGAGAGACGATCACAACGGCAGCTTCCGCGCAGGGCAGGCATAAGAAGCAGACTGGTGGTCGAGGTCAGTTCGGTGATGCCTGGGTCAAGCTTGAACCGCTTCCAAGAAGCAGTGGTTATGAGTTCGTCGACCAGATTGTAGGCGGTGCAATTCCGAGACAGTGGATACCGTCAGTGGATAAAGGTGTGCAGGAAGCGCTGTCTAGGGGTATTCTTGCAGGCTTCAAGGTAGTAGATGTCAGAGCTACCGTTTATGATGGATCATTCCACAATGTAGACTCATCGGATATGGCGTTCCAGTTGGCTGGTATTCTGGCATTCCAGAATGCAGCGGCAAAAGCAGGTCCTGTAATTCTTGAGCCGGTTGTCGAAGTTGAGATAGTCGTCCCTGAAGAGTATATGGGTGACGTGATCAGCGATATGAACGGCAAGCGCGGAAGAATCATGGGGATGGAGCCGATTGGACACGGCAAGCAGAGGATCAAAGCTACGGCTCCTCAGGGTGAGATGCTGAGATATGCAATCGATCTTAGATCCATCGCCCGCGGTAGAGGGACATTTAAGGCAGCGTTTTCGCATTATGAAGAAGTTCCTGCGCATACAGCGCAGCAAATTATTGAGCAAGCTAAGAAGGCCAGGGAGGAATAATTGGCAAAGCAGGCTTTAATTGAAAAATCAAATCGCAAACCGAAGTTCAAGGTGCGCAAATATAATAGATGCAGCATTTGCGGCAGACCGCGTGGCTACATCAGAGATTTCGGCCTTTGTCGGATCTGTTTTAGAGAGATGTCGCATCAGGGTCTCATCCCCGGTGTAACCAAATCCAGCTGGTAGAGATTGATCCGCCGGTACCGGCTTCTTAATAGGAAAGAAGCAGTGCCGGCGTATTTCTGACAGCTTTAAAAGAGCTTGTGGCTTGACGGGACAGTCCACAAGATGCTAATATGTATCTTTGTGACGCCTGTCTCGCGGGAGGAATAGATTAGAATGAGTGTTACGGATCCAGTAGCCGATCTTCTGACTCGGATCAGGAATGCCAACTCGGCGAATCATGATGCGCTAGAAGCACCGGCATCGAAGCTCAATATGGAGATTATACGCATTCTCCAGTCTGAGGGCTTCATAAAGGGATATGAGATGGTCAAGGATGCAAAATTCCCGACTGTCAGGATCCATTTAAAATACGGTTCAAAGAGAGAAAAGGTAATAACAAACCTGCAAAGAGTCAGTAAACCCGGTCTAAGGGTTTATAAGGGCAAGCAGGATCTTCCGCGCGTGCTTAGAGGTCTTGGGATCGCAATCGTAAGCACGTCAAAAGGTGTTATGACGGACAGAGATGCGCGCCGCCAGAAGGTCGGCGGTGAGGTTCTCTGCCACGTTTGGTAGGCAGTGCGCAGGATGCACGGATGAGTCTTCAGGGCTCAAAGGACTACTGCAGACTGTGAATTGCTCTCGGGAGGATATAGATGTCGAGAATTGGTAAGTTACCGGTCGTTGTGCCAGCAGGCGTTGAAGTGACGACCGATGACCATATCGTAAAAGTGAAGGGACCGAAAGGGGAGCTTTCCCAGGAGATCCATCCAGAGATAACTGTCCGGGTGGAGAATGGATCGGTACTTGTTGAGCGACCGAGCGATCAGGGATTCCACAGGTCGCTGCACGGGCTTACCCGCTCTCTGATTGCGAACATGGTCGAAGGCGTGACTAAGGGCTATGAGCGAGTACTCGAAATCCGCGGAGTTGGTTATCGAGCGCAGATGCAGGGCGATAATCTGGTTCTGCAGGTAGGTTACTCCCATCCAGTCGAAGTGACTCCGAAATCTGGAATTAGCTTTGAAGTCGGGCAGGATGTCAATACGAGGCAGCCCTTTATCGTTGTCAGAGGAATTAACAAGCAGGTTGTAGGCCAGCAGGCTGCTGAGATTCGCAAAGTAAGAAAACCTGAACCTTATAAGGGCAAGGGAATACGTTACAGAGGCGAATATGTAAGGCTTAAGGCAGGAAAGCAAGGCAAGGCTGGAGTCAAGTAATCAGCCTTTTTGCAAGGGTATCCGGCTGTAAATCATGGATTAGCAAATGGGACCTGGAGCTTTTCGTTTACACTCTGCATTAGGAGATCTTTATGGACAAAAGAGAGGCGCTGAGGCAAAAGCGTCATAGAAGAGTAAGAAAAAAAGTTGCCGGCACAGCTGAGCAGCCGAGGCTCAACATATACAGGAGCCTGTGCAACATATATGCGCAAATTATTGATGATACACAGGCAGTGACTGTGGCTTCAGCCTCTACTATCGACCCTGAAATAAAGGGAAAGATAAAGACCGGCGGAAATATAGATTCTGCCAAGCTGGTTGGAGAAGCTGTTGCAAAGCGGGCCCTTGAGAAGGGGATCAAAAAAGTCGTCTTCGACCGAGGCGGTTATCAGTATCATGGCCGTGTACAATCACTCGCAGATGCCGCCCGCGAGGCAGGGCTGGAGTTTTAGGAGGATATATGCCTAAGATCAATCCGGATACGCTTGATCTCACTGAGCAGGTCATAAGGACCAACAAGGTCCAGAAGACCCATAAGGGCGGACGGACGCTATCATGGAGCGTGCTTACTGCCGTCGGCGACAGGGCCGGGCATGTGGGCGTTGGCCTCGGAAAAGCTCGCGGCATCCCTGATGCCATCCGAAAGAGCATAGAGGCAGCTAAGAAGAATATCATAGACGTCCCGTTGGTAGGGGATACTATTCCGCACGAGATAGAAGTCTCGATGGGAGCATCGACAGTGCTTCTCAAGCCGGCATCACCCGGAACCGGGGTTGTGGCTGGCGGAGCGGTCAGGCCGATATTGGAACTTGCGGGCCTGAGAGATGTACTTGCGAAGTCGCATGGCTCAGGTAATCCTGTAAATACTGCCGCTGCGACGATTATCGCTCTAAAGCAGTTGAAGCAGGCCGATAAGGTTAGCGCTCTACGCGGTAAAAGCGTGGAAGAGATGGTACCCTGGCTGAAGAAACTCAATTTAATTGAAGAGCCGGGAACTGAGGAAGCAGTTGCTGAACCGGTCGCAGCAGCGGAAGGTTCAGAGAAGGAATAAGACTTATTATTATAAGTCATAGGGACTTAAGAGGAACGACCAGATGATTAAGATTACACTCAAGCGGAGCGTGATCGGATTTAACGAGAAACAGCGCAGGACAGTACAGTCGCTCGGATTAGGGCGGGTCGGCTCGGCAGTAGTGCATGAAGAGACCCCTGTAATTCTCGGTATGATTCGTAAAGTGCCTCATCTGCTCACGGTTGAGCAGCTTGAGGATCCGGTGGAGGGCAGCAAGTAATGAAGTTGGCGGATCTAGGACCGGCTACCCCGCAAAAAGACAGGAAACGTATCGGTCGCGGTATTGGTACCGGACAAGGCAAGACTGCCGGCAAGGGCAGTAAGGGCCAGAAGGCAAGAAATACTGTTAGACCGGGCTTCGAAGGCGGACAGACTCCTCTTCACAGAAGACTTCCGCATATGAAGGGCTTTAATAATAGCAGATTCAGGAAAGTGTATTCGATAGTAAACCTCGAACAGCTCGAAAAACTCGATGCCGGAACGGAAGTAACACCAGAACTTCTTTCTGAATTGGGAATTGTAAAGAAGCTGGAGGATGGACTGAAAGTGCTTGCTGATGGCGAGCTCACAAAAGCTATGACCGTTAAAGCACATAAATTCAGCAAAGTTGCCGAGGAGAAAATCAAAGCTGCGGGCGGAAGCACGGAGGTAATACCGTAATGCTGAAATCGCTTCTGGATGCTTTTAAGGTGCCGGATCTGAAGAAACGAATACTTTTTGTGTTCGCAATGTTCGGGATCTTTGTAGTTGGGGTTCATATTCCTGTAGGTGTAGACTCAACTGCTCTAAAAGATCTGGCTGAGCGTGGTGGTATGCTTGGCCTGATCGATATGTTCACCGGCGGAGCTTTCAAAAAGTTCTCCATCTTTGCGCTTGGTATAATACCTTATATTAACGCATCCATTATCATGCAGTTGCTTACGATGGCAATACCGCAGCTTGCAGATTTACAGAAAGAAGGAGAGCCAGGCCAGAAGAAGATCAGATTATGGACTCGCTGGATGACCGGCGCACTTTCGATATTGCAGGCTGCAGGTATGGCAGCATGGTTAAACAAAGCTGCCGGTGGGAACGCAATCGTCGGAATGCAGTGGGTGCAGGTCGTACTAACACTTGCTGCAGGAACAGCGTTTTTGATGTGGCTTGGTGAGATGATCACCGACAAAGGGATCGGAAACGGTGTATCCCTTATCATATTCGCAGGTATCGTAGCTATGTTGCCGTTCCAGTTGCAGACCGTATGGGCGCAACTCGATGCTGGCGTCATTAACTGGGGTAATGCGGTTGGGCTGATCGCTGTATTCGTGCTTACGATTATGGCTATCGTTGCTGTGACCCTTGCTCAGAGAAAGATACCGATACAACACGTAAAACGTGTTGTTGGAAACAAGATATACGGTGGACAGAGTTCGTATCTGCCTTTAAAAGTGAACTCAGCTGGTGTTATTCCAATTATCTTTGCGATATCGCTTCTGATGTTCCCTCAAACGATAGCACAGTTTCTGCCTGCGACAGGGGGAAGCAAAATTGTATCGTTTGTAAGAGACGCAGCAGTCGTCATTTCGCCGGGAAGGCATATCGTAGGCTCGCTTATTTATGCGGCTCTAATTATCTTCTTCACATATTTCTATACCGCAATTATGTTCAATGTTCCGGAAGTTGCGGATAACCTGAAGAAATGGGGCAGCTTTATACCAGGTATAAGACCTGGCAAGCCTACGATGGAATATCTTGACAAGGTTATGACCAGAATAACTCTTGCGGGAGCTGTTTTCCTTGCTATAATTGCACTGGCGCAGTATTATTTACCGCAATGGATTGGTGTAACAGGGTTTACACTATTGGGTGGAACATCACTCCTGATCGTAGTCGGTGTAGCGCTTGAAACGATGCAGGCAATAGAAGCTCAGCTCACAATGCGACACTACGAAGGGTTTATTAAGTAGATCAGTAAGTATAAGCAGCGAGCGTCGAGAATTATAAATGCGGTTCTTGCCGCTCGCAGCTTGAGATAAAGATTTTAGGGGATACAATTTGCGGATAGTATTGTTCGGACCGCCTGGAGCCGGCAAAGGCACACAGGCGGTACGTTTGAGTGAGAAGTTTAATGCAGCCCATATCTCTACGGGAGACATCCTTAGAGAGTCCGTATCAAAAGGTACGGAGATAGGGCTCAAAGCAAAGGGCTATATGGACCGGGGCGAGCTGGTCCCGGATGAAGTTGTCATTGAAATAGCAAAGCAGAAACTGGCTGAAGTTGGCAAGTCCGGTTTCATATTGGACGGCTTTCCACGGACTGTTCCGCAGGCTGAAGCTCTTGATGTGGTCCTTTCTGAACTAGCTCTGCCAATAGAAGCAGTTGTAAGCCTGCAAGTGTCGGATGATGAGCTTGTAAAGCGTCTTTCAGGACGCAGAGTATGCGCAGAATGCAGCCGTCCGGCACAAGTTGAAATGACTGAGCAGGGGAAAGAAGCTGCATGTAAGGCCTGTGGTGGTGAAATGGTCCAGAGAGCCGATGATAAACCGGAAGCGGTTTTGAACAGGCTTAAAGTCTATGAGAAATCGACTGCTCCGCTTATAGATTACTACCGCAGCCGCAGTTTGTTGAAAGATATAGATGCATCCGGACCGGTAGAGCAAGTATTTATGAGAGTTGTAGATGCTCTAAAGAAATGATCAAGATTAAGAGTCAGGAAGAAATCGAGAAAATGAGAGTTGCTGGGCGGCTAGTTGCCCAGACGCTGGAAGCTGTGGTTGCTTCGATTATCCCTGGAAAGACCAGGACAATCGATCTTGATATTCTTGCTGAATATTTGATAACTGAACATGGCGGAACCCCTTCTTTCAAAGGTTATAATGGCTATCCGGCTTCCATATGTACTTCGGTGAATGAGGAAGTCGTCCATGGTATTCCAGGAGACAGGATTCTTCAGCCGGGTGATATAGTCGGGTTGGACCTTGGAGCGATCGTGAATGGCTACCATGGAGATTCAACAGTGACTGCTCCTGTTGGCGAGGTATCTGATGAAGCGAAAAACCTTCTTAAGGTAACTAGAGAATCGCTTTTTAAGGGAATTGAAATGGCAAAAGCCGGAAATCGGATCGGTGATATAGCTCATGCGATACAAGTGTATGCCGAAAGCAGAGGCTACTCGATTGTGAGAGAACTTGTGGGACATGGAATTGGTTCCAGAATGCATGAGGACCCGCAAGTGCCGAACTATGGAAAACCAGGGCACGGGGAAGTTCTCCGACCCGGAATGACCCTGGCGATAGAACCGATGGTAAACGTCGGGGACTATAGAGTGAAGCAATTGTCCGATGGTTGGACATATATCACCAAGGATAGGAAACTATCCGCTCATTTTGAGCATACAGTGGTTATTACGGATGGAAAACCGGAGATACTCACGTTAAGACGTGAGGAAGGAGCGAGGCAATAGTTAAAGTGGCCAAAGAGAAGGCGATTGAAGTCGAGGGTGTAGTAACGGAGACTCTACCTAATGCTGTGTTTCGGATTGAGCTTTCGAACGGGCATAAGGTGCTTGCTCACGTCTCGGGAAAAATCCGCATGCACTTCATTAAGATTTTGCCCGGCGACAGGGTGTTGGTGGAGTTATCTCCATATGATCTGTCCAGAGGCAGGATAATATACAGGTATAAGTAAGTTAGCGGGCAGGATAGCGAGAATGGCAGTTATATCTTGCAATCATGGCTCGCATCCAGGAGAGTTACATTGAAGGTTAGAGCTTCAGTAAAAAAGATGTGTGATAAATGCAAGATCATTAAACGGGAAGGCGTCCTGAGAGTGATCTGCAAGCAGTACCCCAAGCATAAGCAGAGGCAGGGGTAATTTTGGCCGAGGGCTGAGCGATGAGTGATGAGAATTGAGCTTTTGTCTTGGAACTCAGAACCTGATACTCAGAACTGATCAAATGGAGGTAGGCTAGACTTGGCAAGAATTGCGGGAGTAGACCTTCCGAGGGACAAGCGAATAGAAGTAGCCCTGACGTATATTTTCGGTATCGGATTGACTTCGAGCAAGAAGATCATAGAAGAAGCCGGAATATCCTCAGATACTCGTGTACGTGACCTGACAGAGGGCGAAGTATCTAAGCTGAGAGAAGTTATCGAACGTGAGTATCAGGTTGAAGGAGACCTGAGACGGCAGCTTTCGATGAGTATCAGACGGCTTATAGAAATCGGCTCTTACAGAGGGATCCGCCACAGAAGAGGGCTTCCAGTTCGCGGTCAGCGCACCAGCACCAATGCTCGAACCAGAAAAGGTCCGAGACGAACGGTCGGTGTAAGACGGAAGAAAGGTAAATAGAGTGAAGTGAAGGTTTGTAGTGGATCGGATTCCTGGTCTGCTCACGGCCTTCGATCTTTAACTCGTAATAGGGGGATTCAGGCTTGGTAAGAAAAGCAACGACGACTGGTAGGGGCAAGGCCAAAGAGAAGAAGAATATAGCTCTTGGTATTGCTCACATCCAGAGCACGTTCAATAATACGATTGTGTCGATCTCTGACACGCAGGGAAATCTCCTTTCGTGGGCGAGTGCTGGCACGGTCGGATTCAAGGGAACAAAGAAGGGAACACCGTTTGCAGCCCAGATGGCGGCTGAATCCGCTGCCAGAAGAGCTATGGAGCATGGGCTGAAACGAGTGGATGTATATGTGAAGGGGCCCGGATCGGGCCGTGAAACGGCGATACGGTCATTGCAGGCTGTCGGACTGGAAGTAAGTCTCATAAAAGACGTTACTCCCATTCCGCATAATGGGTGCAGACCGCCAAAACGGCGCCGGGTGTAAGACTTCAAGGAGAATACACAGGATATGGCAACTCAGGGAGCGCCCGTCTGCAGACTGTGCAGGCGAGAAGGTGAGAAGCTCTACTTAAAGGGAGACAAGTGCTTCTCCCGTAAGTGTCCGGTAGAGCGTCGTCCGTATGCGCCGGGTCAGCACGGCCAAGGCAGGCAGGGGCGACAGCAGAAGCTATCGGATTACGGAATACAGCTTCGCGAAAAACAGAAAATGCGCAGAATATATGGCGTGCGCGAAACACAGTTCCGCAACTATATGAAGGAAGCGGTCAGACGCCGTGGCGTCACCGGCGAGATCCTGCTTCAGATTATCGAATGCAGACTCGACAATGTAGTCTACAGGCTTGGTATTGCATCTTCAAGAGCACAAGCTCGACAATTTGTGAGCCATGGGCACATACTCGTGAACGGGCGTCGGGTCAACATAGCGTCGTACCTCGTAAAACCTGGTGAAACGATTGAGGTCAGGGAGAGTGGCCGGAGTATTCAGCCGATTCTTTCTTCAATCGAAAGCTCAGGTGGAAGAGCTCTTCCGGCATGGTTGCAGTTTGACGCTAATCAGATGAGAGGGACGGTACTCTCAATGCCGGTCCGCGATGAGATTGATACGGACGTCCAAGAATCTCTGATCGTAGAGTTCTATTCGAGATAAGGACGGAGTGTAATCTATATGGATATGGTAACGCCACGCATTGAGATACTGGAAGAAAACGAGACATACGGCAAGTTCGTGATAGAGCCGCAGGAACATGGCTTCGGCACTACTATCGGTAATGCTCTTCGCCGCGTCATGCTCTCGTCGATTCCGGGTGCTGCGGTAACTACGATTAAGATCGATGGCGTGCTGCACGAGTTCTCGACGATACCGGGCGTGAAAGAAGATACGACCGAACTCATTCTGAATCTGCGTGAGCTGAATGTCAGAATGATCCAAGACGGTACAGGCAGGCCGGAACCAAAAGTAATCGAGATTGATGTGCATGGGCCGGGCGATGTAACCGGAGCGGATATAAAGACTCCGCCAGAGATAGAGGTAGCGAATCCGGAAGTCCACATTGCGACGCTGGATGACGAGACAGCTCATCTCAAGATGGAGATGACGGTCGAAGTCGGAAGAGGCTATGTGCCGCCCGACAAGCAAGAGCGTGCCAAACAGACTATCGGCTTGATCCCGATAGGCGCGGTATTCAGCCCTGTGAGGAAGGTGAGCTATAATGTAGAGCCTACCCGCGTTGGCCATAAGACCGATTATGACAGGCTTGTGCTTGAGGTCTGGACGAATGGCACGATAATGCCGAGCGATGCTATAAGTGACGCTGCAAAGATTCTTGATAAGCATCTCAGACTGTTCTTCGAATTTTCGAGCAGTCCGAGAGCTGGGTTCGTTGATTTCGGTGTGGACGGCCAGATGGCAGGTCCGCAGGCTCCGGATGCCCGGATCGAGGAACTGGATTTCTCAGTCCGAACTTACAATTGCTTGAAGAAAGCCAACATCTTGACCATAGGTGAGCTTGTACAGTACAGTGAAGTCGACCTGATGACCATCAGGAACTTCGGTAGGAAGTCGCTTACTGAGGTCAAGGAGAAATTGGACATGCTTGGGCTGAGTCTAAGAAAATCCAAAGACGGCGGGCCGGGGATAGCAATTGAAGAATCCGAAGATGAGATTGACGAAGCCGCTGGCGAATCAGAGGATCTTGATACGACACCGGACGAAGAGGAAGAGGAATAGCTTCACCGGAAACACCTGATGAAGGTAGGTTAACTTAGGATGCGACATAGAGTAGCTGGAAGGAAATTCGATCTGCCGACAGATCAGAGGTTAGCACTTCTAAGAGGGCTGGTTCGATCACTCCTTCTGCATGAAAAAATAGAAACGACTGAAACGCGAGCCAAGGATGTACGCAGCATTGCTGAAAAAGTCATAACAGTGGCTAAAGATAACTCGCTGCATGCACGGCGGCAGGCAAGGAAGTTGCTGAATGACGAGGATCTCGTCAAGAAGCTCTTTGACCAGATCGCGCCCAAATTTGCTGATCGTCCGGGTGGTTACACTCGGATAATAAAGATCGGCTTCAGACGCGGTGACTCTGCTCCGATGGTCAAGCTGGAACTGGCTACGGAGGAATAGCTTTATGGCTGTCAGCAGTCAGTAATCGGCTGTCAGGTTATGGAGACAGTTGATATACTGATGGCTGATAGCTAATGGCTGATAATTATGCATAATATCAAAGTAGTCGTTGAATATGATGGGACTGACTACTTTGGATTCCAGAAGCAGCCGGGGATGCGGACAATTCAGGGAGAACTTGAATGTGTGCTGACCCGGATAACGAAAGAACCGATAAGTGTATACGGAGCCGGTAGGACTGATGCCGGAGTTCATGCCGAAGGGCAGGTAATAAACTTTAAGACCGGGGGCACGATCCCGACGAAAAATATCGTCGTCGCGTTGAATTCGATGCTTCCAAAGGATATTGTAGCAAAAGATGCGAGCGAAGTGCCTGGAGAGTTTCATTCCAGGTATTCAGCCAAATCCAGAGTCTACAAATATGTTGTCTTAAACGATGTGATTCCATCGGCGATTTCTGGGAGGTTCGTCTGGTGTTTTCCATATAAGCTGGATGAGACTGTGATGAACCGAGCAGCCGAAGCACTTCTGGGAGTGCATGATTTCACATCGTTTTCCGCGGCAGGTGCAGATACTCCGCACCGGGTTCGCGAAATGAAGAAACTTACCGTTCATCGGAGCGGTAAGCATATAATATTCGATATCGAAGCAAACGCCTTTCTGCACAGCATGGCGAGGATAATCGTGGGAACGCTCACGGATGTAGGGCAGGGAAGGCTGGAGTCGAAGGATATAACAAGAATATTAGAAGCAAAGGACCGGCGGCTGGCCGGCAAGACAGCGCCCCCTTCCGGGTTGTCGCTGATGGAGGTTACATATTAGAATGAGAACATATCAGGCTAAGCCACAAGAAATCGAGAGAAAATGGTATGTGGTGGATGCTGCTGATAAGCCGGTCGGCAGGGTTGCCTCCCAGGTCGCAAAGATTTTGAGGGGCAAGAACAAGCCGATCTTTACTCCGCACGTTGATACGGGTGACTTCGTGGTCATCGTAAATGCGTCGAAGGCAAGATTGAGTGGAACAAACAAGCCGGACGAATTGATTTATTGGCATACGATGTACCCAGGCGGACTGCGAAGTATAAGCCGTGGAAAGCTGCTACAAGAGCGGCCGGACCGGACTATCACCAGGGCGGTCAAGGGGATGCTGCCGCACAATAAGCTCGGCGCGCAAATACTGCGCAAGCTCAAAGTGTATGCAGGCCCGGAGCACCCGCACGAAGCGCAAATGCCTGAAAAGTTGGAAATCTAGGAGGAAGATCCTTTGGAGCAGACCGCAAGATACTACGCCACAGGCCATCGAAAGAACGCGACCGCTAAAGTCTGGCTTACGCCGGGCGAAGGCAGGATTACGATCAATGGCCGGCCTATGGCGGATTACTTCGGCCGCAAGACTCTGGAGATGCTGGTTCAGCAGCCGTTCGAGGCAGTCAACGCCGTAGGTAAATACGACGTAAACGCGACTGCTCTTGGCGGCGGGATCACCGGACAGGCGGGAGCTTTACGCCACGGAATATCCAAGGCGCTGCTCGAAGTCGGTGATGATTTGAGGCCTGTCCTTCGAAGACAGGGATTCCTGACCAGAGATCCGAGAGTCAAAGAGCGGAAGAAGTATGGGCGCAAGAGAGCAAGAAGAGGATTCCAGTTCTCGAAGCGTTAAAATTATGGCTATTGGCTTTTCTCTTAACAGTGGGAAAGCTCAATCAAAAAAGATAATAAAGAGATGGTGGAGGCTTCCGCCATCTCTTTACTCATTTATTACCCCTCATTACTCCAAATATTATATATTACCTATTGACGGCTGTTCGCCAGTGCGCTAAAATATGCCAATTGATGTTTCGGGAACAGACCAGGTAGTTTTGGCGTCTGAAAATAGGTAGTAAATTCCCCGATAATTAACTAAGGCTTTCGTGTGTCACCTGAAAGTCTGTAGCCTTGATGAAGTATATCCATCATCACGATACTCGGAGGAGAGGTCGGTTTGAAAAATATTCTCCTTTGCATTCTTGCCGTTTTTACTCTGGCGTGCATAGCTTCGGCGGATGGTGTTGTCACACTTGAGCTGGAAACCCCAAGTTTGCACAAACAGGAACCCAAACACGAAGCTAAGAAGGCAAAAACATCTGCTGGAAACGTGAATGTAAGAGCGGAAAGGAAGTCCATCGGCAGGATCGGGATGGTGAACGTTGAGAAAGCCATGATCTACGCCAAAAGGAGCACGAGATCACGTGTATATTCCACTTGCATGAGGGATACAACGCTCGCAATTACTATGACATCAGGTTCATGGTATGGGATTATGATGATAGACGGCAGTACTGGATGGATAGAGAAAGAAAAGATAACTCTTCTCGATTATCAGGCCGTCCTTCCTGATGTAAACAGAGGTTCTCTCGCAAGTCGCGGCGGTTTCGACGGCCGTGGGTCAGATAATCCTATCGTCCAGACCGCGCTTCAGTATCTTGGAGTACCTTATGTCTATGGTGGGAATTCTACAACAACAGGTATCGATTGTTCGGCTTTCGTAAGGATGGTCTATAAGCAGTTCGGTGTAAACCTGCCGAGGGTTTCAAGAGATCAGGCTAATGTAGGAATACCGGTTGCACCAGAAGATATTCAACCTGGCGACAGGCTCTACTTTGCCTGCAATCATTCATATGTCGACCATTGCGGCATATATGCGGGAAATGGTTACTTTGTTCATGCGTCCGCGAACCATGGCGTGACCGTATCGAGCCTTTCGAAAAGATTCTACGCTAACTCTCTCGTTGCCATAATGCGATAGATATAAAAAATACATAATGAAACATCGGGGCGAGCATTCAGCCCGTCCCGATGTTATGTACATAGTATTCTGATCGATCAAAACTGATAAAGATGATACAGACAAACTTGGAAGGGGACCGGAATTATGCATAAGATGACGGAAGACGGACTGAAGGCTTCATTTGCAGGTGAGAGCCAGGCGCATGTAAAGTATCTTGCCTTTGCAGAGAAGGCAAAACAGGAGCAGAAGCCCAATGTTGCACGTTTGTTCTCCGCTGCCTCATATGCAGAGCAGGTACATGCCACAGCGCATCTCAGGGTGTTGAGTGGAGTAGGGTCGACCGATGAGAACCTTGCCGCCGCTGTAGCAGGCGAAGGGTTCGAAGTAGATGAAATGTATCCTGCCTATATGGCTGTGGCGGATACACAAAGCGAGGCATCGGCGAAGACATCGTTTTACAGGGCGAACGAGGCCGAGAAAGTCCATAGAAGCCTTTATTCGCAGGCAAAGGAGGCCGTCGAGGCCGGGAATGATGCCGCAATAGGCGACATTTGGGTCTGCCCTGTGTGTGGATTCACCGCTGAAGGTGCTCGACCGGCGAAATGCCCTCTCTGCGGCGTTTCCAGCGATCGCTTCGTGAAATTCTAGTTTTTAACTATCTTAAGATGTAATGGCCGGGCTTCACCCCGGCCTTTTTTGATTGTTTGAGAAAAGAAATGTGCATATTTTAAGCTGTGAGGTTATTGTGATAGGCTTGATCTATGCTATACAGCTGTATGTGATCGTATGATACGAAGGAGAGCCTGTGATTATTGAGCTTGAACCGAATGCATTCGGGACTACAGCCGCATTATTTGATGCGCCATGTATGGAATTCGTCATCAATGCTTTGGTAGTGGGGAACTGCCACGGTAGAATATGGGTGGATAGTCCATCCGGGCCGACATCCGCTTTTCTGTGGAACAAGGGGCCGCAATATTACTTTGCAGGACGTGCAGACAACCGAGAGTTCAACGATTCTGTGAGACAGGTAATCCTTAAGCAAATCGCGCCTTCGCCTGATTCCTATATGGTCATCTACTATAGCTCCGACGCTTGGGTTGAGCAGTTACCCGGTATTTTTACGCAGCGGCATTTGCAAAAAGCTCCTCGCTGCCTTTATAGATCAGATACTTTGAATATCCCAGACTGGCGTGCACAATTACCTCAGAATATTTCAATCGTTCCCATAGACCGGCAACTGACCACAAGGACCCATCTTACCAATCTTGATCAGGTAATAGGTGAAATCCAGTTTATGTGGCCATCCATCGACCTTTTCTTTGAGAGAGCATATGGCTTCTGTGCATTGCATGGTGATAATGAAATTGTCTGTTGGTGCACAGGCGAATATACTAATGGAAACCATATCGGAATAGGCATCGAGACTGCTGAGAATTATCAACGCAAAGGTCTTGCGACTCTCACGGCTTCCGCTTTTGTAGAACATTGCATTTCAAACGGTATCGAAGCTCATTGGGATTGCTGGACACGAAATGTTCCATCGGTTTTAACGGCAGAAAAAGTGGGTTTTCGTAAGGCGGTCGACTACGATGTCTTTTGGGGGCAGACAGGCTAAAGCACATACCAGAGAGGCACGATGAATCTCGAATTTGTATATATGGCAATCAAGCTGTCGTCTATCAAGTAATCATCAGGAACGAATTTGGCTGTTTTTGCGTAATTATTACTGGCACATATGCTGGTAAGCCTTTCCTTTCGGAAAGAGATCTTTCCCCGTCCAAAGAGAGATCAGCTGAACAGCCTCCTGAAAGAGCCCCGTGGATTGCCGCTTGATCCGCGGGGTTTTTCCTGTACAGGGATGTCCAATCATCTTTCGTGCCTTTCCCGTGCCCGGCGTTTAGCTTCCAAGAGGCGCGAGGCCATGTCAACGTCCTGTGCCGCATCTTCATCTTTCGGTTTATGTGCTTCGGGCGATGGAGCAGGTTTGGTTGGTTTGCTGCCATCCTGTTTGGGCTGCCTTCGTGCCGGTTGCGGGTGCGTCCAATCAGGCCGCGGTTCGTCCGAATGTCTGGATTTCTTAGCGTTCAGCAGCCTCCCGACGGTTTCGACCTCCGGGGTTGTTTTCTGTGTCTTTCCATTAGGGAAGGCTCTGGATTTGACTGCAGAGATACATTTTGCAGCAAATGCGCTGAGTTCCGACGCATTGAGCGCCACCCTCCGCACCGCTACATCCAACGGGAAGAGCAAAACAGAGATTAATGTCAGACCCCACCATAGATCAGTCGGAACCCGCGCCTTTTTGAGATCTGCCTTGAACACTTCCTGAGGTTCAGGGCTGATTTTGCCGCCGGTCAGTTTAGCTATCCGTTCCAGCAGCCTATAGTTTGTCCGTATATCCTTATATTCGGGCGGATATGGTATAGTGACGGTGCAGGACTGGCTTGAGACCTCTTTTCCCTTCTGTTCGACTATGTTTACCGTATATGTCCCGACTTTGCGGGCAGGAAACTCAGCTTCATAACGGCCTGGTGCGGTCTGTTCAAGCACAATATCCGATGACTTCATATCCGGGCCGATCAGCCGTCCTTTGAGCTTCAGAAAATTGATGAACCTGCCTTCCTGGTCTACGGCATCAACAGCGACCTTGCCAACAGCCTGGTCTACCGCGACGGTCGTCTGGAAGTCGCTTTTACCTGACTTTTTCATCGACCATCTGATAGCTTGAGCCCAGAATTTCGTAAATCCGGGCCATTCGAGCCATCGGACAGCCCATCTAGGCTTTGCGTCCGATGTGAATGCAATCGATCTACCGAGCCCGAACTGCCACTGCGCATAAATAGGATCATCTTTATGCGAGACCATCGGGACTTCAGCCAGCGGCTTGGGGCTGGTAGAGACATAACCAAGGAGAGGCGGTGCAGTGCTCCAGTCGATGCCGGAAAGGACCGCAGATGATCTATCGACCCGTGGGTGGAAAGGTTCTTCGATCAGAAGAGACTTTGAGACCAGCATTACATCCTTTGTAAAGATATAGGGCAGTTCTTGAGCCTTTCTGGCGAGGTAAAAGTTGCCTCCCCCGGCAGCGGCAAGCTGGGTCAAAAATCCCACGTCCTTGCCATCGCCTATTGCGACGGATGTTACGGTTATCTTTTCTCTATGCATCTGAGCGGCAAGAGCTATACAGTCTTGTTGATCGTCGCAATCATCGCCGTCACAAAGCATAATCACATGTTTTTGCCGTGTTCCAGAGCCGGAGATCATCTTATATGCCGACTGAAGTGACGGGAACACGGTAATCCCGCCGCCTTCCGCCGTAACGGTCGAAATCTTCTGCGATATTCCTGTCTTGTTCTTCGCACTGCTCAACGGGACTATCGTTTCGGGATAATCATGGCAGAATATGACGCCGATCTTGTCTATTGGCTGCAGGAGCTCAACAACATTGACGGCGGCTTCATTAGCGAGCGATATTTTAGTCCGGCCGTTTTCAATCATGCTCATCGAGCCGGACTTGTCTATCACGATGACGACCGATAAAGACGGGAGGACTTTTTGCTTGCGGACCGACATATCCACCGGCAGCGTGCGCTCTATCGGCGTATTGAAATACCCTCCTGCACCGAAGCTGTCTTCGCCTCCGATCATACAGAACCCGATGCCGAGGTCGCGGACACCTGCCTCGATGAGCTTCATCTGGTCCGGCATCATAGCCATGGCAGGAATGTCTGAGAAGATAATCGAATCGTAGTTTCTTAAGTCGTCAATACCGGCGGGAATACCGCTTTTCCCTCGGACATCGGCTGCAATGCCGCTCGCTCTCAGCGCTTTTGCGAGATTCATGGCCTCTCCAGGCTTTCCTTCCACATAAAGCACCCTTGGTTTGCCTCGTACAACCGTGCTGCCGAGCGCGCGGTTGTTATCGAGCATAGTATCGGCGTTGTTCGACAAAAGCGCTTCATACGAATAGGCTCCGGCCTTGTCTATTGTCTGCGGGAATGTAAAGATATTCTTGCCCGGTGTGAGAGTGACGTTTTTTACATCAGCAGGACGCCCGTTTCTAATGAGCCGGATGCAGGAATGGGTGTCGGCCTTTGCCGTGGCGATCACTTTCAGCTCGAAAGGTTCGCCTATCTTTACCTCGCTCGGTATCACGATCTTGTCGAGGAGCGCTTCCTTCTTTACATTGTTCTCTATTGGGACGACATCGATAGTGATCCCTTCTGTCTCGGCCATCGCTGTCTGGTCGAGTGCTTTTCCCAGGTTCTCATTTCCGTCGGAGATCAGAACGACCCGTTTAGCGGCATCAGCCGGGAAAGACGCGAGCGCAAGGCCGATGCCCTGGGAAATGTCCGTATAGGAGGTGGACGGTATTGCGTATATCCGGTCTACCTTCGCGCTCCGGCATGGAGCAAGCTCGACAGCCGCATCCGCGCCGAATGCAATGATGCCTATGTAGTCCGTCGAGCGTTTAGACTTTATCGCATTGCATATATAGTCCAGAGATGCCTGGCGCTTTTCTCTTGGAATACTGTCGGAGATGTCCACAGCAAAGATGACCGCCAGGTTCTTACTCGGACGCACGAACTGGATTCCGGCAACAGCGATCACAATCAGGCTGATAATCGCGATCCTGAGCGATAACGAGAACGCTTTTCGTCCCCTTGAAAGGTCCGCCAGGCTGGCTCTGGACAATCGCCAAGCCATGTAGACGAGCGGCGGCAGCAGGAGCAGGTATAGAGGATGGGTAAACTGGATCATCCCAACCTCCTGTGAAATGCGTACCACTCGAACGATAGAAGCGCAAGCCCTATAATTAAAATAATCCTCCAGAACTCGCGGTTGGTCCTGATCGAGCTGAGCGACTGAGCCACATGCCTTTCGCCTACCCGGAGTGTTGGCTGGGGTTTCGTGTTCGATTCCTGCGGAGAGAGCAGGTTACAGGCAAACTCTCTCGCCTTTCTGCCTATTTTCATTTTGTAGACCCCTGCAGTCTCCGTTCCATCGAAATAGGCCGTTGAGCCGGTCGGACGAACGTGGGTTTCCTGCCCGTTTGGGTCTGTTACCGTCACTTCACGTTCGCCTTCCAGGTCGATTGCGGCTACATCGCTCGTGTGCAAAGCCATATTCGCTGATTCCGATCCTCCGCCGAGCCATTCGATGCAATTGGTGACGAAGATCGGGAAACCGACCCTCAATGGAAAATCCGAATCCAGCATATTCCATCCAAGGACCACAAAACGCCTTCCGCTCGACTCACCTGCCGCCGCTATAGCCCCTCCCTGGCACTCGACCAACTCTTGCCCCCAGTCTGTGAGTGTCAGCGTCTTTGCTGTGGCTATCTGCAAGCCCGAAAAATCGACGTAGGATGCTGCGGGATGGTTTTTGGACGAATCGACTACTTCTGGGCGGGATATCGTCCGCGAAAGATGGGCAGGCGCTGCCCTGCAATCCGTATTTATGAGCAGATAACCTCCCGGCGGGAGGTCATCCGGCGGTTTGATGCCGTCGAAGACCGCGATGTCATAGCCGGAAATGTCCGGCGGAGCCGCGGATGCCTTCACCACATCGGTTTTCGGGTCGAGGTTAAACGCCCGCTCGATGAACATATTCCCCTTTGTCACAATCAGGACTGAGCGCTCCTTGCTGACGGTCAGGTAGACGCTCGCGGCGTTGTCAGCCGCAAGATCATCGTTTACTATCAGCTTTACCATAAGCCTGCCGCCTGCATTTGGAAGGCCTGCCAGTATCTCTTCTTTCGATGCGCCTTTATCGAGCGACTCATCCCTTATATCTATGAGCTGGTCTTTCAGATACACTTCCATCTGGAAATCGCGCTTATGGTCCGAGAAGTTGCGCAGCCCAACGAACACCTGCTGTGCTCCATCAAGCGTCTTTCTGGAGTCCATCGCTACGATTCCAACGTTGTCTGATCTTTTACCGATCTTGATGAAGCTGATCTTCGCCTTGCCTGTGCGGATGTCCGAAACCGGCGAGAACCCTCCGTCAGAGATTATCACGATACGTGGGTTTTTCTTTTTCGAGACGAGAGACAGCGCAAGCCCTATTGCTTCCCTCAGGTTTGCGCGCGTGTCCTTCGGCTTAAGTGCTGTGATGGCTGCGGCAAGGGCCTTTCTATCGGATGTAAATGAGCTGGCTACGCGAGTTTTGGCGGCCGCTGTAATGACGAGCATTGCGTCGCCTCGCCCCATCTGGTCGGCTGTCCGAAGTGCGAGTCTTTTTGCCTCATCGAACCTGGAGCGTCCGACATCCGTCGAGCGCATACTGGCCGACGAGTCGATCACTACTACGATACTCTGTCCTTCGAGCCCTGCCATACGCGCAAATGGACGAGCAAGGGCCGCGACTATGAGAAGAAGCACTCCAAGTTGGATGAAGAGCAGGAGGTTCTTCCTGAGCTTCTGAAACGGTGCGTTTGCCTGAACATCCTGAACGGCATGCTGCCACAGAAAGACGCTCGACACGACCTGTTCCCGCCGCTTCAGCTTGAGCAGGTAAAGTAAAATAACCGCCGCCGCGAGCGGAACGAAGATCAGTATAGATATTGGTGATAATAATCCCATTATTTCACCATCCCTCTGCGACGCAGATAATTGAGGATGAGATCCTCGAAATCCGATCCAACTGTGGTGCGGATATAATTCACGCCGTATTTGAGGCAGAAACTCTCTATCCTGCTGCAAAAAGCGGCCACAGCCTGCTCATACCTGCGCAGAAGGGCAGGGGAAACACTGATCTCGCGCTCATCTCCCGTCTCTGAGTCGATCAGTTTAATATCACCGACTATTGTTGGGCGTAATTCTTCATCGTCGAGGACATGGATGAGGCTTACTTCGAACCTGCGGGATAAAAGAGCCAGTATCCCTTTTTCGTAATCCTGGTCGAAGCAGTCCGATATGAGGACAGCGATACCCGGTGTGCGTGTGCGGAGGGTGAAATCGCGGATGGAATCTGCGAGCTTCGTCCGGCCATCGCCTGTGATGCCGTTCAGCCAGTCGAATACCGGGAATATGTTGCCTTTGCCCCGTTTGGGAGGGAGAATACTTGCTGTATCACCTGATAGTGCTGCATAGCTTATCTTGTCCAGGCCGGAGAGCGCGATGTATCCGAGCGCTGCAGCTATTCGTTTGGCGTAAAGCAGTTTGGATGGACTGCCGAATGCCATGGAGCGGGAAGCGTCGATCAGCACATAGACATGCAGGTCTTCTTCTTCGATAAAGAGCTTCATGAACAACTTTTCCAGCCGAGCATAGACATTCCAGTCAACACGCCGGAAGTCGTCTCCGATGGTGTAGTTTCTGTAGTCGGCGAATTCGACCGATGCGCCGCGTTTGCTCGACCTGCGCTCCCCGCGCATTCTTCCGGGGAACACGCGCTTAGCCACCAGGGAAAGCTGCTCAAGCTTGTGCAGGAATTCCGGTGAAAGAAGCTCCTCGTCTTTAGATGTTGGTTCAATTATGTCCAAGATAAACCCATATTATTAAACATTAAGCAGGAACGCTGATGGACAGGGGGATCATGCCCCAGTCCTCATTCTCCAGGGCATCCATGCCCTCGCTGTCTAGACCTTTGCTTCGGGTCCACGGGGAGAAGCACGAGTCTACACCAATCTAATCCCTAAATCCTTAATCCCAAGTTCTCTTCACTGGTAGACTTCTCCAGAATATCCTGCACAATGGCGTCCGTTGCGATTCCCTCGGCTTCGCCTTCGAAGTTCAGGATGATCCGGTGGCGGAGCGCCGGGAGCGCGACTTTTCTGATGTCATCAAAGCTCACATTATAACGGCCGTCGAGAAGGGCGCTTACTTTGGCTGTCAGGACTATCGCCTGGGCTCCGCGAGGGCTGGAACCGTAGCGGACGAACCGTTTGACCATCTCAGTTGTGTGCTCAGAGTCTGGATGGGTCGCAATCACGGTGCGGAGCGCGTAATCCTTGACATGATCCGCCAGCGCGACCTCACGGGCGAGCCGCCTCATCTCAAGCACTGTCTCTGGGTCGGTCACTTTGCTTATATCGACCCGCTCCGGCATCGTTGTCCGGTCCAGTATCGTCCCAAGCTCGTCGAGTGTCGGGAACTTGACCATGAGCTTATACAGAAACCTGTCGAGCTGTGCTTCAGGGAGGGGATAAGTCCCTTCCATCTCGATAGGGTTCTGTGTCGCAAGGACAAGGAACGGTTCTTCGAGCTTGCGGATGCTCCCCGCGACTGTGACAGAGTGCTCCTGCATCGCTTCGAGCATAGCAGACTGGGTTTTGGGTGTCGCTCGGTTAATTTCATCTGCCAGGATGATGTTTGCGAATACCGGCCCCGGCTGGAACTGGAAGGATTTTTTTCCGGTGTCGTCTTCGACCAGAATGTTGGTCCCGACGATGTCTGCAGGCATCAGGTCCGGCGTGAACTGGATGCGGGAAAACTTGAGGTCAAGCGCCTGCGAGAGAGTGCGGACGAGCAGTGTCTTTCCCAACCCCGGCACACCTTCCAGAAGAGCATTCCCTTCGGCGAGAAGGCATGTTATTACCCCCTCGATAATCTCCTCCTGGCCGACGATCATCCTGCCGACCTCGGACTTCAGTATATCAAAATCTTCTTTGAACTTCTTGACTCTATTCTCAACCTGCATGGATCGGTTCCCTTCGTTATTATCTGGTAAGCGACTCGAAATACTTGGAGACCGGTTTTCGGTAAGCCGGCGGCACTTTTTCTTTAACCAATGCTTTTTCAGCGCTCTTCTTGTAGTTGGGAAGGACTTCATAATAGGGCACAGACGACGCTTTCGCCTTGTCAGGAGCGCCTTTCGTCGTCCCGCCGGAGTAGATCATACCTTCCTTCCCGACCATAGTAGATGATTTTGTGGTATAGCCATCTTTACCGGTTGGAACAGGCCCTTTTGCGTCCTTGTATTTGCCGTTTCCCGGGCCGCCTATGCCGCCCGTTCCTCCTTTACCTCCACTACCGCCGGACTGGCTGCCGCTCATTCCGCCTGCCGGGATGATTCCGCCTATGCCGCACTGACCCAGTGCGTTAGATGCGTTCTTTCACCCACCGCTCAGCTTGCCAAGTTGGGCCAGGTCTTTGGCATTTGCCATAGACTTTTTGGCTTCGGCGAGCTTCTTCGCGGCCTCCTTGGGGTCCATCTTGGAAAGCTGCTCTGCAGCTTCACGGAGTTTCTTTGATAACTCGTTGAGATCGGTGTTCTTCAGCGCTTCAGAGAGCGCCTTCAACTGGTCTTCGAGGTTCTTACGGTCCATATCCGACATCTTACCGCCGTCCTGGCCGAGTTTTTTAGAAAGCTCTGACATCAGTTCGGACGCTCTCTTGTAATCCCCGTTCTTCATAAGTTCGGACATAAGAGATGCAAACTCTGGCGGGACTTGAGCACCATTTCCGGTCTTCAGCGAGTCCTTGACCTGCTTTTCCATCTTGTCGATCTGCTCTTTGGAAAGGTTGCCGGAAGCGGACTGCATATCTTTAAGCCGTTTTTGCAGGTCTTCCAGCTTCTTATCCGGTTTTCCTCCGTTTGTGGACTGGTTTTTGGTCTCTTCTTCGACCCGTTCCAGCATTTTGCGGGCAAGGCCGGGCGCGGTATCTTTCATCTCTTCCAGCCCCTGTTTGGCGGACTTTGAAGCCTGGTTTCTGGCCGCGAGCTTGTCCTGAAGGTCTTTGATCTCTTTTTCCAGCGACTTCACTGCATGCATCGCCTGTTTTTTGCTCATCCGAGCCCGCTCAAGATCTTTTCCAAGTTTATCGGCATTCAGTGCGACACGTTTTACGAGTTCCTTGTTAGCCGGTGATACGGTCTTCAGCGTTTCTTTGGACAGCTTGCGAAGCTCCACCCCGGCTTTTTTCATCTCTTTCACTTCTCCGCGTCTGGCCTCGGACTGCATTGCGGGAAGTGTCGGGATATAGTAAAGCGCAAAGAGTGCAGCGAGCGTGCCGAAGAATACAGCCATCTCCCTTGTGAACCTGTGCGGGAAGACCTCTTTAGGTTCCAGTCTCTCGATATGTCCCGACGCGTCTTCCACGAGCGCCAAGACCATCTTGTCATCCCTGTCCAGCAGCGAGACAGCGCTCGAAAGTCTCTCCTTGAGGTCAAGTCGCTGTTCCGTGGCGCGGGCGGCGGAGAAATCGGTCAGACGCTTCAGCATTCCCCAGACAGCCCCGCCGGTAAGCCCAAAGATGACTACGCTCCAGAGCAAAAACGGGTCGGAAAGCGTGTACCACCACTTCGACAAAGCCGTGAGCACCGCTGCAACCGCCGCAGCGACGGCTCCGAGTATCAGCGCGTGCCTTTCGACAAGCAGCAGCCTGATACGCTTTCTGAACCTCAGCAAGTCACGCTCGAAATCTGTCATTTAAGCCACTCCTTTTAAACGGCTGACCCGCCGTGAAGTGATATAGAGTGCGATAACAGCGATTATTCCCCAGACAGCAGTGCAGGCAAGCCACAGGTGCTTCTCCGGTATAAAGAGATATCGAATAATCTCAGTAAAATGTTCTTCGTTATGCATATAAGACGGAATAAGTGTCGGATCAAAAAGAAAAAGCGGATAAATGCAATATTTGAGCGGATGATACCCAGAACAGTCTGCCAGGAGTCTGATTGATATGGGTAAAAGAAAACAAGTCGTTGTGATAAACCCAGCCATGAAACCTACACTGCAGTTCGGCCATGTACCTGCAAGAATTTTAACTGATAAGATAGCGATAACTGCAGAAAGCACAGCCGCTGCTGCTTTTGCGAATGAGACCCAATCAGGAATGCTCATAACACCTATTGATGCAGGTGTAAAGTAGAGCAGCAACAATGACAGCGCAATTATTCCGCATCCGGCGATCCAAAGAAATATGGAAAACCAGAATTCCGCTTGTGTGGTGAAACCATGCAGGCAGTAATGGATCATTCTGGAGAGCGGTTTTCTAAAGCGCACGGTATCCCAATCTGCCAGGCTGGTTATATAGCACCTGGATGTAAAGATTACAATTATGGTGAGAGCAATAAGTGTTGCTCCAAGTAGTGAGTTTATACTGCGGAAACCGAAGCCATTATATTTCAATGCTGTGTTGCCGAAGAAAGTAAAAATGCCGATCAGAGAGAGAACGGCTGTCAGAAATCTTGTGAAAGCAATCTTGGTGTAATGGCTGTTGTAAGGGAATTTGATCGCGGCATGTGTCAGGATCAATGTTCCTACTCCTATCTGGGCAAGTAGTCCAACAACAGCAATCGAAACATGAAAAAAGAAGACCGGAGCCATTTCGACAGGATGAATGGCAACGGTCAGGCCGCTTATACCGGAGAATGCAGAACTCCATCTATTACTCACAATATCCACTACCGTAAGTGGCATAGTTCCTATTGCAATACAAAAAGAGGCCGCAAAATACACCGTATAAGTGAATAATGCATGCATGCCAGCCGGGAGCAGTTTTCCGGTTTCCATTGCTTTTGGATATGAAAGGATTGAGAGTGAGACAAAAATCGCCGACATCAAAAACACCCAGCCCATGAGCATTACATAAGTCACAGCGATCTCGAGCGGTGATATGCCGCCCATAAGAAAACATACACCGCTTAATGGCAGGCTGCAGCCCAGAAGCGCAAAGGATGCCAGCATGGTCGATGCCATTTTCCCTGCAAGAATCTTTGCAGGTGTGAGCGGAGTCAGGCACAGATCTTCCAGCCGCTTCTGGACATAATCTGACATCAGCCCTCCGCCCGATAAGCTGGGTATCAGCAGTGGGATCAAAATCGCCTGGGCGAAAGTCAGTATTACGAACAGGAGATAACCAATACCTAGATTTTGCAGTGCATGGCCTAAAGCGCTTTTATTCGCGGTTATCACAAATACGACTGCTGCCAGACCCGCGCTCAGGATCAGCGCATAGCCGAAGATTATCCAAAATGCCTTGTTTCCCCGGACGAGCGTGCGGATGTCTTTGACCGCAACCGGGTTGTCAAAGATGAAGTCAGCTATTTCCGCGCTTATTCGATTGTATGTAAGCTGCAGTCTACTCATCAAATCTCGGCTGAATCATTCATCCGGTATCCCGCGCCCTCTCTTATAGTACTTCCCTGAGAGCGACAGGGCTATTACGGCTACTATACCCCAGGCTGCGAGGCATCCGACTCCTGTTAAACCTTTATCCAGCCAGAGTATCGGTCCGGTTGACCCCGGATGCCACCCTCCGCTCATCTCGCCAATCGTTGTTCCGGGCCATAAATACGCCGCCTGCCACATAATACCGGACTGGTTTTCCCAGGTGTAATTGTAGCTGCTCTCATGCTGCCAGAGCATCAGCGGGTAAATGGCCCACGCCAGAGCGATAATCAGCAAAACCAATACTACTGCAGAGTTTTTGTTCGGCATTATGGAAGAGAAAAGCATTCCGATCGCGCCCCATGCGATGATCGCGCCCAAAAGCCCTATGCTTGCCTGCAGGATGTTGACCAGGTCGAACGAGTAAGTTCCTGTGCTTCCAACCGGGGAGTAACTGTTCGCGTAAGCGAATGTCGCTATTACTACGGCGCATGCTGCTGCCCACCAAAGCGCGAGAAAGAAGAGCCCGCCCGCAGGCCTGTTCTCGAATGCTTTACGAAAGATCGGTTCACGTGTCAGGGAACTCACAGGGTTGGCATTCTTCCCTATCGGCCCGGTCGAAAAGATAGGTACAGCAGGGATAAAGACTGCTAAAAGTATCACAAACATAAAAGTGGCAAAATCTGATTCCTGCCCCGGCGTCGTCCCTAATAACCCGGACAGTGCGTTGCCCACAAACAGGAAGAGGGTCGCAAGTGATATGCCGAGGAGCATAGTACGTATCAATACTGCCCGGTCAATACGGTGGAACGGCAGCCGGGTTGTCGCAAGGACCGCAAGCAGTATTCCGATTGCCGTATTGATGGCTATTCCGGCCAGCGCCACAGGGAGTCTTATATAAAACACCTGTGCCATGTCCAGTGAGTGATCGAGAGCCATGCATCCGCTCAGTCCGCCCAAAATACTGTTTGTATTGTGGCCATATTTGCATTCAGCAGCCCAGAGTGTTGTGAGAAACGCGTAGATAAAGACAGTGCCGAATGCAATAAGGGATGCAGTGGCGGTCTTTTTGAACTGCGCCGAGCAGAAGACTCCTATACTTGAAAAGAGAAATGCCCAGGCTGCCAGAATCAGATAAGTCACAGCGATTTCTGCAGGAGATACGCTGCCAAACATCAGGCACATACCGGCCAGCGGAAGCGAGCAGGCAAGGAGCATAAGGACGAACAGATACCCGGACATCAGTTTGCCCACAATGATGTTTCTGGCGGACAAAGTGGTCAAAGACAGCATCTCGATGGTCTGCTGCTCTTTCTCTATCGTAATGCAGCCAGATGTCAGACTGGGGGCAATGAGCCCGATCAGTACAGCTTGGAGCCAGGTAAGGCTCGAAAACAAGCGGAATCCGAGCCTGGAGTCGAACCAGCTTTGCGGGTCGGCTGATCCTGCCACATCCATCCACTGGGAATAGTAGATGCAAAAGAGCACTATTGCCATCAGGAGGACGTAAGCCATCATAATCTGATGCGCTCTGGCTCCGCGCATCCTGGACCGGAGTTCCTTGGTGATCACCGGGTTCTCGTAGCGGGCGTTTTTAATTCTGCCTGCCAGTGTTTTTTGTGCGAGTTCAACTATGCTCATGCCACCGCTCCTGTCGTCACTTTCATAAACACGTCTTCAAGGTCTATCTCTGCTTCGGAGAACGATTGGACTTTGTAGCCGCCGGAAACCAGCGCGGTCAGCAGTTCATGCTGTTCCTCCGGCAGCCCTGTGTACTGCACCCGGAGCGTCCCATCCTCAATTGTTACACTGCGGACTCCGTCCATCTTCGAGAGGAGTTCGGCGGCTTCATCGTGTCTGTCGAGCAGTTTCACGATGAGTAGCCTTCCGCCGCGGGCTTTCTCCATTATTTCGCCTACATCTCCGCTTATTATCAGCTCTCCGCGCTCTATTATGGCGACTTTGTTGCAGAAGTCCGCCAGTTCCGGCAGAATATGGCTTGAGATCAGGATGGTCTTGCCCATAACCTTCAACTCTTTCAAGAGTTCCTTAATATCTATTCTCGCTCTTGGGTCGAGCCCTGAAGCCGGTTCATCCAGAAGCAGCACAGCCGGGTCGTGAAGAAGTGTTTTAGCGAGGCACAACCTCTGTTTCATCCCCCGGCTGAGCGCGTCCACGAAGTCATCCCGTTTTCCCGAAAGATCGGTGAGGTCAAGCACGTTATCTATCGTTTTCGCCCGCTTGCTTTTGGGGATTTTATATGCAGCGGCGAAGAAATCCAGATACTCCCAAGCCTTTATGTCATCGTAGACCCCGAAAAAGTCCGGCATATAGCCGATAAGCCGCCTTACTTTTTCAGGGTGCTGCTGCACATCAATATCCGCTACATAAGCCGCTCCGCTTGTAGGAGTGAGCAGTGTGGAGATCATTTTTATCGTAGTCGTTTTTCCGGCCCCGTTCGGGCCAATGAACCCCACGATGTCTCCCTGCTCGATCTCAAGACACAGGTTGTTTACAGCTGTCAATTGGCCGTAAGTCTTGGTAAGGCATTCAGTCCTCATCATAACGCTCATCTGGCACCGCCTTTTCCGCTGTCAAGCCAGCAGATGAAATAATCTATCGACTGCCTCTCCCCGCGCCTCTGCTCAAGAGATATTTTCGACACCGGTTGTTTGATCCTTCCGACCAACGCCGGGCGCTTTGTCCGGAAGACAATCATTAAGATCTCAGCCCGCGCGGAGTATCTCGCTTGCTCGATCGGTGAAGCATCGGCGCTGGGTTGGGCATCAGTCGTCCCCTGCGGTGTAGACAGCGGGATTATCCCGTTAGGTCCAGGTTTGGGTGCGGGTGCAGATGATGGTGAAGCGGATTTTGCATTGATCTCCCGCTGCATTCCGCTCTGGATGTCTCCGATATTGACCGTTGTCTGATTGCCGGTGACGATCCGGCAGTCCACGAGGTCGTAACTGGTGTTGTTCCTGATCGTTCCGACGATTGTCCCGTTTGTTTTGTCTATTTTCAGGTTCGAATCGATCTTTCCGCCGGTATCGCACCCGCTTTCGACCCTGAATGTGCGCATCGACCACATATCCATCGAAATATCGGGTAAAGCCGTTGTTTCTCCGATCAAAACAGTGAGCCGGCGGTTGTCTTTCTGCTTATTACCGAAATGGTCGTAGCTCGGTGCTGGAGTCTCGGAGACAACCGCATAAGGATCATCGACTTTTATGTCGTAGCTTCGGCGTGACGGCGAGAAAAGTACGCCGTAGGTGGTTGCAGAAGCGTAGTTTGTGTTGGGCCCGGTTTCGACTATGGTTACTGTCTTTAAGAGCAGGCTCGACCCCTTCATCGCATAGCCGAGGCCGTAGGCTCCTATAGTGAATATGATGATAATCGCCGGAGTGGTGAACCATGCAAGCTCTCTCCGCTTCTTCTTTGTCAGAATAAAATAATTGAGCGGCACAAGGCACAGAAGGTAAGATACCAGGAAGAAGATGATTACTTGAGCGGAGGGCATTCCTACTGACGGTATGTCCGATGCCATGGACTCATAGGTGTTTGATCCGTTTTGATAATAATCCTGGTTGCGGTGCGGTCTCATCTTGTAAGCAGGTGCTGTCGCTGTTTTTTTCGTCATAACCACAACTGGTGGCAATGCCACCGGAGTGCCGGAAGACTGCATGGCAGAGTTCTGCCCTTCGGAGAATCTGAGCGGCGACGCAAGCGGTAGACCGCTTCTGGTCGAGAACAGCAACTGCTTCCACATATTTTCCTGCCCGTCCCAGCCCTTGAGCGGGAATGCGGAATAATCGAACGCCAGAAAGTATACCTGGCCGAGTCCGTAGGTCTGATAGGAGATCAACGGGACTCCATCCTGCGACACCATCGCGGTCGCGCCGGATTTCAGCTTACCTGAAGTAACGACAGTTCTGCCGGGGTCGATACTGAAGCCGTAGTGTGCTCCGAGCGATGAAAGGCCAAGTTCAGCCGCGCCTGTCACATCCACCGGCAGAAGATCTTTGTAAAAATCGTTTTGGAACCTTTGGTAATCCGGCCCGCCGTTTATTACAACGATTCCGCCGCCTGCGGCCCACATTTTGATAGCTGTGAGCTGTTTCGTGTCCATCTGCCTGGGGTTCAGTTCGGAAAGGACAAGGACATCGACGCTGTCGTAGCCGAGCGGCCTGTCGGGGAGCGTTTCAGGAGCCGACATCGCGGCATCTATCGCATAAATCGTCTGTGATGATTTGCCGGGCTTGGGTTGAGTCTTAGTCAGAGCAACTCCATCGAGAAAATTGAGTGTCGATTTGGAAGACCCCACAGCTACCATCAAGAGATTATTCGGGTAAATCTGTTGAACTGGACACTGAAGAGTGTCTTTGTTTCCTCCAGGCAGCCTGCCGTTTTCTAAAAGGATCTTCAAGACTTCGGCAGAAGAGGTAGTCTCTTCCAGCGTATACCCGCTATACCTCTTCTGGGAAGTACCGGTAATTTCCATCGATGTACGCCACGGATTCGGCTGCTCGGTAACTTTGTTTATTGCGGCGATAGTCCCTGCAAAAGAGCTGCTGTCGTCGTTTTTCAGGGTGATAGAGTAGGGGGTCCAACTGCCTGCCCTGCATTTGGAACCAAATCCGATCTGTGCATCTATCTCAACGGCCATCGCTTCCGTTGAGAGTAATACAAGTGCAAATGCGAGAATAGCCCGGAAATGCCTAACCATGTTGCCTCCTGAGGACACGTATGGCCTGTCAGACGCATAAAAACGCCCGGCCGGATTCAATTTTTGTTACATACAAGTTATATTAAACGAAAGAGGTCTTCTAACCTTCCAGAATTCGTCTGGGATTATTATTATAGACTTGAAATGTTGTTTGAAGGTTCACGTATCTATAGATTTTTAGTTAACGGAAACTAATTAGCGGTAAATAGCATCTCTGAAAAATATTTGCAGCAGGTGTTTTGATTATCCGAACTTTATAGTATAGTAGGGATAATTGAAAAAGGTAAACCCCCGGCTATGCCGGGGAGACTCCCAGAGTTTGACATATACAGGAGTCGTCCATCATTCTTTTTCAGGAACCGCACAAAGTTTCTGAAAAGGAGGAAAAATGGACGAC
>JBDKUN010000027.1:0-38437 GCA_039679675.1 Armatimonadota bacterium
GTCGTCCATTTTTCCTCCTTTTCAGAAACTTTGTGCGGTTCCTGAAAAAGAATGATGGACGACTCCTGTATATGTCAAACTCTGGGAGTCTCCCCGGCATAGCCGGGGGTTTACCTTTTTCAATTAGGTGCGATTGCCCTCTGATCCTTCACTGACTGCGGCTATACATAAACAGACTGTGCAAGGCATTATGCAACAGCATTGCACAACGATCTGCAAGTTGTAGCCATCTGTTTAAGTTCGCTCGTCATGGGGTAGATTCGTTCACAGTCGGAGTGTGATTAGATGGCAACCCCTAAGGTAAAATCTTCCGTTCAGGCCCCAAAACGGGCGGTAAAAAAGGTATCTACTGCGCAAGTGTGGCTGGCAGTGCTTATTTTGACACTGGCAGCAGCCGCGCTAAGGCTGTACCGGCTGGGTGACTGGAGTTTCTGGGTCGATGAGATGTTCACCCTGCGGGACATCTCCGGTACTGCCGGGCCCGGCCTGTATCACGGCATGACATACCCGCTCTCCTACTTCCTGATAAACCTCAGCGTGGGGCATTACGGCGTGAGCGAATGGAGCATGCGGATTATCCCGGCAATAGTCGGCATAGCAACACCTGCCATGGTCTATCTCCTTGCCCGAAAATCGTTCGGCGAGCTTCCGGCGGCAATAGCATCCGCGATCATAGCAATTTCCCCGTGGCACATCTACTGGTCTCAGATGGCGCGGTTTTACACGATGACACTCTTTTTCTCAAGCGCCTCACTTCTGACGCTCCATCGCGGAATGGAAAACAACAAAAGAGGCTATGTAGCCGCAGCAGGTATTCTGATGGCGCTTGGCGCGGCATCGCACTATTCCGCCCTCCTGATCATCGCAGCAGTAATTGTATACTCCGGGTTGATCTACCTGTTCAGGTGGCAGCATCCCAGGGGGCTTAACCTGGTAAACGCTATTATATTTTTTGCTCCATTCATAATCGCGGGAATATTCGTCCTGCCGAAAGCCGCCTCCCTGTTATGTGAATACGCCGCAGGAAAGCCGACCGGAACCCATATCGTAAACCCTGTTAAGGCAGCCGGATATATGGTCTTTTCGATAGGCTACAGGCTGGAGCCATTGGTTGCAGTGCTTGCGATTGCCGGGGCTTGTATTGGAATAGCCCGGAGGGACCGTGGAACACTCTTCCTAACCTGCGCAGTAGCAGTCCCGGTGCTGTTTTTGATCTTCACAGGAATTATGTCGCATGCAGAGAACCGTTACGCATTTATCATACTGTCTGCTGCAGCGATTCTTGCGGGTACCGCCGCTTCAAATATGATAAGAATCGTCCGCGAGAAGAGCCGTCTTCTGGCTTTTGCTATCCCAGTCATCATTGCACTCCCCCTGCTCCAGCACGACGTGTCGTATTTCACCGTCTCAAATGGAGAGCGGTGGAATTACCATGCGGCTGCCGGTTTCTTGCGTGCGCACGCAAAAAATGGGGAGTTAGTCTATTCATCGATGTGGATGCCGCTTGCATACTATTTGAAAGATACCGGTCTTGTCGTGCAGGACCTAAACGCTGGTACGGATGCCCCAGGACTGCCCGGCAGCCGCTCGTGGCTTGTCATGGAAGATGCCACGCGCGGCGAATCCACATCCAGGCAGCTTGCCGGATGGATCGATGCCAATTGCAGTCTGAAAGCCCATTTCTCCGCCTCGTCCCCCGCCGCTGATTATGGAATATCGGTATATCAAAGAGTAATCGATCATCTGTCAGATTGACACCAAGGCTTGCTCGCCATATAATCACACGTGATAGTCCGCTTCCGGCGGAAACGAATTAGCTTTAGGATAAGGCCTCTTGAGTATGCAGCACACCAGCAGCTTTAACATCGTCGTAGCTCTCGATCAGATCGATGACCACCGCTCCTGTGGTTCGAAGGCAGTCATTCTGGCCCGCCTGCTCAGGCTGGGTTTCCATGTCCCTGGCGGATTCTGCCTTGGCGCAGACGCATACAGGACTCACCTCTGGGCCGCAGGTGTCCGCACGCTCGCAAGAGGTATTCCTGACGCAGAGACTCGCAAATCACTGCGAAACGCAATTATAGAGCATGACCTGCCTCCCGATGTCTTCTCCGCCCTGAAGGATGCTTATGCTTCAATGGGTGAAGATATAAGAGTTGCCGTCCGGCATTCCGCATCGGATGATGGGATCGCCGGCAAGTCGTATGAAACGGTGCTCGATGTCCAGGGGCTTCAGCCGCTGATCGATGCAGTGAAGAAAGTCTGGGCATCTCTCTGGTCAGACCAGGCTGCGGAACTCAGGGAAAAGCTGCCAGAGCAGACCGAGCCCACTATGGGAATCCTTATCCAGCCGATGGTCAATATCCGGTCGTCCGGGGTCGTGGTCGCAGCCAACCCGCTGGCGGGCAATCCCAATGAAGTACATATACGGTCCACATGGGGAGTCCACATCGATTCATCTCCTGCCGACCTTGCAGTAGTCGATCTCAAAGATTTTTGCATTAGGAGCTCATCCATTGCTCAAAAAGAGGCGATACAAAGGATCACGCCGGATGGAATCTGTCCTGAACCAGCTGCAGATGAGATGGCGCAGTCCCCGTCGATCCTCCCGGATGAGATAGTGGAGTTGGCCGAACTGGCTGTATGGGTGGATACTTCGCTCGGCGGTCCGCACATGATCCAGTGGGCGCATGACGGCAGCCGGTTCGTGATCTTCGGGGCTCAGCCGATCGGACAGCATCGCCCGTATTTTCCTGTTTCTTGGCAGGACCGGAAAGAGGCGCTTCTGGTTTGGAGGCTGCTCTCAAACAGCCCGGCACCTGTCCTGATCAACAGTCTGCCGGTATTCCACAGAAAAAGCATCCTGGCGCTTCCGTCAGCAAAAAAGCAGCTTGCAATCCGGTGCCAGGAGGGCAGGCCTTATAAGCGGGTCATCTACCCCTGGGAAGCTCCTGGCAGATGGCCGGCAGTTCTCGATGTTATAGCCGGCGCGAAGCTTCACCGCAAATGGAAATCCGAGGCAGACCGGGTTGTGAGGGAGTGCTGGAACGATCTTTCGCATCCTGTACAAAAGCTGTCTAAACCAGAGCTGATCTCATCGACGCGGCGCGCAATAAACCGGGTCGATTCGTCTGCCCTGTGGTCTCAATCCATATCGTACTCATCCGTCAGATTTGCGCACTTGATAAAAGGCATGCTGCTTTCCAGTGGAGCAGGTCCGGCGGTGCTGCCGCGGCTGCTGCAGGGACAGGACCCTGCCTTGCTTGAAAGAGACATGGCTATTCAGCGGCTTTCAGCGTATGTCAAACAGTCGAAAGAAGATGAAGATGCCGCCGACGTACCTCAGGAGATAGCTTGCGACCTGTCCAAACAGCTCGGCTATGTGTTCGAGGATACGCGCGACCAGTATGATCCCTCTTCCTGGCAAAGCTGGGTCGAAAACCCGAACAGGGCAGTGCAGCTTGCCGAAGCGCTTGCCCGCGGGCCGCTTTTGGACGCCGAACTTGCCTATAGAAAATCGGCTGCCATAGCCCGCGCGTCAGAAGATGTCGCTCTTGCGGCGATCCGCTCGTCGAGGAGCAAGCTGAAGTGGCCTCTGGCCAAGCTCAAGTTCAGGATGCTGCTCCACAGAGTGCGTTCGGCTGTCGCGGCGGCGAGCGCAGCCGAACAGGTCCATGCACTGGCGCTTTCCGTGCTGCGGACGAGGCTCATCGAGCTTGGAGACCGGCTTGAAGAGGCAAGCATTCTTACAGCAGCCGAGGATGTCTTCTACCTGACTGTTGACGAGGTCTCTAATCTAAAATTTGATGTCGATGATGCTGCGCGTAAATCGATTGCCTGCCTTATTGCAGAACGGAAGCACAGCATGTGGCTTGAAACGCGGTTGAACGCGCCGGAATGGCTCCCGCTCGGCGCTGGCCCCCGGCTGGAGGATACTCCTTCCACCGCAGGCAGGATCCTGACGGGAAAACCTATCCGTTCAGGTGAAGCCATCGGTCAGGCAAGGGTCGCACGGTCGCTGGATGACGCACTGGAGCTTCAACCGGGTGAGGTGTTGGTAGCAAAGGAACTCAGCCCGGCCTGGACGCCGCTTCTCAGCCTCGCATCCGGCCTTGTAATGCTACAGGGAAACCACCTGTCTATCGGGTCGATAGCCGCGCGCAACTACGGCATCCCCTGTGTGTCGGAAATCCCGGGAGTAACTGCAATCATTCAGACCGGGCAGATGCTGAGGGTCGACGGCAGCGGCGGTACAGTAGAGATCGTAAAACGCAGGAGCTGAAAGCGGGAAACAGCTCAGGACTTTGCCCGGTGTAGAATCCGGTCGGCCACGTCCGTCCACCTGGAGTTTGGATAGTCGTTTTTCAGGAGTTCGATTGTCTGAGCCGCCTTCTCAGGCTGATTAAAGCGGTCCAGCTGTATTTGAGCAAGCTTGATCAACGCCATCTCTGCCTCAGAACTCCCATGAGCTGCGCCTGCAATCCGGACAAGCATACCGGAAGCTTCCTCCACCTCTCCGAGCGACTCTAAAGAGCACGCAAACCTGAAGGCAGTGTTCGGATTGAGTGCAGATTCTGGCCAGAACCTGAGAGCTTCCTGCAGGCAGGCTAAAGCTTCTTCCTGCTGTCCTCTCTTACGGTAGAGCTCTACCGCGTCAAGGTAACTTGCGGTCGAGCCTATCTGGTCGCCAAGATGCGCCCGAATCCGCCCCAACTCGCCGTAAGCGAACGGATCAGACGGATCGGCTCCGGCAAGCGCCCTAAACTGCTCGGCAATATCGAACAGGGTCTTTCGCCGCAGTTCCTTCAAGCTCGCCTCCGGGGATTGCCGGCTATCGTGAAGGACCGTCAGCCAGGCTGCGGCCATTCCAAAGACAAACCCTCCAATGTGTGACCAGTAACCGATGCGGCTGACATCTATCGGGCCGATATGGGTGGTAAACATTCCAGCAATACCGAACCCGGCCTGAATGACAAGCCAGGAAAGGATCAGATATATCGAAGGAATATTCGCTTTGTAAATTTTTATTCTTTCCTGGTTGAACCTTACGGCGTAAATCCCCATCACACCGGCCACTGCGCCCGAAGCCCCGACTACCGGAACACTCAGAAGCTCCGGCGGAAGGAAAGCAAGGGCTATCAGCACGTGGAGCAGCGAAGCCATAAACCCGCTTCCGATGTATAACAGCAGGAAGATGACCGGCCCCGTGACACGCTCCACTTTGCGCCCGAAAAGCCACAGGAAAAAGACATTTACAAGCAGATGCGTCAGGTCGAAGTGAAGAAATATGGTAGTAAATAGCCTCAGAAACTCAAGCCGTTCCGGGATGAGCCCGTACCTGTTGGCAAGATCTGCATGATCGCCGGGAAGTGCACCTATGAAGAGGATAATGTTGAGAGCGACGAGGCTGAGCGTAGCCAAGGGAAAGGCTTCCGCCTGCCCCGCTGCAGCTTTCCATATGTTTTTGGAGTCGCCCCTCTGTTCGATCATACAGCATACTACCTACCGGGTTTCATCTAATACCTGAAACCCTCCCGAAACTGAAGGTTACTCAGCAATTATACTCTTCGTGAAAAAGCCGTGTAAATACTCTTTAGCGCAATCTATCCGCTTGTCAAAATGATGGGATGACAATTAACATATCCGTAAGAATACAGAAACCGAGAATTGTAATATGGCGTATGTAAAAACAGGCATCGAAATACTGCTTGACCGGAGATCAGGCCCGGTCTTCGATGGGAAAACCGGGCTTATCACCAACCGGAGCGCGGTCACTTCTGATCTGACCCCGTCGTTCGATGCTCTTCTTGAGGCCGGAGTCAATATCACGTCACTCTTCGCCCCGGAGCACGGCATAACGGGACAGGCCGCCGACGGAGAGCATATAGCGTCCTTTGTCGATGAAAAAACGGGAATTCCGGTTTACAGCCTGTACGGAACCTCGAAGAAACCGGCACCGAAGATGCTTGCAGGTGTCGATGTGCTCCTTTTCGACATTCAGGATGTCGGCGCGCGGTTCTACACCTTTCTTTACACGATGGCTTACGCTATGGAAGCCTCCGCAGGAGCCGGTAAACCGTTCATCGTGCTCGACAGGCCCAACCCCATCGGCGGAATGAGCATAGAAGGGCCGGTACTAGACCCTGAGTTTTCATCTTTCGTCGGCCTTTATCCGGTCCCTGTCCGGTATGGGATGACCATAGGCGAATTCGCCGGGATGATCAATAAGGAGTTCGGGATAGGAGCGGAACTCACCGTCGTTCCGCTCTCCGGCTGGAAACGGGAGATGTGGTTCAACGAGACCGGGCTTCCCTGGGTTCCGCCGTCTCCCGCAATGCCGTCTTTGGAGGCCGCCGAGGTCTACCCCGGAGCATGCCTTCTGGAAGGGACGAATGTCTCAGAAGGAAGAGGCACAGCGATGCCGTTTCAGACAACCGGCGCACCGTGGATCGATGGTTCCAAGCTTGCAGACGAGCTTAACCAAGCGAATCTACCGGGAATTCACTTCAATCCCGCAAATTTCACCCCTTTGTCCTCCAAATATACAGGGCAAGAGTGTTCGGGGGTTTTCTGGCAAGTCACAGACAGGGATAAGTTCCTGCCGGTTATGACCGGAGTGAAGGTTATCGAGGCCATCCGCCGTTTGCAGCCAAAGGAGTTCGAATTCAGGAAGACGGGAGCTGATGGACGCTGTTTCTTCGACCTGCTTGCAGGAACGGACCGGCTGAGACTCGATATAGAGTCAGGCCGGTCCGCCGAAGAGATAGCCGCCGGTTGGGAAGACGGCATCCGAGAGTTCTGCGCCGTCAGAAGACGCTGCCTGTTGTATTAACGCAAGAGCTTCAGCGCAGATCCCTCGTCCGCATTTTAAAATATCAGAATTTTCCCGAGCGGACGTCGCTGATATATGCGCGGAACGCATCCTTCAACTGCCCGGCGATCTTCGTATACTGTTTTGCATGTTTTGGGACGAACTCTTCCGAATACCCGATGAGGTCGTGCATCACCTGAACCTGACCATCGCAGTCAGACCCTGAGCCTATCCCTATGGTCGGGATCAGAAGTTCGTTCGATATCCGTTTTGCAAGATCAGGTGTTACGAGTTCCAGCACTATGGCAAATACACCGGCTTCCTGCAGCGCCTTAGCATCCTGGCGGAGCTGGAGAGCTGCATCATCTCCTCTTCCCTGGATACTGTACCCGCCGAACTGGTGCACAGACTGGGGTATCAACCCCAAATGCCCCATAACCGGGATCCCCATACCGGTAAGCTTTTTGACTACAGGCAGGGCAGCAGCGCCGCCTTCCAGCTTCACGGCCTGTGCTCCGGCTTCCTGAAGCATCCTCCCCGCGTTACGAACGGCATCTTCTACACTCGTCTGATAGGACAAGAAGGGCATGTCTGCAACCACTAACGCATGCTTTGTTCCCCGAACGACTGCGGATGTATGGTGGACCATCATGTCCATCGTCACCGGCAGAGTATTCTCGAAGCCGAGGACTACCATTCCGACGGAATCCCCGACCAGGATAACATCTACTCCGGCTTCATCCATGAGCTTCGCAGTCGGATAATCATACGCCGTGAGGACAGTTATCTTCTCGCCCCTCTCTTTCATCTCTCTTAAACTTGGAGCGGTGACTCTTGATTGCATGTTACATTACCTTTCTACAGAGTTTTGCAGTCGATACAGCATCAAATATCATTTCAGCCAAAACTCTTGGGACAGAATATTGACCCAATATACCACCCAAACAGCATTCCTGTGAATACCACATTTCCGCCGAAGATCAAAATCGAGGCTAAACCCTTGGAGTATAGCAGGGCGGAGAAACATACTATGGCAGCCGTAGCCAAAAACACCTTCAGCACGCTCTTCGACACAGTATTCTGAATAATCGAGAACAGCAGGTAGATCCCCGCAGCGCCAACGAAGAAGATCGGGCCGAAAAACAGCAGAATAAGCCCCGTCGGGACAATCGCCCATGACCTGTCGGTCGCCTCGAATATCAGCTCATCATCCGGGTGGTTCACTATCCCGTTTATCCCAAGGAGAAACCCGGCAAGCACACCCTCCCCAAGCATCATCCAGACGAGGTTCCAGCTCCAGGTATCGATCAATGTCAGCTTGTAATCAGTGAGAAACGAGATCGGTTCTCCGGGATAGATGTTTATCAAGGGCAGCGCGAACACGGCGATAGCCCACCCCAGCGCATTCAGCGCAATAACCTTCCCGGACGGCCTACTGTCCGGCTCATCCCATGAAAAACTGACGGGAGCGGACTGCTCGATCAACTTTTCGAGCTTTTTCTGGCTGTCCATGTCCCCGGGTTGGAGCTGGACAGCATAATTGTACTCGTTGATCGCAGACTCATAGTGCTTTTGCGCCCTGTAGACATCGCCGAGTATCGCATGGGCGCGCGCACAGGACCTGTCCAGCTTAAGCGCCTCCCTGCAGAGCGACTTGGCTTCGATCAGCCGCTTTTTTATAAACGCCATTTCGGCATCTTTGATGAGTTTATCGACCGCAATGCGAGTATTTACAGCGGGCCGGGCAGGACTGGCCGGGCGTACTGCACTCGAAGGATGGCGAACGGGAACCGGTTCGGCCAGGGTCGAGTCGTACATCCAGCGTTTTTCGGGGTCGGCCAGCGTCTTGTAGGCTTCAGTTATTCGGACGAATGTTTCCGCTGCCGATTCTTTATCTTTTGCGACATCCGGGTGGTACTTGCGGGCAAGCTGGCGGTATCTCTTTTTTATGTCTGCTATACTTGCGTTTTTTGGCAATCCAAGGATTTCGTAGTAACTCTGCTCGGCGCACATTGTCTACGAACCCATCCCCCTATAATTTCCTCCGTAGTACTCCGTATAGAAGTCCTTAAGGATCATAAAGGCAATAATCCCTGCGGCTACGATCAGCATAACCAGAAGCAAATAGCCGAATTTTTCAAGTGTAGCCTCGGCCTCGTTGCTATAGTACTCGCTGACCTTGTCCATAACAAGGTCCATGCTGCCGGTCTTTTCCCCGGTGGTCATCATCCCCAGAACCATTTCCGGGATCTTACCGGTTCTCGCAAGCGCGTCTGAAAGGTGCCCGCCTTCGCGGAGCTGAGGAATGGATGACTTCAGCGCACGAGAGATCACAACATTGCCCACTGCATCCGATCCAAGCTCCACAGCCTGAGCCAGAGGTACGCCCGCATTACACATAATCGAAAACGCCGATGTGAACCGGGCTATCGCGAGTTTTCTCGCTACCTCGCCAAGAACCGGGAACGAAATCTTTAAACTATCCCACCCGTATCGGATGGGTGGGATCAGAAGAAGCACTTTTATCAGAAAATACAGAATCGCACAGACCAGAAGGACCGGCAGCAGCTCGCTGGTCAATATTTGCTGCACTCTCGGCCAGCCCTGGTCGATAATCTCCCCTACTTTAGAGACTGGCCTCAAAAAGAGTGCAGCGGCAATTATAAAGACACCGACGATCTTCGGGTAAAGTGTAATTTTGGAGAATTTGCGCCTGATCTCCAGCTCGCGTTCGAGGTAGCAGGCGATCTGCTCTATCATCGAGTCCATCGCCCCGCTGGTCTCGCCTATTCTCACAAGCCCGATCTGGATCGGAGTAAAAACCCTGGGATACATAGCGAAGAAATTGGAGAGCATCCCCCCGTTTCGCACGTATTCCGCCGCGCGGACAGCCAAAACCTGGATCCGGCCCGTTCCCTTTTGCCTGCCGACGCTGTCGAGCGACTCACTTATCGACATCCCGGCCTTAATCATCGTGGCCATCTGCCGGAAAAAGACGGCGAGCGACCTCAGGCTGACACCGGACCAGAACGCGGCAAAACCCGCCGATTGGGATGGCGCGGACGATTGCCTGGTGCGCTCCTCGCGCAGTTCCAGCGGCCAGCAGCCCATCTCACGTATTTTCCCTGCCGCAGAACGGCTGTCGGCTGCTTCCACCGTACCGGTCACTATCTCACCAGACTTGTTTTTTGCTTTGTAGATAAAGTTTGGCATGTGATTACCCCAATCCACCGAGCCTCATGCCGATCCTAAGGTAAGCAGCAACGGCCTTGATAATCATCCACCCTGTTACGATGATAATAGGTAGAATCAACATGCTCGTAGCAATAAGCCGGCCCCTGACTTTGAACCCGTTGATAGCCTCCGTATGGTAATTTGCTATCCTTTCAAGCATTTCTGGTACGTTTCCGGCCGTCTCCGCAGTCTTTACAAGGTTTACCTCTTCAGTAGTAAAGACATTGGATGAAGCAAGAGTATTGTAGAACGACGAATTCGGCTGGCGGAACGAATCGGCCACTCTCCTTAATCTCTGGGCTATTTCCGAGTTTCGCACAGTCACGCTTGCGGCAGCCCAGGCCTGAGCCGGAGCAACACTGGCGTTGTACAGCTTGAAAAGAGTCTTGAAGAACCGTTCTCTTGCCTTAGCAAGATGCAGCGGCCCCCAGAGAGGAACAAGCAGAAGGGCAGAATCAAGCGCTCTCCTTACCGATGGGACTTTCTTTAACCGCCCCCAGCCATAGGCAAGAATAATCCATATGATAAATGCCGGAATCGATATGTGTATAAATCCCTCATTGTAGACCTCAGCAACGGATCTGACAGCCTGTGACGGACTCACCATACCTATCTCGCTGCCTGACGATTGGCCTGCGGTCCTCATCGTTATTTCGCTGAGAAATTTTTCCATATTCCACATAGGCAGCAATAAAATGAGGGAGAAGATGTTCAGTTTAGCTACCCACCATCCTACGCTTCCCCAAAGCCGGTCCTTGACTTCCGTTTCGATCTCTGTCGCGGCCTCGTCTAAAGCAACATCCAGATAACCGCCCAATTCGCCGGACCAGATAATTCCTACTGTGTGGGACGGAAATATGCGGGGATACGCCGCCATAGAGGAAGAAAGGCTGGCCCCAACCTGCACCTTGGCTGCCATCTCTCCGCAAATTTTTCGGAGTTTCCGGTTCTTTGTCGCGTTTTGGAGCTCATCCAGCGATTGGATGAGCGGCATTCCGGCACGGACCAGCGTTGCCAACTGGCGGTAGAACCCTGACAGTTGGCGCAGCCTCACAGAAGGCTCGATACTTACCGGAACTTCGGGTTGAGCTTTCGGCTGCCGGACTGCGGCCGCTCGCGCCGGTTTGGAATATGCAGACGCGGGCACAATTGCCTTGAGCGCATAGCCCATCGTCGAAAGGCGCTGTGCGACGGCCTGCTCATCTGCCGCATTCATGGCCCCTCGGACCAACTTTCCGGATTTGTCTACTGCTTCATATCGAAAAACGGCCATTACAAGTATGGGTGCAGATAGAGCCTAGCCGATCTTATGCACCCTCTCCTTTTCAGCGTTATCTTCTTCAGCAGCCGACCGTGCGGCTTCCGCTGCAGTCTGCCCGCCGGGGAGCATAAGACCCGGCGCTATCTCCGCAAGAGGTTCCAGCACGAACCTCCGCTCAGTCATCATCGGGTGAGGGATTTTGATCCCTTCCTCGTCGATTGTCTCGCTCCCGTAGAGTAGAATATCTATATCTATGACTCTCGGTCCCCAACGAAATGTTCGCTTTCTGCCCATTAAATCCTCTATTGCATGGACCACATCCAAAAGCTCGCGGGGACTGAGAGCCGTTTCGACTAAAACAACTGCGTTTATGAAGTCTGGCTGGTCCTTGTACCCGACCGGGGAGGTCTCGTACATCGACGAGACCCGCATGACATCTATCTGCGGATTTTCCGCAAGAAATTCGACTGCGCGGCTGATATTCCCTTCCCGGTCATTAAGGTTCGATCCAAGTCCCAGATAAACTTTCACAAACTCTCATAGACCTTCCTGAAGCACCAGCGTCACTCCGCCCATGATCCCGGCATCATCTCCGAGTTCCGCGCGGACCACCTTGCAGACGCTACGGGACTGTTTCAGCGCGAGTGCTTCTACCGTCCTCAAAAGCGGACCCCAGAGCACTTCTCCGGCCTGTGCGATGCCGCCGCCGATTATAACCATCTCAGGGTTTATCAGGTTGATGGCGTTCGAAACGCCTACACCTACATAATAGGCTGTCTCGGCCATCGTTTCGATAGCGACCTCGTCCCCAGCTTCAGCAGCTTTCGAAATATCCGCAGGGGTGATGCTCCAGAGAAGCCAGTCTTCGTCCCGGATCAGCATGCTGGGGCGTCCCAACTGGATCTTCCTCGCTGCGCGTTTGATTATGGCGTCTCTACCGGCAAGCGACTCAAGGCAGCCGTATCTGTTGCAACTGCAGAGCGGGCCGTCCGGCAGGACGATGGTGTGCCCGATCTCGGCAGCGCTGTCATTTGCGCCGACCCACAGTTTCCCGTCGAGGATAATCCCTCCGCCGATGCCCGTGCCGAGTGTGAGCATAACAAGCGTGCTTACGTTTCTTCCGGCTCCGAATTTATACTCTCCGAGCGCTGCGACATTTACGTCGTTACCCATAAATACAGGCAGCCCCAATTCTTCTTTTATGGGCATAAGCAGTTGAACGCCGTGCCAGTCCTTGAAGTTCGGGGACCACATTGTGATCCCTTCTTTGGAATTGTGCCAGCCGGGAACACCCATGCCGACTCCTGCGACCTGCGACAGGTCTATATCCGCACTCGTCACAGCCAACCGGATAGACTTGATGATCTGCCCGACAGTCACATCCACGCCTTCTGTGGCAAGAGACGGCACGCGCCCTTCACCCACTATCTTTCCGTCTCTCGTAGTCGCCGCAGCCCGGACATTCGTACCCCCGAGGTCCACCCCGACTATGTAAGGTTTTACTTCACCGCTCAATTTTTATCTCCTGAATTAAAATATTACCGACTTAAATATATCCTTCACCCTGATCAGGTGTCAACGGGAGTATCACCTAAAATATCAACCGTGATATAATGACGGGATAGTTTGGCTTACACAAGGAGTATCGGTTTGGTCAGGATTGCCCCGTTTAAAGGCATTCGGTATAACACAGAGATCGTGGACCCCCGCGACGTGACTAGCCCGCCGTACGATGTAATATCACCAGCGGACCGAATGTGCTTCCACGACAAGCACCCGAAAAACGCCATCAGGCTGATCCTCGGCCTGGATATGCCCGATGATACTCCTTCGAATAACAAATTTACTCGCGCAAGTGAATATTTTTCCGAATGGCTGGCGGAAGGGACGCTCATTCAGGACCCGAAACCTGCCATTTACGCTTACGAGCAGCATTTCGAGCTGGACGGAAAGCCGAAAACGGTGAGAGGCCTAGTCTCGCTGGTCAAACTGCATGAATATTCGGAAGGAGTGATACTTCCGCACGAAAACACGCTCCCAAAGCCGAAATCCGACCTTTCGAAGCTGATCAAGGCCACCAATGCAAATATGGACTCCGTATATGCGCTCTACCCGGACCGGGAACACAAGGTGGATGCCATTCTGGAACGTGTTGCGGGCACGGCTCCTGCCGAAGAGGCAATAGACCGGCAGAATGTCAGGCACAGGCTCTGGATTATAAATGACGAAACCGACATCGAAGCCATAACCGATGCTCTTGATGCTGAACCGGCGGTAATCGCGGACGGACACCACCGCTACGAGACGGCGCTTAATTATAGAAACGAACTGCGTAAAAAAGACAGCGATACATCAGGCGACAAACCTTACGATTATGTTATGATGACTCTCGTGAATGTCTATTCACCCGATGTAACCGTCTGGCCGACTCACAGGATGGTTCGCGGCCTTCCGGCAGGCGTTGTCGATGCACTGAAACAACGGCTATCGGAGATGTTCGACGTAATACCGTCATCGAAAGAGACGCTGGCAGCGGACATGGCGGCGCGGAGCGGGAAATCCATCGGTGTCTACCAGCCGGGACAGGCCTATCTTGCCGATATAAAGGACAAAGCAGCCGGACTTGATGTGCTGACCCTTCATGAAGTCATTTTGGACGGCCTGCTAGGGATCGATGAGGCTCGCATCCGGGAGGAAGCGAATGTCGGCTACACCAGGGACGCGAGCGAAGCAATCGACGCAGTAGATTCCGGCAGCTGCCAGATAGCATTTCTGCTAAACCCTGTAGAGCTCGAAGTTATCCTGTCCACAGCCCGCGCGGGCAGGACGCTGCCGCAGAAGGCTACATATTTCTATCCAAAATTGCTGTCGGGACTGATAATGCGCAAGATTGAGTGGTAATCCAATATGAACAATGACCGATTATTCACCGGAAACAGATTTGTGGCGATTCCTGATATTCTCAAGTCCCGCTGCGGGATAATGGACATCAGTTTCGTATACATGCTCTACCGTTCTGTAATAGAATTGCGCGGTACTGAAGATGAACCGTTCCTTACGCCCCATATTGCCGTCGGTAAGGAAGCGCTTGACCTTTCCAAAGCCGACTGGGCGCAGGAGCGCTACTGGATACCTTCATTCAGACTCAACGAACGAGGCATCAAAGTCCATTCACGGATTTTACCCGCCCTTTATCACAGAGGGTTCGTCTGGACAATCGAACTTGAGTCTCAATCGAACAGTACTCTCGATGTAGACATCACGTGGAACAGCAATTGGCAGGACGCAAAACATGTAGTCCATGTTTCACGGCCTATGAGGGGCGAGCGTGTGGGTGCGGTGAGCCCGCTTCATGGGGGGATACCGTTCGTCGAATTCAGGGGCATAGCGCCTGTTTTCGCCGTTGCCTTCTGCCCGTCCGAGAAGATGGATATGGCAATCTCATCGAGCGCCAACCCTGAAAACACCATTTTGTCTCCCGAACAGGACGGAGTCATAGCTCAGTTCGGCGAGCAAATTCGCTGCCAGCTCTCAACCGGCATAAAACTTGAGCCTGGGCAGAAAAAGACCATTTCACTTTACATCGGCATCGGGCTGGAAGAAATATCGGCTGTCACATCCGCTGTAGACTTGATGCGCCACGGCACAGAGCGTGTCCTTAATGACCTATATATGTGGATAGATGACCACAAGCTGGCCCTGGGTGACGAACAACTGAACCGAATTGCCAACATAAACTCTCTTTATAACTTCTTCTATTCGGAAGCGTTCACGCTGGATACGGAGGAACTGGTCCTGCTTACATCGAGGAATTCCGGTTATGATAAAAGTAGTTCCTACAAAGACAGAGACGCCATGATGTGGAGCCTGCCTGCGGTGCTGCAGATCGAACCGGTTCAAGCCAGGAGGATGCTGGTGCATGCGCTCACGGTCCAGTTGAGAAATGTCGGCATCCAGAGCAAGTTCATAGACGGAGTTATATTGGAGCCCGGCTTTGCACTCGACGAGTTGTGCGCGCCTATCCGCGGGCTTTCGATGTATGTCCGAGCCACCGGCGATATGTCGATCCTGTTCGACCGCAGGGTCCAGATGGGCGTAAACCGCATACACAAGATACTCCAGTCGAAGAAAAACAAGTCCGTGGCGCTCTTCGAGACGATGCTGCAGCCTTCGGATGATGTGGCAATGTACCCTTACATCACCTACAACAATGTCCTGGTATGGCGCGTGCTCCGCGACCTCGAATGGATGTATGAACTCATCCACGATCTCGACAGGAGCGATGACAACAACCAACTGGCGCGGCAGGTGCAGAAAGCGGTTATGGGAAACTGCGTCGTCGAAGGCCCGTTCGGCCCTATGTTCGCTTGGGCGGTAGACCTCAAGGGCAATTATCAAATTTCGGATGACCCCTACGGCAGCCTGCAGCTTCTATCCTGGCTGGAGTTCTGTCAACCGAGCCTGCCCGCCTATCGGAATACCGTCAAGTGGATACATTCGCCTGAAAACCCTTACTCCTTCCACTCGGCAGAGTTCTCCGCTCCCGGCAGCGAAAGTGTGAACCACCCATCGATAGCGAGCGTGGCCAACGATCTTTTGGCAGGAAGATCTGCACAGGCAATAGACTTTCTGAAGCGCGCTGAGATGGACGGCGGAATCGCCTGCGAGTCGGTAGACGAAAATACCGGAAAAACCGCAACAGGAAGATCATTTGCATCATGCGCAGGATACCTTGCGTTTGCGCTTGCGGCTACTCTAGGAGAGAAAGCACACGGCCCCGAACTTGAACCGAGCGAACGGCTTTATGTGCCGCCGCCCCAGGAGATCGTCGATTCGATAGACGCCGAAACGATGATGTAGAGGGTGGATTTGAGCTAGAATTTGGATTGGTGGAGGCCCAAAGTGTACAATAAATTGGAGGTTGTGATCCATGAGCATAGATATTGAGCGTATTTCCGAAGAGACGATTGAGAAATATCGTAATTACGTGAACCCATCGATGGCAAACCTGCTGAAGTTCGGTGGTTTTTCCATTCCTGAAAAAGAAGCATATGGCTGCTATATAAAAGATATGGCGGGCAACGAGTATCTGGACTGCGTCGGCGGCTACGGGGCATTCAGCCTCGGCCATCTGCACCCAAGAGTAGTCCAGGCCGTCAAAGACCAGTTGGAAAAAGAAGCTCTGAAAAGCCATTACTTCGTATCCACAGAGCTCGCCGACCTCTGCGAACTGCTTTCTGAAGTCATGCCGGGAAATCTGCAGTATTCTTTTATCTGCAACTCCGGGACCGAAGCGGTGGAGGGCGCACTTAAGGCTGCACGTGTCCATACAGGACGTCCAGGGTATGTCGGAGCCATCAATGCGTTCCATGGCAAAACATACGGCGGGCTTTCAGTCTCCGGCAGAGAGGTCTACAGGACTAAGTTCTACCCGCTGTTGTCCGGTGTAAAGCATGTGCCTTACGGTGATATTCAGGCGATGGCTGATGCGGTAGATGAGACTACTGCCGCTGTCATACTCGAAGTAGTTCAGGGAGAAGGCGGCGTCATTATTCCTCCCGATGGCTATCTTCCTGAGGTAAGGGAGATATGCAACAAGAAAGGCGCGCTTTTGATTCTGGACGAAGTCCGCACCGGGTTCGGCCGGACAGGAGCGATGTTCGCATGCGAGCATTACGATATTGTTCCTGATATTTTGACGATGGCAAAGGCATTAGGCGGAGGCGTAATGCCGGTTGGAGCGTTCAGTTCAAATGCCGAAGTCTGGAATTCGCTCTTCGGCAAGAACCCGTATCTGCATTCTTCGACATTCGGAGGGAATCCACTGGCGTGCGCAGCGTCAATCGCAGCCATTAAGACGACAATAGACGAAGGTCTTGTGGACCGTTCCGCAAAACTGGGCGATAAGCTCCTTTCCGAGCTGCGTAAGATTGCCGCAAAGCATCCTGATTATATCAAGGAAGTCAGGGGGAAAGGTCTCCTTGCCGGAATAGAGTTCGCTGTGGATGATTTTGCATCACTTGTAATAACCGTCTGCGGCAAACATAACCTTCTCGTAGCATACAGTTTGAACAACCCGAAGGTTATAAGGATCGAGCCGCCGCTCATCATCACGCCGGAAGAGCTTGACCGCGCAATAGGGATCATCGATCTGGCGATAACCGAGACAGCGGCACTCGTTTCCGGGATATGATAATCTGTAGAAAGAAAATCAATGGCTATAGATAGAACAATAACATCATTCAGTCGTGAAGAAAGAAGGCGCATGTCGCAGGCCCAGCGGACCGGGCGGGGGTTTACTCCTCCGGGGCCCGGACAGCAGCGGAGAGGCAGTGGATGTTGTCTTTTTCTGCTCCTGTTGGTCGTGGCAATTATAGCCTACGCTTATATTGAAGCCTACTGGCTGGCTCCAAAGCGCGAAAAACAGGAAAAGAAAGAGAGCTCCTCGGTATCATCGGTCATAGTTATGAAGACTGATGAACAGGGGATAACGACAGGCGGCATAACGCCGGTTGTCATGGCTTCCATGTGTATGTTAAAATTGCCTTATCTTGTGCCTGCACATAATACCAGCAGGCCGAACTGGACGGGAACGCAAATTGGCTAATGAAATAAGAACAATTCTCGCCACAGACTGTGGCAGTACCACAACAAAGGCCATTCTGATCCAGAAACAGGACGGGGAGTACAGGCTTGCCGTCCGCGGTGAGGCGCCGACAACTGTCGAAGCGCCTTTTGACGATGTCACAGTAGGCGTCGTAAACGCCGTTCGAGAGATAGAAGACCTCTCGGGACGTAAGATTCTGGATGAGAACGGGCTCATCATGCGACCGATGCTCGACGACAAGGCGGGTGTCGATCTGTATCTGTCCACCTCCAGCGCCGGAGGCGGATTGCAGATGACTGTTGCAGGCGTTGTTAAGGCAATGAGCGCAGAAAGTGCGGAACGCGCAGCTCTTGGAGCCGGTGCGATCATTATAGACATCATTGCAGTAGATGACGGGCGCAAAGACTATGAAAAGGTCAAGCGCATCAGGGAGCTTCGCCCGGACATGATCCTCACATCCGGCGGTACCGATGGCGGGACCGTGAAGCACCTTGTAGAACTCGCTGAGATGCTGCTTGCAGCCGATCCAAAACCAAGACTCGGTATCGGGCTCAAACTTCCGGTTATCTTTGCAGGTAACAAGTCCGCGCGGGAAGCTGTTACTGAGACTCTTCAGGACAAGGTCGATCTGAAAATCGTCGATAACCTGAGGCCTTCGCTTGAGACCGAAAACCTCGGCCCTGCAAGAGAAGCGATACATGAACTCTTCCTTCAGCACGTTATGCAGCAGGCTCCGGGTTACGGAAAGCTGTCCAGTTGGACGGACTCCGGCATTATGTCCACCCCGAACGCAGTCGGAAAAATCATCCAGACTATTGCAGAGCAGCTGAACATCAACGTGCTGGCTGTAGACATCGGCGGCGCGACGACCGACGTATTCTCGGTCTTCGGCGGCACATACAACCGAACAGTCAGCGCCAACCTGGGAATGAGCTATTCGATCTGTAACGTCCTTACTGAAGCGGGAATCACAAACATTCAGCGTTGGGTCCCGTTCGATGTGGATGAAGCCGATCTGAGAAACAGGCTCAGAAACAAGATGATCCGCCCGACGACTATTCCCCAGACTCTTGAAGATTTAAGGATCGAGCAGGCTGTTTCGAGGGAAGCGCTTCGCCTGGCATTCGATCACCATAAGTCCCTGGCGCGAACACTCACAGGTGTTCAGCAGGTAAGGTCGGTCGGAGACCTCATGGACCAGCAGGCAACCGGCCAAACTCTCGTCAAGATGATGGACCTCGATATGATCGTCGGCAGCGGAGGCGTCCTTTCACACGCTCCGAGAGCCGCCGAGACTGCCTATATGATGATCGACGCGTATCAGCCGGAAGGCGTCACGATGCTTGCGAAAGACTCGATCTTCATGATGCCTCAGCTTGGAGTTCTCTCAACAGTCCATCCTGAAGCAGCGGCACAGGTATTTGACCGTGACTGCCTCATCAAATTCGGTCATGTCCTAGCACCGACAGGCACAGGCAAGCCGGGATCGGTAGCCTGCACCGTTACCATAGATGGCAAGGACAAAGATTACGTTCTCGGATCGATGGAAGTGATCCCCCTTGGACTTGGTGAGACCAAAGAAGTCACCATCAAGCCCGGAAAAGGGTTCGATATGGGCGCAGGCCGTGGAAAACCGGTAACCGCCACTGTAGAGGGCGGAACCGTAGGACTGATAATAGACGCCCGTGGTCGACCGCTTGCTCTTCCTACCGACAAGAAGCAGAGAATCAACAAACTACAGGAATGGCACGCAGCGTTAGGGCTGCAGGCTTCGGAGGAATAGCAAATGGGAACAGCTTATACCCCGGGGCTGAAGGTCAGCCCCAGAACTATAGTGCAAAAAACACGACGTCTTCCCCTCAAGGGACAGGTCGTTGTGGCTGTGGGAGATCAGGTCGACCCTGACACTGTCGTCGCCAGAACTGAGATTCCAGGCATCATGCAGACGATAAGGGCCAGTGAGATACTTGGACTTGAACCGCATGAGCTTATGCCGGCGCTCAAAGTAAGTGTCGGTGATAAAGTCGAGCGGAACCAGGTTATCGCGGAGACAAAATCGTTCTTCGGCTTGTTCAAGACCGATGTCCGAACGCCGGTCGCCGGAGTTGTCGAGCTGATATCGGAGCACACCGGCCATATCGGAGTCCGGCAGGTGTCAGCGCCGATTGAAGTATCGGCCTATATCCACGGAAAAGTAGCCGAAGTAATCCCTGAGGAAGGTGTTGTCGTCGAGGCAAAAGCAGCGTTGATCCAGGGGATATTCGGCGTCGGCGGAGAACGCACCGGGAAGATCAAGGTTCTGGTTTCGGGACCGGATGATCACCTTACCGATGCCATGATAACGCCGGAACACGCCGGATATATCATCGTCGGAGGCTCAAACGTATCCGGAGCGGCACTCAGAAAAGCCGCAGAAGTCGGATGCGCAGGAGTCGTCGTCGGAGCTATCATCGACCGCGATCTTATAGATTTCCTCGGCTACGACATAGGCGTTGCTATCACAGGCCAGGAAGATATTAATACAACACTCGTCACAACAGAAGGTTTCGGTTCGATTCGAATGGCGGACCGCACCTTCAGACTGCTTAAATCGCTTGAGGGACAGCAGGCATCCATCAACGGAGCCACACAGATCCGGGCAGGAGTCATCAGGCCCGAAGTCATAGTCCCGTCAGATAATGTTGGAGAACTTGCCGCAGTAGACGATCTGGGACAGATTCTGGATATAGGATCGCACATCCGGGTGATCAGGGAACCGTATTTCGGTATGCTTGGGAATGTCACCAAGCTCCCGCCGGAGCCGGTGCTGATCCCATCCGGGGCAACGGTAAGGGTCCTCGATGCTAAACTCACTGACGGACGCGAAGTCACCGTTCCAAGAGCGAACGTAGAGATTATAGAAGAGTAGGGAAAGAAGCTGTCAGCTGTCAGCCTTCAGCTGACAGCTTCCCTTTGCTTCGAGCAACTTACTATCGAAGCCGACATCGCAGGTACCGGAGACTCTTCCAATATCCACCAGTCATTTTCTTCTCTCCCTTGCAGAAGTGAACTAATCCTTCGAGGTGAGCCTATTATCGATGCATCAAGATTGCACCATCTTCTCTCCCCCAGCCCCCTGATTAGCGGACGGATGGACAACCCCAAAGGGATATTGCCATTTCACCAACACAGTATTGGCAATGAACCGTCAAAACGCATGTCTGATCTATACTGGTAGGCAGCTTCTGATTGCAGCAGTCCGGCATCATATACATATGCCAACAACTGGTAGAAATGCAAAGAAAATAGTAGATGTAATGACGGATGACGTGAGGAACCAGCAACAAGCAGAGTTTCAGGCGGGAGAGGACATAAAGACATGACAAAGAAGAGCATAAAAGCCGCAATCTATTTAGTCGCCATCACTGCGGTCACCCTACCGTCGTTTGCAGCGAGTCTGGCACACTATACACTCTATTACCTAGACCAGACTCATAACATCAACCGCATACTGCTCGATAGTTCAGGGAAGCCTTTTGGCAAGCCTCATCAAATGACAAATGACATGGCTGTTGACGATTTCTCTGTTTCTCCAGACGAGAAGACTATCATAGGGCTCAAAAAGACCGTCTCTGGGAAAAAGGGTCAAATGGGAACCAGCCTGATTGACGCAGATGTCTTTGTATGGCACATGGGTAGAACAAGCAGGTGGCCACAGAATCAGGACATAACTATGTTCCAGACGATGATGTGGCCCGGCAGTGGAAAGTATGTTGCATTTGTGTGCCACGATATTTTGGGGTTTACTTGGTATAGGGTATTCACTACACACAGTGGGGATATGATCGCGATGGGTATTGTAAGCGATGTGTCTCCCCTATCGCCGGACGAACGGTTCATTATAAGTCCGGTCAGCATGGAGAGTCACTTCGGATCCGTGCTGAAAGACCTAAAAACCAATGATGAAGCCACTATCTTTCAACCAGTCCAATGGCTTGTGTGGATTGGCAACTCCGGTAAAGCAGCATGGGTATACGATAATGAGAGGATTTTAATAGGCGGTCCTGTATACACCAACGGCAAGCTCGAACTCCGAATGGATACTGAACTGCTCAAGGCATCGAAAACCAGATCAGACCCAGCTAACTTACGTTATGTAAAGAACAAGGGACTGTACTTCACGATGCGCGTTGGCAAGAGTGAAGAGCTATACATAAGCAAAGACTTAAAGACCTACACCAAAGTAGGCTTGATTCATCCAAAGGAGGAGCCTTTGGCAATGCAGGTTCTATCCAAGACATATAAGATCACTGGTGCCCACAGCGCCGAGTATTCGCCGGACCGAAAGTTTATAGCGTATTCTGTCCAGCCAAATGGGACCCTGCAGGAAGAAATCAGGATTACACTGACCACAAATGGTAAATCGGGGACGTTGTCCTATGGTAGTTCACCACACTGGAAGTCTCCTGCAAATCAGTGGAACCCATATGGTACCGATTTCCGTAATAACTAATACATCCTCATGCCCGCTACTGAGTTTTGGCTGATTCTCAATAGACTATTCGAACTCTGGGACAGGTATTGCACTTCGACAACAGCGAATCTCCCTTGTGGGGGAGAGAGAGCTTATATTGTGCCTCTCCTGAGGGTATAGAGGTTCTATACTGTGCAAATCTTGATAATTTGGGCAGATTACGCACAATCAACCGTCTTCCACTAATATAATTCCTGCTGTCAGATGAAATCTGGCAGATGACAGCTAAACCGGAGTTTTCTTTTGCGAAATACTATAAACCGCTCGGTAATTCTACTTTTAATCATCTTCACAGCCATAACACCATCCTTCGGTGCCCGCTATGAGAAACAGCTTGCGGACGGAGTCATCTATATTCAGGATGTCAGGACGGATAAAGCCGCCCCGCTCGTGATAAACGTGCTAAGGATCGACCCCAGGAAGCCTGGCGTCCGGGTAGCGTCAACTCTTGGCCGCGGCACAGTCATGGAAAGCGGCCCGGCCAAAGGGCGCGAAGTCCCAAGCGCGATGGTTGCCCAAAACGGCGCTCTGGCCGGAGTAAATGCCGACTTTTTTCCGTTCACCGGCGATCCGCTAGGGCTGCAAATCCAGGGCGGCGAGATCGTAAGTGAGCCGATGGACCGGGCAGCATTTGGTATTACGACAGAAGGTATGGCGATTTTCGACAGGGTCGGGTTCAACGGCACGCTCACATCATCTTCCGGCGAAACATTTCCTCTTCGGGGAATCAACAGGCCGAGGGGAAAGAATGAGATAGTGCTGTTTACTCCTGTCTACGGATCGACCACCGGCGCGAAAGACGGCATAGAGCTGCCCATATCTCTTGAAAAACCGCTTAAAGTAAATGCTGACGTGACCGCAACTGTAACAGGAGGCCCCATTACCGCCGGAGGAGCAATTCAGACAGGAAGCGCGCTCATTTCCGCCCAGGGACGCGCAGCAGACTGGATTATGAGTAACCTGAAACAGGGAGACAAGGTCACGCTCAGGTTTGACGTGAAATCCGGCTTTGGAAAAGACTGGGGAAACGTCATGGAAGCGGTCGGCGGCGGCCCAATGCTATTGAGCGGCGGTCGGATATACGTCGATGCCGCTGATGAAAACTTCAAAAGGAGTTTCAGTGCGGGACGAAACCCAAGAACGGCTGTAGGAGTAACTGCATCGGGAGAACTGCTTCTGGTAACAGTTGATGGCAGGCAATCTATCAGCCAGGGTATGACGCTTAACGAGCTTGCGGCGCTTATGAAGAGCCTGGGCGCAGTCGATGCAATAAACCTGGACGGCGGCGGGTCTACGGCGTTCTCCATCAAGGGAATAGTCAGCAACAGCCCATCGGAAGGCAAAGAGCGACCAGTAGCAAACGGCCTGCTTGTGTATTCGGAGTCGAAACAGTCCAGCCCCGATCCGGATGTGAGATTTGCCGATGCAGCTCCCTTGAACACAGCGTCAGGCAAGAGCCGGATGATCGGAATTATTGATGAATCGACCGGTAAGCCTGCAAGCGAAGAAATAAGGGGCAGTATTATCTGGGGGGTTACAGGCGGAATCGGGTTTGTGAACCAGGCAGGTTGGTTTGTTCCGATAAGGACAGGAAAAGGCGCCATCGTCGCATTGATCGGCGGAAAGCGGCTGGAGCTTCCGGTGATAGTCGGCTCAGGACAACCGTTCAAGCTCACTGCAAAGATCGTCCCGGACCCGACCGGCGCTCCGAACCTCGGCCAGGTAAATGTGAAACTGATCGATGAAAACGGTAACGGCGTTCCGGGCAGAGACGTGACGCTCACCATAACCGGCGGCACACCGGACAGCCGCTATAAAACGACCGATGCCAAGGGATCGGTGACTTTCAGCATCACCTGGGACTCAACCCCGGACAAGGCAAAGATAAAAGTATCATCAGGTAAGCTCCAGACCGGTATCTAATCAGATACTTACGGCTTCGGGAGACATATGAAAGCCTCATAGTCTAATTCATCCACACCAATATCAGCAGACTTTGCATTGTCCCGTTACTGCTCAGCATGGACTCATCGTCCGGTATCTTTTGATTCCTTCGAACGCCTGCCGTGGGACGGACGAATACCGCTGGCCAGTCCATTCAGTCTCTGGACATATTTCTTTGTAATTCAACTCCCATTGCCTTCACTGTAGCGCATGCCTCTGGATTGTCGCCGGACACGATTGCCGTAAGGCGGTCTCCAGGGCACAGTTTCGTGTCCGCGCCGGGCACAATCTCCTTGCCGGCCCGGTTGATTGTAACCAGCAGGCATCCAGCCGGCAGGTTCAGATCACGCACCATTTTACCGTCCATTACGGAGCGCGGCTCCACGACGGTATCGATTAGGATAGGCTCCGATGAGCCTGCAGAACGTTTTCCGCCGCGTTCGAGGTCATATTCGAGGAGTGACTCATAAATCGGCTTGTTGTGCAGGTAGTCTCCCATAAGATAGGCAATGAGCGATGCCACAATGAGCGGTAAAAGCTGCTGATAGTTCCCTGTCATCTCCAAAATGAGGACTATTCCCGTTAAAGGAGCGCGCACAATAGCCGAAAACGCAGCAGCCATGCCTATGACGGCAAATGCGGCAGGAGTATGAGCCATCTCCGGCCACCAGATACCGCTCACCCGGCCGACTATCGCGCCCAGAAGCGCCCCCATCATCAAAAGAGGAGCGAATATGCCGCCTGGAACCCCGGAAGCATAGCTGATAATAGTCAGAACGAACTTGACCGCGAGCAGCAATGCAAGAAAACCTATGAGCCTGAGGAACGTGATATGTCCGGTAAGCATAGTGTAGGACTTTCCACGAAGTACAAGTTCCGCAGTGGAGTGTCCGCCGCCTAAAGCACATGGCAGCCACCAGGCCAGGAGCCCTACTATTACGCCGACGATGGCCGGGCGCGCCCATGCGGGAAGCCGCGTCAAGCCATGAGAAAACTTGAGTGAGCGCAGCAGTCCGCGGTTGAATAAGGCCCCCATTACTCCGCTGAGCAGCCCTAGCGCTACGAAAAATGGCAGTGCTGCAAGAGGCGGAGTCGGATAGCCCGCTATGCGAAACGACGGAAGCTGCCCGGTAAGTGTCCGAGTAACGATGTCTCCGGCTACCGCAGCGATCAGGGCTGTGCTGTACGTCAGCGGAGACATTTCCCTCTGCAGTTCCTCGATTACGAATATGAAACCGGCAAGAGGCGCATTGAAAGCGGCTGCCAGTCCTGCACCGGCTCCTGCTGCCACGAGCTGCGGCCTCGAACGCTTCGGGACATGGAGAAACTGGGAAAGCATCTTGCCTACAGACGCACCCATCTGGACTGTGGGGCCTTCGCGCCCAAGCGAGAAGCCCGCGCCGATAGCCAAAATGCCGCCGATGAACTTCACCGGCAGTATGCGCTGCCAGCGAATCGGCCTCAACTGGAGCAAAACGGCTTTTACATGCGGAATGCCGCTCCCGGATGCTTCGGGAGCATATTTGGAGGTTATGTAACCTGCAACTGCGCCAACCACAGCGCCTGTCACAGGCAGCACGACCCATCCCCAGGTGGGGAACATCTTTAGCCAGGAAATAAAATGATTGCGTAAACCTTCAGCGTAGAAAAGTGCAATCTGAAAGAGGACAGCGGCAATACCGGCGAAAAGTCCCACGAGAGCGGCGCGCATAAAATGGTGCTGCCGACGGCCCCGAAGCATGCTCCAGCTTCTCAATTTACGGGCAGATAACTTGTCTTCATCAGGTTTACTATTAAGTTGTTGGCCCTCAACCGCCATCCATCCGTTATTCCGTTCTCTTTATATCTATTACATTATCATTTTAACTCAACTCGCTCCAATTGCCAAAACTCACTCCCGCCTTATCCATTTGAGCAGCCTGAACTCGCTGCCCTGCTCGCCGGTATCAGCGTTTACCTCATCCATAAGCGCGTTAATCAATTTGAAACCGATGGAGTTTATAGCATCATTTTTGCGGCGGCCACTGCTGCCGGTCACCTCCATCACGAATGCCGATGGACAGCACATACAGCGGAGGCATATTTTGTTTGGGTTCGCTTCGGAAGAAGCCGTAGCTCTCAAAATCTGCGTAAGGGCCTCTGTCAGAGCCAGCCTTACATCTTCTATGGATTGCGGGTCGAGCCCCGACTTCTGAGCAGCAGAAACTCCCAGGTCACGCAGGTGAAAAATCATCTCCGGTTCAGCCAGGACTACAGATTCGGTTATTCTCCAATCCTGCCGGTTGAGGTTCGGTTGATCCTTGTGATGTCTGTGCCTCTCCGATTTGACCATCGCAAGCCCCAGCGACGCGGCAATCCCCGTTATTTGAAGCGCCCTCAGAATCCCATCGCTCATACCCGAAAGAGTAACCTGCACACCGGCCTTCTGTGCCTGTTTTGCAGCTTCGGAAAGCGCCATGAGCGCGCTCGAATCCAGCAGTTCCGCCTGTGAGAGATCGACCACGACTTTTGGGCCTTTCTCAACCGCGCGAGCCAGTAATACCGAGAACTCGGAGCTGTTCATAAAATCGACATCCCCATTGACCCTGACGACCTGCTCCTGTCCCAGTTCCAGATCGATGAACCAGCCGTTCATCTCCACATTACTCCTATCCGAGAGCTAATGAATGTGTTGATAATCTATCTCCCACTGTCTGACAGCCGCGGGTTTACTCTCCAGCGCTGCGGCTATGATCGCTATGTCGTCTCTAATGTTGCCTTCCGCGAAGTTCCGCGTCTCTTCACAGATCATCTCGACCATCTCTTCAGGCCCCAGTTCGGCATGCCGGAAAAGAATGTCCTGAAGCCCTTCAGTGGAAAGTATTTCGCCATTGCGCCGCGCCTCTATGATCCCGTCGGTGTACAAAAGGAGCAGGTCTCCGGGTGACAGAAAAGCTTCCCTCTCCTCATACTTCGAATCTTCCGTATAACCGACCGGAATGCCGGTGCGGTACAGCATTATCTGCTGTTTACCTGAGTGTGTGAGAATGATCGCAGGCGGATGCCCCGCGTTTGCGTAGACTATCGAGCCGGCAGCTGGATCGATGATCGCACAAAAAACTGTCACTATCGCAATGCTGCCGAAATAGTTCACAATGGCACGGTTCAGCATATCAAGCGCTGCTGCGGGGCTCTCCTGCCACTGGAAGATGAACGCGCGGGCCATATACCTCACCATTGCCGTATGCACCGCGGCCTGAATACCCTTGCCTGAGACATCAGCTATCAACAGCGCGGTCTTTCCGTTCGGCAGAGCGATAGCATCGAAAAGGTCACCGCCTACACGGGCCTCGTCTAGAGCTGATAGATATTTATTGCCAAGCATCAACCCGCCGAGTCTGTTCGGAATCACGCCCACCAGCATGCTCTGCAGCGTTTCAGCTATCCTGTTCTCTCTGCTGAACATTTTCGCATTGGCAATTACGACTGCAGCGTGGCTCGCAATGGCTGAAAGCAGTTCGATCTCCTTCTGCTCGGATTTATCGTCGAGTTTTTTCCAGACTACGACGGCCCCGACGGCATTTTCACCGGCCATGAGCGGGATATATATACGGGTTACAGCACCTTCATCCGCCGGAGCTTTGTCCTGTTGTGCATCACGGCAGATTTCTGCCGAAACCGAACATTTCGTTCGATCCTGCAGCTCCATCTCCAGATCTTTCAGGCATTTCCTGCTCAAATTGCTCGATTCCGCTACAGTGAGCCTCCCGCTGCCGTCAGTAAGAAGTATGGCGCAGGCTTCTGCCCACATAACATCTTCCGTCGTCCTTACCAAAGCATACAGGACCTGTCTTAAGTCCAGCGATGCGGATATCGACTCGTCCACTCTTCTCAGCGAGTCCAGCGTATCGATCAATTCCTCCGTACGTCCATGTGTACAGGCGTTATGGACGGCTATCGCGGCGCATGACCCGAAAGACTCAAGAAAACTGATCCTGTCCTCCAACTGCATCTTCGAATAGTCTTCGCCGGGAAATGTGGTTATCAATACACCTACCGGGCGGCTTCCGACTACCAGAGGGACCGTAACAACCGGCAATTCCCCGGCTTTCGGGCAGGAATAAGCCACAACACCGGGAGCGGGCATATCTCCAAGTGAATCCAGGGCATGCCGGGCAAACCCCAGCATCGCTGCAGAAAATGCATCGTCTCCGGATTCGGGTGTAAGGATCGGCTCGATTTCACAGCTCTCGCCACTGACCCTGTAGATGATCACATGCTCCACCCCGAACTGAGACTTCAGTATATCTTCGATAGACGATGCTACTACCTTTACATCCAGGCTTGCGGATACTGTTTTTGTTACGTCCAAAAGACTCTGCTGGACACGTGTCGTCAACCAAAGCGCTCTTTGCTGGGTCTCAAGGCTATCTGCCATTTTGTTGAAGTTGGCCGCAAGCGAATGCAGCTCGTCGTTGGTATTTATTTTTACCCTGCGCCTCAGGTCGCCGACAGCTACGGCAGCGGCAGCGCGTGAGAGCTTCCTTATCGGGCTGGCTATTCGATTGCCGATGATGAAGAATATCAAAATCGCCAGAACTGCCGACATCGCCCACAGCAAAGGTATATAAACACCGGCAGCTGAAGTATTACTTACTTCGGGCCGCTCCAGCACGGCGATACGCCAGCCGGACCCCTCGCAAACAGTCCCCCATCCGCAAACATCCGGACTATCGAATTTATAGAACTGCCCCTCAGCCATTTCCGGGCTGAACAATGCCTTATGAATCGACCTTTGATCTATACTGCCGCTGGTCTGGGAAACAACGCAGCCGTCGCGGTCCAATACCACAATACAATGGGACTCACCAGCGAAATCATGCAGCACGCGCGTGACTGCATCTGCCAATACGACTACATAAAGGATATTAAGGTGGTTATCCGCCGTAGGGGCTGGAATGGTTATCGTGAAGACCGGTTGTCCACCTAACCGGCTGACAGCAGAAACACATGGAACGGACCTGAGGATGGCGGGCGGGAGTGCGGCAAGTTTTCCGCCTGGCGGAAGCGCCGGGTATCTGCAGATCAGATGCCCTTTCTCATCCATCAACCCGGCAGCGATGAAATTCTGGTTGCCATTGACCAGCAGTTGGAGTTTTTGCTCTATATACTCGGGTTTTTTGTTTTTACCCAGTGTGCTGAGGGTCAGTTTGAGGCATTCTGTGGAACTGTCCAGGGCACTTTCTACACCGGTCTGCGCAGCTTTGGCCTGCGCAAGCATAGAATCCGACGCGAGTTTGTAGTAACTCTGGCTGTACTCGCGGTGGGTGACGAATTGAAGCGCCGCCATAAGCAAGAACACCAGAAAAAATGTAGCCAGGAGTTTTCCTGTGATGCTTCGGAAGCCAAGTCTCGCGCTCATACGTATCAACCAACTCCATTGCAAGCATCCATTACAAACGCAGAGGAAGTATAACCACCTGTCAGGCATTTGTCAATATGTCTGGCTGCTTTTTTGCATCCTTTTCTTGCTCTCAGCTTGTCATGTAGGTTATAATAAGCTGTCAGCATTGTGACTTTTATCTGCGGAGGACTAATTTGCGCGCTGAAATTATATCGGTCGGAACAGAGCTTTTGCTCGGCCAGATCGTTGATACTGATGCTGCACATCTTTCGCGCCTCTTAGCTGAGTTGGGAATTGACCTCTACCGCAGAAGCACCGTCGGGGACAATTACGAGCGCGCCGTGGAGATGGTCCGCACGGCGGTTTCACGAGCTGATATAGTCTTTACCATCGGCGGATTGGGGCCTACTGAAGACGATCTAACCAAAGAAGCCGCCGCAGAAGCGCTTGGCGTAGAGCTTGTTCTGGATGAAGACTCAGCAAATCGCGTGCGCGAATATTTCGCTTCACGCGGGCTTCATATGCCGGAACGGAACATTAAGCAGGCGTTTCTTCCCAAAGAAGGCCGTGGCCTTCCCAATGATTTCGGAACCGCGCCGGGAGCCGTCTTCGAGCATGATGGAAAGATAGTAATATGCCTTCCGGGGCCGCCTCAGGAGTTCGTCCCGATGGTAGAGCAAGGCGTACTGCCGTATCTTCGGGAAAAGACCGGCGGCAGGACGGCGCTTATCAAATCAAAAGTTTTGAAAATTGCAGGTCTTGGCGAGTCGGCGGTCGAAGAGCAGGTATTAGACCTTCTCGGAAGTGAGAACCCGACTGTTGCGCCGCTTGCGCATCCGGGTGAAGTCCATTTAAGGATAACGGCAAAAGCTGATGATATGGAATCAGCCGACCGGATGATTCGTGAAGTCGAACTTAAACTTAGAGAACGGCTCGGAGACGTTGTATTCGGAGCGGATGGAGAAACCCTTGAGCAGGTAGCCGTCGAGAGGTTAATCGAGAAAAAACTCACTCTCGCGCTTGCGGAATCCTGCACGGGAGGGCTTCTTTCTAACCGGATAACAAATATTCCCGGAAGTTCTGCTGCATTACTTGCAGGAATTGTCGCCTACAGTAATGAATCTAAAGTTAAGTTCCTTGGAGTGCCTCGGGACATTATAGAGAAACATGGCGCCGTAAGCCATGAGACGGCGAAAGCTATGGCGTCAGGCGTGAGAATTGCTACCGGGGCGAATATCGGAATGGGGATAACAGGTATTGCCGGGCCGGGGGGAGCGACAGCGACCAAACCGGTCGGGCTTGTGTATATCGCAATCAGCTCGGAGGGTGAAGAATCCTCCGTTGAATATCGATTTGCCGGTTCACGGCTGGATGTCAAGGCCCGCAGCGCTCAAGCTGCGCTGGTCATGCTGAGGTGTCACCTGCTCTAACATCCCCCACAATGAGTTTCAGTGATGTCTGAAACTCTCCTGAAAGAGGTTTTCGTCTATAGACGGAAACCTGTAAATAGAAAACGGAGTTTATCCGTATGCCCGATGAGATACGAACATTCGTAGCCGTCTTGATTTCCGACAGCCTGAAGCGTAGAATATCTTCAGTTCAAGAAGAGTTCATAAAAGTCGCCCCGGCAGTCAAATGGGTCGCCAACGAGAACTATCATATCACTATTAAGTTCCTGGGCGGTGTAAAAAGCGACCGAATTAAGGCCATTTCACAGGCTATAGAAGAGGCGGTACGCTATATCGAGCCGTTTGACGTGGAATTGGGCGGAGCAGGCGCGTTTCCAAACCCCGGCAGGCCAAAAACTGTCTGGGTGGGAGTAACATCGGGAAGCGAAATGCTCGCAAAAATAGCAGGGCGAGTGGATGACGCACTCGAAAAGCTCGGATTTGAGAAAGAAACCAGACCATTTAAGTCTCATATAACAATCGGAAGAGTAAAAGACAGCCGCGACGCAAAAGAGCTCGGCCCCGTGCTTGAAAGTGCGAAAACCGGGCGGTTGGGATCGTTCAAAGTTGAGTCCGTCGCGGTTATGAAGAGCGATTTAAGAAGAGAAGGACCAGTTTATTCGGTAATTCGGGAGGTTCGCCTTTCGGATACCGGAGGGGAGTAAGTCACTGATGGATAAGCAGAAAGCGCTGGATCTGGCGCTTGCCCAGATAGAAAAGCAATTTGGGCGCGGCGCGGTAATTAGACTTGGAGAAAAGCCTAAGGTCGAATCGGATGTCATTCCGACGGGATCGATTGCGCTCGATATGGCACTTGGAATCGGCGGCATCCCGCGAGGCAGAATTACAGAGATTTACGGGCAGGAATCATCAGGAAAGACCACTCTTGCCTATCATATCGTAGCCGAGGCCCAGAAGGCGGGCGGCACAGCCGCGTTTGTCGACGCAGAGCACGCGGTCGATCCGACTTATGCGAAAAACCTCGGAGTAGACATCGACAGCCTCCTGGTCTCACAGCCTGGAACGGGTGAAGAAGCGCTGGAGATCGTAGACGCGCTCATCAGAAGCGGGGCAGTAGATGTAGTAGTCCTTGACTCCGTGGCCGCGCTCGTGCCTAAGGCCGAGATAGAAGGGGATATGGGTGACTCCCACGTCGGAATGCAGGCGAGACTCATGTCCCAGGCAATGCGGAAAATCGGCGGTTCCGTCTCCAAGACAAACTCCGCCGCGATCTTCATCAACCAGATCAGAGAAAAGATCGGCATTATGTTCGGCAACCCTGAGACCACTCCGGGAGGAAGAGCGCTCAAGTTCTGGTCATCCGTCAGGCTCGAAGTCCGCAAGATCGATACCATCAAGACCGGAAGCGAAGTTATGGGGACAAGGGTCCGGGTGAAGGTACAGAAGAACAAGGTCGCACCGCCGTTCAGGCAGGCTGAGTTCGACGTTATGTTCAGCAAGGGCATCTCGAAGAGCGGCGGAATTCTCGATCTGGCTACGGAGCTTGGATTCGTCAATAAGTCCGGCACATGGTTCACCTGTGGTGAGCAGAGGCTGGGCCAGGGACGAGAGAACGCAAAGCAGTATTTAGAGGAACACCCTGATATCATGGACTCGCTTGAGGCCGCAATCAGAGCAAATAGCAGCGAAGAGCAGCCCGAAGAAGCTGCTGCTTCCACTGAACAGGAAAGCTGAGAGTTTTTATCACGAAAACACTAAAGGGAGAAAGGGCCTACCGGCCCGCTTCGGCAGCAAGCAGTCCGAAGCAACAGAAATAGGATTTAGGAATTGGTGGAAAGTGTGCTTCGGGATGCTATTCCAAAGCATAAGAAATTTTTCCTTCTCTATCCTATGCTTCGGGACCGCAGTTCGTCCCGAAGCACGGATCGCCACCTATTCATTCTGTTCCGATTTCGTGATTGAGTAAAGATTGTCAGCTGAGAGCTAAAAGATGGACGTTATAACGGCGATTGAGCAACAGAAAAGGCGCGGAAACAGGCGTTCCATCTATGTAAACGGCGAGTTTGTCGCCGGAGTCGGCGAAGAAGTGGTCGTCGACCTTGGGCTGAAGACAGGCCAAGAGGTCGATGGTGAAAGACTTGCCGAAGTGCTCCGCGCCGAGGAAGTGAGAAGCGCCAGGGAAGCTGCCCTGACACTCCTCGATTACCGGTCAAGGACCGGAAAAGAGCTGGAAAGAAGGCTGCTCCAAAAAGGCTATCCTGAGGATGTTGTATCCGCGGTTATTGAGCAGCTTGGAAATATCGATTTCGTCAACGACGGGCGTTTTGCAGCTGACTGGGTGGCAAGCCGGATCGTAAACAGGCCGATAGGCCGTTCCCAAATGAAATGGGAACTGAGGCGAAAGGGCGTTGCGCCGGAACTGGTCGAAGAAGCACTCGAACAAGTAGACGAAGAAAAAGAGTTTGATATGGCTCTGGATCTAGCCGTAAAAAAACTTGGCGGCAAAGAGATAAATGATCCTGAGACGAAACGTAAGCTGGCTGGGTTTCTCCAGCGGCGAGGATTCCACTGGGAGATAGTCTCCCGGGTTATAGACAGGCTTTTGCCTGAAGACTAATAAATGTATACAGGAGGCGAGAGGAGGACACATCAGAGCGACATCACACGAGGTTTCGCACCACCGGGCAGGACGCCCGGAGTGTTAATAAATATATGAAATCAACATTAGTGTTAATACGGCTGATTAGTATCTTTCGCTCGACCTCACTAATCCCCATGATCGGGAGGTGAGGGAAAGTTGACCCCAATAGTGATAGGTGTAATCGTCGGTTTGGCAGCGGCAGTTGCCGGTGTAGCCGTCGGATTCACACTCTATATCAAGCCAAACCAACTTAAGGCCAAGGCGATGTTCGCCGAGGTCGATGAAGAAAAACGGCGGCTGGAAAAGGACATCGAGTCGCAGAAAAAGCTCGCAGAGCTTGAGGCTAAAGAAGAAGCCTATAAGATACGTTCTGAAATTGAGAAAGAAAATCGTGAAAAACGCGCTGAAATCCAGCGGTTGGAGCGAAGACTGACTCAAAAAGAAGAGACGTTAGACCGAAGGCTCGATAATCTCGACAAAAAGGAACGGACACTGTCCGAAAAAGAGCAGGCTGCTTCCACCAAACTGGAAGAAGCGAACACCCTTGCTGAAAAACAGCTCGAAGAGCTGCAGCGGATAGCCCGGCTTTCCGCTGATGATGCCCGCGATATGCTGCTTCGGCAGATAGAGCGGGAGTGCGAGCGCGAAGTCGCCCGCCGTATCAGGGAAACGGAAGACCAGATTCGTGAGGAGTGCGACAGGCGCGCACGCGACATCATAACAATCGCAGTCCAGCGCTGCGCTGTCGATCAGGCCGCCGAAACGACTGTCTCGGTCGTCCCGCTGCCCGGCGACGACATGAAAGGCCGAATTATCGGCCGTGAAGGCCGGAACATCCGGGCGTTCGAGACGCTTACGGGCGTCGATCTAATCATCGACGACACCCCGGAGGCAGTAGTTATATCGGGATTCGACCCTGTGAGAAGAGAGATCGCGCGAGCCGCGCTTTCCAACCTCATAGTTGATGGAAGGATTCATCCCGGCAGGATCGAGGAGACTGTAAACAAGGCCCGTGAGGAAATCGAAACCAAGATGCGGGAAGCCGCGGAGCAGGCGGTATTCGAAACTGGCGTTACCGGCCTTGACCCGGAACTGATCAAACTCCTCGGCAGGCTGAAATACCGGACGAGCTACGGGCAGAATGTCCTGGACCACTCGATTGAGGTGGCCCATCTTGCCGGCGCGATGGCTGCCGAGCTCGGCGTAAACGTCCCGCTTGCAAAGCGCGCAGGCCTCTTGCATGACCTGGGCAAAGCCGTCGATTTCGAGGTTGAGGGGCCGCACGCGGTTATCTCTATGGATCTCCTAAAGAGGTACAGGGAGCCTGCGGAAGTTATCCATGCGGTCGGAGCACACCATAATGACATAGAGCCGCATTCCGTGGAAGCGGTACTTGTTCTTGCCGCAGATGCAATATCTGCATCGAGGCCCGGCGCCAGGAGAGAGACGCTCGAAACCTACGTCAAACGGCTGCAGAAGCTGGAGACCATAGCCGACTCCTTCGAAGGGGTCGATAAGACCTACGCAGTCCAGGCCGGACGAGAGATCCGCGTTATGGTCAAGCCGGAGTCTGTCGACGATGACGGAGCCGCAAAACTTGCCCATGATGTGGCAAGAAAGATAGAAGACGAGATGGAATATCCCGGCCAGATCAAAGTTACGGTCATCCGGGAAGTTCGCGCGGTCGAACACGCGAAGTAAACTAGAAGATAAAGAGCGCGGTGGTGTAGTACTGCCGCGCTCTTTTTGTTTAGCTGTCAGCAGTCAGTTTTTGAACCACGGAGACGCGGAAGGTAGAGATTTACAGCATCTACTCATATGCTACGAATCTCTGCCAATCTCTTTGGAGTGCGGCGGCTTGACGCCGCTTTTCTATCGAAATCTGATATATTTCAGCTTAGAAGATGAGGTTACGAACGTCGAGAAGGAAACTTCGGCGCAAAAAGCGCGCCGGAGTTTAAATAATATCATACTGTCGGAGACAATAGAAATGAGAGAGCGAGACCATTTAGGCTCAAATTGGCTGTTTTTCAAGGGTGATGCAGCGGATGCTGACCGCTACGCTTTTGATGATCAAGAGTGGCAGAAGGTCAATGTACCCCACGATTTTTCGATTGAAGGACCTTTCGATAAGAACAACATAATGTGGGCAGGATATTTACCCAAGGGAATAGCCTGGTACCGCAAGTACATTGAATTTGATAATTATCAACCTGGGAAAAAGTATTTTATCGAATTTGAAGGCGTATTCCGCAATAGTTCTGTTTGGGTAAATGGAGAACTGCTGCAAACGCACCGATATGGCTACACTGGATTCATCTGCGACCTTACACCGTATTTATACGCAGATAAACCGAATGTACTTGCAGTAAAAGTCGATAATCCTGACACTTTCAACGAAAGTTCCGATGACCGTGAAGGCTGGTGGTATGAGGGGTGTGGTATCTTTAGAAATGTATGGCTCATATCGACAGGCCTTCTTCATGTGGCGAAATGGGGCACTTTTGTTACTACCCCAAGTATTTCCGAATCAGAAGCCACAGTAAATATTAAAACAACGCTTCAAAACGATGCTGAACACGGGCAGCAGTACACTCTTGAGACCGATATTGCCGATTCCGAAGGGAATATCATAACCACTCTTAAGAACAATGGTTCCATTCCTTCAGGCGGATCAGAAGATATTGTTCAAATAGCTGCAATAGCAAATCCCAATCTGTGGTCGCCTGATTCTCCTTACTTGTATAATGCAAACACAAAAGTGATAGTCGATGGTGAAATATCGGATACCTACCGCACGCCTTTCGGTATTCGCTGGTATGAATTCACATCAGACAAAGGCTTTTTCCTGAATGGAAAACATATGCAGCTGAGGGGAATGTGTATCCACCACGACTTCGGTGGACTGGGAGTAGCACTACCGGACCGAGCCAACTATAAGACAGTCGAAGTAATGAAAGAAATGGGCTGCAACCTCCTCAGATCATCGCACAATGACGCATCCCCATCGCTTATGGATGCATGTGATCAATTAGGGTTATTGGTCTGGGCGGAGACCCGCTATCTTGATGAAGCAGAAGTCTCACTTCCTCCGCTGCGTGACCTGATCCATCGCAACCGCAACCACCCCAGTATTATCTGCTGGAGCCTTGCGAATACTGCGGGAAGCGCAGATGGAAAACTCACTGAATACCTGAAAGTTATGAATGATGTTGCTCACGAAGAAGATCCTACTCGCCTAACTGCGTTTGGATGTGAAGCCAACACCGACGCAAACGCCAACGGATTTGCTTTTGTTACTAGCATAATGGGATATAACGGCGGTGGAATGGGAATAGACGACCGAGACCATGAGCTTTATCCTGAACGCAAGATGTTGATTAGTGAATTCTCTTCGGGCCGCGGCGCGCGCGGAATCTATGAAGAAATAGAATCTAATATAGACTCCACAGCGATCCTTGGCGATGGAAGAATTCTTGCTCTTAAAGGGCAGTACTGCAGCATATATGATCTCTGCACACAATTTGAGCTTGAGTGGTCTCACATTGTAAAGAGACCCTGGCTCGCAGGCGGAGCAATGTGGTCTGGAATCGAATATTGGGGTGAAACATCAGGCTGGCCGGTAGTTACCAGTCAATTCGGAGTGCTGGATTTGTGCCGCTTCCCAAAAGATACCTACTACTATTTCCTTCAGGAGTGGACTGATAAGCCGATGGTTCATATATTCCCCCATTGGAACTGGGCCGGAAAAGAAGGCAGCATCATTAAAGTGTGGTGCTACAGCAACTGCGATAGTGTAGAGCTATTCCTGAACGGTGAATCGCTTGGAAGCAACCCCAGGAATCCGCTTGGTCATATTGAATGGGAAGTCCCATATAACCCCGGAGCAATAAGGGCGCAAGGAACCGTAAATGGCGCAGTTGTGTGCAGCCATGAGATAAAAACCACAGGTTGTGCAGCCAAGATCGAGCTATCCGCAGATCGAACTGTGCTCAAAGCTGATAATCGTGACTTGTCTTTTATAACTGTCAGCATAACAGATAAGGATGGTAGCTTCGTTCCGACGGCATGCGACAAGATTAATGTTAAAGTCAGCGGAAGTGGAAGATTGATCGGACTTGGTTCCGGTGATCCACGAAGTCATGAAAATCCAAAACATAGCAGTATGAAAGCATTTAATGGATTACTATTAGCTGTAGTTCAAAACAATGGCCAACCAGGAGAGATAGTTGTCAGTGTTTCGTCTGAACAATTGGAATCTCGTTTGATGGTGCTATCTGCAGCATCCGGATAAGTAAAGTGAAAGCCTTTAGGAGAGAGTTTGCCTCGAAGTCTGGTTAATTTTGACAGCAAGCAGGCATAATAATGCGTGTCTGTGTTACGCATTTGTACAGTGATCAATCTGCGGATGTTGATCAGGAGATGGTATGGATATACTCAGGTTTTTGGAGGGCTTCTTGATAGGGGTAGCGATAAGAGCAGGGGTTTATGCTATGGTTCGTATGAAATGCAGTGATGACGACTTCGTCAACGAATTTTTTGGCTTAATCATTGGTGGAGGAGTAGGATCTCTCTTGGTATATATTTACTTTGAGCTGATACTGGGGCTCAGAAATGCTCCACCAAGCATTATTCCC
>JBDKUN010000028.1:0-185953 GCA_039679675.1 Armatimonadota bacterium
GTCATGCTGAGCTTGACTCAGCATCCAGGAAAAGAATGGACCCTGAATCTATGGATTTTCGGCTATAGCCGAAAATCTTCCGGGCGAGTTTCAGGTATAACCTGAAACTCCATAGTTCAGGGTGACGTGCTGGTTGCTTAGAATGATATATAATTCTTATCAAGAGTGAACTGTTACCTATAAGGGCGGTTCACCGGCGCCGCTGGCGGGAGGAAAGGATCTTCTGAGCTTCGCGGTACTTCACTACCGTCCGTCTGGCGACCGCAAGCCCTCTCTCCTGAAGTATTTCGGCAATCGCCTGGTCCGAAAGCGGATTGCTGCGGTCTTCTTTCGCTATCAGTTCACCAATAAGGTCCTTTACCGAAACAGACCCGTCGAAGAAGAAATCGAACGGTACGATCTCCTCGCTCGGAAGCTGGACGTACTTGTTTGACGTAGCCCGGCTGACGGTCGACTCGTGCAGCTTCAATTTCCGCGCGATCTTGGTGCGGGTGAGCGGCCTGAGGAATGATTTAGAGCCGGTTTCGAGATAGCCCTGCTGAAACTCCACAATCGCCTTTGTTATCAGTCTCAACGTTCGGCGGCGCTGGTTGATATTCCGTATGAAGAGGTTGGACCGTTCGACAAATTCTGTTATATGTTTCTTCTCTTCATCGGAATATTTATTTCCGCTGCCGTTTTTCAGTTCCTGATACGCCTTTTTGTAGCGTGAGTTGATGCCCAGAAGATACTGTTCGGATTGAACTACCTCTATCTCAAAACCAGAAAGTGTCCTTTTAACTATGACATCCGGGCGGACAGCGGAGCCTGGATCGTTTGTCTTAGCGGCCCATGGCGTGCGGAAAGCATTACCCGGATACGGATTGAGGCTGTTTTTGATAAATGACAGGGCGTCGTTGACCTCTTTTTGCGTGACCTTGAGCCTTCTCGCAAGCCGTCCCACGCGCCGTGCGACCATATCTTGCCAGGAGTCCCGTACTATGGAAAGCGCGATCCAGTTGCCTTTGCCTTCTTCCTCCAGCTGTTCGAGCTGGATCTTGAGACATTCCTGAAGGTCTCTTGCGCCGACCCCGGCCGGTTCGAAAGTCTGAATAAGCGCGAGGACAGCCTCGACTTCCTGCACACTTACTCCAATCGACTCCGAAACCTCCTCGACCTTGCAGCTCAGGTACCCGGTATCGTCGATATTGGCGACCAGATAGTCCGCAATCTCATACTGGTCCTGGTGGGCTACGGCGCGAAGAAGAGTGCGCAGATGGTCCTGCAGGGACACAGAGGCTTCGATGTTGGAGATGAAGTCACTTTCGCTGTCAGGATCGCCGGTGAAATCAGTGGGAACTTCCAGCTCATAGACGCTGATGTCAACGTCGTCGCTCTCTGCTTTCTGCTTGTTGAAACTGCAGTCGATACACAGGGACTTCGGTATCTCGCACCCTTCGCACGGGTCGTCTTCCGGGACCTCGAGCGCAGGGTTCTCCATGAGTTCCTGTTCCATCACCTGCTGGAGCTCAATTTGAGAAAGCTGCAGAATGGTGTTGGCTTGGATCAGCTTGGGATCGATTCTTTGAGTTAATGCTTGCCTTAGGCCCTGCTCGATGAGCAACTTTTGTTCACCCCTTCCGAAAGAGCCGGAAAAAATGGCTCCAACTCTATTTTCGGCAAATTACCAGGGATTTTTATAATTACTTCTTCAGCCACGTCCGGCGGGACATCTGTCTGGGTCATGTACGACTTGGAGGGTACTGCATTAGTCAATCCAAACAGCGCGCGGCCGCCACGATTTGAGTATAACATGTGAGAAAACGGCTGTCAAATTAAGCTGAGCCGCCATATTTTATGATAAACGGACATTGACAGGCAAGCATAAGGTAGATAATATTAACTGAACCGCTCAGAAGACCGAGCCGGACGAATCTTGGGAGGATTTTCCTATAATGAGAAAACCCGCTGTTCTGCTCGCAAGTCTTGCTCTCTTTGTGTCATTTTCCACACCGGCTTTCGCCGACCTTATATTGCCTTCGGTCGTCAAGATGCTTATGGCTGCCGGGCCATGCAGCCTGCTGCTGTTTCCCATGATCTTTACAGTCCCTCTACTGCTCTGTATTTCTCTGATAGAGGCGCTGATCGCAAACCGTTTCCTGAAACGCGGTTTTGGCACCCTTTTCATATATCTATTCGTCATCAATGCTCTAACAAGTGCAATCGGCCTTTTTACTATGCCAAAAGACAACATCTGGGTTACCATACCGCCCATATACCTTGCGACAGCAGTTATAGAGGGTTTTCTGCTGCTTTTAGTAATGAAGCGGGGAGAACGAAAGATACTTACCGGGCTCGGCGTTTCGGCGGTGATGAATGCTGCGAGTTATGCGTTTCTTTCGGCTGTAATCGCAGCCGCCATCTACCTTCCAGCCGCTTCCTGCCGGGATAATATGCCTCTCTCCGACTTAAGCGGCAAGCTTATTCTTGAGATGCACGATCAGAAAGACCAGACTGTAGAGCTGCCCGGCAAATATCGCCAGTCTGACCTGTCCAAGTGTTACGGGTTCGACCCGGACCTTCGCTACGGAGTGATGAATGAAGGCGAAAACAGAATTATCATCGACAAAAAGACCGGCAAAAGACTGGGCCAGATAAAACCTGGTCTTGGATTCTATGGCTGCTGGCATTTTTCGGGTAATGGGCGGTTTTATGCAAATCGTGTATGGAAATGTGCGCGCCTCGGGCTAGATGGCGGAGATTTAGTCGTCGGTGATACTATAACCGGTAGAATAAGGGCGTTTCCGAAACCGGAAAGCCAGATATTCAGTCCTGTTGATTCCAGGCTGGCGATAATATATAGATGTAGCTGCACTATCTACAACCCGGCGAATGGAAACACCAAAACCATCGGTATGCCATGTATGAGCAGTTCAGAGGAAATAGCATGGAGTCCAGATGGGAAGTACATTGCCTATCTGGCCGATATGTCGCCGTATAACCACGATATAGGCGACTCATACATGGATGCCGTCCGTGTCATAAGCGCTGATGGAAAGAAATCCGTCACTGTGCGCCGCAGACAGGGCGGCTTCTACTGGTGGCACATAGAGTGGGCCGAATAAAGCGCGTAACTTCGGCAGTTAAGACACGTTTCACTCCGAAGGTCACTCGTCCTCGGAGTCATCGCGGACCACTATGCGGTCTTCGACGTCTCTGACACCCATTACGCCCTTCGCCAGCTTCAATGCAAGCTCTTTCTGTTCCTCTGTATCGACTCTGCCGATAACCTGGATGAACCCGCCGCTCGCCACGACCTCCAGCGACTGTCCGCCCAGCCTGTCATCTTCCATCAGATGCTGTCTGACACTCTCCGCAAGCGCCCGGTTTCTGAGAATTTCCATCAAATTCCTCCAACACAACGCTGCATGGTCTATTTACCCGTGTAAATAACCTTAGGAACCACAAAGGAAATTCAGCGTCTGTGCGAACTGCGGATAAGAGGTCTCTATCCAGCCTGCATCTCGGATAACCGTCTCGCCCTGTGCCGCAAGCGCGGCAATACTTAAGGACATGGCGATCCTGTGGTCGCCGTGCGAGCTGCACTCCGTCCCGGTGAGGCCGGAGCCGCCGTGGATGATCATTCCGTCTGTAGTCTCTTCTATCGATACGCCGAATTTGGTTAGTTCAGCCGCTACTGCGGCGATCCGGTCGGTCTCCTTCAACCTGAGTTCTCCGGCACCTGATATTACGGTATCATCTGACGCTTTTGCGGCAGCGACAGCTATGATCGGGATCTCGTCTATGAGCCTGGGGACCATATCTCCGCTTATTTCGGTCCCTTTGAGCCCGCTCGCCCGTGCCGTAATGTCTGCAGCAGGCTCGCCTGCATCCCCGCGTATGTTTTCAACGGATATATCCGCGCCCATCGATTCGAGTACGTCTAGTATGCCGGTGCGTGTGGGGTTTATCCCGACATTTTTGACCGTGATTTCCGAGTTTGGAACGATCAGGGCGGCTGCGAGCCAGCAAGCGGCTGACGATACGTCCCCCGGCACTGAAATTTCCCTGGCTTCCAGCCGCGGCCTGCCTGCGACGGACACTGCAGTCACTTCGGTCTTCACATCCGCACCGAAAGCCTTCAGCATAAGCTCCGTATGGTTTCTGGAGATTGCCGGCTCTGTGACTGTCGTCCTTCCGTCGGCAAAGAGCCCCGCTAAAAGTACCGCGGACTTGACCTGGGCACTTGCTACCGGAGATTTATGGTCAATTGTCCAAAGCTCGCCGCCCAGTATCGTAAGCGGAGCCCTGTCGCCGCCCGCGCGGCCATGCACCAGCGCGCCCATGTCTTTCAATGGCTCGACTATCCGTTTCATCGGCCTGTTTCGGACGGACTCATCCCCAGTAATTACCGAGTAAAACGGCTGTCCGGCAAGGACACCGCTTATCAGCCGAATAGCTGTCCCGGAGTTTCCGACATCGATTATATCCGCAGGTTCCTTGAGCCCGGAGAGCCCTGCGCCTGTTATCTCTATCTCTCCAGCAGCGAGGCGCTTTATATCGACTCCCATCATCCGAAACGCCTTGATGGTGTTCAGACAGTCCGCGCTTTCCAGGAACCCGTGGACGCGAGTAGTGCCGCTGGCGAGTGAGCCGAGGATAATCGCCCTGTGGCTGATGGATTTGTCCCCCGGGACGCTGATTACCCCTTTCAGCCCGCTTCGCCCTGATACTTTGAGGTCACTCATTTCCGGCAGGCTTCCTTGTCCACTCGCTTGCGAGCTCACATGCTTCCGAAAAGAGCTGATCTATTTCTTTCGTATTGCCTTCTTCTACCGCTTTTCGCACTTCGGCCAGGATATTTTCGAGCTGTTTCATGGCGGCGGTGATCGCTTCTTTGTTGGACAGGCAGATGTCGACCCAGGTCTCCGGTGGGCTTACCGCTCCTTTCGCCATACATCTAAAGCTCTCTTCCGCAAGCCGGAATACCTGCTCCTCTTCCGCGAGCCTGAGCATGGATGCAGATAAGATGTGCGGCAGGTGGCTTACGACGGCAGCGCTCCGGTCATGCTCCTCAGGGCTCATCAAAGCGGCCTGGGAGCCTATAGCTTCCGCAAAATTGACGAGCGTGTCGAGCGCTCTCACGTCAGTCGAGCCAGTAGGGGTGATGATGTATGTGGACTTCAGGAAAAGATACGGGAGCGCGGCTTCGACATCACCGCCCTCTAATCCGATCATCGGGTGGCCGCCGACAAAACTCCTGCCTTCCGGCAGCGCGGCATCGGCGGCTTTCGCAATCTCGGACTTGGTGCCTCCGACGTCCGTGACGATAGCACCTTCCTTCAGTGCCGGAGCGATTACACGGATCGTCGGCAGTACGGCGAGGGTGGGGGTGCAGATGAAGACCAGATCGGCTTCTGCTACACCGGCAAGGAGATCGGTGGTATAAATATCGACGGCGGCGAGCTCTTTTGCCCGGTGCAACTTTCTCCGGCTGCTCCCGATGCCGATAACACAGCGCGCCAACCCCCTCGCCTTGGCCGTCATCCCTATCGACCCGCCGATCAGACCGACACCGATTATTGAGATTGTGTCAACGATTTTACTCATCCACTTTTACATGTGTCTTCCGACCGCTCGCGCGCATGCATTCAGTTCCAGCATAAGCTCCGCGAAGGCGGAAGGGGTGAGAGCCTGCGCGCCGTCTTTCAGCGCCTTCTCCGGGTTGGGATGGACCTCGATGATGACTGCGTCGGCCCCGGCTGCGACGGCAGCTCTGGCTAAAGGCCCTACAAGATGGGCTTTTCCGGCGGCATGGCTCGGATCAGCGACTATCGGAAGATGGGTAAGCTCACCAACAGCAGGGATTGCGCTTATGTCGAACGTGTTTCTGGTGTAGGTTTCGAAAGTCCTTATCCCCCGCTCGCAGAGCATGACCTGGCTGTTGCCGCTGATGGCGATGTATTCCGCCGCCTGCAGCCATTCCTCGATTGTGGAAGACATCCCGCGCTTGAGCATGACCGGTTTATCCGTCATCCCGACCTCGCAAAGGAGCGGGAAGTTCGTCATATTGCGGGTCCCGATCTGCAGGATATCGGCGTACTTCGCCACGAGTTCCACATCCCGCGTGTCCATGACTTCGGTGATGACCGGAAGCCCGGTGGCTTCCCTTGCCGCAGCGAGAATTTTCAGCGCATCTTCCCCAAGCCCGTGGAAACCGTATGGGGACGTGCTGGGCTTGAATGCGCCGCCGCGGAGGATGGATGCTCCCGCCGCTTTCACTGCTTTTGCGGTCTCAATCACCTGCTCCTCGGTCTCTACGGAGCATGGCCCGGCCATGACTACTACCTTCCGGCCGCCGATCTCCACTCCACCCGCTTTTACGACTGTTTTGCCCTGCTGATACTCTTTATCGACTATTTTGTACGGCTTGAGGACCGGGACCACGCGCTCTACATAATTGAAGGACGAAAGCTGTTCCGCAATCGTCCCTTTATCATGCTCCGGCGCGCCGATGGCACCGATAACGGTCTTCTCGACGCCCTTCGACAAATGGACGCCGTAGCCCCGGTCCTTCAGATTTCGAACAATTTCCTCAATATCCGCCTCGGTCGCTGACGGATTGAGAACAATTATCACTTGAGTACCTCTTCCAGTGTGCTGATGAACCGCGCATTCTGGTCAGGCAGGCCGGTAGTCACACGGATATGGGTAGGCTGGCCGAAGATGTCGCCCGTGCGGATGATGACTCCGCGCTTCAGCATCTCGACAAACACCTCTTTGCTGTTCCGCTCTATATCGGCCCAGACGAAGTTCGCCTCACTCGGAGTATAGTTTATGCCGAGCCGCTCGAACTCTTTGTAGAAGTACTTTTTCCCTTCAGCATTCAGCTTTCTGGTCCGCTCGACGTGATCCTGGTCGGCTAAACTTGTTACAGCAGCAGCCTGGACGATGGAGTTGACGTTAAACGGCAGGCGCAGGCGCTCGATGTAGCCGATCAGCTCAGGGTTGGAGACGGCGTAGCCGAGGCGGAGCCCCGCAAGCCCGTAGATCTTCGAGAAAGTGCGGAGGAGGATGACATTTTTGCCTTCCTTCACCCACTGAAGCCCGTTCGGATAGTCCGGCCGCTCGTTGTACTCGTAATAAGCCTCGTCGAACACCAGTACCGCCCGCTCCGGCAGGTGTGAGAGGAGCTTTTCGGCATCTTTCTGGGGCATCAGCGTCCCGGTGGGGTTGTTCGGGTTGGCGACGTACACCAGTTTGGTATGCTCGTCTATGCAGTCGATGAGCGCGTCGACATTGTAAGTAAAATCTGCGTTCAGCGGCACCATCCGGCACTTGCAGCCGTTTGCGGAGGCTGCGCCTTCGTACTGGCTGAATGATGGGCTGGCCTGTACCACGCAGTCTTCCGGGTCAAGAAAAGCGTTGCCTATCTCTCGAATCAGCTCATCCGAGCCTGTTCCGAAAGATAGATTTTCCGGCTGGACTCCCAGATGCTCAGACACCGCTTTTTTCAGCGTGAAACAGTTTCCGTCAGGATATAGACCGACCTTCTCGGCGGCCTTTTTCATAGCCTCGACAGACTTGGGCGACGGGCCCAAAGGGTTCTCGTTGGAGGCCAGTTTGATAATGTCAGTAAGCCCGTATTCCCGCTGGACCTCTTCTATCGGCTTGCCGGCGATGTAAGGCTTGATCTTCAAAACACATTCTTTGCAAATTCGCAATGACACGCACGTTCACCTCATTTCAGATAGAAGAAGTCTAGCACAAAGCCGGGTCGCAGGCAAACTGCTAACGAATGGTTGGGGGATAGAGGTAGAGAATAGTATGGATGGTGTAGATTTTCACCTTCTGGGGAATCTGCTGTCTTGAAACCTGATGAAATTGACACCATTCCGGGCGTGGGGTAGTATGAAGCGAGGGCCCCCGTAGTGCAGCGGCCCAGCACACCACTTTTTCATGGTGGCAGCTCCGGTTCGAATCCGGACGGGGGTACCACGCTGTCGGGTTCAAGTTTAAGGCTCTATGAGATAGACCAGGCTGACTGTAGCCCTCACGACAACCTGCTCCGGGCTGATCGGTGTCTCTGCTCCTCCCATCGCCGCTTCAGCTCTTGAAAGCATGGGGTAGACTATCGGTGAAGTGGACTCCGAAGCGTTCAGCAGTTTACCAAGCCTGACGCCGAGAGCCTTCGCCATGGTGGCTGCTTTCGCTCTGCCGTCCTGTACCGCCTGCGTGATAGCGGTTGCCCTGTAATTGGCTTCATTCTCGAGTGCAAATGATATATTCTGCACTTCATTCGCACCTGCCGAGACGCCTGCGTCAATCACCCTGCCGACGAGAGCCAGATTGCGTACCGTCACCCTCACCATGTTGGCTGCTTCATAGCCAGTCAGTTTGGGCTGCTGGTTCGGGGGATACTCAAATACCGGCTGCAGCGTATACTGCACGGTTTCTATATCAGATTCCGCGATCCTTAGCTGTCTTATAGCCTGTATGGTTTTCGTTACTGCTGCGGCATTCTCGCTTGCGGCCTGTTCAGCCTTTGAAGAACGGTTCCTTACGCCAAGCGTAATGTAAGCTATATCAGGCATGGCGTGTACTTCTGCTGTCCCCGTAACCGATATTCCGCGTGGGGTTTCGACAGCTTGAACCTGCGCATCGGCTGCCCGATGGCTTGCTGCGAAGATAACTGCCAAAATTGCGATGACGCCGGATACTCTGCGCATATGCGGCCCACCTCCGGGTAAATAGTACTCGCCTGCCGTACCGGCAGGCAGTCTATTCATACCCAGGATGGACTACGGAGATACTGAGGAGCGGTTATATTTAACAACAAAATCGCCGATGTCTTCGGACCATGCAGTACGTGAGACGAGTTTTGGGTTGGAGCCGTTGACGTTCTCAGTATATGTATATACCAGCGGGCTGACTCTGAACCTCCGCCATATACCTGTCGCTGCTGCGCGTGAAAGGTAGTCCACTTCATTTGATGAAATATCGCACGGGACTACTAGCTTGAACGTCTTGTCGGAGAGAAATCTGGCTTCTACTTCCTCGCCTCGGCCTCGCGCTATTTTCAAGATCCTTTTTTCGAAACCGCGGTGCATCAGGTCCTGGTAATGGCCTATCGGGTTTTCTACCAGTTTTTCGACTTTCCCGGCCTTCGGAGCGCTGGAAGAGCGGGTAATGAAAACAACCCCTGCACAGACTATAACAAGGAATGCAACCAGCCAGAGTCTGCTGTTCGATCCGAGCCGTTCCCGAATCCCTATGCGGCCTTCTTCAAGTTCTAGCCCGTTCATAGACCAGCCTTCCTTTTGATTTTTACTTCTATTACGACCCAACATGGAGTAGTCGAAGCCTCCTTTGTATCAAACTGATTATATCAGAACTATCCCGGCTGGAACAAACAGCTTGCCTATTGGCGAAATCTACAATCACACCGTTTATTCCACGATTATGCAGGGAGTTTATAATCTAACTTTATAGATTCCTGCGATTATCATTTGGGAAGTATCCAACTGCGCCAGTCCCCGCCGATGCTGCCCCGCCGCCGGTAACGCTCCATAAACTTGGGGCATGAGCATGATCTCGGCTCAGTATCGAGTTTCGCGAGCACAGAAACCGCCGTCTCTGCGATAGCGGCTACGGCATCATCCACCGAACGGGCTTCTGCGTCGTCCAAAAGCCCTTCGAAGAGCACGCCCGGACGGAAAGCACGCTCTCTCACCCCTTCGGCAAAGTTTGTTACATAGCAGACCGCCGCGTAGCAGATTTCCAGCTCCTTTGCCAGAAACACCTCAGGGACCAGAGTCATCCCCACAAGAGAGCCGCCATAGCTTGCGTATTTGCGTATCTCCGCAGGTGTTTCGAGCCTGGGACCTTCAGTGCAGACATATACATCATCCTTCCGGCAAACACCGAAGCGCTTTTCGATGGAGTCTATGAGCGCACCTGACAACTCAGGACAAAAGACCGGACTCTGCCTTATAAAGCCGAGCCCTGTCCCTTCAAAATACGTATATTCGCGCCGTTTCGTCTCGTCTATAAGGTCACCAGGAACCAGGACTTCTCCTATTTTTATCGCCGGGTCGATTGCAGCGGGGCCTGACCAGGAGATAATCCGTTCTACTCCAAGGGATTTGAGCGCCCAGATGTTGGCCCTGTAGTTGACGAACGATGCAGTCAAATCATAACCATTCTCCCCGTGCCTCGACAGGTATAGAAACTCCGTGCCTTTAGCCGAACAGAGGTGGACCGGCGCCGAATCTCCGAAAGGCGTCTCGATGGCGCCCAAAGACTGCAGCTCATCCCGGTGCTTCTTGAGGAACCTGAACCCTGTGCTGCCTCCTATTATTGCAGACTTTACTGATATTTCCTGAACCGGCATATTTTCGCGCTATCCCCTGCTGTGCTTCCTCAAGATTTTGTACTGCGTATCTCTCTCGGCTGCATCAAACCCCGCGCCGTGGATCAGCTCTATAAGCTGCTCTTCTGAAAGCCGGAACTTGCAGCCTGCAGCAGCCACCACATTTTCTTCTATCATTGTGCTGCCTATGTCGTTTGCGCCGAACCTGAGCGCTATCTGCGCGACCGCATCGCCCTGCGTGACCCATGATGCCTGGATATTCGGGACATTGTCCAGAACCAACCGGGAAATCGCCAATGTTTTCAGATAATCGTGCCCGCCGACCGTATTACCGCCGAGTATGGTATTCCCCGGCTGGTATGTCCAGGGGATAAACGCCGTAAATACACCCGTGCGGTCCTGCAGGCCGCGTATTACCATCAGATGTTCTACACGGTCCTTCATGCTCTCGATGTGGCCAAAAAGCATAGTGGCAGTAGCCCGCATTCCGAGCCCTGCGGCCGTCTCCATTACCTCCACCCATTCCTCGACGCTCGCCTTTCCCGGTGAGACCAGCACGCGGACGGAATTGACGAGTATTTCAGCCCCGCCGCCCGGTAGAGAGTCGAGCCCGGCGTCCTTCAGCCGGGAAAGCGTCGTTTTTATGTCCAGACCGGACGTATCAGCAATATGCACCACTTCAGGAGCCGAAAGCGAGTGGATTTGAACGGGATATTTATCCTTGATCGCCCGGAAAAGGTCTTCATAGAACTCAATCTTTAGCCCCGGATGAAGGCCTCCCTGCATCAAGATCTCAGTCGCGCCAAGTTCGACAGCTTCACGGACCTTCTCAAGCACCTCTTCTGTCGAAAGCACATACCCTTCCGGGTGTCCGGGCGGGCGGAAGAACGCGCAGAACTTGCAGCCGGAAGCGCAGATGTTGGTAAAGTTGATGTTCCGGTCTATTACGTACGTGCGCACCGGCTCCGGGTGCAGCTTATCGCAAAGTGCGCCTGCAGCGACTCCCAGATCAGTCAGGTTGGCATGTTCGAAGAGTTCGAGCGCTTCTTCCGCTGTAATGCGATGCCCATCGGCTATATCCATTATATTAATCAAAATCCTTACTCCTCAACCACACGCACTTCCGGCCTGCAGCTTATCAACCCGTGCTCTGCGGCTTTTTGCCCGAATATTCTAAGCGATTCCATCTCCCTCTGCCCCAGATCATAGCGTATTATCTTCGTGAGATACTCTTTGCAAAGTTCAGGAGGCAGTCCGAGCCTCGGAGACTGCTCTTCTACGATCTCTCGGATGCGCTTCTGCCCTTCTTCTTTAGCTGATTTAAGCTCGGCGATGAGCCCCGGCGTGATCGACTCCTTCGGCCCGGCCCAGGTCGCAAATACAGCGGGCAGCCCGGTAAGCTTCAGCCATTCTTCTCCTAAATCGAAGAGGTGAAGCCCAGTTTTATCGCAAAGCATCGCCGGATCGCCGATAATAAGCGCCGCATCGCACATAGAGAGCATCTTTTCGAGCTTTGGCTCGCAATCGATGTATTCCGGCTCCATTCCGTAGCTTTCAGAAAGGATTATCCGAAGAAGCGCGCGGCTGGAGAGTGAACTAATGTCAGCCGCGACTGTTTTTACATCCTTCAGCTCGACTTTCGAGAGCATCAGCACACTTATGACGGGGCCGTCTGACGATATGCTGATCCCCGGCACGATGGAAAGGTTCGGGTTCGAAAGGGATGCGAAGCTCGATACCGGCGCGGCGGCAATACTCTCTTCGGCAAGCATTCTTGCGAGCTGAGAAGGGGGCGCATAGACCAGCTCCCACCCGTCCGGCAGCCCGCCATGCTCAAAAGTATATACCAGAGGCTTGACGTTTAAGTACGGCAGGCAGCCGAGCCTGTGGGATGGGGGATAGGGGTCATGTGTTAGGGTACTTGGACTGCTTGTTGCATCGGACTGCTTGCTGCCGATGCGGGCCGACAGGCCCCATACTTTCCGCACATCAGAAGAGGATGCCGATAGAAAAGCGGAAGCTAACGCTTCCGCACTCCAAAGAGATCTGTGGAGACTCGCGTTCCTTCCCGTGATCCGGTGGATCAACGTTCTGCAGTCCAATTCCGACACCTGCGGTGTCGGCTTCGGCAGCAAGCAGTCCGAAGCAAGCGAAAGAGATTGGTGTATGTCGTGCTTCGGGATGGACTGCGATCCCGAAGCATAATAAGCAAACAAAGTAACGTCATTTCGAGCTTGACTCGGAATCCAGGAAAGGAATGGGCCCTGAATCAAGTTCAGTGCGATGTCCTTGCTGATAGCTGACGGCTGACGGCTGATTGCTACTCCCTGTGCCTTCATCTGACCACCTCGTTATAGAGGGTATCGCGTTCCACGGGAATTGTGCCGGTCTCTTCGATCATCCGGCGGATTTCTTCGACGGTTCGGCTCTCAGGAGTCTCGGCCCCGGCCCTGTGAGTGATCTTTTCCTCTACCACTGTGCCGTCCACATCGTCCGCGCCGAATGAGACGGCGATCTGCGCGAGCTTTATGCCCAGCATGATCCAAAACGCCTTGACATGTGGGAAGTTATCGAGCATAAGGCGACCCACGGCCACAACTTTGAGGTCGTCCATACCCGAACGCGGGCGTGCCAGGTGCGCAAGGTTCGTATTTTCGTGATGGAACCGGAGCGGGATGAAACTCAGAAACCCCCCGGTCTCATCCTGAAGCTCGCGGAGCTTAATCAGGTGGTCTACCCGCTCTTCGGATGTCTCGATGTGGCCGTAGAGCATGGTCGCGTTGGACTTTACGCCCGCTTTGTGCGCCGCGCGCATCACGGAAAGCCATTTTTCGCCGGACATCTTCTCCGGGCAGACCATTTCCCGCACTCTGGGAGAGAAAACCTCTGCCCCACCGCCCGGAAGCGACCCCAGCCCTGCGGCTTTCAGCCTTTTAAGGCATTCTTCGACGGTAAACCCGCCGATTTCGGCAATATGCGCAATCTCTACTGCCGTGAATGCCTGAAGATGGACACCGGGAAAGTGGTCTCTAAGGGTGGAGAGCATTCCAGTGTAGTATTCGAACTGCATAGTGGGGTGAAGCCCCCCGACCAGGTGAAGCTCGGTGAACTTGAGCGTGGAAGAGTACTCCTCGGCGCGTGCGAGAATTTCTTCTATGCTCATCGTATAGGCGCCTTCTTCCCCTTCGCTTCTGGAGTAGGCGCAGAACTTGCAGCGGTTTTTGCAGATATCGGTGTGGTTGATGTGCCGGTTGACGATGTAGTAAGTCTTGTTGCCGTTTATTCGCCTTCGGACGAGATTAGCAGCCCAGCCTATGGCTGTTATATCGTTGCTTTCGAAGAGTCTTACTCCATCATCGAACGAAAGCCGCTCCCCGGCCTCCACTTTTTCGATTATATCCGCAATATCCGATTTTACTATCAATGCAACTCCATTCTTCAACATTATCAATAATTCCAGCTATCTATCCGACTATCCTTCAAGCAGTAAGAAGCAGCCCTGCGGTTGTTATGTCATAGCAGATCGTAATTGAACTTCTATCTCAGCGCAACCAGTGCCACTACAATCAACGATGCGAACAACAACCCATATGTGATGCCGTTTGCGATCCAGGCCCAGCGGTTTACATCCCGCTTTTGTTCTTTTTTAGTGAGCTTGAATGCAACAAACCGCTCACACCACACGGACATAAAGAAAAACGGTATACAAAGTGTCGCTCCGGCGGCAGGTACCATCCAATGGAGTTCTTCTTCATATGGAATGAGCCATGGGCTCTGAAGCGTCACCGCGGCAAGCTTCTGCAAAGGTGTGCTGATACCCCAGGCAGACCCGCCTTTCGAAATAATCATCTCAACAAGCGCGAGCACCATCCAGGTAAGAGGTATCCCAATGAGCGTTGACACGGCGTTTGCTATTGCAGCAACTCGGAACCCATCAACGAATCCCTTTTTCAGGACCTTCATCGCCACAACAGTCTCAATAGCTATGATGGGCAGCAGCAGAAACCAGGATGCAGGAGCTACCGCAGCAATCATCGGAACGCCTATATCCGCATGCGCCGGAGCAGCAACAACCATCAGCAAAAGTGCCAATTTGAGCCAAGTTTTTCGCTTACGAACTTCCACCTTAGCCATCCTTTTCAGATTGCAATGATCAAGTGCTACTTATCCAGCGCCGAGAGCAGCTCTTGCGGGACTTCAAGCCATTGCGGAACTCCGGCGGTGCGAAGCCGACGAACGATTGCCAGCAACAGACGCACGTAATCCGCATTTGGCAGCATTACAGGAATTGTTATGCTTTTGTGCTTCTTATTACTGTCGATATACAGGAATACTCCCGCCGGAACTCTCAGCCAGCATGCTGTAGTCACATCCAAAAACGCTATAGTCTTAAGCTTGCCATTTATATCGACGCTGATTTGATCATTCCGCAGCTCTATTGATTTGATATTGAACCCCGTAGGTGCATCCACGGGTTTCCAGCCCATCTCACTCGGCACACTCTCCGGGATTTCATTCCACAGAGACCTTAGCGATTCAGTAATATGGACATTGTACGCCTTGCCGTACTGCCTTAGATATTGCCAGATCGAAGCGGCAAGACCGAGATTGAGCGTTGCAGTGCCCGACATAGAGAAAACTTTGCCTTTATGCTTCAGTGTGAGTCTCGGCTTTCCACCAGGGCTCTGTGCTATCCAGGCATCTTCAACATCGGGCCATGAAATAAAACTCTTTGTCAGAGCTCTTTTCACTGTCAGCCCTGAACTATCGGACCTTATATACTGTTCTTCCAAAAGGATGCGCTTTACGAGATTGAAGTAGAAAAGAGTGAGCGCGGTCGCAAGTAATGCAGATGCGGTATTACCTATCCATGTGCGGGGTAAGTTCCATATACGATACATCAATCCTGCGAACATACACCCAAAAAGAAAAATAAATACCAGGCTTATAAACCCCGATATTTCCTGATGCGGGCCCCATGCATCGACAACTTCAAGCTCCGGCAGGTACATAGGATCATTCGGATTTACTCTCGCTTCCTGCAAACCAAGGATGTTTCCGTCGCAGAGCACATTGTGACGGCGGAGATGATATTTGACCGATGCTTCGAGTCTGGTGTGCTCCGTTATTTTGGATGAGACGGAAAACACGCCTTTCTGTGTATTGAACCTGTAAACCTGGCCGACGAAGCGCGATTTAGTGAGCGATACTTCACGTATATCATTCCAGAGAACTCGCCGCCTGGTGAATATTTTGTAAACGGTTAGCCCTTCGGAATCAGCTTTCCAATAGACTTCTGCACAGAGAAACCGGCGTAGTATCCATATATCGAGGCAAGTGACGATAGCGGCAATAAGAACCAGGAAACAGTCAACACCAACAGTCGTTTTGCCCTGTCCTATATCAATACCAGTAACTATTGCGACCACAGGAAAGATTACAAAAAACGGGGTGACTAGCAACGCTAGAAGCAGGACTATAGATGCAAAAAAAGCGCTGATAAAACGATTACTCTTGTTGCCCGCTTCGACTTCCTCCAGGTCGGACTGCTCAGAGCCTTTACACTGTGTTTCTTCGTCATTCATCTGCTTTTCATCCAATAATTCCAGTTATTTATCCTACTATCCCTCAAGCAGTAAAAAGCAGCACTGCAGTTGTTATGCCATAGCAGATCGCATTCGCAGTCCATGCCCATGCTTCGGCAGGATCACCGTTCACCGAACCGTCTTCATCCCCTGCAGGTCTTCTTTCAACACTTTTCATTGCCGCCCGCTTGTCCCACCAGGCAGCAGCAACGCCGGACACGGCACAAAGTATCGCGAGTGCCACATTCGGACCCCATGCCGGACCCAATTCCCCTTCAATTGGGACAAATGCTATCTCGTACAGCACCGGAATCCTAAGCAGCATTGCAAGGATGCCAAGCACAAAAGCAATAAGCGGCAAGCCGACAAGTGTAGACACAGCCGATGTTCTAAGGGCCAGGAGGAAGCTATTTCCCCAGCCGGTTTTCATAATAAGCCTTGCGGCAAGAAACTTGACCGGCAGAAACGCCAAAAACAGTAACACCGCTCCCGGCACGATCAAAACCATGGTCGGAACAGCGCCCGCTGTTGCATGCGCTGGAACACATAAAAGAGAAATAAAAATCGAAATTGCCAGTACAAGCCGCCACCTGCTTCGAATCATTCGCTTTGCCCCCATCGTGCCATAATATTATGAGTAAACCAGGCAATCATACTCTTCTATACGTATGGAAGCCAGCTATCGTCGCACCAGCACATCCGCCAGCGCAAATATAAAGAAAGAGATGCTCACGCAGCCGTTCATCGTGAAAAACGCGGCGTTGACTCTCGAAAGATCGGTCGGCGAGACGATGGAGTGCTCGTATATGATAAAGAGTGAGATCACAGCGAGGCCGACATAAAAAATCGTCCCCATCCCGCACGCCAGACCGAACCAGACGAGGAGCCCCATCATAAGAGTGTGCATCAACCGGCTGACAAGAAGCGCGCGGGACTCACCTATGGCCTTCGGGAGTGAAAATAGACCCATTTTGCGGTCGAACTCCACATCCTGAAGCGAATAGATCACGTCGAACCCGGCTGTCCAGAGCATGACGCAGGCCGCAAGTATCATCGGCTGAAGCTGGAGCTTTCCCGTAACCGCAATCCATGCCCCGACAGGAGCTATACCGAGCGAAAGCCCCAGCACGAGATGCGACCACGACGTAAACCGCTTCGTGTATGAGTAACCGAGAATTACTACGAGAGCTACCGGCGAAAGAACAAGCGCAAGCCTGTTCAGCATCCCCGCCGCGAGGACAAAAACGGCAATCGCCGCGAGGGTAAACGCCCACGCCTCCGCGACGGAGATTACACCCTTCGGAATCGCCCTACCGGCAGTCCGGGGGTTTTTGACATCGAACTTGAGGTCGGCTATACGGTTAAAAGTCATTGCCGCGCTTCTCGCCCCTACCATCGCGAGAAGTATCCACCCGAGAGTGCGCCATGTGGGAAACCCGTTTGCGGCGACTATGGCGGAGGTCAGCGCAAACGGCAGGGCGAAGACCGTGTGCTCGAACTTGATCATCTCCAGGATGACCATCAGCTTTTTCATAGCGGCTCCAGCCCCAGAGCAATCTTCAGCGCTTCGTCTATGGCGGCTATCGTTGCCGGACTGAGCGTGCCGTAGCTGCCGGTAACTCTCGACGCGTCTATCGTACGGATCTGCGTCAGCATAGCTTTGGAGCGAGTGGCAAGCCCACTGTCGGGCGGCTCGATCAGCACATCGAGCGGAAATATCCTGTCCGTTTTGCGGCTGGTGATTGCCGCAACGATGATCACCGGGCTCCGGTCATTGATAAAATCGGGTGAGATTACGACTGCCGGGCGCTCTCCCCCCTGCTCAGAGCCTTCTGCCGGATCAAGGCGGACTTTTACAATATCTCCCCTTTTAAGCCCCTTCGTCATGCTTTCGAGCTGCCTCTTCTTCCAGTGGATGCCATTCCTTCTCTGACTCAAGCCATACGTCCCACATTTCACGGCATCCTTCCGCGACTTGCTCACGCAGTTTCATCCGCTTCTGCTCACCAAGCCAGTCTTTCATCACTTTATTCAGCACAGTGCTTCTCCTGCCCGGCGTAACCGCTTGCTCAAACTCGCGGACAGTCTCTTCCGGCAGGGCGTAAGTCCTTTTTACTGCGGCCATGTCAATACCTCCTTGCAATACTATTATACCATACTGCAAGCAATACTTAACTTATTCCTGCCATCCGTTCACCAACCGTGTTTCCAGCTCCAGATGCTGCAGGATTCGGTCCACCACAAAGTCCACCAAGTCATCTACTTTTTCTGGATTGTGATAAAACGCCGGGGAAGCGGGCATAATCGTAGCTCCTGCGCGCGTAAGTGTTGCCATATTCTCAAGATGGATGAGCGAAAGCGGGGTTTCGCGGGTCACAAGTATCAGTTTCCGGCGCTCCTTGAGACACACATCCGCCGCACGGGTTATAAGGTCGTTCGAAATACCGGCGGCGATCCTGCCGACGGCTCCCATCGAACAGGGGACTATCACCATCCCGTCGCAGGAGTGTGACCCGCTCGCGGGAGGCGCGCCGATCTCGTTCGGGTCGAGAAGCGTGAAATTCCCGTTAGGGAGAAGGTCATCAAGCTCTATTATTCCGAGCTCATCCTTCAGAATTGAAAGCGAATGCTCGGACGCCGTAACATATACCCTGTCGTAGTGCCCAGTGAGCGTTTCGAGCAATCTTTTTGCGTAGATTGCGCCGCTCGCCCCAGTTATGGCGACAAACAGCCTTTTTTCAGCCAATTCCAAGCTCCTTTGCGAGCCCGTCCATCTTGGCCTTCACGGCAGGGTGCATCTCTATCTCAGGCGGCCACTGCCGCGTGAAACCTTCCTCCGGCAGCTTAATCGTGGCGTCTATTCCCATCTTCGAGCCGAAATTCTGCGCAGGGGAGGCATGGTTCAGCACATCCACCGGCCCTTCCACGAAACATACATCCCGCTTAGGGTCGATATTGTTTCCAACCCGCCAGAGGACGGACTTCATATCCTGCACGTCGACATTTTCATCCACCACGACCATGATCTTCGTAAACGACATCTGCCCCATCCCCCAGAGCGCATGCATGACCTTCCTCGCATGCCCGGGGTAGCGCTTTTTGATCGAGATTATCGCGAGGTTGTGGAAGACCCCCTCGACCGGCAGGTTCATATCGACTATTTCGGGAAGCTGGCTCTTGATGAGCGGCAGGAAGATACGTTCGGTCGCTTTTGCTATCCAGCAGTCCTCCATCGGCGGCTTTCCGACTATGGTTGCCGGGTAGACCGGGTCTTTTTTATGCGTGATTGCCGTAACATGGAATACCGGATACTCATCTGCCAGGCTGTAGTAACCCGTATGGTCGCCGAAAGGCCCTTCCGTCCGCCGCTCTTTGGGGTCGACGTACCCTTCTATCACGATTTCGGAATCCGCAGGGACTTCCAGGTCTACAGAGACGCACTTTACCATCTCGACGGGCTTCTGGCGCAGGAATCCGGCGAAAATCATCTCGTCGATCTCTTCAGGAAGCGGAGCAGTGGCGGAATATGTGATAGCCGGGTCGCCTCCGAGCGCTACTGCGACTTCCATGCGTTTTCCAAGCCGCTCGTACCCCGCGTAATGCTTCGCCCCGACCTTGTGCGCGTGCCAGTGCATGCCGGTAGTCTTTGAATCATAGACATGCATTCGATACATCCCGGCGTTTCGCGTCCCCGTTTCAGGGTCTTTGGAAAATACTATCGGGAGCGTGATGAACTTTCCGCCGTCCCCCGGCCAGCATTTTAGAATTGGAAATATGTCGAGCGAGGCGTCATCGCCCTTCAGCACAACTTCCTGGCATGGGCCGGACTTGACCGTTTTAGGGAAGGATGCCGAGAGCTTTACGAGAGTCGGCAGCATCCTGATCTTTCCGATCAGCCCTTCCGGCGCCTCCATGTGCATCAGGTCTTCGATGCGGTGGGCGATCTCTTCTATATCGTCCACACCGAGCGCCATCGCCATCCGCTTTTTCGAGCCGAGCGCGTTGATCAGCACAGGAATATCGGAGCCTTCGGGTTTTTCGATTAAAAGCGCCGGGCCGCCGGACTTCATCGCCCTGTCGGCAAGTTCAGTTATTTCAAGCTCAGGGTTGAGCGGGAATTTGAACCGCTTCAGCTCGCCTGCAGACTCCAGCCTGCTCATAAAATCTTTAAGGTCTTTATAGGCCATATCCACACCACAAATGGTAATAAAGCGGCAAGCATATGCCCGCCTGCCGCTCTGCTAAACTATAACACCGCATGGGGTGAGTGTCAAAATGGGTAAGAGGTCACAGCATTGATGAGTATAACATCATGCTGAACTTCCACAACGTCATTCCGAGCTTGACTCGGAATCCAGGAAAAGAATGGACCCTGAATCAAGTTCAGGGTGACGTCGGTTTGTTCATGGTGACGTCTTTCGTCAGCGTGACGTGCTAGTTGCTCAGCATGATATATAATTCTTATCAAGAGTGAATTGTTACCAAAATAGTGGGTGGAAGCTATCAGCAGGGAAGGAGTTTGTATAAATCCGGGAGAATTACTAAAAATATGGCAATACGGTTACGTCGATAGGAACAAGCTAAATCGCCTTTTAGTCTTAATAACAAAGGAGGGAGCTGCTATGAAACTGAAAATCAAACCGAGAGAAATCGCTGCTGTTATTGCCATCGTCTCAATAGCGACACTTCTTATGTATCCGGTTCTCAAAACTAACTCAACACCGGGTTGGGTCGGAAAAGCCGGATATTTTATGAAGACAATCGGAAGTGGCTTAGATAGATACCAAACTGACCATGGTGGTAAACTACCGAGGTCGCTCGCGGAGCTTTATCCTAAATACGTAAATGATCCGCGCATAACTAAAAACCCCATAGAGATTAGCCGAAACGGAAAACAGATGTGGATGATATACTACAAACCACAAAACCTGAGAAACCCCAATACCATTATTGCGGAATTGCGGCTGCATCCGGACGATAAGTCGAAATATCCAAAGAGAGGCATTGTCCTCAGAGCCAATTTAAGTGTGCAGCTGATAAGATGATGTTAAGCAAATAAAAAGCGGCCCCGCCATAAGTTCGCGCCCATGGTGGAGCCGTTTTCTTCAAGGCAATATCTTCGGGCTTTTTCGACGGCCTCGATTGTAACATCGCTGAAGGCAAAGCCGATCAGTTCTCCCAGCTTTGAAGGTCATAATTGAAACAACTGCAGTTACTTTCCCCTGCCTATTCACCTTATGCTTGATAATTTATTACTATTGCGTTCACTATAATTAGAACTGTATAGGTTGAGATGGCCGAATATGCATGCAATAGCTTTATATATGGCCATATATAGCCATTAATATATTACTACTAACGTATAATTTAATATCAGATGAGCTATCTAATATAAATGCGATGAATTTGATAAATTTTACTTGACTTATGATTAATTAGCATGATATACAGTCATTAGGATAGCTGGTAGACACTTACTTCACTAGCCGCATATATTGGCTAATTTTTTGTTGCTAACAATTCAACCGGTTGCAACAAAGGAGTATATGGCGATGCCAAGTGTCTCGCATGTTCCGTTTGACGTAGTGGCCGGACGGAATGACTGCTTGAGGTTGACCGTAACCGGTTAAAGGAAGAGGCAACCTCAAGTGCATTATCAAAAAGTATCTTCATTTATTGAGGAGGCGAAAGGTAAAATGCGTAGAAACATCTACAGAACGTCAGCGCGCGAGTTGGCGCTGATAGCAACGGTGTTAATCCTTGTCTTTTGTGCAGGATTAGCATCTTATGCGCAGTCAACAGTCTCAGGAACCATAACAAGAGCTGGCGTTCCATGTCCTAATGCTCGTGTAGTCCTCGCCGATAATTCGGGTACGATCTTTACGGCCCTCACAGACTCCAATGGCAATTACATTATCTCCAATATGGTGAATGGGACATATATTTTCACAGCCAACGCGCTGAAGGCCACCGCTGTAGAACAGACAGTCACTGTGAACAGTGGTGATAACATAACGTTGACTGTAGACCTTGCGTATGGCCACACACCACTCTATGATGATTTCTCCGGGACTTCAGTCGATATGGACAAATGGGAGAAGTTCAACGCCGACAACCCTCTTTTGGGGAATCCCGGTGAAGCCACGGTTTCCACGACAGACGGCATGTTGAATATCAGTGCGGCTGCTAACAAGGGCGGGCTCATAAGCAAGAATCCAGTCCCGAAAAACTGCACAATCGAGTATGTGATGCCTAAGCACTATGCAGGGACCGACCAGTGCTTCACAATTATCAAAGACAAGGTCAGCCATTACTCAAACTATGTTACCGTGCAGGACAAAGGCAATGTAACGACTGAAGCTAACCTGATAGCTTATAACAACACCACTTCATCAGCCTGGACCCGCAATAACAATTATGATGTTGTGTATCCGGCCAAGATCACGATACTTAAGACCGGCTGTCACTTTGACTTCTTTATTAACGGTGCCTTGAAATATTGCCTCAGCCCAACGATCACTGATGAGGCATATATTTATCTATACGGAAATACAATGACGGACGGCGGAACAACTGCCTACTTCGACGACATATATGCAGGCGCCACGGTTCCCGTGACAGTGAACAGTGTTGCCGAAACCAGGACAGCCGCCGCAGATACTTATCATACAATAAGCAATGTTGTAGTAACTGCAAGCTTTGATAATGCCTTCTGGGTAGAAAGCAGCGACAGGTCTTCCGGTATCAAGGTCATATCGACCGAAAAGCCCCGCTTAGGCAAACGTATGACAATCTACGGCAAGATCGTAAGACAGAACGGTGAAGTCGCCATTCAGGCGGAGGACACCGTCACCGGCGACACTGTCACCACTAAGCCGACTGCTGTAGCGATAACGGGTAAGGTAGCAAAAGAACTGGACAAGGCCGGAGCTTCGGCACAGGGACTCTTTGTCAAAGTAACAGGTAAAGTAACCGAAATCGTTACCAACACCGAAAACACCAAGATTGCTGGTTATTACCTTGACGATGGAAGCGGGATCACAGCAGGAAGTCACAAAGGGCTCTATGTAAAAATGGCCGACTGCATTACTCTTCCAGTCGGCACGATAAATGTGGGTGACTTTATCACAAGAGAAGGCCCGCTTACAATATATATGGCCGACAGTACAACACCTGTCCCGTCCATAATAGCTACAAGAGGTCTGGAATACGGCCCGGTAGGGTTCGTAGCTTATAACGACGTAGTATATTCACCTGCTTATCCTGATGGCGGATCCAAGATCACACACTACAGCTGCGTGGATAATCCCGATGTCAATGATGACTTTGCAGGCGGACCGCTCAAGGACTATGCTACAGGCAATTATGTTGGAGAGAGCGCAGTCGTCACAGTACCCAACACCATATCACTGCGCGGTCTTCAGTCGGCTGCCGGCGGAAATCCTACTGCTGGTGATGCTGTAACATACTTCACGGACGGCAATGGAAATACGATAGTGAATTTAGTGGGATGCATCTACACCGACAAGAATTACGATACAATACCTATCTACGGTTGGTATTTTGACATGACCTTCTACGGGCTCGATCCGAACGCTTATTATGAGTTCGTGAGTACAGTGGACAGGAATGAGAGCCGCAACCTGCCCATCAGGTACATCATTTATGATTACGCTGAACGCACCTATGCATGTTCATCTTTTCTTGGCCTTTCGTCGTACTATTACAGTAAGCAGAGCGATGATTCTTGTATAATGTCCAGCGGCGACTACCAGAACACAGCCGGTTGTGTGGCAAGATGGATCAATATCAAGCCGCTTCCATCCGGTACCTTCAGAGTAAGAATGAACTCACCTTATGTTCAGGAAGGTTACGGTCCTGGCGCCTTCCGGCTCAGGAAACAGGCCGGTTGGGAAACACCGCCTATTTACTAATAATCTCGAGTAATGATGTAGCAACACTTGATACTCATTACATCAATTGCCGAAACTCTGCAGATGAGTTTCAGGCGATGTTAGGCAAATAAAAACGGCCCCGCCATGAGTTCGCACCCATGGTGGAGCCGTTTACTTTAAGGCAATATTACAGTCCCAAAACGCCTCTCAGCTTTTTAAGCCCTTTTTTGACTTTATCTCCATCTTTATCAGCAGGCTTGTCCGGCGTCTTGTTCGAATCATCCTCTTTAACCGTATTTTCTGAATCTTTTGCAGAATCGGAGTCGCCCGATTTGATGTTCTCCTCATCTGACTTGATGCTTTCCTCGTCCGAACCCTTACTCATCATGCCGGAGAGCGTAGCAGTCGCGGTCGATCTCACTACTATCTGCGTTTCAATCCCATCCTTCTCTTGAATGGAATCGTTGCCGTAAGCCGTAACCATCAGCATCGGAGCCCGGGTGCCCTCGAATATACCTGCAGGGATGTAACACGCCGTAGTGGATGCCGGAAGGAGGACCCCAGAATCCAGATACTTCTTCATATCGGCCTTGCTTATTGCGCCTTGGTAAATATTTCCCTGCATCTCCGGGTCTGCGCTCGATGTCCAGGTAATCATGACCTTATCGCTCGAACTGAATGCAGTAACCAGGTAAGCTACGGCATTCGGGACGGGGTCCCACTGAACTTTGATCGATTTCGCCAGGTCGGCACCATTGTTCAGGCTGGTCAGGTTGATCGGATCGAGGAAGTTCTGTGACGGCTCCATCGAGAAGGACGTCTCCCCGCAATAATTGGTAGTCAGCGTATAATTGCCCGGAGTCGCAGCATTCTTGTCGAGTTTCTTGAAATCCCGTCCCGGCCAGTAAGCATGAGACCTGTCCGCCTCTTTTTCGATGCTCTTCTGGATTTGTTTCATCTTCTCTGGTGGCATAAATGCTGCCTTTTTAACATCGGCTGCAGTCAAGACCTTCGGCTGCCCCGGCAGAACCTTCTCCGAACTCTTCCAGTAGAGCTTCATGGTAAAATCGGGCATATCACCCTCAGCTTTACCGCCGGTCGTGACTTCTGACTTTTCAGGCAGATCGACAGTCAACTTCACTTCGGGGCCCAGTCTGAGCCCTTCGGGGATCATCACCCCGGCTTTCGACTGTGCATTGACCTTTTTGTCGCTCGTCAGGTCCATAGTAAGGGTCCTCATTGGCCCGCTGAACCCGGCGGCATCCATACCCGGAATATTCGGCATGTCGGGCATCCCCGGCATGAACATCCTTGAAGTCAAGACCGTGACTACAAAAACAGTGTTAAATCCCAAGTCCTATTCCTCCACTTTCACATTGCTCATCTACAGAGTTTTGACGATCGATGCAACGAATAAAATATCTCTATATAATTATCTGCATCGGGATCAAAAATCTCTACTTGATTATTTTTATCTTCGGAGGCACAGGTGCGGGATCTGGCTCTCTCGGATAGACGCCGTCACCGGATTCTATGTCTGAAAAATCGAACCCCGGCTCCATCTTGACCGATACCTGAACTTCGGTCCCTTCCGTGAGCGCGACGCCTCTCGCCACAGGCTTCGGCGCAACCACATTTTTCTCTTCGTCCCAGAGCGGCTTTTTGATCCACACCAAGGAATTGATTGCCAGCGGTTTCGCCGTAGTCACGTTTACGAGCATGTCCTTCTTTTTCTTGTCTTTGACATCACCTAACCTGTTCGGCTGGTCATTGAACTTCAACTCCATAGCCTCAGGCTTCACCCCAAGCTCAAGACACCGTTCAGTAAGGTATTTGACCCTGTCGTCGGTGGCCGGGTGGGTGGAAAGGATCTTCGGAGGCTTATCTCCAGCCTCGTTTTCCACCCGCAGAAGTTTTTCAAGTGCCGTCACAAGCCCCGCTGGGGTCTGGCCCGCAGCCGTAGTCAAATCGACAGCCATCATGTCAGCTTCTTTTTCGCGTTTACGGGAGAATTTGAGGGTATAGAGAGTGTTTGCTAGGTCGGCTGCATCCCACCAGTTGCCGCCCGCGCCGGTTATGATCATAACCGCAGTCGTCCACATGCTTCTTCTCTGCATCTCGCTCATTGTATCGATGGCATGGCGTTTATCTATATGGGATATTTCGTGCGCGAGTATTCCTATGCGCTCATCACGGGTCATTACCCTCCACATCCGCTCGGAGAAGTAGACCGGACCGCCCGGAAGGGAAAACGCATCGAGTTCAGGCTTGCCTTTGGTTTCTTCTTTGATGATCTTGAATGTGTAGGGTATCTCTTTCCGCTTTACATAAGGGGTAAGAAGCCTGCCGAGGCTATCGATCTCCTTCAGCCACTCTTTGTTCTCGGTGACTGGGAACTCTTTTTCGATTTCCTTGGCTGATTTCTGCCCGATCTCTATCTCTTCCTTGACGGTAGTCTTGGCCCAGGCCTGCTCCGAAGCTGCCATCCCGAAAGTCAACATGAGAATAAACAAAAAGACTGTGTACCTGTATTTATATGTCATTGGTTTGTCCTGAAGCTCTCCCGAAATATTCCGGCTATAGCGAAATTCTATAAACACATTATATCTGCTGTCTTCGATTTACCCAATTATCTCTTTTTGAATATCAGCCACTGGCCGTCACGCATGCGGGTCAGTATATAGTCACCGGAGAGTTTCTGCCCAAAGAGAGTGAAATGGAGCTTGCCCGGAGCGCGTTCCGTGAGATTGTATGTTCCACTGTCCCAGATGATGACCTTCCCCGCGCCGTACTGACCTTCCGGGATCTCCCCCTCAAAGCCGATGTAGTCCAGCGGGTGGTCTTCGACCGGGACAGCGAGCCGTTTCACTCCCGGCTCCTCCGGGACGCCCTTCGGGACAGCCCAGCTTTTCAACACTCCGTCGAGCTCCAGCCTGAAGTCCCAGTGCAGCCGGCTTGCATGATGCTCTTGAATTACAAATCTGGCCTGGTTTGTCATACTGTCAAGTTCGTTAGCATGAATAAGGATTCCTCTTAAGATAAACGCGAGCCGCGGACAATTGAGGCTCCCGCGGCTCGCTATCAAAGGGTGCATCCCAAATCTATGGCAAATGTGGTTACCTTGAATAAGGGATGCACCCCTGATCAACGGGCATTACCCATGATTACGGACTCATGCTGCTATTCCGTTCGCAGTGCATCGGTCGGCACTACACTCCACTCCGTTTCGCCCGGCGGAAGCCAGTAAAGCTGGATATAGGACCTGTCCTGGTCCGCGAAATACTGAGCTTCCAGTTTATACCACTTACCGCCTTCCAGGGTTATCTGTCCCTCAGTGGCTAGTGGACCGGTATACCAGCCGTCTATGACCGTCTGCATATTGCTGGAGTCGTCCGACACCCAAAGGCGGAAACCGTCGTCGTATACTGCTCTGAACTGATAGGCTCCGGCTTTCTCGCACTTGATGTAGCCGTTCCATATGACCCCATAGTCGCTGCCGTTTTCGGTCGTTTCGTCGGTAGCCAGGCTGGGATCGGGAGCTTTGCGGCCCCAGTCGAAGTTGATGTTCGCATCAGTACGTGTGAAGACCACTGTGCCCTTCGACAAATCCGGGTGAGCGACTTCGTGGTCGTTCTGGACATAAGTGGCCGCGAGCCCGTTCGTAATTACAGGATCGACCGAACCGTCTACCGTAATCGCGACACTTTTTGTCACGGCAGGATTGTTGCCGTCGCTCACGGACACGGTCACGGTACAGCCGTCAGCCGTGGATGGCGCCTTCCAGACAGCAGTGTTTCCGGTCGATGACTGGATCGACCCGCCGCTTGCCGACCATGAATAGGTAAGCTCGTCTCCATCAGGATCGGTTGCTGCAGCCGTGAGGGTGGATGTTTCGTTGATCTTGACGGAATTCGGGTTGGCAGTCAGATCTGAAATAACCGGCGGTTCATTCTCCTCCGGATCGGGAGGATCGGGTGCATCGTTCTTGTACACAGTAAAGTAGCACTTTGCCGAAACTGTATGGCCTTTGCCGTCGGTCACTTTGACTGTAATAATCGATGTACAGGCACTCTGAGGTGCGACATAATTCGCACTGGGGCTATTCCCTGTCACTTGACCGTTATCCGTGCTCCAGGTGTAGGTCAGCTTGTCTTTGTCTGGGTCAGTAGCCGCCACAACCAAGGTCTGCGTTTTCCCGACCTGGATGCGGATGGGAGATGCTGCGGTTCCCTGCGGTGACAGGCTTGTAATCGTAGGAGCCTGGTTGGTTCCCGTATCATTCGTTGGATCAAGCGGGATGACTCCTCCGCTGCTGCTGCCGCCTCCGCCGCCGCAACCGGCGAGTAAAGCTATTCCAAGAATAGCAGCTAGAAGCAATTTGGCTGTTGTCACGACAGTATCACACTCCTTGTTAGAATTTACCGGCCAGCAAGAAGCCGTATTTTTGTAGCAGATAGGCTATACCCAGCCGCCTGTCCGGCAAAACACGTTTAATTAATATCTATCGCCGTCAGTGCTGCAACACTGCATTAATTGTCGAAGTTTTGCTATATAATATGTTCTGAGGTAAAAGACATATTTCGTTAATCTGGAATATTCGCGATATATCGGGAACGAACATACACAAATTGCGCAAGATTGACACCGTTCTACCGCTCGCCTATAATTGCACGGTCAGTTCAGGCACTATCATATCTGCGAATCACCCAAAAAGACCGGAAGGGATCAATTTAATGCTGAAAACTCAGGAATCTAATACGGAACAGACTGCAAGCGAACATTCTTTGCTCAAGCTCGCGCTTGCGGTTATCACCTCACCCGCAGATGCGTTCGAGGAGATCCTGAGGCGGCAATTGCTTATGCCGGGGATTCTCATAAGCGCTATCGGCGGGCTGCTTTCGGCCGGAGTAGTGCTGTACAACTTCTACTTTCTGAAAGAAGGTTCGCTTTTCTACCTTGCAGGCGGGTCTAATCCGGCTGACACTGTCGGATTGCTTCTGGTGAATGCTCTGGTCGTGTCTCTGACAGCGAAATATCTGCAGGGCGAAGGGGATTACGCCAAAACGCTTACCGTCCTTGCCTGGGCGGGCTGCGTATCGATCCCTGCCATACTTACAGGACTGTTCAAACCGGTCCAATCGCTTGGAACCATCATAAATCTATGGGGCGTCGTCGTCATGGTCATGGGTATTCAGCAGGCTCAAAAAATTACTGTCTGGAAATCCATCGGCACTCTCTTTACTATGCTGATAACAGATGGCGTGTTCCTGATATGGCTCGGCAGATATTGTATGAGCTCGATATATCCGGCAATTGCCACAAATGTCCCGTCCTTTGCCGCAAGCACTATATCACTTCAAATTGTGACATCCCTCCTGGTCATTGCCGCGTTGGCCGTTGCCGCCAAGATGCTGCCGAAACTCGCGAAAGGCACAGATTACCGGAACAGCTTGATCATTGTCCTTCTCATCCTGGGCCTAGCGGCGGCGGGAGCGCTTTTTGCATCACTTCATAAGGCTGACCCGGTAATGGAGGTGGTAAGAGGGGCAAGAGCATATCAAGATGAAGATACTCCCGACCCTGCCGAATCTGTAAAGCACTTTCAGAGAGAACTGAGATACATTCCGAACGATGCTTACGTAAAGCTCTACCTTGCCCATGCTTTTTCCGCATCCGGGAGCTACGATAAGGCGCTTGCGCAGTATAATGAGTTCACGGGATCGAAATCTTACCCTCCGCAGTTGGTCCGGACATGCACCGGCACGGTCCATTATATGCAGGGAAAGTATGATGACGCCCGAAAAGATTTTGAAAAGGCTGTAAAGGACAGCCCGGACTACGCGGAGGCCAACGCAAGGCTCGCGCTCGTATATCTGCGCCTTGGCAAGAACGGGGATGCGGTCAAATCCGCAAAAGCGGCCGTAAAAGACAAATGTGAGGGCACCCTTGCGTATATTGCGCTCGCCCAGGCTTATACTTTGGAAGGTAATACCAAAGAAGCGGGCGATGCCATGAGCAAAGTAAAGGAAATTGATGAAGCGCTGGCAGGCAGAATATCATCCGGGCCGGATGGGTGGAAGAACGCAGTCATGCAGCTCACCCCGCTCGACCTGCGCATGCCGCTCAAGCTGCCGGAGATAAAGCAGCCGGTTAAAAAGGGGAACAAGAAGATTTAGGATTTGCTGACTAGAAAAACACGAAATAAAAGCAGAAGAGATTGTGGAGATTTGTGCTTCGGGATTCTTTTCATCCACCCCGTGGACCTACGGGACCACGGGGAGAAGCACTACATCCACCGACTATTCCCTTTTCTTCCTTTCTCCATTTCGTGTTTTCGTGATAAAAAGCTTTACGGCTAAAGAAACGAAAGGCAAGAAATTGGAAGTAGCGAAACGGATAGAAGACCTGCGGAGAATAATCCCCGCAGCCAAAAAAGAAGGGCGTACAGTCGGGCTGGTCCCGACGATGGGCGCGCTCCACGCGGGGCATCTATCGCTTATAAAGAACTCTAAAGATCACGGCGACTTCACCGTCGTAAGCGTCTTCGTAAACCCGACCCAGTTCGGGCCGAATGAGGACTTCGAGCGCTATCCCAGGCCAATTGAAGCAGATATAGAAAAATGCCGCGAGGCCGGTGTCGACGTAGTCTTCACTCCGACAGTCGATGCGATGTACCCGGAAGGGTTCGACACTTATGTAAATGTCGGAGGTGTCACAGGTATACTGGAAGGAGCCGCAAGGCCGGGACATTTCCGCGGGGTCGCTACCGTAGTACTCAAACTCTTTACAGCGGTAGAGCCGACGCGTGCATATTTCGGCATGAAGGACTACCAGCAGCTTAAAGTGCTGCAGAAGATGGTCCGGGACCTGAACGTGAATGTGGAGATCGTCCCTGTACCGATTTTCAGAGAGCCGGACGGGCTTGCAATGTCTTCAAGGAATGCTTACCTGAAACCGGATGAGCGGCAGGCCGCGCTGGTCCTTTATCGCGCCTTGAATGCCGCGAAGGAAGCAGTTTTGCATGGAACGAAGGACTCTACTGGCATATATCGCGCCGCATCGGATATAATCGAAGCTGAGCCTCTTGCTAAAATCGATTACGTTGCCGTGATCGACCCTGAAACGCTCGAAGCAATAGAAAAAATGGATGATAAAGTGCTGGTCGCGCTTGCCGTTAGGATAGGCTCGGTCAGGTTGATAGATAACATGCTCATCGGAGGTAACAATTAGTTGAAAGTCGGGATTGTAGGCCTGCAGCAGACAGGAAAAACGACGCTTTTTAAGGCAATAACACATGGCCAGGCGCCTGTAGACGAATACGGCGGGAAGGCCAACATCGGTGTCGTTGCGGTCCCCGATGAGCATTTCGACTGGCTCGTAGAGACCAACCATCCGAAGAAGATCACCCCCGCCACGATAGAAGTGATCGACGGTGCAGCGAAGATAGGCGATGACCAGCGCGGCCGGTTCGGTTCGGACTTCTTCCAGGATGTCCGCGCGGCCGATGCGCTGATCCATATCGTCCGAGCGTTTACGAACCCTGCGGGAGAAGCGCCGACCCCGGTAAAGGATGCCCGCGCACTGAACGAGGAACTGCTTCTCGCAGACCTTCAGTCGGTAGAAACACGGATTGAGAGGGTGGAAAAGTCGCTTCATGGCACGAAGAAGGACGCGACGACCCCGCAGACGATGGAGCGCGACTTTTTGAACCAGATCAAGGACACGATGGAAGAGGGCAAGCCGCTTGCATCGCTCGGTATGACCCCAGACCAGGAAAAAATGGTCCGTGGATATGATTTTATGTCGCAGAAGCCACAGATAGTCGTCGCGAACATCACCGAAGACGAAATCGGCAACGCTGAAAATGAGGCGGTAAAGGAACTTCAGGCTTACTGCGATGAGTCCGGCATCCCGATGCTTGCTCTATCGGCAAAAGTCGAAGCAGAAGTCGCGGAACTCCCAGCCGAGGAGCAGAAAGAATATCTGGAAGCGATGGGGCTCGAAAAACCGGCCAGTTACAGGCTGATTAACGAGACTTACAGCTCACTCGGACTGATCTCTTTCTACACAGCAGGCGAGCCGGAAGTTAAAGCCTACAGCATCACCAAGGGCACAACGGTTGTCGATGCGGCGGGAAAGATCCACAGCGACATCGCCCGAGGGTTCATCCGCGCTGAAGTCGGGCACTTTGACGACGTAAAAGCTGCCGGAGGATGGGACGAAGCCAAGCGCGCCGGTAAAGTCGAGCTTTACATGAAGGACTACATCGTCCAGAACGGCGACATTATGTATATCAGGTTCAAAGTGTAAGTAGAACCGGAGAGACAATGACCATTGATGCATTTCAACTTTTGGTAGATGCAATTACCTGTGGGGATAGCTCTGCTGTTCGTGAACTGGTATCCAGCCACCCAGATGTACTCTCTGCTACTGATTCTCATGGTTGGTCTGCACTGCACTATGCAGCATCAAAAGGTGACTGTAATATCGCTAAGATTATTATTGATAGCAGCTCTGATATCGACATAAAAGACAATTGCGGGGCTACACCTCTGCATTATGCTGTATCTGAAAGAAACGATGTCACGAAGTTGCTCATCGCGGCTGGCGCGAATGTCAATTCTGTCGATAACCAGGGCAGAACTCCGCTGCAATGGGCAGTCATAGAAGCAGACGACAGGCCGAAAATTATCCCGATGCTAATAGAAGCAGGTGTAGACCCTGGGATGCGAGATTCAAACAAATGTACCGCAAATACACCTTACGAAACATACCGAGACAGCGAGTTGTGGAAGATAGTGGAGAAGGCCTTGGATGACCTCTTGGATAATAGCGACATCACTCTATGCACAACACAAGACTATGTGGTAGGCTATCTGGTAAAATTGATTTCCGATCATTATTCGGCAAGTTCAGGTAATGGTCGATAGGCCACTGGAGCACATCCGTGATTAACCCCTTCAGGATATTCGAATATATCGTAGGCGTACAAGTGGCTGTTTGCGTGCCGATTGCCATTGCAGCTGGCGTACGCCTGCGGGCAGCCTCAGCAAAGCTCATTTCGTATCTGAAAACTGAGCGGCCTGAGCAGGATAACTGGCAGAAAACTTCCATGCGGACCGACGGAGCAATCTCAAAACTTATACGCTTTTTCAAATACGTGTACAGCGACGCGGATAATGATGACGATGCTATCCGAGAGCAAAAGTTTCAGGTAAGGCAGGCATCCAGGAAAACATTGGTCTTCATGCTGCAAGTAGTTTGTTCGATAATAGCACTACTCATTGCTATGTATGTTTTAGAACCGACGTGGAAGCACCTAAAATAGCTTCTCCCCGAATAGAAGGATACTGCGCCTTCGGTGTCTAAGAGGAGTTCATCTATTCTTCAGGATTTATGTAGTTGCAGATAACCGAGAGCCCAAAGGCCGAATCAAGAAATATATCACCAAAGAAGCGTATACGGAAATTCCCCTGGCCGCAGTTTTGGATCTTCCTGATCGCCGTTGTTGTTTTAGTCCGGCTTGTCACGTCGCTCAAAGCATCGGGTTTCCTTATCGCCTGCGGGCTGTGCGGACTCGCGTTTGCCGTCAAAACGGCGCTGCACATGGATCCCGGCCTGAAGTCTTTCCCACAGAAAACCAGAAAAGCTATTATCTGGCTGTGGCTCGCTATTACGGCATCTCTCTGCATTTCTTTTATATTTTCTGGAGTAAGCTGCGCTTCTGCCGGGCAAATGGGTGCCCGCCTTGCAGGTGTCGAGGCAAAACGAACGGTCCTTGCGGCAGTGCTTTTCATCTTCTGGCTCGTCGGTGTTTCTCCAGTCAGACGGGGAGGGATTGTCCATATTCTGCTCTGGACTATAGCGGTTTTAGAGGCTGCCCGTCTCCTTGCATTCGGACTGCACCCGAGTGTACTGAGCTACATCATCTGGGGCGCAGCTCTGGTCTCCGTGATTTTGCGTAACAGGCATTTTGAACCGCGGAAACGCGGAATGGATAAAGACGCGGAAGGTGGAAATTTGTAACACCTGCCACCAGACCTTCAATTTCCACGAATCCCTTCCTTTGCTTCGGACTATTTGCTCTCGCATCATCTAGATAATCTGCTTCGGACTGCTTGCTGCCGAAGTGTCCGCCGCAGGCGGACTTCACCCTATGCTTCTATGCGTCGGGATTCTTTTCTTCCCGAAGCACGACTCTCCACCAATCCCTTTTTCGCACATTTCGCGATTCAAAATCCCATGTGAATTCTTATTGCGCAAGCCTCGCAATGGGTATAGAATACTTCCGATTAAAACAGGCAGCCGGGATTCCGGCGAGCTGAAATACCGGCATAATTGGAGGAACCACCATTGGCTACCACACAAATTAATGTGGAAGACAGGACTCGCGCAATCGGCCGTCAGATTTTCACCAGTGTTTCAAACCAAAAGCGAGGTTTCTTCCACGGAGATCTCGATGAAAAAATGATGGACTGGACGATGAAGGACGAAAAGCTCAAGGTCCAGTTATTCAGATTCGTCGATGTGCTCCCCATGCTCAAGACCTCTGATGACATCATGAGGCATCTACAGGAATACCTCAAGAACTTCCCTGCTATCGGGCAGTGGGGCATCAACCTCGCCGCATCGAGCGGGCTTGTCGGCGGGCTCGTCGCGGGACAGGTCAAGAAACAGATCGAAGGAATGGGAAAGAAGTTCATCGCGGGCTCAAACATCAAAGAGGCTTCGGAAGTAGTCGAAAAACTCCGCAAACAGAACATGGCCTTCACCATGGACATCCTCGGCGAAGTCACCGTAAGCGAAGGCGAAGGCGAATCCTACCAGAAGCAATATCTGGAGCTTATCCGGGGGCTCTCTGAACAGGCCAGGCATTGGAAGGACATCCCGCTCATCGATACGGCTGACGAAAAGCCTATCCCCAAGGTCAATGTTTCAATCAAGCTTTCAGCTCTTTACTCCCAGTTCGACCCAGCAGACCCCGAAGGGACAGTGGCAGCCGTCAAAGAGCGGCTCCGGCCGGTCCTCTCTCTTGCGAAGGAGCTCGGCGCATATGTCCATGTCGATATGGAGCACTATGCGATCAAAGACACGACCCTCAAAATCTTCCGCGAGATCATCATGGAGCCGGAGTACCGCGACTGGGAAGACATCGGGATCGTTCACCAGGCCTATCTGAGAGATACGGAAAAAGATGTCCGGGACATGATCGAGCTCGTCAAGGAGCGCGGCACTCCTATCACCGTCCGGCTCGTAAAAGGCGCCTATTGGGACTTCGAGACGGTCATCGCCCGCCAGAGACGCTGGCCGATCCCTGTCTGGACGGAAAAATGGGAGACGGATGCCTGCTTCGAGAGATGCGCGGACATGCTCCTTGCGGCCTACCCGTATGTTCGGCTTGCAGCTGCGTCGCACAACATCAGGAGCATCGGGCATGTCATCGCCCAGTCGGAATCGCTCGGAATGGCAGGAGATGCAGTCGAATTCCAGATGCTCTACGGGATGGGCGACCCGCTAAAGCAGGCAGTGATCGAACAGGGCAGGCGGCTCAGGATTTACACAGCTTACGGCGATTTTATCCCCGGCATGGGCTACTTCGTCCGAAGGCTTCTTGAGAATACGGCGAACGATTCGTTCCTCAGGCAGGGTTTTGTCGAGGGAGTCGATCCCGAAGAGCTTTTGAGAGACCCGGCAGGGTACGGCAAGACCGCCAAGCCTGTCCACACATTCGAGCAGGACAAGCTGGGGTTCCCGAACCTGCCGGAGCGGGATTTCTCTAAGGCAGAGTACCGGGAGATGATGAAAAAGTCTCTCGATAAGGTCAAGGGGCAGTTGGGCAAGCTCTATCCGCTAGTCATAGGCGGGAAAGAGGTCACGACTGAAAGAGAGATCAAGTCGATCAACCCTTCGAGGCCGTCCGAAATAGTGGGCCGTACATCATCCGCAAGCCAGAAGGAAGCTCAGCTGGCAATCGACGCCGCAAAGAAGGCGCTCCCGGCATGGCGCGATACTCCCGCTGAGGAGCGGGCCGAGATACTTGCCAGGGCAGCCGGTCTGATGGAAGCGGAGAGGGACGACCTTTCCGCATGGCAGGTCTACGAAGTCGGCAAGAGCTGGAGAGAGGCCGATGCTGATGTCTGCGAGGCAATCGACTACCTCCGCTATTACGGCATGGAAATGGTCAGGCTCGCAAAACCGCGCCGCATGGGCATGGTCCCCGGTGAGACGAACGATTATTTCTATCAGCCTAAGGGTATAGCGGTCATCATTTCACCGTGGAACTTCCCTATGGCTATCTGCGCTGGCATGACGACCGCAGCAATAGCCACCGGCAACACCGTAGTAATGAAACCGGCGTCCCAATCGCCGGTAGTCGCTGCGAAATTCGCAGAATATCTGCAAAAAGCGGGGCTTCCGGCTGGAGTGCTGAACTTTATCCCCGGCCCGGGAAGCGAAATCGGCGATTTTCTCGTCCAGAGCCCGGACATTCATATGATCGCATTCACCGGATCGAAAGAAATCGGCTGCCGGATCAATAAACTTGCGGCGGACATAACTCCCCGCCAGAATCACCTGAAAAAAGTCATCGCAGAGATGGGCGGAAAGAATGCAATCATCGTCGACAGCGACGCAGACCTCGATGAAGCAGTACTCGGAGTCGTCCACTCCGCATTCGGCTACCAGGGGCAGAAGTGCTCCGCCTGTTCAAGGGTAATAGTGCTCGAATCTTGCTACGACCAGTTCCTTTCAAGGCTGATCGAGTCGGCAAGGAGCCTCCACATAGGTTTCCCGGAGGAGCCGGGGAACTACATGGGCCCAGTCATCGACTCAGGTGCCTATAAGAGCATAAAAAACTATATCGAGACCGGCAAAAAGGAAGCGAAACTCTTCCTGGAGAAGGATGTATCCCGTCTGGGCGACGGGTTCTTCATCAGCCCAACGATATTCGCCGATGTGAAGCCCAATGCAGTCATAGCGCAGGAAGAGATCTTCGGCCCGGTGCTTGCGGTAATGAAGGCGAAAGACTTGGATGAAGCGCTGGAAATCGCGCTTGGGACAGACTACGCGCTGACCGGTGGAATCTATTCGAGGAGCCCGGCGAACATCGCGCGCGCCGTCAAAGAGTTCAGAATAGGCAACCTCTACATCAACCGGAAGAATACCGGAGCGATTGTAGGGAGGCAGCCGTTCGGGGGGTTCAAGATGTCGGGAATCGGCTCCAAGGCCGGCGGCCCGGACTATCTAATCCAGTTCATGGACCCGAGGACCGTCACGGAAAACACTATAAGAAGAGGCTTCGCTCCAGAAGAGGAATAGCAACCGCTTAGGGAAGGGAGGGCAAAGCTCCCCGCGAGCCCTCCCAATAATCCTCCGTGTTTAGAACCATTTCAAACTGTGGTAACGAAAATGGAGATAATCACGGAGGTGACAGCTATGCAAGTTCAGGACATAATGACATCCAACCCAGTTTGTGCGGAACCCTCGACATCGCTTCAGGAAGTCGCCCAGATGATGGTCGACAACGACTGCGGGGGTATTCCGGTCTGCAAGTCTGGGACCAACATGCTTGTCGGGCTCCTTACAGACCGGGATATCGTCTGCCGAATCCTTGCCAAGGGGTTGAACCCTCTCGACTATACGGCGCAGGACGCGATGACTACAGATCTTCACACCATCCTGCCTACTGCAAGCCTAGATGACTGTGTTCAGCTCATGGAGCGCTTCAAGGTCCGGAGGGTCCCTGTCACGGATGAAGAGGGGTATATAATCGGAATCGTCGCTCAGGCAGACTTTGCCCGCTTTGCACTCCAGGAACAGCCCGATCTGGCTGGGGATTTCGAAGATGCGCTAGAAGAGATCTCCCAGCCCAAGATGTCGATGTAGGAAGAAAACCAGGATTTGGGAACAAAGAGGAAAGCGATCTCGCAGCATAAGAAGGAAATTCCAGGATAGGGCGGGGGTTCCAAGCCCCGCCCTTTATTAGGATTGTTACATCATCACCCGAAACTCTTTAGTGCCTGAACCCGAATACGTAAATCGGATATGCCGCATATAGCAGGCCGCCTATGAGAAGCGAGTACGGGCTCAACCGCTTTCTGAGATTCATACCGGCCCAGATGATGCTCGTAGCTGCGACTGCTATGATTATGCTGGCTATCGCCTCAGGGTTGAGCATCCAGCTCGTGAAGAATATCCCTATAGCCGGTGTAATGCTGGATTGAAAGACCATCGCCCCGCTGATGTTTCCGAGCGCCAGAGTATCTTTTTTCTGCCTGATCCAGATGATGGAATTAAGCTTTTCGGGAAGCTCAGTCGCAATTGGCGTGATTATTACACTCAGGACGAGAGGTGAAAGCTTGATTACTCCGGCGATATAGGTCACATTGTTGAGGAACAGCTTTGCTCCGCCTACCATAAACCCCAGTGCGACAAGAAGCTGGAAGATAATCATTCTCAGCCGCGGCACAGGTGCTTTTCTCTGCAGGTGAAGCGGACCAAGCTCGTGTTCATGTGTTTTCTTGGACGAACTGGTAAAAGTCCTTCTAACGTAATATGCGTAAGTGACAAGCAGAAAGACTCCGATGCAGATTCTGCCCCACCTTACCGGGATAAATGCTGCAGAAAGAGCTATCAGATAAACTACAAAGAACGTTCGGAGGTCCCGGCCGAGTATTTTGTAGTTGACATGCACTTCCCGGCTCCGCCTGCCGGATGCGGAGAAACCGAGCACAGCTATTCCGGTGATGAACATAGCGAGCGTCGAAAGCATCATCGGTGCGCCGAGGATCGCGCCTATGCCGACATCCGTATGCGCCTGTCCTCCGGCAATTACCGCAACAATCGCAATCGTAGTCTCTGGAAGCGCCGTTCCGACTGCGGCGAGGATGCTTCCGACAGCACCTTCACCAAGTCTTAATCTGTGACCAAACCACTCGATGCCATTTGTAAACAGTTCTGCAGCTAAAAGTATCGCTGCGAGGCTTACTACTAAAAGAGAAATTGCTAGTGTCATTACTTAGAAGAACCTGAGTTTGTGATATCCTTTCTATTGTCAAAATGTATTATTCGCTTTACGAACAAAGTGGGCCGGCTGTTTCTAGAGCCTTGCCGCGTGCTTCCCGGCTATCTTCCACTCGCCTGATGGCTGTTTCTGCAGGATTATTACATCCGCAACCCTTCTTCTATCCGGGAAAACGAATACAACCCGAACTTCGGCTCTCCGGCCCCTGTCAAAAATCTTCTGATGCGATGGAGGAATATAGTAAGCTTTCTCTTTCTTTGACCATCGGGAATATATATCCGCAGCCATCTCGGAAGCAGTTTCATTCCGGCCAGTCTTTTCAAACGACGGCAGTGTATACTTCTCCGCTTTTTCAGCATCCCCACGTACGGCAGACTGAACCCAGAGCCATGCCACTCTGTCCGGCGCTACTGGCTTGGTATATCTGAAAACCACCCAGCCGCAGATGACAACCGCACCTATAATCGCAGCGATTACTATAAATCTTCGCTCTTTGTCTTTGATCCTGCGCCCCATGGCTGATTCCGTCCTCGACCGGGAGATCCAGGTGAAGACCATCACCGTTCCGATGGAAAGGAACAGCGCGCACAGGTAGAACGGAAGGTTCTTGTTCATTACACCGAGTCTCGGCAGAGACATCCAATCTGTCGAATAGATGAACGAACCGAGCGCCGTACCTACCATAGCTCCTATTCCCTGGGCCATTCCGACCGCGCCCATTACCTGCCCGGCTTTGTCTCTAGGGGCTGCAAGGGATATTACGGCCATCCATGCCGGAAATGCCACCGCAAACCCTACACCAAGGACTGCTCCGGACCCGGCAGCCGCCAGTGTGTTCCTCACGATGGCAATAAACCATATAGAAAGGCAGCAGGTCAGCATACCATACCCGACGGAAACCATCTTTCCCCATTTATCGGCAAGTTTTCCGAACGGAACTGCCATCACACCGAGCGCAGCGGCAACCGGCATGAGCAGCATCCCGAACTTCGTTTCACTCATGCCGAACTGCTCCATCGCATAGAGCTTGATAACCGGCATCAACAACCCTATAGCAAAAAAGACTACTATGCTCATCACCAGCATATCCGGCACTGAGCGGAACAGGTTCTTTACCTCGTCGGAAATCGTCATGTGCGGTGGCGCTTCTTCATGCGGGATATGGTCGTGCTTGTGGATGCCTCTGGGTAAGGCAAAAAGCCCAACGAGAACGGTAATCGCAAAAATGATGCTTACCAGAACAAACGATCCCCAGTGCGATTTCGTAAGATCGTTGGCGAGGCCTCCCAGCGGGAATGCGAGAGCCATACCCGCCATACTGGCGCTGTTCAAGACGGACATGGCCATGCTGCGGCTTTTCTCATCGACTGCATCACCTATCGCGGCAAACGACGCAGGCCAGAACGCAGCCAAGCCGACACCATCTATCCCTCTGAGGAGTACCATAACATAAGGATTGGCCGTATATATCGTCGCAATCGACGTGAATATCCCCAATGCCGGACCCGCCAGTATAAGGGGTTTGCGGCCAATCCTGTCACTCAATGCACCGAGAGAAGGCCTGAATATAGCCTCAGTCAGCATAAACGCGCCCAGGATCAGACCCAGGTGTTGCCCCAGGTGCAGATCAAAGGTCACCCACACAGGCAGCGCTGAGAAATTCACCGTCGTCCAGCCCATTTGGGCGAATATCCCGACTATTCCCAGCCCGATTATGATGCGCGTGGACGCGCTTCTTTTCAGTCTCTCTTTATCTTTAACCAAGAGCCTGTTAGTTTCTCCGGTAAAGCCCTTATTCGCTGAAGCGAATAGGTGCTTTTTCTGGATTTTTATCCGTAAACGGATAAAACCCTACTTAGTCTATGGTTACTTCCTTGCCGGCTTCTGAGGACCTGTAAATACCGTCCAGGATCTTCATGACCATTAGCGCCTGCTCGCCTGTTACCGGCGGTTCGGTGTCGTTGTGGATGGAGTCGAGGAATGCCCTGATCTCGCCCTCGTACATATCGACTTTAGGCGTGTAGCCCGGCGCGATGTCAACCAAGGTCCCGTGTTCCTCCCGGAAGATCTTCAAAGGATCGGACTGGCAGCCGCCTTCCGTTCCCATAATAGCGAAAGACATTCTGTCTTTTTCGATATTTGCTGCAAAGCTGGACTCGATTGAGAGCGTAGCGCCGTTATCGAACCGGATGAACCCTGCCGCGAAGTCTTCGACGGTAAATTTCTTGTAGTCCCACTGTCCCATCATTCCTAGGACATCCGGTCTATTTCCAAACTTGGCATAGGTTATTCCCGATGCGGCAACCGGCTTGGGATGCCCCATCAGCCAAAGGGTAGCATCCAGGATGTGGACGCCTATGTCGATCAAGGGACCGCCGCCCTGCTTTTCTTTATCGATGAATACTCCCCAGCCGGGGATGCCTCTTCTGCGGATGGCCTGGACTCTCGCAAAATACATATCGCCCATCGCGCCGTCATCTATGTACCTTTTCAGCATCATGTTATCGGCGCTGAAGCGGTAGCACTGCGCCACCATGAATTTCTTGCCTGACGCTTTTGCGGCATCCACCATCTCCTGGCCCTCTTGAGGGTTCCGGGCTATCGGTTTCTCCACAATGACGTGCTTTCCGGCTTTTAGAGCAGCAACCGCCGGGTCTTTGTGGGCAAAGTTCGGCGTGCAGATGTCTACTGCGTCGATCTCGTCCATCTCAAGCATCTTGTTATAGTCGGTGAAGATGCGGTCTATACCCCTCTTTTCCTTGACTGCTTTGCAGCAGTCCTCGTTCACATCACAAATGGCCACTATCTCCGCATCCGGCTGCTTAAGAATCCACGGAATATGCACGTTACTCGATATACCGCCGCAGCCGATCATCCCGATTCGAATCTTTTTCATCAGATGAACCTCCAAATCCCCTGTTCAACGATTATTTTTGTGTTTTAATGGTTCCAAAATGCATTACAAGTATAGCAGATATATGCTGAGCTTTCACAACAAACACGTCACCCTTTTACTACGCCGAGCGGGCGCATCCGAGCAACTTTGAGCGATATTCCTGCTCCGTGAGCTGCGTCAACGACGTTTGCAACATCCTTATAAGCAAAAGAGGCTTCCTCCGCAAGGGTTCCCCTGCTTGCCGCCCGGACTGTAATGCCTTTTTCAGCTAAAATCTGCTGGATATTCTGGCCTCTGCCTTCTTTAGTTGCCGCATGCCGGGACATTACCCTTCCTGCGCCGTGGCAGGTAGAGCCGAAAGTCTCTTTCATCGCCCGCTCTGTCCCGACAAGAAGGTACGAGTAACGCCCCATGTCCCCAGGAATCAGCACAGGCTGGCCGATTGCCCTGTACTGTGACGGAATATCCGGGTGTCCCGGACCGAAGGCGCGCGTAGCACCTTTTCTATGGACACAGAGCTTCATCTTTTTGCCGTCTACCACATGGTCTTCTATCTTTGCGATGTTGTGGGCGACATCGTATACCTGCCTCATGCCGAGCTTATGAGCGCCTGCGCCCATTACATTCTCGAATGCTTCTCTCACCCAGTGGGCGATGGCCTGCCGGTTCGCCCAGGCATAATTGGCCGCGCAGCTCATTGCCGCAAGATAGCGCTGCCCTTCTTCGGACTTGACCGGAGCGCATGCAAGCTGCCTGTCAGGGATAGAAATATTGTATTTTTGTATCGCCCGCTGCATCACGATCAGGCTGTCATCGCAGATCTGGTAACCGAAGCCTCTGGAGCCGGTGTGGATCATTACAGTGATCTGTCCTGGGCCGGTTATGCCGAATGCCTCAGCTGCTTCTGCGTCGAATATCTCCTCGACTACCTGGACTTCCAGAAAATGGTTCCCGGCGCCGAGTGTCCCGAGCTGAGGGCGGCCTCTCTGGACGGCTTTGCTGCTCACGACTGACGGATCGGCCGATTCCAGCTTTCCGCCCTGCTCCGTCACTTCTATATCCTCAGCCCAGCCGAATCCTTGCTCCACCATCCATTTTGCGCCCTTTTTCATCACCTGCGCAAGCTCTGCTTCATTGACTCTGATCTTTCCTTCGCTACCGACTCCTGAAGGGACATCGAGAAAAAGCCTGTCGACCAGGTCTCCGATCTTGGGCTGGACTTCTTTTACGTTCAAATCCGTTCTAATCAGCCTCACGCCGCAGTTTATGTCGAACCCGACCCCTCCTGGGGATACCACGCCGTCTTCGACAGATGTAGCCGCGACCCCGCCTATCGGAAAACCGTAACCCCAGTGGATATCCGGCATAGCCATGGATCTCCCCTGGATTCCCGGCAGAAACGCGACATTCGCCACCTGCTCAAGTGATTCGTCGAGGTCCTCCATTATCTCTTCTGTCGCATAGATGAGCCCTTCCGTTCTCATCCCGTCTTTATAAGACTTGGGGATGAGCCAGCGGTAATCGTCCACTTTTTTAATGCGGTCCTTCCACGAAGTCATTTGAAGCTCCTTTTTAGCTGCCAGCTGAGCTGCGTCTACGCAGCCTGAGTGCGCTTACGGCAGCCTGTCAAATAGCTGATGCCGAAGCCGGCGAAAAATATAGCCAGATAGATCACGTAGTACTCTATATTTCTAATCAGCGGCAAACTGTCATCCTTTACAGCAGGGCTGAATATGAAAGTAAACACAAAAAGCCACGCCGCACGACCACCCTTCCAACCCCACCAAAATCCAAATACAAGCCCGGTAAAAACCGGCACGATTATTCTTGTGTTATGCCGCTGTGATGGAAACAACTGTGCTGCCAATGCAAAGAACGCCGTAATAACAATCCCTACTATAAGGCCTTTGAAGTAAAGACCCAATACAGACCTGTCAATCCTTCTGTTCAGATCAGCTAACCTCTTAAACAAGTTCATAACAATCTCCAATGAATGCTCTTACTTGCCATTATGTGGACAGCTACTCGTGCTTTTTCCTGATAATCCGGCTGGATTTAAGCGCTCTCATGAACCTTTCAGCGAACTCGGGGTCTTCAATCCCTTCCGCGGCCTGCTTTATCCTTTCGAGTTCGTTTTCTGTGAGAGAAGGCTCCTCACTTCTCTTCTTCGAAAACCCTTTTTCTTCCTCTGAATCTTTATTTTTCTTAAAACCTCTCCCTGAGAGGCGAATTTCCTTGATTATATTTGCTCCGAGCTTCTCATTCAGCTTTTTGATGATGACCGGCCTCAGGAAATGCAGTTCCTGCGCCCACATACTATCTCTACAAGAGACGTATACTACGCCGTCTATTACCCTCTCCGCTCTTGTGACGGATGCCGTTTTTTCGCCTACTACATCTGCCCAGAGATCAAGCGCGGCTTTTTCCTGAACAGCGCCCTTCAGCCCGACCCGTTCTATCCCGGATTTTACAAGATCACCTAGAAAAGAGAATTCTTTTCTCATATCTTTTTCACCTTACCGGAATCTACCTCGAATATTTCGGCCTTTTCCACAATTTCATCCGGCAGTTCATTCAGAGAGGTCGCGGTAACGAGGGTCTGGCACCTGCCGAATGTAAGGTCGAATACCTGTTTTCTTCTCTGTTCATCGAGTTCAGCTCCGACATCGTCCAGAAGCGCTACAGGAGGTTCGCCGACCATCTCTTCGACGAGTTCTATCTCAGCGAGCTTGACAGCAAGAGCAACGGATCGCTGCTGTCCCTGCGAGCCGAAAGCCCTGACTTCCATACCGTTGACCTTGAACGATATATCGTCCCTGTGAGGCCCTTTAGTAGTCGTCTTTCGAAGGATGTCGTTTTCTCTCGACTGTTTAAGCTGCCTGCCGAAAGTTTCTTTGATCTCTTCCAGATTTTTAGGATCGTCCAGCTTTACACTAGGCTCGTAAGCGATTTCAAGTCTTTCCTGCCCACCGGAGAGCCTTTCGTAAACCGGCTCGGCTATTTCAGCAAGCCTTCTCACGAAGACCAGGCGTTTTTCTATCATACTCGAGCCGTAGTTTACGAGCTGATCATCCCAGATGTCTATGGACCTTGCTGTCCCACCGCCGAAACGGAGTTCTTTGATCGCGCTGTTTCTTTGGTCGAGGACTCTTTTGTACCTTCCGAACGAATAAACGTACTGAGGACTCACCTGGGAGATCTCCAAATTTAAGAACCTTCTCCTGTGAGAGGGATCGAGCTTTATCATATCCAGATCTGTGGCTGAAAAGATAACCGCGTTGAGCTGGCCTACTATATCTCCTACCTTCTCACGTTTTACCTTGTTTACCCGAACAGTTTTTTTCTCAACACGGCTCAGTGTAAGTTCGAGAATGACTTCTTCGCGTTTTTCTCTGTCTACTTCGGCCGTTATTCTTGTCCAATCAGCTCCAAGCCGTATCAGTTCTGCATCTCTGGACGTGCGGTGAGACTTACTCGTAGCCAAAGCATATAAGGCTTCGAGTATCGCTGTCTTTCCCTGTCCGTTCGGACCCACGAAGATATTCATTCCCTGTCCAAGATGGACAGAGTTGTCCAAGTGGTTCCGAAAATTAATAAGGTGAAGGTAAGTTATCCTCATGGCTTAAGTAAATTCTTAAAATCAAATTATTATATATAATATCTTATTGTAATAGTAATGCCGGTGGATACTGTGGAAACGGCTGTATTTCACGCTTGACCCACTCTTGGCAGGTTCTGTTGACAACCCAGTGGGCATTATAGCAGGGATATTCCAGGTTTTGGGGATAAAAAACTGTGGATTACAATAAACAGTTTATAAACAAGGGACTCCACAGAGTAATCCACAGGCCGAGCAAAGACAAAAAACTCTAATCTTTGCTTACTCTTTCCAGCTTGGCGTAAGCGACAGACAGCTTCTTTAGGCCATTACCATCGAAAGCCACAGTTACCTGTTCTTTAACCCCTTCTCCAGTGGAATTTAGAACAAGACCTTTCCCAAACTCTGGATGGGTCACTTTTTCACCAGGACGGAATGTGGCAGCAGCAGAACTTCTCTTAGGCTCGAATCCAGATTTAAGCACATTCCGGCTGCTTCCCGCGTTTCTTTTTATGAGAAGATGGTCCGGCACTTCCGTAAGGAAACGGGACCTGCCGCTTCTTAGTGTCTGTCCCATAAAAGTCCTGAGATGCGCAAAGGAGAGATGCAGTTCTTCCTTTGCCCTGGTCATACCCACATAACAAAGCCTGCGTTCTTCCTCCAGTTCATCCCTGCTGTTCATAGACCTCTGATGTGGAAAAAGCCCTTCTTCCATTCCGACGATGAAGACGACCGGATACTCAAGCCCCTTTGCAGAGTGCATGGTCATCAAAGTGACGGCGTTTCCGCTTTCCTCATAGGTGTCTATGTCGGAAATAAGCGCGACCTGCTCCAGAAATGAGCGAAGTGAGCTGTCTTCGGAAGACTTAGTGAACTCTTCGGTGACGGATAGAAGCTCTTTTACGTTTTCAATCCGCGACTGGGCATCCATGCTCTTGTCAGCTTTCATGTGAGTCATGTAGCCTGAATGTTCGAGGGCTTCCTCGATGAGCCGCTGGACCGAATAACTCTCTTTTTTGTTGTATAGAAACTCGATGAGAGCGACGAAGGTCTTTATCTCCCGCCGCGCCTTATTCTGGATGTCCGGTATTTCATCCGCGCGCTTCAAAGCGTCCCAGAAAGGGATGTCATTGTTCTCAGCGAACTGCTCCAACCGCGAAACCGTCGTCGGGCCGATCCCCCTCGGAGGAGTGTTGATAACCCTCTTCAGGCTGATGCTCTCGTAAGGGTTCGACGCGAGCCGGAGGTATGCCAGAACATCCTTGATCTCTTTTCTTTCGTAGAACCGAAGAGACCCTACAAGCACATAGGGAACGCGGTATGAGAGAAAAACATCTTCAAACACGCGCGACTGGGCGTTCATCCTGTAAAGGATCACAAAGTCAGAATAGCGCCTGCCTTCGGCCACATTGTTCTGGATCGTATTCGCTATATGGATGGCTTCTTCCTGCTCATTAGCAGCTTCATATACGTCTATCCCGCGGCCGTGGGCATTTTCGGTCCAAAGCTCCTTATCCCGCCTGGACAGGTTCCGGCTGACTACTTCATGGGCAGCTTCAAGGATCGTTTTCGTCGACCTGTAGTTCTGCTCCAGCTTGAAAACCTTCGCGTCGGGGTAATCCGTCTCAAACTGCAGGATCAGCCCCACATCGGCGCCGCGCCACCTGTAAATACTCTGGTCGTCATCCCCGACACAGCAGATATTTCTGTGTTTTCCCGCTATAAGCTTCACGAGGGTATACTGCGACAGGTTGATGTCCTGATACTCGTCTACCATTACGTATCGGAACTTGTCCTGATAGTATTCGAGCACTTCAGGGTGCTCTTTGAATAGCCGGACGGTCCAGAATATGAGGTCGTCAAAATCCAGCGCCGAGTTTTCGCGCAGTTTTTTCTCGTACTGCTTATAAATTCTCCCGACTACCTGCTCGAATTCCCCACGGAACTTGTTCGGAAACTGTTCCGGCGTGACCAGCTTCTCTTTTGCTGAAGAGATGATACTGAGCACCGGTCTAGGCTGATATTTCTTCTCCGGCAGACCCATCTGTTCAACGCATTCGTTGATAAGGGCGCTCTGGTCCCCTGTATCGAAGATGGTGAAGTCGCGCGAAAGCCCCATCACATCGCCGTGGGTCCTCAGGATGCGCGCGCAGGTGGAGTGGAAAGTTCCGGCCCATATCTTGCGGGACTCCCTGCCTATGAGACTCTCTATCCGCTCCTTCATTTCCTTAGCAGCCTTGTTGGTAAATGTGACGGCAAGGATGCTGGATGGAGAAATACCCATCTCTCCAACGAGATAAGCGATCCGGTAGGTGAGAGCGCGGGTCTTGCCGCTTCCTGCGCCTGCGACAATGAGAGTAGGCCCTTCGGTGTTTTGGACAGCCTCGCGCTGTGCCGAATTGAGATGATCGAGGATACTTTTTTCAGCCATAAAATAATAAAAACGTGCGGAAGAGAGTTCATTCCGCACGGTAATTTGCTGCTATATTATAAATCAAAGCCCACAGGAAAGCCAGCTCAGCCAAACACAAAAGCCGGGGAGTGGCGGTTCCCCGGCTTTGCTTACAGCGGCGGGCCCGTGATGGGCTTTCACCATCTTCCCTATTGTTTTGCCTTTTTCGGGCGGGCAACCCCACCTCGATATTTAGTTTTCCACACACATTACCGCGCGATACTTCTTCTGTCAAGGTAATTACGTGGGGAAATTCGCCCCGTGTAATTTAACGTAATTACCGTTGTAGACAGAAGGAGCTTCTGCTATAATCGGTGAGTCGCTGGGGGGCGTCGTCCAAAGTTTTGCACAGGGAGTGGGGAAGTTGGCGAAGCAACTCCAATTAGGCGAGAACGATGAATTCCTGGCGCTGGGAAGCGCATGGGAACAGGCTTGTGACGCGTTGTCCAAGAGGGTAACTAAGCCCTCCTTCGAGAGCTGGATCAAACCGATTATTCCGCTGTCTTTCGAAGACGGCGTTGCGATTTTAGGCACCCCCAGTAGGTTTGCGAAGCACTGGCTCGAAGGAAAATACCTGGACGAGATCAAGTCCCTCCTTGAAGAACAGCTTGGACAGGGAATTCGCGTAGTACTACGCCAGTCAGATGATGAAGCACCGGGACTCCTGCAGGAGCCTCTTCCGCCTGTACGGAAAAGAGCCGCCTCGGCAGACGAAGAACCTGCGTCTATCCCGCTCAACCCCAGATATAATTTCGATACGTTTGTAGTAGGGCCATGCAACAGGCTGGCACATGCGACCGCAGTAGCTATCTCCGAAGTTCCAGGAAGTACATATAACCCGCTGTTCCTCTACGGAATGGCAGGACTTGGAAAAACTCACCTGATGCATGCGATAGGGCTCGGTATACAGGAAAACCACCCGGAGCTGAGAGTGGCGTATGTCAGGGGAGAGACTTTCACCTACCAGTATGTGACCGCGCTCAGAGAACACCGGATATCAGAGTTCCGGCGCAGGTACAGAAACGTCGATGTCTGGCTGCTGGACGACGTGCAGTTTCTGGTCGGAAAAGAACGGACGGAAGAAGAGTTCTTCCACACTTATAACGCTCTATATGACAGCGGCAAACAGGTGGTGATGACGAGCGACAGAGCCCCGAAAGACCTGGAGCTCGATAACAGGCTTCTATCCCGCTTCGAATGCGGAATGGTCACTGATATTGTCGCACCGGACCTCGAGACCAGGATAGCTATCCTTGAGGAAAAGGCCGTAAGGGAGAATATGGAACTCCCGGACGATGTCGCACTGTATGTCGCAGAGATCATAAAGAACAATATCCGCCAGCTTGAAGGCGCGCTTATCAAACTGCATGCGTATGCCGCACTCATGAAGACTCCGATCAGCAGGGATTTGGCCGAAGAAGTGATTGGAAGCTACTTCAAAGAGGCTGATAAATCGCTCCCACTCGACCCTCGGATAGTTCAGCTTGCCGTAAGCCGCAAGCTAAACGTGAGCGTCGACGATATGGTCGGAAAAAAGAGGAGTCAGGAGATAGTCAAAGCCCGTCAGGTGGCTATGTACCTCTCGCGCGAGCTGACCAGTGCCTCACTGCCTTCTATAGGCAAGGCTTTCGGCGGCAAGGACCATACCACAGTGCTGCACTCTATCCAGAAGATCACAAAGCTGATCGAGTCGGACACAAAACTCTCCGAATCCGTCTCAGAGATAACCGCCGAGCTAAAAAGCGGAAGCCAGAGCTGAAGACCTACTATCTGCCGGGTAATTTCAGGTTGTATCTTTCCCGCAAGCCCCTTGGAATAACAATTGCGAGCTTGGCATCGGCTTTTCTGGCATTGCGGATGACAGCAAGCAGGAACTGGGCGTTTTCTTTATCAAAATACTTACCTTCGCGTGATCTCAAGTCTCGAATATACATCTCACTGCCATCCCGGGATTCGATGAGCACGCAGCGGGAACCGTAGTCGTCCTCTTCTCCAAAACGTACATCCGATACATCGTTCCAATGGATTAATATCATATTTGCAGCCTGGGCCGTGCTTGATTGTGAAATATAATCCGCTCGCAATTCGTAGTTTCGGGGGCCACCAGCATCTTCCGGCGCATTGTCGATATAGTCAATCTCATCGGGGATATCTTCCGGTATTTCAGCCCAAATTGAAAGCGAATCATCAGATAAAATGAAGCCCCCCGCTTTGCCGTACCTGCTTAAGTGCTGCCGGATTGATGCCTCAATCAATTCGTAATGAGTTTCAACCGGCGCAGTAAAACTTATTATGGTTGTATTGCTTTTGACTACAATATCTTTTGTATAGCGGCTATCTTCGGGAGTAGTGTAGGCATCCACAACATCCTGCCATGCAATAAATCTTTTCCGACTAAAACTCTCAATTTCAATTCCGGTTTTATCTACAATCACCTTAATACCAGACAGGCGGGCATAAAGAAAAAAGAGTATGCAGCAAGCGACAAGATACAGCGAAAAAGCATAATATCGAGTGACAATCAGGTATATCAGGCTGCCTATAATCGGAAGGCAACAAAGCGGGTTCCAACCACCGAAATTCATCCTGGTTTCTTCCAGGCTCGGTAGTTCTGGTAGGTTCAGTGTAGAATTGTCTGATGTCGGTGCCATAGGCTTAATAGAATCATACAACGGCGTTCCGCTGATTTCCTTCATATTCAGGATGACATTTTGGGTGTATGTCGATAGATAGCTGGGGCATGGATGCCCAGGAGAATCAGACCGGGGGCATGGATCCCCCCGGCCATCAAACTAGTTATAATTTTTGTATCGAGCTGACCTCATAACTCATACCTCAACACTGTTTTTCTATGTTTATTATCCAACATGTGCGGGCATATAATTCATGGGCTTGGGTGCAAGCCCTATTCATGCTAAACGAAAGGGAGGGTGGAACGATGCACCGCGAAGAGAGAGAATCCGGACAACTTCGGTTCTCAGAACGTGATTTCAAGGTATGCGATTTCTGCGGCGCGCTCAACAGAGTAGAGAACTCAGAGTGTTTTATATGCGGTTGGTACGGTGTGTTCCACCGCGACCCCGATATAGTCAAACAGGCAATCATGGAGTTCGAGGAGCAGTACGGCGGCCTGAACGACAACCTCATCGCTGAAGAACTGCTGCCGGACGAAAGCCGCGGCCCCGGCTGGTTCTCGACCCTCATTGAGAAGATAAAGCTGTTCCTGAGCAGCAGAGAAGCAGCCTGAAAAACAGGTCCAAATGGACCGATTGTGGCAGTCGAATGAGCCCGGGAAAGTAAAAGTACCGGGCTTTTTGCTGTTTTATACCCCAACGCGCCAAATTGCTGCAGGAATTCTCCGCTGCAGAACTTAACGCAACAGTAGATAACTGCTGCAAGGAGTAATCAAAGCTGCACAAATGGATAAACTGAGAATAGGGTCTATAGGTGTCTGCGGGCGCGGCGGGCTTGCCAATTACTGGCAGAAGAGCAAGCGCGCGGCCGTGGTTGCAGGCGCGGATATCAACGAAAACCACCTGGCGGACTTCCGTAAAAGGATGGGCGACGACGTTTTCACGACTACGGACTACCGGGCGCTTCTGGAGAGGAGCGATATAGATGCTGTGGCCGTAACCTCGCCTGACTACTGCCACGAGGAGCAAGCAATCGCTGCTCTGCAGGCCGGAAAGCATGTATTCTGCGAAAAACCGCTTGCCATCACTACGGAAGGCTGCGACAGGATACTTGAGGCCTGGAAAGCCTCCGGAAAGCATCTCATGGTAGGGTTCAATATGCGCTATATGAACATCTTCCGTGTGATGAAAGAGATAGTCGACTCCGGCGTGATAGGGGAGATCAAAGCCGTGTGGGTGCGGCACTTTGTAGGCTTCGGCGGGTGGTTCTATTACCATGACTGGCATGCCGACCGAAAGAACACTACATCCCTTCTTCTCCAGAAGGGCTCGCACGATATAGATATGATCCACTGGATCACTGGAAAGTATACGAAGAGGGTCGCTGCGTTCGGAAGCCTCGATTTCTTCGGCGGAGATAAGGCGAATGACCTCAGATGTCCTGACTGCCAGGACAAACACACCTGCACTGAAGGGAGCTTCGACAATCTCAACCAGTGCGCATTTCGAAAAGAGGTCAACGTCGAGGACAACAACGTTGTGATAATGGAAATGGAGGGCGGGATAAAGGCATCTTACCTTCAGTGCCATTTCACACCGGACTACCATCGAAACTATGTCTTTATCGGCACTGAAGGCCGGATAGAAAACTCGGAACCGGAGGGCAAGGTCTGGTTGAAGATGCGGCACTCCGCTCCCGGACCGAGTTCGGCAGCACGTCTGGCGGACGAATCCGGTGTATGGAAGGAACTCGCCGACAGGACATATGACATAAAACCCGCAGAAGGCACACATGGCGGGGCCGATCCCTTGATATGCGAGGACTTCCTGGATATGGTACTGCTCGGAAAAGAGCCTGTAGCAACGCCGTTTGCAGGGAGGATGAGTGTTGCCGTCGGCTGCGCAGCCGCAAAGTCTATGCGCTCAGGCGGAATGCCCGTAGATGTGCTTTAGCTGCCAGCTATCAGCAGTCTGTTACCAGCATCTGAACCGCGAAATATGCGGAAGACGCGGAATAGGGATTAGTGGAGAGATAGAAGTTTTATCGCCTCTCCACTGATTCCTGCTGACAACTAAATCAAGCCACTTTTCTATGCGCATCGCCGTTGCGGGTCTCTGTTTCGTCTCTATTCGCAAGCATCTGTTTCATCCTCAACGCCATATCCGCAAGGCCTTTCAGGTATCCGGCCATGTAGCAGGCCTGCACAGTCTGCTCACGTTCTTTGGCATAGGCGTCGGACAGTTTGTGTATGATGTTAGCGGCATCTTTATCCGGTTTGCCCATGCGCACCATCTCTTTTTCGAGTTCACTTATCATATCGTTCGCTATGATACTCTCCGGCAAACCGCTGAGCTCCGACAGAGAATCGATATTCGGCAGTTTTATTTCATCTATATCCATTGATTCATCCCCCAATGGAGTTTTTGCTTTACGTGATTATCTTACCCTATGTTGCGAATACTACGTCCAGGTCTTGCAAAGACAGCACATTAAAAGTTACACTGAGTTTATGCTTGCGAAAAGAATAATCCCCTGCCTGGACGTGAAAGACGGCAGGGTTGTCAAAGGGACCAACTTTGTCGATCTGAAAGACGCGGGAGACCCGGTAGAGCTTGCTGCTCGATATGACATGGAAGGCGCCGACGAGATCACTTTTCTCGATATTACGGCGAGCCATGAGAAACGGGGCACTATTCTCGATGTCGCAAACCGGACTGCCGAAAAAGTCTTTATTCCATTCACTGTAGGAGGGGGAATTCAATCGGTGGATGACTTCCGATCGATCCTCATGACAGGCGCGGACAAGGTGAGTGTGAACACAGCCGCGCTGAAGAACCCACGGCTTATAACGGAAGCCGCGGAAAGGTTCGGCTCGCAATGCGTGGTTGTAGCAATCGACGCAAGAAGGAATGACGACTGTTCATGGGAGGTCTACACACACGGTGGACGGCGTCCGGCAGGAGTAGATGCGGTAAAATGGGCCGTAGAGGTAGAAAAACTCGGGGCAGGAGAGATAATGCTTACGAGTATGGACTGCGACGGCACTAAGGCAGGCTACGATATAGAGCTTACAAGGACAGTAGCCGAAAAAGTCGGCATTCCAGTCATCGCTTCAGGCGGAGCAGGGACGCTGGAGCATATTTACGACGCTTTGACAGATGGAGGAGCTGACGCGGCGCTGATCGCCTCGATAGTCCACTACCGGACCTATTCCATAAAACAGATCAAGGACTACCTCGCAGAGCGGGGAGTCGAAGTCAGGAGTATTTAAGCTTGAAAGAACTGGTTAATGTGCTCGTTTTTAACGATAATGGTCTTATTCCCGCCGTTATACAGGACGATAAGTCCGGGCAGGTGCTCACGCTTTGCTATATGAACATGGAAGCGCTGGAAAAGACGCTTGAGACAGGGCTGGTACATGTATTTCGCCGGAGCGTCGGCCGTCTTATGATGAAAGGCGAGACTTCAGGCCACACCCAGACGGTCAAGTCGATCACTATCGACTGTGAGGGCAAATCGCTCAATATAAGAATAGACCAGAAGGTCGCCGCCTGCCATAGAAACTATTTTACCTGCTACTACCGTGAATATGACAGAGAAACAGGCAAGATTATTGTCCGCGGTGAACCAGTAATCGAGTAGAATCAACTTTTCTGCGGTATATTGACGCAGTATCCGGAAAGAATCGCACTATCAGGAGGTGGTATTTCGGATGCTGCGCAAAATAATATTGATAGCCGTAACATTGGCAACGGCAATCATGTTCGCAGGATGCGCACCCGGTGGGTGAGGGGCGTAAACCCGCTACCCGGTCCGGGTGGCCCGGAATCTGTTGGATATCACAGCAAAAATGACGGAGGTACTGTGGATTCTACTGCTACAAATATCCACTAACCAAAAATATTGGCTTTATAGCCTCATGCTATGGACTCAACATAGAAAGTGATATAATAATGAACTATACTGTAAAAACAGGGGCATAAGAGTTAACAAATAGCATGGAGGCATTAAATAATTGAGTGTATATGCGCGCATGAAGCTGGCAATGCTCGCTGCAATAGTCATACTAACAGCCGTTGCGTCCTCTGCTGTTGTTATGCAGGCGTCGGAAAGCAAGCAAGGTAAACAGAAGAAGCAGTTGGTTCAGACGAGTGGAAAAATGGATATTGAGACTGCGAATGAACCGAGAAATCCGGAATATGTGCCTTGCCCATGTGGTTACGATGTAATGATAGACAAATCCAGCAGGCTGATGAAGATATACTTGAGGGGAAAGATACTTAGGACATACTCTATATGCCTTGGATTTGAACCGGAAGGGCGGAAAACTGCACGTGGGGACGGGCGGACACCGGAAGGTGATTATTACATCTGCAGGCGGAACTCCGCAAGCGCGTATTATAGGTCACTCCTCATATCTTATCCATCTCCCTCGGATGCGAAGTGCGGTGTGGAAGAAGGAAAAGTAGATGATGCGGTAATGAATGAGGTCAATTGTGCTTGTTACAGGCGTTCCGTACCCCCGCAGGACACACAGCTCGGTGGAAATATCTGCATCCACGGTGAAGGAAGCAGATATCGTCAGGATAGAGACTGGACTGCAGGATGTATCGCGGTGACGAACAGAGAAATGGCTGAAATATTCAATATCATCCCGGTAGGAACTCCCGTCAGGATAAGGGCGTGATGGGTAGTTGCTGTTGGCAGACGAGTTGACATGCCCGAGAAGGGGGTGATAAACTCGACCTGTTGGTTTAGGGCAAGAGGATAATCGAAAAAATATTAAAATATTTCCGATGACCCCTAAAGATAATAAAAACACCGCCGATAATAAGAAGTATAGAGATTAAAACCGAAAAGGCAAACTCTTCGAAAGAAGGGGACGCAAAGCCAATGGGGCTTCCTTGAGCACAATTGTGTAAAAGATGCCGGCCAGGCTGCCGTTCTTCTTGAGTCGAGGGTTTGCCTTTTTTGCATGATAAGCCCGCGATGGGAAGGAAAAGAATATGAAGATATCGAGCATCGAATGCGGTAATGCCAGTGCAAACGCAACAGAATCTAAAGTAAATGAGAAGATTCTGCCAAAGAATATGCCTCGAAAGAGCGCGCGGACACATTTGACGCCTCTGGAGCAGGGCATTGCGGTGGCACAGGAAGCGCTGAAGGATATTCCCGATGTTCGCGAAGATATCGTAGCTGATCTGAAAAAGCGGATCGCGAACGGGGAATACAAGGTCAGTGGAGAGGATGTTGCTGACATGATGATGAGGCGGAGAGCGGCTGACCGTATTAGATGATGTCTTGACGCGATTAATTGATATACGGGAGGAGAGGCGGTGTTAAGTGCCTCTCTTTCTTGGTGTACCGGCATGGAGGAAGAATCGAAGGAATTGAAGAAGTTAATTGGTAAGCTCAACAGTTTCGGGAGAAGCGGATGGGGATAATATACGCTGTAGTAAACCAGAAAGGCGGAGTCGGTAAGACTACGACATCGGTAAACCTGGCAGCATGTGCTGCTGTGGCAGGTGAAAAGGTGCTGCTTGTCGATACGGACCCTCAGGGGAACGCGACAAGTGGAGTAGGAGTAGTAAAGTCAGGTCTGGAAGCCTGTATATACGATGTGTTGATAAACAGCGAGCCGATAGAGAATGTAATAATCAAAACTGACACACCGAACCTCGATCTTGTACCGGCGCGGCTGGATCTGGCTGGAGCGGACATTGAACTGATGTCGATGATGTCACGTGAGACCAAACTTAAAAACGCGCTGGGACAGGTATCGGACCAGTATGAGATGATAGTGATAGATTGTCCTCCATCTCTTGGACTTCTCACAATAAATGTTCTGACTGCGGCAGACTATGTAATATTGCCTATACAATGTGAATATTATGCGCTAGAAGGTATCAGTCAGCTTTTAAGAACTGTTGAGTTGATAAAACAGAACCTGAATCCTGATCTGGAAATAGCAAAAGTGCTGCTTACAATGTATGACTACAGGACGAATTTATCTCAGCAGGTAGTAAGAGAGGTTCAGACCTTCTTTAGTGATCAGGTATCTGAAGTGCTTGTACCAAGAAATGTGCGTTTATCTGAAGCCCCGAGCCATGGGCTGCCGATAATTGCATACGATCCGAAATCAAAGGGCGCTGAGGCGTATCGAATATTCTCCGAAGAGGTGATGGCGTTTGGAAAAGAAAGGGCTCGGTAAAGGGCTTGGCGCGTTGATTCCGGGTGCGGGTGAAACACGCAATGATCGACCGACAAACGATATACAAATAGATCAGATTGTATTTAATCCGTATCAGCCAAGAAAGAGTATAGATGACGAAAAGTTCCAGGACCTTGTCAGATCTGTAAGGCTGCATGGAATATTGCAGCCTATAGTCGTAAGAGCGAATAGTGACGGCACATATGAACTGGTAGCAGGCGAGAGGCGTCTTCGTGCTGCAACAGCTGCAGGACTATCAAGAATACCGGCTACTATAAAGGAATACACGAACGAACAGAGCCTTGTTGTAGCATTGATAGAAAACTTACAGCGGGAAGACATAGGGCCGCTGGAAGCTGCTCTGGCTTACAAGAGGCTTATAGATGAGTTCAGCTTGAACCAGGATGATGTTGCCTTCAGGATAGGAAAGAGCAGGCCGAGTGTAACAAATACGCTCAGGTTATTAAACCTCCCGGAGGAGATTCAAAGGAGCCTTGGAAGCGGGCAAATATCTGAAGGGCATGCTAGATCACTATTGAGTGTGAATGATGCTGACAGGCAAAGATCAATATGCCAGCGTATAATTGGAGAACACCTGTCAGTTAGAGATACTGAAAGACTGTGCAGGGAGAAACAAACTGAAAATGTTTCACGTGAAACATTACCGGTAACGAAGACTGTTGTCGAGGAGCTCGATCCCAATATGCTCGACATTCAGGATCAGCTTCGTAGGCTGTTTGGCACACGAGTTTCAATACGTATAGGCCGCGACCGTGGGAAGATCGAGATCGAGTTCTACAATGAAGATGATCTGAATCGAATATTAGGGTTGCTTGGCACGATGTGAGTGGAAGGACTTTTATGAGTAACCGTGCATTGGATCATGATAATTCTGAGCGGGCATCGCTATCTCTTCGTATTATTCCTGCTGTTGCATTTTTGCTTGCGACTGTTGCAATGTTTTTGCTTGGTTGCTTCGTTGTAGGTCCCTGGTACAAGAATCACAGTCAGGCAGTTGAGACATGCACGGTGGTGCCTCCATCTTTAACTCATGATGGTGAAGACAGTCCCCTTCCGACACCTAACCGTTCTTCCAGAACATCCGAAGATCAAGTGTCTATAAAAGAGATTACTCCCAGTAAGTCTGCACAACCTGCTCATCGGGACGATATATCTATATCAAAGGAATCAATCACTCCTGAATCTAAATCTGCTTTAAAACCTGCCGATGAAGCATCGAGCCCATCGGTAGTATCCACAAATACCGCAGACTCTGCGAATACGGACATAAATAGACCCTCTCCTGCTGATTCGAAGCCTGAATCCGAGACCGACATCTCATCTCAACAGCTTCATAGGGTTCGTGCCGGCTTATTCGCGGATAAGGCAAATGCTGATGCATTGTCAGCAAGGCTTTCTTCTGCTGGGTATGTGCCCTCTGTTCATCGTATAGAACGGGATGGGCGTCAGTTGTATGTTGTGCAGCTTGGTGCATTCCGAAGCCGAGAGAATGCCGAGGAACTTGCAAAGTCTTTGCGGAATTCCGGTTTCGAAGCATCTGTCGCAGCCGATAAATAATAATTCTTCTGTCCTCGCGAACTTTTCCCCAGCTCGCCGTGTCTAATTATTGTCTCCTGCAGAGGGTAATGTAATATGCATGACGATGACATGCTGGTCTATGCTTGTCAATCAGGTGATATCGACGCTTTTGAACAGTTGGTCCGTAAATATCAGGACCGGACTATTCGCGTGCTTTACCTTCTGCTAAGTGATGTGGATGATGCCCAGGATGCAGCACAGGAGACATTTATACGTGCCTTCAGATGTATCAAGTCATTCCGGCACAATTCCAGTTTTGGCACCTGGCTGCATAGGGTTGCTATCAATACAGCTCGCAATTGGGCCAGGAATAATAAACGTGGGCGAGAAGTCATATTCCCGATAGAGGGATTAAATGCAATCAATCAGCCGAAGCCGGACGATCTTCTTGTAGCGCGTGAGCGATCATTGGAGATCAAATGTGCTCTAGGCCGACTTCCGCAGTATTACCGCGAGGCGATTGTCCTTCGCCATTACGATGATATGTCATACGAAGAGATTGCTCTAGTGCAGCAGGTTCCCGTTGGTACTGTAAGGTCTAGGTTGGCTAAAGCCAGAGATATGCTCAGACAGTATCTCTCAGAAGACATCAATAAATCGAATATGTAAGGAGTGTTCGATTATGAATTGCAGACAAGCAAGAATATTGATCCCACTCGAGGCTGATAAGCAGCTGAAAGGGGATCATCATATAGAGTTACAGGCTCATTTGGCTGAATGCGATGCGTGTTCGGAGGAGTTATCTTCTTACAGGGCCTCTATAGAAGGTCTTGAAAACGCTCTTCATACGATCTCCGATGGAATCACTGCCTCAGATGGGTTCACGTCGGCTGTTGCAGCAGAGGCAGAGGCTATAAATGTTCGTAATCGGGCTAAGTATTGGCTTGTATATAGGTTCCCAGTAAGGATTATCGATTCATTTAAAAGAAGCAAGTTGCTCACTGCAGCTGCATCTATTGCAATTATTCTCGCTGTAGCACTGGTCATAGGTAATACAGCGATTAATATCCTAGATACCACACCTGTAGCATCTACAAAAGTGGATCCAGGCCGACTCATTGTGTTTACCGTGCATCCGACCACCGATGGAAGCATTGTGGCTGGGGTTCATTCTCACGGTTATTGTCAGATTACGAAATCTACCGGGGAGGCTCTACGGTGAAAAGGTTTCTCCTGATCTGTGCAGGATTGATTACTGCTGGTTTTGGATTGGGAGTTCTGGAGGCGGCAAAATGGCTCCGCGCTCTTTCCGCACCTGATACCATGTGGCGTAACACCTTTGACACCATCCAGCGGATGGTTTGGTTCCCTTCACTGTTATTAGTAACCGGTCTCCTTCTTGCAGGGTATGTTATTGCGGGCGTATTATCAGTGCGTAATAGGGCAGGGGTATTCTTCAAAGCTGTTATTGCTATATTATTGGCAGTAGCAGCTTTCTGGGTTGCGGTCAGACTCTCAACAGTCTTCTATCTGGCCCCATTCTTATACATCCCTGCATTCGCCGCGGCACTTGCGCTTGCTACATCTCTCGTATCATACATATTTACTCCATCCTGGATGAGAAATTATCGCTTTAGTGCTGTGCGCGGTTTGATTGCGGCTGCAGGATGGGTCATATTTATCCTCATATTGAGGATATCCCTGGACAGAGATGGAAATCTTTCCTTCGGTGGTATCCGAACATTCACAACCCTCGCGTATCCACCTGAGTTGCGATCTTATCCTTATCTGCTATCAGATCTTGCTGGGGGCCTGCTATGTGGCCTTTTCATCGGTGCTGCAATGTCTTGGGTTCTGAAGACAGGCCAATTCATGAATGGTGTTATACGAGGCGGTGCCTCAGGTGTCTGGGTATCCGGTGTCCTCTATGCCGCACATGCATGTATCGGCACCCTCATAATGCAGTCTGCATATAGCGAGCGTACAGCGGTCTATTCCAGCATGCTTCTTATCCCTCTGGCAGGGATAGTTACAGCACTTGGCTTGGTCATGATTTTACCCGGGGTTCTGAATATAAGGTGTAAGGTAGTTGCTGCAAGCCTCGGATTGATTCTCCTCGCTGGAGCGGCATTCTATGTTTCTGATTCTCGAAATGGTGCCAATATGTACATATCTGCCGTCAAGACTCATCCAATTAGAACCCGTACGTATATTCACTTTATGAGTGATGGTGGATGGATGAGGACTTTTGAACCCCATAATGATCCCCATAAGATCATGCTCTGTGATAGGCTGCTGAAAAAGAATCCTCGCAGTATATATGCAGCACATGCATTATACTTGAAAGCCAAATGCCAGTTTTCATCCTGGCAATTCGAGGATGCTGCGAACTCACTTGAGCAGTTGCTCAGACGTTATAGGGATTATCATGGATCGGCTTCCGTCCTCCTTGCTTACTCCTATCTTGCACAGGGGGATTATGAAAAAGCAGTTCAATGCTGCAAGAGGGCTGATCCGGTACTTATGCGCTGGAGATCGGGTGAAGGGGGCCTGATACTCGGCCATGCTTCTGAAGTGCTAGGAAACGAACAAGATGCCCTTGGCCAATATACATACTATCTGGTCAATCTGACAGGCTCAAAACAGGGAGCATGGGCGGCTAATGCGGTGAACTACGCCGAGAAGAGGGCGGATAAAGTTAGGCTACCAGCTATTGTTGAAGTGCCGCGTGCCACCGTTAGCGGCAGAATCATATCGAATGATGGGCCGCTTCCCGGGATATATCTGGCGCTCGTTCAGCCGCATATCGATGCCTCAGCACCTGATAATACAACGCAGTTCAGCAGTTCGCATACTGTACCCTTATGGTTCGGGGCGGGGGCGACAACGGATGCCAGAGGAGAATTTAGGATCAGGAACGTCCCATATGGCAATTATGAGGTGGTTGTAGGTTTCGATACACAGGGGATACCAGCAGGGCACGTTATTTCTAATGGCATTGCTCCGGTTCATATCAACAGGCCGGATGTATCTCTGCCAGATGTAAGATTCGTGCCAAGTATAAAGCTGATTAGTCCTGTAGACCGGATATCAACGGGCAAACGGCCTGTTCTCAGGTGGTCTTCCTACCCGGGAGCCGCCTTTTACACTGTTTCGCTCATAGCCTGTCCATTTATTCACTCACCGGTCGCATCTGGTGCATTATCGCCCGATAGTTACCAGTGTTGGTCACATTCAAGAATAAGAGATACATCCGTTACTGTAACACCGGATGGATTTATCCCAAATAACAAATCTTTGGAGTCCAGATACCGCTCCCTATCGCCGGGCAGCAGCTATACCTGGGTAGTCTTTGCTCATACAAATAACGGCGATATTATATCTTCGTCGGAGCGCTATTTGCCTGACCGAGAGCCGGTTTTTTCGGTTCAGCCCGACGCTAAGAAGGGAGGATGATTTTCCGCTCAACTATACTTGACACAGTTCTCTTTGTACCTATACAATTAAAATTGAGAAGGAGGCGTTCATAAATGAAAGGACGAAGAGGTTTTACACTCATAGAGCTGTTGGTTGTTATAGCGATTATCGCCATTTTGGCCGCTATACTGTTCCCTGTTTTTGCAAAGGCACGAGAGGCAGCACGTACAGCTTCCTGCCAATCGAACATGAATCAGCTTGGTAAGGCTATGAAGAGCTATATGACTGATTGGGATGATACATATCCTACCAATCGTAATCCTAGTGGCCAATTGGTAAATTCCATCCAGCTTTCACCGGAACCAACAAATTCAGATGATCCGTTTGTCCCGTTTGTAAATGGACTCAACTGGGTTGAGGCGTTATACACCAGTGTTGAAAAAGTTGGAGAGCAGGGTTCAGGGCAATCCGTTTGGAAGTGTCCGAATGCAAGGGAAGTATCCAACAGTAGAACAGCAGCTACTTCATATGCATTCAACTTCAACTTGTTGGAGCAGCCAGAGTCGATTATATCTATTTCCTCTAATACGTTGATGATCCGCGAGATGGACAGGCTCTGTGATGCTGTCTGCCGCCCTACGGGAATGTGTGATAACTCGTCCCTGGTTCCGCAAGGTGCATTCCTGACGAATAATGATCCTCTTTTGGGTGCTTGCAATGCCAAGCTCCATGCAAATGGCTCAATGATTCTTTTTGCCGATTGCCACGTTAGATTTGTTCAATCCGCAGAGATGCCCGATAATATTACAACTGCCTATTGGGATCCCGCGGATGGTACAGGCCATTGGTGGAATGTTCCAGTTAGCCAGAAGAGTCGCAGATCTATAGCGATTAACCCGTAATTGATTTTCTTTTCTGATATTAACAGGCCCCGAAGTCGATCTTCGGGGCCTGTTTTTGGGTATGTTTTCTGATCTCCAATAAAAAATACAGCCGATAAGTTATATCTACTCTTTGTATCCATTATCAAGACCCGGAGCTTTGACCGGACTGACAAAGGCGCCCTCACGCACGAATCCACCAGAGCATTCACCTGCAAGCAGTAGATCAGCATCCAGATCGAAGTGGCACAGGTTATCGAAGATGCAGGCGAGATGAACTGCAGCAGTAATACCGACGCGAGGCTCTATCATGCATCCAAGCATCGACGAAAGGCCAAGCGTCCGGCAGCGTACCAGCATCTCCATTGCTTCGAATATCCCCGATTTCATCAGTTTGATGTTGATACCGGAGACACTCCGTGATTTTCCGAGCATATCAACATCCCCGACGCTGCATGCACTCTCATCCGCAAAAACTGGCACATCCACATTTTGCGTCACGTACGCAATTCCCTCGATATCGTATCTGTCCACCGGCTGCTCAAAGATAGCGATAGCTGCACCCGTCCTTTTAAGACGTCCGATGAAGCTGACTGCTTCCTCTGGGGTGAAACCCTGGTTTGCGTCGACTACGAGGCTGCATTCAGGGACAGCGCGAGATATTGCTTCAGCACGAGCCAGGTCCTCATCTGCGTTTCCACAGCCGACTTTGACCTTGAACTGTCTGAAACCTTTAGCAGAGGCCATTGCAGCGAGCTCTCCGGCATGCTCGAAAGGGACAATCGGGATGGTAATATCAGTCTCAAGCGATCTTGGAGATCCGCCGAAGAGCTCATAGGAGGGTTTTCCCGAAAGTCTACCGGTTGTATCGAGCATTGACATCTCTATCGCAGCTCTTGCGCCGGGTGAGTCAGGCAGCGTTGCCTTCAAATTGAGCGATAATTCAGGTGCGAGGCGTACATCCTGTCCCGAAATCACGTGTTCGGCGTCATTTACAGCCGATATTACCGATTCGACTGTTTCTCCGGTCACATATTTTACTGGAGTGGCTTCACCGAAGCCTGTAATCCCGTTTTCCGTAGTGAGCTCGACAATTACAGCGTCGGATGATGTTGCACTCCTCTTTGCAGTCTCAAACTGCTCCTTCAGGGGCATCCTCACGTGCTTTGCGCGAAGACTGGTTATCCGGCTGCACGGTATTCCCTTCATATGTTCCGAATAATGGTTCATTATAGCGTCTAAATCTTCCATAACAGAAAGATTATACCACCAACAATATACTATTTCGGAAAGTAGGGATGATGCTATAATGAACCCGATGTACTATTATAGTGAGCGCAAAACGTATGTCTAAAATACTGATTATAGAAGACGAACTGCCGCTGCTGCAGACGGTAAGCTACAATTTCGAGCAGGAAGGTTATCAGGTCGTGCAGGCGACGGACGGGTTATCCGGCCTGGAGAAAGCACGGCTGGAGGGGCCCGACCTCATCCTGCTGGATGTTATGCTGCCAGGGATGGACGGAATAGAGGCCTGCCGCCTTATCCGTAGAGAGCTGGACATCCCGATCATCATGCTCACAGCCAAATCACGCGAGATAGACAAGGTAGTGGGGCTTGAAGTCGGCGCTGATGACTACGTTACGAAGCCCTTCGGCATGCTCGAACTGATTGCCAGGGTTCGTGCGGCGCTGAGACGGGCCAGAACGGAGGTTCGGAAAAGCGAGATCCTCCGGGCAGGAAATATCGAGATGGATGTTCCAAGCCATGTCGTAAAAGTAGGTGGCAGTCAGGTCGAGCTAAGGCCAAAGGAGTTCGATCTGCTCCATATGCTGCTCACAAACCGCGGCAGGGTTATGGAGAGGTCAGTGCTTCTGGAGCGTGTCTGGGGTGAGGATGTATATATAGATGCCGGGACTCTCGATGTTCACGTCAGGAGGCTCAGAGAGAAGATCGAGCCGAATCCCGGAGAACCGCGCTATATTATGACTGTCCGCGGTTTGGGCTACAAATTCAGCGAGCAGGAGCCGTGATGCGTCGATTTAGGAGTATTCGCTGGAAAATGACCATCGGTCATTTGCTGGTAGTGCTTATAACTGTGGTGCTTCTCGATGCGTATCTGGAAGATCGCTCTGAAGACCGGTATATTCAGGGGTTTCGCCGACAGCTTCAGCAGGAAGCCAGCTCGCTCGGCGCTGTTATGCTGGATGCAGACCCGGTACGGCTCGAAAAGTTCACAGTTAAAGCTGGAAAAGGTCTCAGACGCCGTATTACAGTTGTTGATCCTGCTGGCCGCGTGCTTGCTGACTCACTCCGTGACCCTTCCGGTATGCCTTCGCACACTGGCCGCCCTGAAATAGCCGCCGCTCTTTCCACAGGCGACGGATATTCAGTCCGCCACAGCGGTACTCTCGGCTATGACATGATGTATGTCGCGGTCCGCTGCCGGAATGGCGGGAGGACGATAGTCGTCCGTATATCCGATCCGCTTTCGGATGTGGCCTCCGTCACTTCACATATACGAAACACATTTGCAGTTGCAGCGCTGATCGCACTCATAGCCGCCGGTATCGTCAGCTTCAGACTTTCAAGCAGGGTAGTTGCATCAATAGTAGGATTGACCAACACTGCAAGGCGTATCGCGCGCGGGGATTTCGGACTGAATATCCCGCTGCCTTCCAGCGCAGGGGATGAAGTGGCTGAGCTGGGGCTTACGCTGAACTCTCTTGCAGCCGAGTTAAGAAGGACCGTCCGCCAGCTTCGTGAGGACAATCGGCAGATGGAGACAGTCTTCGAGAAGACGGATAACGGGCTTATTGTCCTGGATGAATCGGGACATATTGATGTGATCAATCCTGCCGCAGCCGATATGCTGGCAATCGATAGAAAAAGCGCTGTTGGGCGGACAATTATAGAGGCTACGTTGAACCATGGGTTTGCGGAGTTGATCGAACGGGTGATGAGGACCAATACTCCTGTGACTATGGAAATCCAGATTGTCATGCAGCCTGAGAGAACAGCGCGGATCTATGCAACACCACTCGGCGAGGATGATCATTCGGATGGCGTAGTTATAGTCATGCACGATGTTACCGCAGCCCGCAGAGTGGACGAGATGAGGCGGGACTTCGTTGCGAATGTAAGCCATGAGCTCCGCACTCCGCTTGCCTCCATCCGCGCAATGGCGGAAACGGTCGCGCTCCGAGGGCGGGAAAAACCGGAAATCGCAAAGGGTTTTTCTGAAGACATCGTAAAAGAGATCGACCGGCTTGTAAGGCTTTCCGATGACCTGCTGGAGATCACAAAAACCGAAGCCGGACAGAGACAGCCGAGGGATGAGGAGTTCAGTATACGGGAGGTCGCAGAGGACGCGGCAGCGAAACTGCAGCCCATTACAGAACGCAAAGGTGTCTCTCTTCAGGTCGATGCTGATCCAGCTGTAGTAGTGCATGGAGACAAAGACGCTATCTGGCAGGTGCTGGTCAACCTGGTAGACAATGCCGTCACCTACACTCCGGCGGGAGGCAGTGTGACAGTCTCGGTTGATAAACAGGGCGGAATTGTGACGGTGAGTGTAGCCGATACCGGTGCCGGCATCCCAACCGCAGACATCCCCCGCATATTCGAGCGGTTCTACAGGGTGGATAAGGCGCGGTCGAGGGCGTCCGGCGGTACAGGGCTGGGTCTTTCAATTGTGAAGCATCTTGTGGAGTCCCACGGCGGTAAAGTGTCGGTCAAGAGCGAGCTCGGCAAGGGGAGCATCTTCACATTTACAATCCCTGAGAGATAAGCATTGACTGGCTAAGTGAGACGCAGGATATTTATAACTGTATATAGCTTTAAAGCTGTTACAATATCTCCTGAAATTCTTAGTTGTCAACACTCTGGTTTTGGGGTAATATTTGAATGTAAGATATTCGGATATTCAGGCAGGTTCTAGATGAGTAGATTGTCAAGTCGAGAAACCAGTAAAGTTGGTAAACGCGGAACGATAGTTATTCCGGCAAAGTTGAGGAAACGATTCGGGATAGTCGAAGGGTCCCTTATTATCGCCGAAGAAACCGGTAATGGTATACTAATCCGTCCGGCAATCGCTTTGCCTGTGGAAAGCTATTCTCCCGAAAGGGTCGCGGAGTTCATCTTGTCCAATGCGGTAGACTCTGATGATTATGCTTCAGCGGTTGAGGAGGTAAAGCGGATGGGGCTTGACCCAGAATCTATTCCTCATCAGAAGCCGGAGTAATAACGGCATGGATAAAGTGTTTCTTGATGCCAATATCCTGTTTTCGGTGGCATACCGACCATACTCACGGCTTATGAGCCTGTGGTCGCTGAAAGATACGGAACTGGTTACATCTGTTTTCGCTCTGGAAGAAGCACGCCGCAATCTGGCAGCATACAAACCTGACGCATTAGCATATCTGGATAGGCTGACTTGCAGCCTTACGGTAGTTAACTGTTTGGAATCGTCTCTCCCGAAATATATAGGACTGGCAGATAAAGATGTACCGATCCTGGCCGCTGCGCTACAGGAAAGGTGTTCCCATCTCATAACTGGTGACCATCGACATTTCGGAGAGTATTTCGGACGTTCTATCGAGGGCGTACTAATACTTACTCCTGCCGAGTATCTCAAAAAACGCTGCAGCTAGTGCTCAACAGAAACCGCTAATCGAATTACATAGCGGTAAAGCGTCTGTGAAAAGCGAGCTCGGCAAAGGCAGTATCTTCACGTTCACAATCCCTCCGAAATAGGGATGAGGGAGAGGCCGCACCTCTCCCGGCACTTACTTTCGCCGCCTGATGAAACCCGCCATCAGAGCACCTAATCCAGAAGCCAGTGCGGCCAGAGATCCAGGTTCAGGGACGGTTCCATTCAGCGTTACATTATCCAGCGATCCTGTGTCCGAACCGGTGCGGTATTCACCCCTTATTCGGATAGATGAGATCGACGATAGCACAGTGTTTATATTGCTGCTTGTCGCTGCAGCTCCGTTGACCGTCCAGCCCGCACCCTGAGCCAGGTTCACGGAGTAATGCGTCCATGTAGCTTTCGGGTTATAGGATGTGTTGAATACCATTGTGACCCCGCTGCCGGTGATTACAATGTCATCCGCTTCAAACTGGCTGTCAATCGGGGTCTGTATCAAGTCAAAATCCAAAGTGCATCCGTAAGCTGCGGATTTATTTCCGAGGAATTTGCTCGGTGCGCTCCAGTACCATACTCCGCCCTGAACATCATCAGTGGCATATACAAACCCGCCGGTATTGCCTCCTGTGGCTGCCCAATTTGGGTCACTGGACCCTTGCTGGGCATCGCCGGTTATTTTCCAACCTTCCCTATCGCTGTCAAAAGTGCTCGACGCCAGCACACCGCATTGTGCCATGGAAGCGGACAGCAACATAAGTACGGCCGCGACAGACACTACTTTACACACCCTTACCATCAATATCTCCTCACTGACAGTTCTCAGCGATTGCCGGAACTTCACCAGTATTTCTACTGGTGCCGGTGCAAGTTTTGTGCCAATCGAGCTTATTGTAGCCGTATGGGCCTTTGGATTTCCAGGGCTGCAGCTGAATGTGTGTCTACAATCTATCTGCTGGTGTAATCTATCCGATATGCTGTACGCGGTGCAGCGTCTATCGTGAGTTTTCCGTTTTTTAGCGCAATGGAGGGTTTTTCGGTCCCGTCCGGAAGAGAAACTTTCATTTTCTTTGCATCTTCCCAGGATTTCGGCACATCCATCGTTATTCTGCCGCCGTTTCGCGAGTAGACGGCTATCCTGCTGTCGGAAAGGCGCATCATCGTGCTGAAATTCGATGCTATGGTAGTGCCGTCCTGCACGATGCGGTAGCTGGACTTTTCCTTATTGACCTCTACATAGTTGTCCGAATCGTAGCTTACCCGCTCGACCGAACCATTCCTCTCGTAGCCGGTTATCTCGCGGTTGGTAAACCCGCTCAGGGGAAGGGTGGCCAGATAGTACAGGTCGGTTATCTCCGCGTCCGTTGTGGACTTGCCAAACTCCGCGCTGACGGCCCAGCCGTTAAGGAGGAGGTCCAGAATATCTTTGTTAGTAGCAGCAGTATCGCTTATAATGACTTTTCCGTGGTAGATCATCGAGACCAAAGGTATTCGTTCTTCACTAGACCACGCGGAGTCGCGGTTCCTGTTGATCCGCCTGTAATAGCTTACTTTAGCGGCGAACGGGGAGGTAAACATGTTCGAAATGACATCTATCCCCAGCTTGTTGAACTCCGAGATTATGCTGAGTTTACCCAATAAGCAAATCTGCCTGTTCGACGGCGATTTGGGGTTGAAATCCACTCTCTCAGGATCGTCCGAGAATCTCTCCAGGCATATCGTCTTCTCTATACCGAGCGAATTTACCGTTTTTCCAGCCCGCTCACGCGCAGTTTTGGTATATTTCGCTGGGCTGATGGCGTAACCTGGGCCAAGCCCTGCCGCCGGTTCGCCGCGAAAGTCCTTCGCGATCAGTGACTCGTCCCAGTTCGGGTTCTCTTTTTCCAGAGTGCTGTAGTTGTCGGCTATGCTGACGGTTGCATTCTCGAGTTTTGCCTGTTGGATCAGGCTTGCTACATAGTTAGCTCCTATGCCGGGATCACCGGCCAAGCGCTTCCAACCGGATAGGTAAACCACCTGCTTCGCTCCACCGGTGATCCGGTTGACGCGGCGGATCAAATCAATTACCTCGCTCTGGTTCATGCAAGCCGTTCCGTCCGGGCTCCCCAGCATAATGCTGTAGATGAAGCTGCCGGAGTATATGCTGTTTATGTTCCTCGGCGCGGTGTCTCGAACAATCGCCGCGCCTGCGGTCCAATCGAGGGGCTTATCTCCCTTGGGCTCAATAATTGTTACCGTGCAGGAAGAATCGCTCTGCACTAGGAAGATGAGCGGCGGTTTGTCTGCCTTAGCCCGTTTGATAAACTCCACCGAGAGCTCACCGGACTTCGGGCCGATACCGATCTTCGAGATTATATTGTCGTCAGGGGAGCCGAGTGACACCAGCCCGAGCATTCTGTCGTGGTAGACCATCCCGATCGGGGCGATGTTGGTCGAATCGACCATGTGCGTCATCTCGACAGGACTGGCTTTTGCCACATCCACCAGCCGCCCGGATGAGTAAGGCATGGCAAGCCTGGCTCCCGTTTGAGACTCCGTGACCGAGATGAGCGGCAGTTTTATGGATGACATTCTGAAACTTCCCAGCTCCTGCAGCAGCCTGGATGTTACAGTAAGCCTGTCTCCTGCAAGTGAGAAGATCAGTTCGAACTCGACTGTGGGCTTATCCATCCAAAGCAAGCTGCAGTGATACACAGCAACCGATGGGCTTGAACTGACCGTATATTCCATCTTTCCTTTTTCTGAGCGTGAGGATTTATAGCTTCCGTCTTTACCGTCGTAGATGATCACCTCGGGTTCACTTCTGTCTACGGCGCCCCAAAGGCAAGATTCATCCCCCGACTTTGAGGTAGACTTATACGAAACTATTACCGGCCGCGAGGGTTCGAGTGAGACTTGAATCGCAGGCGATAAGAGTTTTATTACCTTTTCAGTGATCGCTGGCTCGCCCCAGGCTGCATGCGCACACAGCAATAATAGAAATAATCCGGTCAGGATGTTCTTCATCTGTTGACAACAGGCGCTAAAGCACCTGCCCTCCATATTGATCAGACTGTCGATATCGGTCTTGCGTTCCGTTTGAATACGGTTTATAGCATTATGCCATGAATTTTCAGCGATTCCGCGTTGACGGAGAGACAGACCTAAGGTATAATTGTAAGGTTCAGAAGTTTCGCACAGCCGGGTATAACCGGCTGGTTCAGGAATCTCGGCAAGAGGTGATAATAGACCAATATGATTTATCCGCACGCAGATCGACTGGAGGACCAGGTCAAAAGCAGATATACACTGGTAGTTCTCGCGGCAAAAAGGGCGAAGCAGCTTCGTGACGGCGCTTCAAAGCTTATAGAGACAACTTCGACTAACCCGCTGACTATCGCGCTCGAAGAAATTGCAGCCGGTAAGGTGATCCCCGAAGTTGCATCACATGACGAAGTCCCGGCAAGAGCGATCGAGCCGGAGCTTGAAGCTGCAGCTGGTATGGAGACAGCCCAGGAAGAGGCCGCCGAGCTTACAGCAGAGGCTCCTTCGGTAGTAGACGAGGCAGCACGGATAGCAGAGCTATTGAAAGTGCCCGGTACGGACGAAGAGGCCGCCGAAGAGGAATCGGATACGGACACCGAGTCTGCATCCGAAGAGGAAGCCCAACCAGACCAGGCGGAGGAGTAGCTTTTAGCTGTCATCTTTGACTTGCGAATTGCTCGAATGGATCAGTGGCCGGGCTCTGTCCCGGCCTTTCGCATACCCGGCGAGTCCTTTCCCGGCTGATACTCTATAACCTGCCCCATGGGCGGGAGAGAATGAATTGAAGACAAATCTACGCAATATTTAGAAAGCCGATAGCTGAAAACTGTCGGCTTCACAGTTACTATGGCAGAAAAAAGAGATTATTACGAAGTCCTGGGCGTCTCCAAGACAGCAACCCAGGATGAGATAAAAAAGGCATACAGGCGGCTTGCCAGAAAGCATCACCCGGACGTGAATCCGGGCGATGACACGGCTGAAACCAGGTTCAAGGAGATCAACGAGGCGTACGAGGTCCTTTCCGACACCGAAAAGCGCGGAATGTACGACCAGTTCGGCCACAGCGGGGTAAACGGAGGGGCTAACGGCTATCCGCCGGGTTACGGCGGCTTCTCTGTAGACTTCGGCGGCTTCGGAGACATCTTCGATATGTTCTTCGGCACAGGTGCGCGCCAGACTGCGAGTGAAAGGCCGGTGGCGGAGCGCGGTGCGGACCTTCGTTACGACATCGAACTTACTCTTGAGGAAGCCGCGACCGGAGTCGAGAAGAAAATCAAGCTTTCCAAGCTGGAAACCTGTGAAGTGTGCCACGGCACAGGCGCAGCAGAGGGCAGTTCCGTCGAAACATGCCCGACCTGCCACGGAGCAGGCCAGGTTCGCCAGCAGCAGCAGACTTTCCTCGGGACTCAGGTCAGGATAATTACCTGCCCCAGGTGCGGAGGAGTGGGACATATTATAACCAACCCCTGCAAGGAATGCGGCGGACAGGGCCGGGTGAGACGTGTCACCGAGAAAGTCGTGAGAATTCCTGCGGGCGTCGATGACGGCACGAGAATCCGCATCCCCGGAGGAGGCGAGGCAGGAACAAGAGGCGGCTCTTATGGCGACCTGTACATCGTCACCTTCATCAAACAGCATGATATCTTCGAGCGGCGCGGTGACGACCTGTGGCGTGAGGTCCAGATACCGTTCACACAGGCTGTGCTCGGCGCGACGATCAAAATAAAGACACTGGACGGCGAAGAGAACCTTCACATAGACGCAGGCACTCAGCATGACGAGGTCTACACGCTTCGCGGGAAGGGAATGCCTGACCCAAGGAGCCACGGCAAAGGTGATCTGAACGTCGTGGTGAAGATAAAGATACCGACAAAGCTTTCGGAAGACGAGAAAAACCTGCTGAAGCAGTTTGCCGAGATGCGGGGCGAAGAAGTCGGCGGCCATGAAGAAAAAGGATTCTTTGAGAGAGTGAGGGACGCGCTGGGCGGAAAATGAGATGGGCTGAGATCGAGGTAGTTGTAACTGAAGAGGCGGCTGACCTGGTGGCCAACATTTTGATAGAGGAAGGATGCGGAGGGGCAGCCATAAAGGGTCCCTCCGTTCGCGCTTCGGGGCCTTATGAGCTTTCCGACCACCTTCCAACCGAAGGGCCGACAGTGCTTACAGCCTATCTGCCGGTGGATGACCGGCTGGAAGGAAAGCTCGAGAACATCTGTGACAGGGTGAGAGCTCTTCCAGAAACCGGAGTGGACATCGGACTGGGTGAGATCAACGTGAAGCGAGTCGATGAGGCCGATTGGGCGACTGCCTGGAAGTCTTTCTTCAAAGCGGTAGAGATTGGGAAAGTCCTCATCAAACCGAGCTGGGAAGATGTGGAAACGAAGCCAGAGCAGGTGGTTGTGGAAATCGACCCGGGAATGGCGTTTGGTACCGGAAACCACCCGACGACCCAGCTCTGCATGCTCGCGCTCCAGAAATACATTAAAGGTGGAGAGAGAGTCCTCGACGTCGGGACCGGCTCAGGGGTCCTTGCGATAGCCGCGGCGAAGCTCGGGGCGAGTGAAGTCTACTCTACCGAAAATGACCCCGTGGCAGTGGGAGCCGCAGTCGAAAATGTACGGCGAAATGGGGTAAATAATAAGGTACAGGTGGAGCTCTCGGAGTCTCCATCGAGCGCGCCGGGGCCGTTCGATCTTGTAGTTGCGAATATTACGGCAACCATAATCCTTGGGATGGCCGAAGACATCGCAAACGCCGCAAAACCCGGCGGGCTTTTGATAACATCGGGCCTGATCGAGTCCAGATCGGACGAAGTAGCCGGAAGGTTCATGGAACTGGGTTTCGAGATGGTCGAAAAGGGTGTAGATGACGAGTGGGTCATATTCGTGATGCGAAAGAAGCAGTAGTTTTCATAGATTAATTTAGGTAGGTTATCTATCTTTGGGACAGACAAAGTGAGCGTATATGATGATTCTTCTTTGGAGTGTGGAAGCGACAACTTCCACTTTAACTCATGATCGCATATGGACATATAGGAAGCGATAGCTTCCGCAGATTGAAGCAGATAGATTACTTACTTAGCCAAATTATAAGGGAATGCCGATAGAAAAGCGGAAGCTAATGCTTCCGCACTCCAAAGAGATCGGAGCAAAAATGATAAGTTGGCCGCATTCACCGGCACATGCTCTGGGTGAGCAAGGTGCCTACATTATAACTGCAGGCACATATCAAAAGCAGCACCTTTTTAGAGGCTCTGATCGTCTATCAATTCTACATAATAACTTGCTGAAGTTTGTTAAAGAATACAAATGGCAGTTGCAGGCATGGGCGATATTCAGCAATCATTACCATTTTGTAGCTATGTCGCCGGAGGATTCGCTATCCCTAAGCGAAATGATAAAACGGCTGCATTCAGTGACGGCTGTAGAGCTGAATAGAATTGATAATGCATCCGGCAGGCAAGTATGGTACCAATATTGGGATACTCATCTGACTTTCGAGAAATCTTATATGGCTCGCCTGAACTATGTGCATCAGAACCCTGTTAAACATGGTATTGTGCAGATAGCCAGTAAATACCCGTGGTGTTCTGCTCGCTGGTTCGAGGAAAAGGCAGATCCGGCTTTTGTTAAGGCAGTATCTACCTTTAAGACAGACAAAGTGAGCGTATATGATGTTTTTTATTTGGAGTGTGGAAGCGACAGCTTCCACTTTAACTCATGATCGTATATGTACACATATAGGAAGCGTTAGCTTCCGTAGGTTGAAGCAGATAGATTACTTATTTAGCCGAATTATAAGCGAATGTCGATAGAAAAGCGGAAGCATAGCTTCCGCACTCCAAACTATGTCAACCGAAAAACAGTTGCACAGGTTTTTTATAAGGGCTGAATGCTTTTCTGATGGCAAGGTCAAGATTGACGGGGCCGATGCAAGGCAGATATACACAGTTCTGCGACTTGGCCCCGGAGATAAGCTCGCTGCCGTCGACGGAAAAGGCTGTATGCTCACCGTTCAGATATCCGAAATAAACGCGCTCGAAGTCGTCGGCGACGTAGTCGACACCTGCCCACTGGACACCGAACCTTCCATCAAATTGACCCTCGCAGCCGCCCTCCCAAAAGGAGACAAGCTTGAGTTTGTGATCCAGAAGGGTACAGAACTAGGGGTGGCGAAATTTCATGTAATATCGACGGCGAGGACGATCCCGAAAATTGCTCCCGGTAAAGTCGAACGCAAGCTTTCCCGGTGGAAAGCCATTGCAGAAGAAGCAGCGGAGCAGTCCTGCAGGGCAATCGTGCCGGAGATCGAAGGCATCACGGCTTTAGATCAGTTCATTCCGTCGATAGCTGACTATGATCTCGCCGTCTGTTTCTGGGAAGACGAAAAAGAAACGGGGATCAAGGAAGTTCTGGCAAAGCACCGGTCTGTAAAAAATATTTTAATCATTGTAGGACCGGAAGGTGGTTTTGAAGAAAAAGAAGTAAAGACGTTGGTAGCCGGTGGAGCCGTGACGGCATCTCTTGGACGGCGGGTCTTCAGATGTGAGACAGCAGCCATCGCCGCCTCGGCAATTGTCCTATATGAAATGGAGACACAGTGAAAACTACTTCTAAAGAAGGTGAGCCTGTGAAACTGACTGAGGCGCCTGCGCCGGTAAAGCAGATTAGCTCCAAACAACAGCGTGTAACCGACAATTTAGTCCAGCTTCTGGACGTGCTGCCGTCGCACATACGGCAGTGCCTGGAGCAGCAGGAAGATTTGGAAGACCTGCTGGAGATAGTGCTCGACCTTGGGCGGCAGGCTGAAGCCCGCTTCCCACTTAGAGTCATAGACCTCTGCGATATTCCCGTGACCGCCGAAGAGATAGATTACGTCGTGAGCCGTGTAGGCCAGTTCGGCAAGGACAACCGCGCGGGTATCGAAAGGACTCTTCACCGAATCTCCGCTATACGAAACCGCCAGGGAAAGATAGTCGGTTTGACCTGTAGAATCGGCCGCGCTGTCTACGGCACGATAGATATTATCCGCGATGTGGTCGAAAGCGGGAGAAGTATACTTCTCCTTGGGCGGCCCGGCGTCGGTAAGACTACAAAACTCAGAGAAGTTGCGCGCGTTTTGTCCGATGAGTTCAGAAAGCGCGTTGTCATAGTCGATACATCCAACGAAATAGCGGGCGACGGGGACATTCCGCATCCGGCCATCGGGCATGCCCGCCGGATGCAGGTCGCGACTCCCGATCAGCAGCACGCGGTTATGATCGAGGCTGTCGAAAACCACATGCCGGAGGTCATCGTGATAGACGAGATCGGGACGGAGCAGGAAGCTTTCGCCGCGAGGACGATAGCCGAACGCGGCGTCCAGCTTATAGCCACCGCACACGGCAATTCGCTCGAAAACCTGCTTTTGAACCCGACACTTTCGGACCTGGTCGGCGGAATTCAGACGGTAACCCTCTCTGACGAAGAGGCGAAGCGCCGCGGTACTCAAAAATCGGTGTTGGAGCGGAAAGCTCCGCCCACATTCGATGTGGTTATCGAGATTATCGAGGTCGACAAGCTCGCGATACACCATGACGTCGCCAATGTGGTCGATAAGCTCCTTAGGGGCAACCCTGCGCGGCCTGAGATCAGGGTCCGAAACATCGAAGGCGAGGTCGAGGTCGTCCAGGCGTCAGAAATCGAGGCGAGGCCGACCGAAATTGCTCACCGTCTGGAGCATGAGCATCCTTCCGCGGCTCCAGGTAAGCCGCTTCCGGCAATCGTCAAGATATTCCCTTACGGAGTGAGCCGGAACAGGCTGGAGCGGGCGATACGCGAGCTTCGGGTCCCCGCTTACATCACGAAGGACACAACGGACGCCGATGCGGTCATCGCGCTGAAGGCCCATTACAGAAAAGAGCCCGCCAAACTGCAGGAAGTCGGCACGAGGCAGGTCCCGACATATGTTGTAAAGAGCAACACTTACGCGCAGATTGCAGGTGTGATGCGTGAGATATTCAACCTCGACGGCGGGAACGAAGAGGAGACGGCCTTGAGAGAGGCCGAAGAAGCCATAGAGCGGGTGCTGGAATATGGCGAGCCGCAGGAGTTGGCCCCACAAAACAGTTTCCTCCGAAGGCTGCAGCACCAGCTTATAGAAAAGTTCAGCCTGGCGTCTGAGAGCATCGGCACGGAGCCTTACCGCAGAGTCAGGGTCATAAAACCATGACGGAGCGAGGTTTTTTCATATCGCTGGAGGGGCCGGAAGGGTCGGGCAAATCTACCCAGATCCGGCTCCTTGCGGCGTTTCTTGAAGATCAGGGATACAAGGTAGTAGTGACTGCCGAGCCCGGCGGTGACCCCGTCGCGCAGGAAATCCGCAAGATAGTGCTTCATAGCAAGACCGACATTGTACCTGAGGCGGAGCTGCTGCTGTACCTCGCAGCGCGCGCCCAGCATGTCCGGCATATCATCCTCCCGGCCCTTCAAAGAGGGGAAATAGTCATCTCAGACCGCTTTGCGGACTCCAGTTTCGCATACCAGGGGTACGCGAGAGGGCTGGATCTCGCAACTCTTAAGGAACTGAACGATTTTGCGACCGGCGGGCTCATACCCAACCTCACACTCCTTCTGGATGTGCCTGTCGAGTTCGGTCTGGAGCGCCAACAGGACAAAAACCGGTTCGAAGCCGAGTCCGTGGCGTTTCATGAGAAGGTAAGGGCTGGATTTCTTGCTCTTGCGAAGGATGAACCGAAGCGCTGGGCCGTGATAGATGCTACGGGGAGCATAGAAGAGGTCAGAGAACGGGTAGCAATTGCTGTAGAGAGCAGGTTGCTATCAAAAACTCTTACGTAATAATTGACTCGGAATAAGTAAACTGATATAATATCGCCGTTAGATAAGCGGGAGTAGCTCAGTTGGTAGAGCGCTAGCCTTCCAAGCTGGATGTCGCGAGTTCGAACCTCGTCTCCCGCTCCATTTTTGTATCTGCTTTTTTTTGACTACTATATGACGCTGGTTGAATTGAGGTCTGCTCAATGGTCAGAATGACACCAGTATTACTTATCATAGCAGCCCTATGTGGCTGTAGCAAACCACACAAGCCTGTCTCCGATAAAGCTTCCGCTGACATGCCTCTTCCTGTGACTAACAACAGTCAGCCGAAGCTTACACTCAAGGCAGTAGCCAAGTTACCGGATGATACTCTAGAAGACGTGGCTACCACCAATACTTTTGACAAGGTAAAATGCGATGCTTCCACTGGGAAAGAAATGCTTGCTGCTTTGTCGCATGGTCAGAAGATCATATATATAACATCCACACTTGAGGGCGATGTGTTCAATGGAGGCTTCCACCAGTATTTTTGTAATACTGGCGGCCAATTTGCCATCGACGCTTTTTACGCCTACAAGGAGATCGGCGCAGTCAAGCATGCCAACCTGGTGGGGAGAGCTATCGTAGTTGCAGTCAAAGAAAAAGGATTACGAGACAGCATAAAGCAAAGCCAGAACCAACTTGAGGCTTTTGCCGCATCCTACAAAAAGACAGAGCTTGGCGAGCTGGATGATGAATTCTACAGGCTGGAAGACGAAGAACCAGCCTGGCCGCTACGTGCCAAGTATATCAGGAAGCACGCAGATGAGTTCGTGGAGAAGTAGGCCAAGCTGGATGTCGCGAGTTCGAACCTCGTCTCCCGCTCCATTTTTATGTACCTGCCTCTTTCACCTTATTCAGTAGTAGTTTTCCGGGTAGCCTGTCATTCATCGCTTAAGGGCGAGTACAATGACACCGCCGGCGACCATCGCGATTCCAATCCACTCACGAAACAGCGGCCGTTCGCCAAGAAACACGCAGGCAAAGATCGCAACGAGCACCACACTCAGTTTGTCTACAGGCGCGACCTTGGAAGCATTGCCAGCTTGAAGAGCACGGAAGTAGCAGACCCAGGAAGCTCCGGTAGCCAGGCCGGAAAGACCAAGGAACACCCACGTCTTTGACGGCAGTGTAAAGGGGTTACGCCACTTTCCGGCAAACCAGATGAAGCTGGAAAGCACGACCATGATGATTGCGGTCCGAACAAGCGTGGCCAGATCTGAATCGACTCCTTTTATGCCGATCTTTGCAAAGATGGCGGTGAGCGCCGCAAAGACAGCGGAGAGCACAGCAAGGTAAAACCAGTTAGTAGATGAACTCATTATTCCCCCATGCCGTAGATGGTTCCACGGTCCATTACAGAAGAGTTATACGGTATACAGTATACCACCGCAGCTCGATTATGACGGCAGAACAGCTTCACATGCTCAGCCGATTACGCAAGCGAATGAGTCGAGATTCGCCGTTCTTTTTTATCCTGCTGTGGGAATAGTATTAGCAGTGGGGCGATTGTTGCGAGAAGATACATTGGCTTTGCACAAATCGAGGAGCTTATATTGGCAAACGGCTTCAATATCAGAAACGTCAGAGGTCTATCCTATGACGAAGCAGACAGGATACTGAAGGAAGATGGGCCTAACGAGCTTCCGTCGGCCAAGCCCCGCAGCATCTTTGCTATCGCGGCTGAGGTTATCCGCCAGCCGATGTTTCTGCTGCTGGTAGCTGGAGGGATCATCTATCTTCTGCTCGGTGATCTGCAGGAAGCCCTTCTTTTACTGAGCTTTGTGTTCGTAGTGATAGGCATCACGTTCAACCAGGAACGAAAGACCGAAAATGCGCTGCAAGCGCTGAGAAACCTGGCAAGCCCGCGGGCACGCGTGATACGCGGAGGCGAAGAAAAGCGGATCCCTGGCCGTGATGTCGTGCGCGGCGATTCAGTGATTATCGCTGAGGGAGATAGAGTTCCGGCTGACGGTGTAGTGATCTCATCTATCAATCTTTCCGTTGATGAGTCACTGCTTACAGGAGAGTCAGTGCCTGTGCGAAAGACTGATTGGGACGGAAGCGCGGTTGCCCAGCGTCCCGGCGGTGATGACGAGCCGTTTGTGTACTCCGGCACCCTGGTAGTCCAGGGACAGGCGCTTATGGAGGTCAAGAAGACCGGCATTCATACAGAAATCGGGAAGATCGGCAGGTCTCTTCAATCGCTTGAGGTTGAAAAAACGGCGTTGGAAATGCAGACAGCAAGGCTTGTCCGCAACCTTGCCATCGGCGGCGGCTTCTTGAGCGTCTTCGTAATCATTGCATACGGACTGACGAGAGGTAATTGGCTGCAGGGCATCCTCGCGGGGGTCGCGCTGGCGATGGCTATACTGCCGGAGGAGTTTCCGGTAGTACTCACGATATTTCTGGCCCTTGGGGCATGGCGGATATCGCGGCAGCAAGTGCTTACCAGGCGCATGCCAGCTATAGAAATACTCGGTTCAGCCACTGTCCTATGCGTTGACAAGACCGGAACGCTCACCCTGAACCAGATGTCAGTCGGCCAACTATATGCAAACGGCCGCCATCTGGCGCTAAAGCACGATGGCAGGCAGACTCTGCCTGAAGATTTTCACGCCCTTATTGAATACAGCATATTGGCCAGCCAGAGGGACCCGTTTGATCCGATGGAGAAGGCATTTCATAAGCTTGGAGATGAGTATCTGGCTCAAACTGAGCACATCCACAGGGACTGGACCCTTGTTCAGCAGTATCCACTCTCAAAAAAGCTGCTGGCGATGTCGCAGGTCTGGATGTCAACTACAGGGGACGATTTTGTTATAGCAGCTAAAGGCGCACCAGAAGCCATAGCTGATCTCTGCCACTTCGATGACAATCAGAAAAGCGAATTGTCCAATCAAATCAGCACAATGGCAGGGAGCAGACTGCGCGTTCTTGGAGTAGCCAGAGCACGCTTTACTAAGTCCGATAAATTGCCGGAAGAGCAACATGACTTCTACTTTGAGTTTGTTGGCCTTGTTGGGCTGGTAGACCCAGTAAGGCCATCTGTCCCTGGTGCAGTAAAGGAATGTTACGATGCCGGAATCAAAATAGTAATGATTACCGGCGATTATCCCGCCACAGCCCGCAATATCGCCTCGCAGATAGGTCTGGCCAACCCGGATTATATTATCACCGGCGATGGACTGAGCGCTATGGCTGATTCAGAGCTTCGCAGCAGGATAGAAGATGCCAACATCTTCGCCAGAATGGTTCCTGAGCAGAAACTGCGCCTTGTTCGAGCCCTCAAGTCAAACGGTGAGGTTGTTGCAATGACTGGAGATGGAGTCAATGATGCGCCAGCGCTTAAGGCATCGGATATCGGCGTTGCTATGGGCGGACGGGGCACCGATGTAGCCCGCGAGTCTGCAGGCCTGGTATTGCTTGATGACGATTTCTCATCCATAGTCGCGGCGATAAAGCTTGGGCGCAGGATTTTCGACAACCTCAGAAAGGCGATGGCCTATATCCTTGCCGTCCATGTCCCGATTGCCGGTCTATCTCTTATTCCCGTGGTGGCTGGATGGCCGCTTGTCTTGCTACCTATACATATCGTATCTATGGAACTGATTATCGACCCTGCGTGCTCTATAGCCTTTGAGGCGGAGCCTGGGGAAGCCAATGTGATGCGGCGGCCGCCGCGCAATCCGTCGGAGCCTATATTCGACAGGCAGACTGTAGTCCTGAGCATACTGCAGGGCCTGAGTGTCTTGATTGTAAACTTAGGAGTCTTCATTGTGGCACGCGGCATCGGGATGAATACTTCAGTCTGCCGGGCGATGACATTCACCACTCTGATCGTGGCAAATCTGGCTTTGATATTGACGAATGTCTCCTGGTCCAGAAGCATCATCGCAACTCTTCGCTCAAAAAACCGGGCTATGTGGTGGGTTGTCGGCGGAGCTTTCGTCTTTCTGATACTCATCCTCTATGTGCCGTTTTTGAGACAGTTGTTTCGCTTTGGGTATCTCGATTTCGCCGAATTTATCATATGTGTATGCATTGGTCTAGCAAGTGTAGCCTGGTTTGAACTACCAAAGCTGGTATTTGGCCGCCGTGATAGCGGCCGAGGTAGACAAGGGTATTTACATCTACAGTGAATTGTGGTACAAACTAAGAAGTGGCGACTACAGAGTTTCAGGAGATAAAGCAACAGTCTTAAAGCTATATAAACAGTTCTTTGATGTAGCTATATCTATTGATTTTACACTTATACCTGAAACTCTTCCGGAAGATTTTCGGCAACAGACAATATATGACTGGCTGTTAATTAATCAGCCGAAAATCTATAGGTCACAAACCCAGCCGTTAATACTAATACCGCCTCATACTCTGGCGGCATCTTTGAGAAAAGGAGGTAATCAGTTGAGTTCTGAAGACAGTGGTAAGCGTCAAGTGGAACCCCCGAGTTCCGATGACCCGGGACATCAATGTTTGATTCAACTCAAAATCGATACTCCTTTTTGTGGTGCCGTTGGAGGGCTAATTCCCCGGATTTAACATCGAATTACCTTCTTTTTAGTGCCATAGGAGTATCGTGTGTGTCGGATGCTGCTGCATCCGGCGCGCTATCGAAAAATAAGAGGTGCTTCTGCGGCTGAGTTTTGGACTGCTCCATAACACGGTCGGAAAAAGTTGCGTGCGTACGCCGCGCGCAGCCCTTTTTACTGATTTCGAAGTACCTCTAGAATCGGAGGATACTGATATGGCAACAGTGGTTAAAAATGACAAGGTCGAGCGATGCTTCTATGTAGTGCATCCATTGGATGATGTGCCCGAGGAGAAGTTTGATGCCGAGCACCTCGGCCCGATGCCCATGACGCGCAGCGTCAAATGGTCTCTGTTTGCTCTTCGAGCTTATTTGATCTTGATGGGAGTGCTCGTCGGCTATCATGTGCTTGATCTCGCGGGGCTTTTTGGCCACCACATTCACTAAATCGAAGGTTGTTATTGAAACACCGCTCATTTGGCGGCACCCTACATAGAAAAGGAGGCAATCAGTTGGGTACCAACGAAAGCAGTAAACAGTCCGAACCCCCGAGTCCTGATGATTCGGGTGACAAGCGATACATTATAACTCAACACGATGCTCCTTTTATGCCGCTGCTGCAGGTTTTCCTCTTTTGACACAGTAACCCATAGCGCTGGGAGCACCGTGCGTGCCGGGGTTTTATCCGGTGCGCCAACCGAATGTCTGGAGGTGCTTCTATGACAAAAATACGGGTCCGCCCCGTAGAAGCGGTTTCACATATCGACTCAGAGCGGCTTGCGCCGCCTTCAGTCCGAACTACACACAGCCCTTGGGGCCGCAGACTGATGACTTTTCTGATGGTCATGGGGCCGGGCCTTATTGTAATGGTATCCGATAATGATGCGGGTGCTGTTTCGACATACACTGAAGCGGGAGCGCGGTTCGGCATGCATCTGCTCTGGCTGCTGCTGTTTCTCCTGCCATGCACTTATTTTGTCCAGGAGATGGTTGCCCGTTTGGGAATAGCGACCGGCCAGGGGCATGCTGCCATGATCTACAAGCGGTTTGGCAAGTGGTGGGGCGTGTTCTCTCTTTTCGACCTGCTTCTGGTGAACTTTCTGACACTTATTACCGAGTTTGCCGCCATTGCTCTTGCGGTGAACATAATCGGCATTTCGGCATATATAGCTGTACCTCTGGCAGCCGCGGGTTTGATATTTCTGGTCTCAACTGCGAGCTTCCGGCGCTGGGAGAAGGTTACGATTTTTCTGTGCGTCTTCGATATGGCCTGGTTCATTCTTGGCTGGAAGTATGCCCCAAGTGCCGGAACTGTCATAAGGAACACCCTGGTGCCGAGTATCCCACATGGTGGAATCACATCGAGCCTGGTGTTTCTCGTTATTGCAATAGTCGGAACCACGATTGCGCCATGGCAGTTGTTCTTCCAGCAGAGCTGCGTGGCGGACAAGAAGCTGCGGTTCTCAGATTTGAAGTGGGAAAGGCTGGATACGTTCATTGGGGCCTGTGCCGTTATCATTGTGGCAGGATGTATGATGCTTGCCGGAAACTGGGCTGCCACCCACATTCCGGGTTTTCACTATGAAGACCCTGCAAAGATGTTCGTCGCAATGGGGCATCTGCTGGGGCCATTCACCCGCAACATAATGCTCCTGCTGATGTGCAATGCGGCGATTTTGGGGGCTACATCGATTTCTCTTTCGAGCGCATGGGCATATGGAGAAGTCAAAGGCTGGCCATCCAGCCTGGAGCTTCCGGTGAGAGAGGCAAAAGGGTTCTATGGTACCTATGCCGCATGCGTGGCACTGGCTGCGGCAATAGTGCTTATTCCGAGGGCGCCTCTGCAGTTGATTATCCTCAGCGTGCAGGTGCTTGCGGGGATTATGCTGCCGTCGGCTATTATCTTTCTTCAGCTGCTGCTAAACGACAAAGAGCTTCTGACAGAGAAGTATGTAAACAAAAATTGGAATAACTTGATCAACTGGACGATCATCATCATCCTGTTTGCATTATCGCTTATCCTTGCGGCACAGGTTGTAGCTCCGAACCTTTTCCCGAAGTAATAGAGGCAAAACGGGCCAGGAATTACCCCGGCCCCAAGATTGTTTAGCAAAAAGACGATGGATTAGTGAGCAGCGGCCAGTGCCGGCACTTTTTCGGCTGGTGTATTCACTTGGGCTGCGGGCTTATCAGCGGTCAGCAGCCCTATCTTAACTCCCCACATTTTCGCCATCTTTTTCGGAATGTCAGTGTTGTCCATCAGTCCAGCGAACTGCTCGGAGCCAGGGCCGAATGCGTAAATGGGAACCGGCACTCCGGTGTGGCCTTTTGACGACCATGAAGGCTGCAGTTGTCCTTCCGTATTTGTGAGAAGAGTGAGCCCACCTGTCTCATGGTCTGCCGTCACTATGACGAGCGTATCGCCGTGCTTGCGGGCATAGTCCAGCCCAGCCGCTACTGCCCGGTCGAACTCAAGCAGTTGGTTGACAGCGCCGTCGAAGTCGTTTGCATGTGCGCAGAAGTCGATCTGTCCGCCTTCCACCATCAGGAAAAACCCGTCTTTGTCTTTTGAAAGTGTATCTAAGGCTTTTGTTGTGAGTGTCGAAAGTGGGGGCTCAGGAGCCTTTGTTGTCAGGTAGCCGTTTTCGAAGAGTCCAAGTATTTTTGGTCCCTTTGCAGCTGCAAGCTCATCGGAATTAGTCGCGACAGTGTAACCGGCTGCCTTTGCTTCTGCAAGAGGGCAAAGGTCATCAGTGCGCTTGCTACCGGGCTGGTCCTTTGCGGCAAAAAACTGCATGCCGCCGCCCATGAGTACGTCCACTTGGTCTTCGAGCAATTGGCAGGCTATGTCTGTTTCATCGCCCCGGCTGCTTACATGAGATGCAAATGATGCTGGCGTAGCGTGGGAAATCGTGGTTGTGGTGACGAGTCCGGTCGATTTTTTTATGCCCATCGCAGCTTCAAGTATGGATTTCAGCCGCTTTCCGTCCGGTGTCATGCCGAGCATTCCGTTGTTCGTCTTCGTGCCCGTAGCGAGCGCGGTCCCGGCGGCGGCCGAGTCGGTAATGAGCGCATTTGCGGAATAAGTAGTGGCAAACCCGGAGACCGGCATAGTGTCCATCGCGAGCCGCCCGCCTGGCCCCTGGGAAGATATTCTCGCACCGGCTACAGTGGCGAGCCCCATACCGTCGCCGATGAACAAAATGATATTCTTCGGCGCTCCGAAGGCGCTCGCCGCGAGCGCAATGATGAGAAATACGATAATCGCGGTCTTTTTCATTGATTTCACTCCTGATCCTGATACGGATAAATTGTAGAGAATGTTTATAGCTATATAAATATTAAGGCTAAAGGTAAAATTATCCTCTGTCTGCAGTCAGACATTGAATTTCCCATCTGTGCAGCATCAGCGGACGTGGATTATCTTATTTCCGGCGAGGAACACCTTTTTGCGTTAGGAACCGTTGGTAGAACGGAAATAATGAAGCCGGGTGCGTTCTGGAGGGAGATAACAGATGCAGACGGATGAGTTTCTGAAAAAAGTCAGATTGCGGGCGGGTTTGGAGGATAACGAAAGGGCTCGGCAGGCGACTGACGCTGTTTTTGGGGCGCTTCGCGCTCGAATATCGCACGCGGGCGGCGATAATGCCGCAGAGCAGCTTCCCAAAGAGATCCGGGAGCTTTGGGAAAAGGGGCTTGCGGAGCATGTTACTCGTTCTTTCGTAGGAGTAGACCGGATGGACTTGAGCGAGTTCCTTGGGAGGGTGCAGGCCAGAGCCCATCTCGCGAACGCAGACCATGCCGAAGCGGTAGTCCGCGCTGTTTTTATGACCATGAAGGAGCAGCTCACGCGGGGAGCGCAGTACTCGATAGAGCATCAGCTCCCGGATGACTTACGAGCGCTTTGGCAGACCAGCAACCCTCCTTCTGAGGTGAAAGAAGGAATATCCAGGGCTGAACCGGCCGCCGGTATTCTTCGCTCTGACGACCAGCTTACGGATGATATTATCAAAGCGCTTGAGACCGACGATGAGATCGAAGAAGAGCGGATAAATGTTCACGTACAGCAGGGTTCGGTAACGCTTCGCGGGATTGTCAGGACTTCGCATGAATGGGAGGCCGCGAACCGGGCAGCATCTCAGACCCTCGGCGTCCGGGAAGTAAGAAACGAGCTGACCATAATGGAGTCGACATAGGTGAGCTGACAGCTACCAGGTTTTGAACCGCGGAAGGTGGAGATTTGCAGCGTCTGCACTTATGCTGCGAGTCTCCACCAATCTCCTTGGAGTGCGAAAGCGATAACTTCCACGGTTCTATCGGCATTTTGCCTATAACTCTCTAAAGTAAACATCCCCTTTAGCCAATAATCTCATGTGATAATTACCAGTAAAAATACTATGAAATGCAGTGGTTTACGCTATGTCGGCAATTTCTACGTTTGATTTCACGAAAGTCTACAAGCTGCGGCATGGGAAGACAAGGGTCGCCGTCAGCTCCCTCAATCTCAATGTCTGCCAGGGTGAAATATTCGGGTTCCTGGGCCCCAACGGTGCGGGAAAGACCACCACGATAAAGACTCTGCTTGGCTTCATCCGTCCGACTTCGGGCAGGGCAGAGATCCTTGGGGTACCAGTAGACAGGCCCGAAGCCCGGATACCAGTGGGCTACCTTCCGGAGCAGCCGTATTTTCATAAGTTTATGACCCCGGTCGAGATTGTCTCTATGCATGCCGGGCTCTCCAATGTTCCCAGGCGGGAGAGAAAAGACCGTGTGTGGGAAGTCATACACACAGTCGGGCTCTCGGAGATAGCGAAGGTTCCGGTGTCGAAGCTCTCCAAAGGACAGGTCCAGCGGATCGGTCTCGCACAGGCGCTGGTGGGAGACCCAAAGATACTTATACTGGATGAGCCGGCTTCGGGGCTTGATCCGCTCGGCCGCCGCCAAGTGCGCGACCTGCTGCTTCGCCAGCGAGAGATGGGAAGGACGATATTCCTGAGCTCGCATCTGCTCTCAGAAATCGAGGCGGTGTGCGACAGGGTGGCAGTGCTTTCGCATGGCAAGCTCACTGCTATAGGGGCCCCCGGTGAAATCAAAGAGGACAGCAACAAGACGACCGTCACCACGCAGGGACTAAAGGCGGGGACACTGGAGAAAGTCGACGAGCTCGGAGCCACGGCTTACTACTCCGAAGGGGATAACATCATCACGGTAGAGTCCAGCAAGGTCTACGACCTGATAGACATACTCCGGGAGGCGGACCTTCCGCTTACTTCCGTTGTGCCCGATCGGGAAAGCCTTGAAGATGCATTCCTGCGGCTTGCAGCGTAAAAGGAGGACTGTTTTATGTCACATATTCTGATATTAGCCAGGTTAACCATGCTGGAAAATGCGAGAAAGCAGGTCTTCCATGTGGTCACTCTCCTCACTCTGACCGTAGTATGTGCTTCCGTGCTGCTGTCGTTCTTCACTCTCGGTGTTCAGGTGAAGATCCTGAAAGATCTGTGCATGACGAGCATACTTTTCTGCGGCGGAGTGCTTGCCGTCGCATTGGCATCTACGGCCATTCCAGGCGAGGTGGAGTCGCGCACGTGCTATCCCACCCTTGCCCGGCCGGTCACCAGATGCCAGCTCATGCTCGGCAAGTATTTCGGTACTCTTTTCACGGTCTATATCGGGCTGGCGGTCATCGGGCTGGCATTTGCTGCGCTCCTTGTAGGAAGGCACGCACTCGACGGGTTGTTAATCCTTGCGCTCGGTTATGCGCTGATTGAAGTTGCGATAATAGCCGCCATTACTATGTGCGTATCTACGTTCACCACTCCGGCTGTGGCCGCGATGGTGTCGTTTTTGGTGTTCATCGCAGGCTCGACTAAGATCGCCTATTTCAGGCCGCTCGTGGAGAACGTGGACAACCCAGTGGCGAAAGTTATGGCCAAGGGGGTATATCACCTTCTGCCCAACCTGGAATCGTTCAACTTTAAGGATGCGCTTGTCCACCGACTGCATGTCCCGGAAAGCTATCTTGTCCAGGTGGCTGTGTACGGCGTGCTTTACGCGGCGCTTGCCCTGACTGTCGCCAAGTGCGCGTTCAGCAGGAAGGAGCTCTAGTATGCGGCGGATATTGGCAGTGCTGCTTGCTGTTCTCGCGTCTCCGGCCATAGCTCATGGAGATCACTGCGAAGAATGCCTTGAGCATCACTGGATGAAACCGGAATATCTGTCCGAAACCCGGCTGCAGCTTATCTTTATAGCCGGAATAATGTCTATTTATATAGTGTACCAGCTTATTTTGTGGTTCAAGAGGACACGCCGATGCGGATAAAAACGATTGCGCTTTTGCTGGTTCTGTTTTCCGGGCTGGCGGTCCTCGATACAACCGTGGAAGAGAACCGCCCAACACCTGTGGGTGGAAACTCCGCCGCTACTATACTTGCCGGTGAGTTTCGCACAGTCTTTGCTAACCTGCTCTGGATCAAAGCCGAGAATTATCACCACGAATACATAGCTCACAACAGCGACTGGACGAAAAATACCGACCTTCTCGGTCTGGACCAGATCATTACAAAGCTCGATCCTCATTTTGAAGAAGCCTATGCGGCAGGGGCTGCGATGCTGATCGGACAGAACAGGCTGAAAGAAGCAAATGCCTACCTGGGAGAAGGGGTAACCAACAACCCGAACTCGATGATGCTGCACGACGAGTATGGAACGTTCCTGGCAAGGTATATGAAAGATTACAAAAGCTCGCTGTTCCATCTGAGGCGTGCTTACCTGCTTACGTCCGACGATTGGCAGCGAAACAGGCTCTCCAGGCTGGTAAAAACAGTAGAAGGACTTTCACAGACCGCCAAATCCGGCCCATTGTCGACATCCGGCAGTTGAGCAGAAGGGATGGTATGAGTTGTGAGAGATAACCTGTCCCATCCCCCAACCCTCGTCCTATCTTCCTTATTCGGGCTTGACTAAGTGAAAATATTACTGTAGATTGGATCTGCAGAGTTTCGAGTTTGAGCGTAAAACCAGCAGATACAGCATTTTACCCGAAACTCTTTAGCTGTGCAGTAATATGCCTCGCAAGTTGACAAATGCCAAGGAAGGTACTCCGCTATGCGACTAAAACACGTCATATCCTGTGGGATTGCAGTTCTCGTTGTTGCATCCTGTGCCCTCGCCGGTTCGATGGCCACGGGACGCAGATATTATGCCGATACAGTCTTCTCCTGGTGGCCGACAGCCAAAGACCTGTCACTTTTCCAGAAGTTCGTGGACGAGAGCAAAGAGAAAGGTATGAACTCGATCAGCATAGACGTGCCGTGGAGTATCATGTCAGCGGACGGCCGGTGCGATTTTGCCGAGGCCGACAAACGGATCGACTACATAGTCTCGCGCGGAATGTCGGTCTTCATCAGGATCAACACCACTACCCTCGGCGGGCAATCACCAAAGTGGCTGACCGATGATATGCTCCAAAGGATACCGGACGGCAGTGTCTACCGCCGCTCGACCGACGGGGCAACACTTCCATCGCTTGCGCATCCGGCAGTCCTTCGGCGCATCACAAGCTTCTGCAGGTCGACAGCGGAGCATTACGGTTCGCGCTACAGGCGCACTGCTTCCGGTGATTACCCAGTCGTAGCATTGTCTCCTGCATTCAGCCTTTATATGGAGAGCGGTTACTTCCCGGATGCAGATGTGGACTACTCGACGGCGGCTCAGGCTGATTTTGCGGCATGGGTCAAGACTTACTACAAGTCACTTGCGGACCTAAATGCAAAATGGGGCCGAAACTACAAGTCCTGGCGGGAAATCAAGCTGGCCGATGCGCATAACACTGCGAAGCAGCTATACTTCGAGTTTACCCTCCAAAGAGTGCTCGGTTCAATCGCTGATGCAGTGCATAAAGCGTCGAATATCCCCGTGGGGCTGCAGGTCGGGTGTATCTGGGACAATCCACAACGACGTACGATGAGTGTCGGGCCGCTTATGCGCAAGATGGATTGGCTTTTCACGGCGGACGCACCCGATTTCGACCATGCCTTCTCGACGGACTACGCCAGGTGCTCTGCTTTGGGGAAAAAGGTATCGAGCGAGATAGACGCAGCAAGCCATGCGGCAGCTACGAACGGTCGGTACTTCAACCAGGGAGTGCGTGCGTTCGAACATGGCGCTTCTTCTGCCGTCCTGGCTAACTGGGACCTCTCAAGCATCAGAGATAACGATAAATGGCCGTTTCTGCACTTCCTGGGGGAACTTGCCAGGAAACCTTCGGCCAATCCTAAGCCGGATAAGGCTATCTATGTATCGACGTGGGACCTGATCAACAAAACGGCTTCCATCGATCAGTACCTACCTGTCTACGAAATGCTGTCGGATGGCGGAAAGCAGTGTGTGGATGTGCTTTCCGACTACGCGATAAGCGCCAACCCGGCTATTCTGTCGAACTACTCGGAAATCTACCTTCCAGCCAACTGGACAATACCGCCGGAGGTAAGAATGGCGCTCGCCAGGGTCAAAAACAAGCTGAAAGCCTCAAAGCCTTTAATAGCAGGCACACTGGACGAATATGGGCGCCCCGCCGATCCGTTCATCAAGCCGTGAACTTCAGTCTCGCCTAAAGCAGGCCGCTCACTTTCCGTTTGCCGCTATTTCCGGTGGGGTAAGACCGCTGCAGGTACAAGATTATGGCGGTAAAACATCTGACAGCGGCGGACCTGCGGCATGCCGTTCTTTTCGCTGCGTTTATATACCTGGCGATTAAATTTATCGATGCAATTGCCGGGATCATCCTTGTTTTCGGCATAATTGTGCTGGTATCGCTAATTCTGAACCCGATAGTGAGCTGGCTGGAACGGCATAGGTTGCCGCGAATCCTCTCCGCGTCCTCTATGGCGCTTCTGGGTCTGGGCACAATCTTTCTGTTTATCTGGTTTGTCGTTCCCAGGTTAGCCGAACAATTTTCCGGGTTTGCCACTGACTTTCCCTCATACATCGATCACCTGCACGGATGGCTCCGCAGAGAGATGCCAAGTGTGGCAAAACGCATACCCTCAGCAGATATGCTGGCCGGTGAAGTAATCCGGCGGATAGGGCCGTTTCTGGGTGGGCTTGCCGGATACGCGCTCAGCTTTGCCAACCTGCTTGTCAGTATTCTCATCATATTTATCAGCACGATCTTCGCTATCTCGAACCCACGGCCGATTGTGCAGGGGTTCCTCGCGCTTTTTCCACCGCAACCGCGTCAGAAAGTGATAGATACTGTTCAATCTATTTCACTGCAGATGAGGGCATGGGCTTTAGGCACACTTTTCAATATGTTCCTGATATTTATCCTCACATGGATCGCCCTGACTATACTCGGATTCAAAGCCGCATTTCTCTTTGCCGTGCTTGCCGGTGCGCTTGAGCTGGTGCCGATACTTGGGCCGATAGCCGCGGCGACACCCCCTGTCCTCATAGCGCTTGTTCAGAACCCGATCTTTGCCCTGTGGGTGGCTATAATTTACACAATCATCCAACAGTTTGAGAGCAATGTGCTTGTTCCTCTGGTCATGGGCGGACAGTTGAAACAGCATCCGCTTTCCATCATTTTCTTTATCCTTGTAATGGGAGGTATATACGGCCTAGTCGGGGTCTTTCTGGCTGTACCGACAGCAGCTGTGGCTAAAACGATAGTGAACAAGTTCTACATAGAACCCCGCATTGGATCGGAAGAAAACCGCCTTTCAGAAGAAGCAGAACAGATTGTATCGGGTTAGTTGACATTAGCAAGCCGGCATGCTATAAAAGCCATGTGAACATATGAGTACGGTTGTTTGTGCGCGGTATGTAATGTATTACACAGGAGATATGGATGAACAGAAGGGGGTTCTCGCTCATCGAGCTGCTCGTAGTAATCGCAATCATTGCGATCCTCGCAGCGATTCTATTTCCTGTATTTCAAAGCGCCAAAGAGCACGCCAAGCAGGTACAGTGTCTTTCCAATCTGAAGCAGCTGGCTGTTGCGTTCCAGAACTACTGCGGAGACAACAATGGTATCATGCCAGCTGTAGGGCACCCGGGAGAAGAAAAACACAACTGGTGCGGTTGTGAAGGCACGCAAATACCCATATGTGACATCCGCCGGAATTCACAGATTTACCCTTACGTAAAGAACCTCGATATTTTCCAATGCCCGTCCGACAGAAACCGGAAGGGCAGATATATTTCGGTCCCTTCGCAGTTTCCCCTGTCTTATACAATGAACGATCAGCTGTGCAGGGTCAAAATCGATGCTATGGCATGCAAAAGAGTCTCCAGAATGCTTCTCCTGATCCAGGAAGCCAGGGGCAAACCCGGATCGAGCGATCCTAGAGGTATCAATGATGGCATTTTTATCCCAGCGCCCGAGTACACCCGCGACATCCCCAATGATGTCCACTACAGCGGCTCTACCATAGCGTATCTTGATGGTCACGCCAAGTGGATGCATTACAATAATATGATAAAAGAGCGTGACGATAAATATTGGGTGCCTACTTACAATGCATGGACTATATGCAGCCACCCAATACCGAAGAATTAGTGATTTTCGGCCGTTTTTTCTTGTTCCCTGATGTCTGTGGTAATCCAGCCCGTCCATGGTCGGAGTCACGGTCCACTGCAGGCGGCATCAACAGCTCTATTCTTTCCCACAGCAGACATTCTACCAACGGAATACATTTACAGCAATTTTTATTAAGTGCTATTTTACGAAGGAACTAATCACTTCAATCAAGAAATGTACAGGTTGGAAGAATCACTGGCTGTCACCTCGGAGGTCGCATCCACTCTATCCCTGCCGGCCGACGTTTTCTTCACATTATATATTCGGAACTTGTAGATTCCTGATAGAGTATAGAAATAGCAATATGAAAATATCAGTAAGACAATTACTTATCGGAAAACCTCTCCCGACGTGGAGAGCAGCGGAAGAGCGGCTTCCAAAAATATTGGCTCTCCCAATATTTGCTTCTGATGCTATGTCGTCAGTTGCATATGCAACGGAAGCGATTATGCGCAATTTGCTGCTCGGCGCGTTAGCGCTTCACAATATAGTACCTATCACTGGAGCAATCGTACTTCTGCTTATGATGGTGGCCACATCCTACAGGCAGACGATATTCGCGTATCCTTCCGGTGGAGGATCATATATTGTTGCACATGATAACCTTGGGAAAATACCAGGGCTTACTGCTGCCTCGTCGCTTTTAATTGATTACGTGCTGACTGTATCTGTAAGTACCGCAGCAGGAGTTGCCGCCATTACATCGACCCCTGTCGGACATATTTTAGCTCCTTACCGAGCTGAGCTGTGTGTCGCATTTATATTTATAATTGCACTGGCGAACCTGCGGGGAGTGAGGGAGTCCGGAGTTCTATTTGCGCTGCCGACTTATGTATTCATCTTCAGTTTTGTTTCGATGATTGCCCTGGGCGGCATAAAATACCTGAACGGGGAACTGCATGCGCTTCCGCCGCCTTCACTCGCCCCAGTGCCTGCGCTGCAACTTCCAGCCGCAATATTCTGGTTTTGGATCCTCCGCTCGTTTGCGGGAGGATGCACGGCCATGACTGGTGTCGAGGCAATATCGAACGGAGTCCAGGCGTTTCGAAAGCCGGAGTCGAAGAACGCTGCCACTACGCTTGTCTGGATGGCAGTCATCCTGGCGGTCCTGTTTACGGGGACATCCCTTCTGGCTAATTACCTGCGGATTTCTCCATCCGTGAATGCGACTGAAACGGTTGTTTCTCAGATCGTAAGCGCTATAGCCGGACACGGGTGGTTCTATTATCTCATTCAGGCTGCTACAGCCGCTATTTTGATACTTGCCGCAAATACGAGCTTCGCCGGTTTTCCCAGGCTTTGTTCGATCCTGGCACATGATCGCTTTATGCCGCGCCAGCTTGCAAATATCGGTGACCGGCTTGTCTACTCGAATGGCATTATGATCCTCGCGGTATTGGCGAGTGTGCTCGTCCTGGTCTTCCATGGGGAAGAACAATTGCTGCTTCCCCTTTATGCAGTCGGGGTTTTCCTGTCGTTTACGCTCTCGCAATACGGCATGGTCGTCCACACCAGGCGGCTCAAAGAGAAGAATTGGAAGACTAGCGCGCTTATAAGCGGAGTGGGCGGGACTGTGACAGCGGCTGTTACTCTGGTAATGGCTATTACGAAATTTAGAGAGGGAGCATGGATCGTAGTGCTTCTCATCCCGATACTGGTACTCATACTGCTCAAGATAAACCGGCACTACATGCAGTTGGCCGATCAGCTCAGACTCCCTTCGGAGAGACCCACAGAACTGCCTGAAATGAAAAACACGGTCCTCGTGCTCGTTCCGGGTATACATAAAGGTGTTCTTCCGGCCATACAGTACGCCAAGTCGCTTTCGCCGGACTGCCGCGCGGTATATATAGAGGCGGACCCGGAAGCTACGGCGCTGATCGAAGAGAGATGGGAGAAATGGGGGCAGGGTGTGCCGCTTGTGGTGCTCGAATCGCCTTACAGATCGATAGTGCAACCCATTCTTAAGTATCTGGACGAGGTAGTCGGAGAACACAAAAGGCATATTGTCACAGTTGTCATTCCTGAATTTGTCCCGGCAAGGCGCTGGCAGGGTATACTGCATAACCAGTCGGGGCTTCTTCTTAAGCTCGCGCTTCTGTTCAGGAGGAATATAGTCGTTGCCAACATTCGGTATTATTTGGAGAAGTAAATGATAGTAGAAGCGAGAAGAGATGTTATAACGCTGAGGGGTGTCCTTTCAGAAAACGAGTGGCCGGCTATCCAGACTGCCGCCAAACTGCTTATAGAGGAGCATCCGAGAGGCATTATTATAGACTGCAGCCAGCTTACCGAGATAACGGAAGAGGGAGCAAAAACGTTTCTGGACGGCATCAATTATATCCAGAAGCAGGATGCGAATATAATCGTTGTCGGGCTGCCGCCAAACGCGCTTGGAGTCGTAAAAAGAATCCGTTCCGTCGTATCCCAGCTTCCGATAGCTCCAACAATCGAGGATGCCCGGACCTCGCTTGGGCTTGAAGACCTGGATGCAGTACCGGTCAGCGGAAAGGCGCATATCGGCCTGGTGCTTTTGCTTGGAGACTGGCAGCGTGCTGCTGATGTTGCCTGCAGGCTGGCAGACCGGAGAAAAGACCAGATACACGTGGTAGACGTACTGAAGGTACCCAGGACTATGCCGCTGGCCACCCCGCTTCCTGAAGCGGAGGCCATGACACGGCGCAAGCTGGATGATGCGGATGTAATAGCCAGGCGACATAAGTTCAAGCTTTTTAAGCATGTGGAGCGCGCGCGCACCCTGGGCGAAGGTATCCAGAAGATCTTCACGGCAGTCAAGCCTGAGGTGTTTATAGTGTGCATAGCGAGTGTAAGCGACGACACCGCCGAGCTGGTAAACCAGGTCATGCCGAGCATGCTCGCCAATCCTCCCTGTGAGGTGATTTACATCAGCCATCCCGATACAAGGGGCCCGGCTTAACTACGAGTTGTCCACAGATAGAGAGTCCTTTTGCCGCAGCCTGTGGATGTTGTGCGTGAAGCCTGTGGAAAAGGACTGTGGACATGCTGTTGATTACGCAATAGGGAATGCAAGATGAATAAGGCCAAAACAACTATGATAATTCGATTTTTGGGGGCAGTTATGCTTTCTTTATCTCTTTCCTCAACAGGAATAGCTCAAAGTTCTCATGCTGCTGGCGGAAGCGGGGTGGACAAGATCAATTTGCTGCCGCCGGGCCCCGGCAATGAAAGAAATTCCGAAGGCGATTTCATTCAGTTGAAAGATGGCCGGCTATTGTTCATCTACAGCCATTTTACCGATAGCCTGGAGGACAATGGCAACAGCTATTTGGCGAGCCGCGTCTCTTCTGACGGCGGCAAGACCTGGTCCAAAGAAGATGTGGTCGTTCTCAAGAATGAAAAGGCGATAAACCTGATGTCCGTTTCACTTCTCAGGCTGAAAAACGGCAAAATTGCGCTCTTTTTCCTGAGAAAACACTCCCTTTCGGACTGCCGCCCAATGATGGCAACATCCAGGGACGAAGGCAAGACCTGGAGCAAACCGGTGATGTGCATAAATGACGAAGCCGGTTACTATGTAGTGAACAATGACCGTGTGATCCAGCTGAAGAGCGGGCGATTGGTCATCCCCGCGGCCGTGCATGTGGTTACTGAGATGGCGACGGGCCTGGATATTACGCCCGGAAAGGGAATGTGCTATCTTTCTGATGACAACGGCAGGACATGGCGCCGCAGCAACGTAATAGAGCCTCCAAAGGAAAGCCGTGGAGGCATACAGGAACCCCTTGTAATCGAACTGAATGATGGCAGGCTGATGTTCCTTGCGCGGAGTGATATGGGGTGCCAGCTCAGGTCATGGTCGGCCGACGGAGGCGCCACATGGTCCCATATTGAAAAGTCGGACATCATTTCCCCGCTTTCTCCTGCAACTTTGAAGCGTATACCGAAGACCGGCGATCTGCTGCTTGTCTGGAACGACCACAAAAATGTGGACGCCGCAGATAGGTGGAGGAGAAGTCCCCTAAACGTTGCCATTTCCAAGGACGAAGGCAAGACCTGGCAGAAAGAAAAGGTGATTGAGGACAACCCGGACGGCTGGTACTGCTACACGACAGTGGAATTTGCCGGAAACCGCGTGCTCCTTGCCTATTGCGCCACCGAGCCGCCGCTCGGCCATCTGCAGCAGACCCGATTTGCATATTTCGATCTTGAGTGGTTGTATAAATAGGATTCCCCTTTTCGTGTAAAACCCCGGCTGCTGAAGGGCGATAGCTGAAAATTTGGTTTGAACGAAGCTATTGACGCCGATTCGGCTGACGCTGTATCATGTCTCGGATTGGTCCGGCGATGCAGCAGGACCATTATTAATCCAAATTTCGGGCACAGTATATAATTCCGAGCCCAACCTACGATCAGGGATGAGGATATGACCCAAGATAGCCAAGAAGCCGTCAGCGCCGACATTTTTGTGCAGGGCGCGGAGATGAACCCCGCGTTCAGCGCTGAAATCGAGCACATGTGCGGCGAAAATTCCCTCAAATGTTACCAGTGCGGCGAGTGCACAGCCGGATGCCCAGCCGCTTTCGCAATGGAGCTTTCCCCCAACCAAGTTATGAGAATGGTCCAGATCGGCTGCAAAGAGCCTGTTCTGAACAGCTCGACAATATGGTTGTGTGCCGGCTGTCAGACCTGCGCCACCCGTTGCCCGCGAGGGCTTTCCGTCACAAAAGTGATGGATGCCTGCCGCGAGCTCGCCATGAAAGAGGGCATCAAGTGCCCTGAAAAGAGTGTCGAAGTATTCCACAAGCAATTCCTTGCGGATGTCGCGCGAAACGGACGGGTGCATGAGGTCGGTATGCTGGGGTTCTACAAAGTAATCTCCGGCAACTTATTTAGTGATATTCCCCTCGGAATCAAGATGTTCCTGAGAGGTAAACTCGCGCTGCTCCCTTCAAGAATCAGGGGGCTGGGCGAGGTAAAGAAGATTTTTAAGAATATGGCGGCAAAGTAGATGAAGTTCGCGTATTTTCCAGGTTGTTCGCTGCATTCCACAGCAAAAGAGTTTGGTGACTCGACCGTAGCGGTATGCAAGGCTCTCGGTATCGACCTTCAGGAGATTCCAGACTGGAGCTGCTGCGGCGCGACATCGGCCCATGCCACAAACCACGAGCTGGCTGTGGCGCTCCCCGCAAGGAGCCTCGGCATTGCCGAGAAGATGGGGCTCGACATCGTTGCACCCTGCGCGGCCTGCTACAACAGGCTGAAATCCGCAGAGATGGCGATGAAGGATAACGGAGCGCTGGCCGAGAAGATCAATGCCACGCTCGATGCAAAATACACGGGCGCCATATCCGTCCGGCCGCTCATCGACCCGCTTTCCACGCCTGAGATGCTGGAAAGGCTGGCGGGGCTCGTCAGAAAACCGCTTACCGGTATGAAGGTCGCGAGCTACTATGGATGCCTGCTCACCCGACCGCCGAAGGTAGTCGGGTTTGACGACCCGGAGGACCCAAAGTCCATCGACAGCATCGTGACGGCGCTCGGAGCCGAGCCGGTTGATTGGCACTACAAAACTGAGTGCTGCGGCGCGAGCTTCTCGCTCACCAGAGTCGATATGGTGCAGAAAATGACGCACGATGTCCTTCTTAGAGCGAAAAACGCCGGAGCCGATGCGATGGCATGCGCTTGCCCGCTCTGCCAAGCGAACCTGGATATGCGGCAGGAAGAGATCGAGAGTCTATACAAAGAGACATTCGGGCTGCCCGCGTTCTATATAACGGAGCTTATGGCGCTTGCGATGGACCTGCCTAAGACGATGTGCTATTTCAATAAGCATCTGGTGGACGTATCATCTGCGCTGAAGGCGATAGGAAAGCAGCAGGTGGCAGCGGAGTAGGAAGTGATTTTGAACCGCGGAGGCACTGAAGCGATATGGAGACGCGGAATTACGGGTTGCGGAAAATCGGCGAAGGTTACCCGCAATCGGAATTGACTTCGAAGATAATCGCATGTGCCATAGAGGTTCATAGAGTTCTTGGGATTATGTTAAGCGGCTGGTAAATGCAAAGAACTGTGAAGTAGCGGAAATTAATCGGAATACGTGAATCTAAATTCCGCGATTCCGTGCTTCCGCGGTTCAGAACTGAAAGCAGTGACTTCGGAGCAAGATCGGGCTGAAGCTTAAGACCGAAAGGATCAGGCATGGGATCTTTACGGATAATCAGGTGGATTGCACGGTTAATAGTGTTGATAATCGCTGTGCCTTTTCTAGCGGCTGTGGGGTGGGTTGCGTATCAAAAAGAATATTCGATGAATATTCTGGAAATGCCCCCTTTTAATCCATTCCTCATTGGATGGTTTGCCGGCATTTTATCGGCAGTGCTATTTTGTCTGCTTATCAAATGGGGCGGTACTGCATTAAAAAAGCGTAAGCCGCTTATAAACAACGAATTAGGCGGGCTTATCATTGCGATAGCGGTATTTTTACCGCTTGTAATAATTGCAAAACACTTTATTGGTTTTTCAATTGTTGGATTTGCAACAGGTGGAGCAAGCCTGGGCACAGGAATAGGACTCTTTCTTACAGGTGAGATTTCACTGAAGGAAGAGAAACCTCTCATTGCTCAATTACGGGATACCTGGAAACAACGGACAGCTCGGCGTCAATAAAGACAGCTTCGAGCATATGAAGCATAAAAAGCTGATGGCTGCGGGCTTACAGCTCGCAGCTAAAAGAGGTAACGATGGCAAGAATCGGAGTTTTCGTGTGCCACTGCGGCACGAACATAGCAAAGACGGTCGATGTTGATAAGGTCGCACAGGCTGCAGCCGAGTTTCCTGATGTCGTTTTTGCCACTAATTACAAATATATGTGCTCTGAGCCGGGCCAGAACCTGATAAAGGAGGCCATCAGGGAGCACAAGCTGGACCGCGTAGTCGTGGCAGCGTGTTCACCGCGCCTGCATGAGCCTACGTTCCGGCGCTGCATCGAGCAGGAAGGGCTGAACCCCTACTTCGCCGAGATGGCAAACATCAGAGAGCATTGCTCCTGGGTCCACGAAGACCACGATGCCGCGACTGAAAAAGCCATCGACATCGTCGGCATGATGGTCGCCAAGGCTAAGAAAAACGAGCCGCTCTTCACGAAGGACATCCCGCTCACCAAGAAAGCTATGGTCATCGGCGGCGGCGTGGCCGGAATCAGGGCCGCGCTCGACATCGCCGAAGCGGGCTACAAGGTAGTCCTCGTTGAAAAGACTCCTTCCATCGGCGGCCGAATGGCCCAGTATGACAAGACCTTCCCGACGCTCGACTGCGCCGCGTGTATTCTGACCCCTATGATGGTCGACTGCGCGAGCCACCCGAATATCCAGATTATGTCTTATTCCGAGGTCGAAGAAGTCTCCGGCTACGTCGGCAACTTCACGGTCAAGATTCGGAAGAAGGCAAGAAGCGTCGATGCCTCCAAGTGCACCGGCTGCGGCGTCTGCTATGAAAAATGTGTCGTCAAGGGGCTCAAAAATGAGTTCGACGAAGGGCTCGGTGAGCGGCATGCGATCTATGTTCCGTTCCCGCAGGCTGTCCCGAACGTCCCTGTAATCGACCGCGAGCACTGCCGCCAGTTCGTAAAGGGCAAGTGCGGCGTCTGCCAGAAGATGTGCCCTGCCGGAGCAATCGACTACGAACAGGAAGACGAGATCGTGACCGAGGAGATCGGCGCAATCGTCGTCGCAACCGGGTTCAAGCTCTGGGACTACAGCAAGCTAGGTGAGTACGGCTACGGGAAGTACCCGGATGTCATCAGCGGAATCCAGTTCGAACGGTTGATGAACGCATCCGGCCCGACCGAAGGTAAGATCAAGAGGCCGTCAGACGGCAAGGTCCCTGAGTCCGTCGTATTCCTCTCCTGCATAGGGTCGAGGGACGACGAGCACGGCTATCCTTACTGCTCCAAGGTCTGCTGCATGTATAACGCCAAGCACGCGCTGCTCTTAAAAGACAAGCTGCACGACGCAAAGGCTTACGTTTTTTATATGGACATCCGCGCAAACGGCAAGGGATATGAAGAGTTCGTCCGAAGGGCCATAGAGGACTACGGCGCAACCTATATCCGGGGCCGGGTGAGCCGGATTTTCCCCGAAGACGGCAAAATGGTCGTCCGGGGCGCGGACACGCTCCTCGGAAAGCCCGTAGAAGTGAGAGCGGACATGGTGGTCCTCGCGACCGCTATGGAGCCTCAAAGCGACGCGAAAGACCTTGCAAGACTGCTGGGAATATCGACGGACCAGTACAACTGGTTCGCTGAAGCGCATCCCAAGCTCAGGCCGGTCGAGGTACTCACCGCCGGAATCTACCTTGCGGGAGCCTGCCAGTATCCTAAGGACATCCCTGATACGGTAGCACAGGCCTCAGGCGCGGCTTCGAAGGTCACGGGGCTCTTCTCGAAAGAGGCGATCACCTCCGAGCCGATGATCGCTTACATAAACGAAGAAACCTGCGTCGGCTGCGGGCTCTGCGCGAGCGTCTGCCCGTTCACGGCGATAGATATGGTCGAAGTGGTCGACCGGGCGAAATCGACCCGCGAGAACCAGGTTATGAGGACAGTGGCAAGGGTCAACGAAGGCGTCTGCCACGGATGCGGGACCTGCGCCGCCGGTTGCCGGTCGCTTTCAGCGAAGCTTAGAGGCTTCGAGGACAGCCAGATCCTGGCCGAAATCGACGCACTCGCGAATATACACGTAAAATAGGGTTCTAATCACTTTCGTGACGAAAGAAAAGATATGACAGAAGAGATTACTGAGCAACAGAAGACAGAAAAAGGCTGGGAGCCGGTGATTTTAGGCATCCTGTGTAACTGGTGCAGCTATGCCGGAGCAGACCTTGCGGGAAGCTCCAGGCTGAAGCAGCCGGCGAACCTCAGGATTGTCCGCGTCCCGTGTTCCGGGCGCGTCAACCCGCTTTTTATCCTTAAAGGGTTCCAGAAGGGGTTCGATGGTGTAGTAGTGCTTGGGTGTCACCCAGGCGATTGCCACTACGCCAAGGGGAACTACTTCGCCAGACGCCGGATTATGCTCATAAAGGAGCTTCTCCAGAGCGTAGGAATAGAGCCGGAGCGGTTCCATTTCGAGTGGGTCTCCGCATCCGAGGGTATACGGTTCGCGGAAGTCGTCCGGGAGATGTCCGACAATATCAAAAAAATCGGGCCGTTCACCGGCGTGGACTGCTCAAAGGTCACTATGTAGTACCATCCTGAATCGCAGGTGTGTAAAGCGAATGAGCCCGGAACGCAGGCGAAACCTTGTAATAGCATTAGCGATCTTTGCGGTTTACTGTATTATAGAGATCGCCAGCTTATTGTTTGGGTTTGGTTTGTTGAGCCGCGGAGCAACCTTTATGCCGGGGATAGCTTCGGGAATGTTTGTGGGCTATGCCATGATCGAAGGCTTACTCACTTTTAAACCTGGTGAGTCCGTCTTTATTGCGCAGCCGGACGACGATATAAAGCTGCATCGAATGCCGATTGTCAAAGCGATGCTTTATGTTTTTGCTCCGATGGCAGCGTTGCCAGTTCGCATTAACCATTGGCTGATTTATCTTTCGATAGCGTTATTTGCCGGAATCTTGGTCCATGTGGGATGGCTTGTAGCCAAATACGTACGTGAACCGAATAATGCTTAACTGTGGAGCGGGATCCAGACCGTAAATATGAGGTATCAGGTGTGCAGTTAGTCAAAGACGGAAAAAGCGGCTATGTCATCATAATTGCGAAAGATGCGTCTCCGTCTGAGCATCGTGCAGCAGCCGAATTCCAGCGGTTTATAGGTGAGATGTCCGGCGTGACTATACCTTATGCACCGGACAGCGCGAACCCGCCGGAGAACGCAGTGCTCATCGGGAACTCCGAAGCGCTGAAGTCGCTCGGGCTGGAAATCGACTTTGATGATCTAGGTGAAGAAGGCTACACCATAAGGACAGCCGGAAAGAGACTCGTCATAGCTGGTGGGAAGCTGCGCGGAACGATGTACGGGGTCTCCGGGCTCCTGGAAGACGTTCTCGGCTGCAGATGGTACAGCTCCAAAGTGAGCAGAATACCAAGTAAGCCCACTATAGACATTGATAACCTGAATATAACGGAAAAGCCCGCCTTCGAGTACCGCGAGCCGTTCTATACAGAGGCATGGGACAAGGACTGGGCAGCGCGGAACCGGAACAACGGAGCCACCATGGAGCTGGACGAGGAGACCGGCGGCAAGTTGGTCTACTACCCGTTCGTTCATTCGTTCGACAAGCTGGTCCCGCTCGATAAATATTGGGATACGCATCCTGAGTATTTCTCGCTGGTCAAAGGAGAGCGGGTCAAAGAAAACACCCAGCTCTGCATGTCCAACCCGGATGTCCTGAAGATCGCGACGGCGACCGTGATGGAATGGATAAAGGAACATCCTGAGGCTAAAATCTATTCGGTCTCTCAAAACGATTGGAACCGCAACTGCCAGTGCGATAAATGCCGGGCAATCGACGAAGAAGAGGGCAGCCCATCGGGGCTTTTGCTCCGGTTTTGCAATGCTATAGCAGAAGAAGTGGAGAAGGCCTATCCTGATAAGCTGATCGACACTTTGGCTTACGAATGGACGGAAAAGCCGCCGAAGATCACAAAGCCGCGGCACAACGTCCGGGTGAGGCTTTGCCCGATAAAGTGCTGCGAAGCGCACCCGTATGAGTCCTGCGACAAGCAAGAAAATATCGATTTTGCGGCTAACCTTAAGGAATGGGCCAGGATTACGGATAACCTTTATATCTGGCACTATAACACAAGTTTCAAGCATTATCTGCTTCCGTTCCCGGACTACAGGCAGCTGCCTGATTCCGCAAAGCTTTATAAGAAATACGGCGTTGTAGGGGTGTTCTGGCAGGGCAGCTATCCTGAAGGCGGCGGAGGCGAGTTTGCCGAGCTGAAGTCTTATATGCTGGCAAAGCTCTCCTGGAATCCGAATGTCGATGCGGATGCCGTAATTAAAGACTTTTTGGACGGCTACTACGGTACAGGCGGTAAGTATATAAGAGAGTACATCGAACTCCTTGTGGATAAAGTCACGAAGGATAATATCCATCTGAGCATCTGGGACGAGCCGACGGCAGTTTTTCTGACGTCTGAGATAATCTCTAAGGCCGATGAGCTGTTTGAAAAAGCAAAAGCCGCCGCTGAGTCGCCGGATGTTCTTGAAAGAATAAATAAAGCTTATCTGTCTATCGAATACGTCAAGCTGATGCAACCTATAATGCGTAAGGAGTTCACTGACAAAGAGAAAGCGCTAAACGAGCTCGATGCGTTCGCTGCTAAGTGCAAAGGCTACGGGCTGACCCGCTTTGAAGAATGGAACCCGATGGACATAACGCGCGACCGTTTCAAAAAGGATCTGATCGGGCTGTAAGATATTTTGCATCTGGCCGCCTGCGGCGGACGCTCGGCAAGCAGTCCGAAGCAATTAAATTTATTATAACAGGGATAAAGCGGCTGAAAACCGGCCGCTGAAAGCTGACAGCTAAAAATGGCAAATGAAATAGAACAAAAGATACGTGAAGAAGCAAAGAAGCTGCTCGAATCGGGCGAGGTGACGCTTGTCCTCGGTTGGAAAGCAGGCAGCACACCGTTTAGGACCACTCCAGCATTCGTAAGAAGCGCAGAAGAGGTCGATAGCCTGGTGTGGAACCCGGCCTGCACGAACAACCTGGCGGTCTATCTGCCGCAGGTAGCGAAGCGTGCTAGGGTCGCGGTCGTCGCCAAGCCTTGCGACAGCCGGTCTATCGTCACCCTCATTCAGGAAAAGCAGGTTCCGCGCGAGAATGTGAAGGTCATCGGCATATCGTGCGCCGGGATAGTGGATGACGCGTCACTGAAGGCCGCGAAGATACGGCTTCAGGATGTCCACGGGCTCGACTGGGAAGGCGACAGCATCCTGATCGGCACACCAGCGGGCAAAACGAAGCTGCCTATGGCTGACGCAGTGCGCGAAGGCTGCAAGACCTGCACTGTCCACACGCCTGTCATGAGCGATGCGGCATTCGGGGATGCGCCTGAGGCGAACCCGGCTCCTGTCGAGCCGATGGAAGGGTCTTTCGAAGAAAAAAGAGCCTTCTGGGCGAAGCAGTTCGAGCGCTGCATCCGGTGCTACGCCTGCCGCCAGGTCTGCCCGGCCTGCTACTGCAGCAAGTGCTTTGCCGACAGGCCCGACACCAAATGGACCAGCAAAAAGGCGGATGCGTCTGAGGCGTGGATGTTCCACATGGGGCGTGCGATGCACCTCGCAGGTCGCTGCATAGGCTGCGGCGAGTGCGAGAGGGCCTGCCCGATGGAGCTTCCGCTTATGAAGCTGAACCGTGAAGTTGCGCTCCACGTTCAGGAAATGTATGATTACACGCCGGGAATGGACCCGGATACAGACCCGGTGCTCGGTCACTGGGAACCGGAAGACATAGACCCGAACGGGCATCACTAGTTTAATTACGAGAGCAGAATAAAATGCCAGATAAAGTTATAAGTAAAAGCGACCTTCGACAGTGGCTTACGAGCCTCTTGGCCGACCATGACGTTATCGCGCCGGTCGACCGTGAAGCTGGCCCCGCTGCCTGGAAGGACATCGACGGCAAAGAAGACATCGAGATCGGCACAAGCGGCCTTCTGATGGCTGCAAAGGAATATCTTCTACCGGTGCATGACGTCCTCTTCCGCTACAAGGGCAAAAAAGGCGAGCAGACGCTTGAGTCTCCTGAAGTAAGCAAAAAGCCGAAGCTCATGATCGGCCTTCGGCTCTGCGACGCGCAGGCGATCTCCGTCCTCGACTCCGTATACTTGGAAGGCCGGTTCAAGGACCCGTATTACGCCGCGCGGAGGGAAAACCTCACGCTGATGGCTACCGTCTGTGACGATCCCAGGTGGAGCTGCTTCTGCACCTCCGTCGGCGACCTGAACGAGTGGGCCAAGAAAGTAGACGCGCTTATCACAGACCTCGGCGACAAGGTCTACGTCGCACCGGTCACGGAAAAGGGCGAAAAACTCCTTTCAACTCCGGCGTTCAAGGACCCGGCCGATGAAGACGTGAAAAAGAAGAATCAGGTCTGGGAAAACCTGCTTGCGCTGCCCAAGCAGCCGTTTGCAGGCAAAGACGTATCCCAAAGCGTTTCCTGGGATGCCCCGATCTGGAAAGATATGGCCGACAGATGCCTCGGATGCGGCGCATGCAGCTATCAGTGCCCGTCCTGCACATGTTTTGACATCCAGGACGACACGGTGGGCAATACGATAGAGCGCTACCGCTGCCGCGACACCTGCCAGTTCTCAGATTTTACGCTTATGGGCGCTGGGCACAACCCTCGTCCCGAAAAGACGATGCGCACCCGCCAGCGGGTTATGCATAAGTTCAAATATCAGATAGAGCAGTTCAACATAATCGGCTGCACAGGCTGCGGCCGCTGCGTAGAGAGCTGCCCGGTCAATATTGATTTGAGAGATGTTCTCTCAAAGATAACAGAGCAAAAAGCATGAGCACAGATATAAACGAGATAACAAAAGAGCAGATGCAGAACCCCTACATGCCGAACATGGCTGTGGTAGAGAAGATAATCCAGGAGACCTGGGACACAAAGACGTTTAGAGCGGTCTTTGTGGATGAATATCTCCGCGAAAACTTCACCTATAAGCCCGGACAGTTCCAGGAAGTGAGCGTTTTCGGCGTCGGCGAGTGCACATTCTGCCTGACATCGAGCCCATCAAAGAAAGGCTACATCGAGTTTTCGGTCAAAAAGGTCGGAAACGTCACTAAAGCGCTCCATGAGCTTTCCGAGGGCGATAAAGTCGGCATCCGCGCTCCTTTCGGCAACTGGTTTCCTTATGACGAATGGAAAGGGAAGAACCTGATATTCATCGGCGGCGGAATCGGAATGGCACCTATGCGGTCGATCCTGAACTACTGCCTGGATAACAGGGCCGATTACGGCGACATAACGACCATTTACGGCGCACGTACTCCCGGCGACCTCTGCTTTACGTATGAGTTCGACGAGTGGAAGAAAAACGCCAATCTTTATCTGACGGTTGATGCCGGTGATGACAGTTGGAAGGGAAGAGTCGGTCACGTTCCCGGCTGCCTTATGGAGCTTGCTCCGAAGCCGGAGAACACAATAGCCGTCACCTGCGGGCCGCCTATCATGATCAAGTTTGCACTCGCAAACTTGAAAGAACTCGGCTTCAAGGACGAACAGATATACACGACGCTTGAGATGAAGATGAAATGCGGCGTCGGCAAGTGCGGACGATGCAACATCGGCAAGAAATACGTGTGTATCGACGGGCCGGTGTTCTCATTTGCCCAGATACAGGAGCTTCCGCCGGAGTTCTAGGCCGGTCCTGAAACTTAGATCGCTATTATTAAGGGCTGCGAGTGCTTTTTCGCAGCCTTTTCGCATGTACGGGAGCCATTATAGCAAGCGATCATTGACATATTCCAATTCTTGAGTTCTAATGTAGATGGAAATAGTAGACAGCGGTGTATTATCTACAAAATCATTTTCCAAAGGATATACAGATATGAAGAATCTGATAACGTGTGGACTTATGCTGGTACTCATTGCTGCATGCTGTTCTTCAGTATATTGCGTGGATACCGCAGGCGGGTATACCGTCGTGGTCAGCAGTAATACTTATGCCAATGCTTCATGGAGGGATGTTGTCGATGCCCTCGTGGCAAAACATGATGCCGATCTTGTAGTTTACTCAGGTACTGCATTCCCAGCTTCGGTGCGGACATCCCTTTCGCTGAAAATGCCGAGATATGTCTGTTTCGTGGGGCAGCCCTCCGAACTTGGCGAATCATATGTTCGGACTGTATATCAGCTTTCCCGTTCGCTCGACAGTGACACCTATGGGGATTTTATCTGGGGGATTTTGACAGGTTATAACGCGGCGGACGCGAAGAGGATAGTAGAAGCTTCTCCGCTTTCCATAAGGAAAGGGCTCACAAAGACCTGCCCCGGATGGATCGATTGTCTTCGCTCCGGGATATTTCATTCCGAAGTAGACTATACCATGATGTGGGTCAAACCGGACTGCCAGCCCATAGATACGACCCAGGCCGGACCGGTTGACGATACGTCTGCCCTCGTGAGCGAGATCAACACAAATACGGTGGACCTGGTTGTCTCGAGCGGGCACGCGACTCAGACCTCATGGCAGCTTCATTACCCGACCGTCGGCCTTGACGGAATGTTTTACTCCAGTAACGGCCTTGTCTACGGTGTAGCACACAGCGGGAAAGTTTATAATATCAATTCGACCAACCCCAAGGTGTATTATGCTCCGGGTAACTGCCTTATAGGACTGACGACCAGCGGCAATAATATGGTCCCGTCATGGATCCATTCCGGCGGCGTGGTCCAGTTTGCCGGATATGTGGTCACGACGGATAACGGCTATATGGGGTGGGGCGTTTATAATTTCTTTATGGACATGGTCGGCCGCTACACTTATGCCGAGAGCGTTTTCTTGACTAACCAGTCACTTCTGTTCGACCAGGAGTTTGTGACTCCCGGTATAGACCAGAGCAAACTGACTTATGACCGTGACGTCTTCGCATTTTACGGTGATCCAGCCTACGAAGCAAGGGTCGAAGCGTACACCGGCGGCCACACTCCGCCATACACTCAGTTGCTGACCTGTGCTACGACCGATACTCCGGGCGTGTGCCGCTTTACCATGAAGGTCAGGATGAACTCTGCGACCAATATGGCCAAACCGGTTTTCGCTTTCCTGCCCTTCAGGATAGGTGCGGCGACAGTCATCAGTTCAAACGCACGCCAGGTGAAGATAACTGATGATATGGCGATGATGCAGCTTTGGGCACAGGGTGACGCCAATCTCACAGCCGGACAGGAATGGCAGCTTGTGTTCGAGAGCCAACTTCCGCAAACCGTCAGCATAAAATCCGCCAAGGCCCTGTCCTCGGGGACACTCGCCGGTATCAGCAATGCGGTTGTGACCGCCGCATCCGATGATTATCTCTATGTCGAATCGACAGACCGGTCTATGGGTATTCGCGTGGACAAGCCCGGACATGGGATTCTGCCCAATACAAAGGTAACGGTCTACGGCACACTTGCTACCCGCCAGGGTGAGCGCACCATCAACGCCGCCATAATCACGCCAAACGGCACCGGGAGTGTCGATCCGGTCGGGATGACAAACAAAGAGATCGGTGGCGGAGGATGGGCCTATGATCCGGCGCTCAGGACAGGCCAAATGGGTATCACCGGAGCGGATGGATTGAACAATACGGGTCTGTTGATCACTGCTTGGGGCAAGGTGACATATGCAGAGAACGGCATGTTCTACATCGACGATGGTTCAGGTATAAAGGACGGTTCTGGCCATACCGGTGTAAAAGTCTACGGAAACGTCCCGACGGCTGAAGACCCTGTAGGCAAGAGCGTGAAGATCATCGGGACTTCCAGCTGTGAAACTCAGGGAACGAACTTGATCCGGGTGATAAGGCCGCGCGACGCGACTGCTGTTACGCTGATGGACTGATACCTGTAAAATTCCGGCTGCGGATGCATCTAAAGAGTTTTGGTTGAAATAGTATTGCACACGCTACAAAACTCTCCAACTCCGCAGCCGGTTGATTATCTACCTGGCTTTATCAGGGTTAAATTCGCCTTTTTGGTTTGCCGCAATCAAGCTCTTTTGAGATACCCACTTGGCATGCCCATCGCAGTAAACGACTGTGGTGCCAGTATAGTGGACGTCTCCGGGCATATCTTCCGCAGTCCAATTGAAGTCGCCGTCATTTATAGTGCTTCGGCTCTCGTGTATGAGCATCAGGATCTTGCTTATCCTGTTATTTCCGCCATAGCCGGTGATCTTCATATTACCTGTGCAAGACTTAAAGTGAAAGTCTACCAGTCCTCCGCAGCTCATATTAGACAAATTTCTAAGGGACAACACACAGTTCATGGAGTAACTCAACGGACAGTTGAGCCTTTGATCCAGAGTGCAGCTTCCCATCCCCTTCGCTTCTCTTTTTACATCGCTTGGGCAGAGGAAAATATCAGTATTCTTAACGTAATTAGCCAGTTGTCCTTTGTTCGGATACACCATATACCCGACACCCATAGAACCGCACCAGTTGTTATATGGGGGTGTCCCGTAAAATGTTGAGGACTCCCCGCATACTCTTGCGCCGGGGAAACGGCTGTCCCAGGAATCCGTATACAATAAGACTGCGGTGGCCAACTGCTTTAAATTGTTGCAGCATTTCACCTGGCGCGCATGGTCCTTTGCAGAGTTGAAAACAGGGAACAAGATAGCTGCCAGAACAGCTATGATGGCTATAACCACCAACAACTCTATCAGAGTAAACCCGCTACGCACGATCAACCTTCTCATTTAGCCCCCTGAATTCGCACCGCTCATTATTTGGACGCCGGAAATGTCCGGTGTTATATTACGAAACCGTTTGCATTAGTTTGAGAGTCTAGCATGATATTTTTAACCCGGTCAATTTAAATTTTGAACATATATTAGCTAAAGCTTCTGCTGCTAATTGCCTGTCCTTCGGATTTTCTGCAACTTTCGTATATTTCTATCGTCTAGCATATAAAGAAAGACGGCAACTGAGCCGATATGTTTTCACGTATTAACAATAAGAGCACTACCGGAAGGAGTTGAACAATGGCTCGTATTTCTATTCTGCGGCGGGTGATACTGGCGGCATCCATCGCGGTCATAATGGCATCTATGGCAAACGCGGAAACGTCCGCAGGGCTGCGAAAGCGGTTGGCAGTCGCCTGCTCCTCTATATCCGACCTCAAAGGCAACATGGTGGTTCATCCTGCCAGCAAAGGCGAGGCAAAGGAGATCAGTAAAGGTATACTGGAGTTTCTGGACCACGGTTTTCGAGATGTATCGGTCTCTTACAAAAGGCCGGACAAGTTCCGCGCACAGGGCAAGGCAAAGGGCGTGGATGTCACTTACGTGCTGAACGGCAATAAAAAGCAGATTACCGCCCCTTCGATCATGCTGAAAAAGACCGACGATCTTTCCAGAGACCGCGCAAAGAAGCAGACTACCCTCGATCTGGGATTTGCATCGGACTCGATGTGGCGAGACAATAACGTCAAGCTGATCGCTGAGTCCAAAGGCATCGCAACCTTACAACTCATCCCGAAAGGGACTGATGACAAGCGCAAGGAACTGGTCTGGATCGAGACAAAGACACTGAAGGTCGTCAAACGTGAGCGATACAAAGGTGACGGACGCCTGAAATCGCGCAACATATACACAGGTCACAAAATGATCGGTAAAGTTCCCGTCGCGACCTACGTAAAGGTATACTCCGCAGATGGAGGCTACGCCGGAGCGGTGTCCATAAAAGACCTGCGTGCCAATACCGGCCTGCCAAACTCGATGTTTGCTATTAAATAGGGCCGCAGGATTGCAACACCACGTCCGGTTGGTATAATGATAAGTAATTTTTGTACGAAAGGATCAAGAGTCATGGCTAAGCGAATTGTCATCGGGTTATTCCTGGGAAAAAGGGTCACTACAGCGCCGGATGTGCAGGGCGTTCTGACTGAGTACGGCTGCCACATCAAGACGCGGATCGGGCTGCATAACGTGGACGATATGTCCTGCTCCGGGAGCGGACTGATCCTTCTTGAGATGTACGGAGATGAGTCCAAAATCCACGAGATGGAAGAAAAACTCAAAAAATACGAAGGCATAGAAATTCAGAAAATGGTATTTGAGGAGTAATAGTATTTGGGTGGTGCTTCGGAATAACATCCCGAAGCACACTCTTCATTCTCAATCAGAACGATGTTGACAGCGTAACGCCGGCAAAGAAGTTGTTTCTGTCCTCGCCGGCAGCTTTCATGGCATCCTTAATATCGCTGTTTATTATCATCGAATAGCTGGCATTCGGGGTGAATGTCATACCGTTCTTCATCGTGTAGGGCATACTTGCGCTGAAGAGCACATCTGTGAGTGCCGATTTGTCCACTCCTGCGTAGTAATACTTGACGAACTTATTCGAGCCGTATGACAGTTTTGCTGAGAGCCCCAGCTTGGGAGCTTTCTGCCATGCCGTAGCACAGTCGTGTCCGACGCCCAGGCTCAAATAGTATCCATCCGCCTCGTCGAAGTCATAATTGGCAGAGAGCGTGGCTGCAAGCGGGCCGCCCAGGCACATGCTCATGAATACTTCGCTGGTGCTGGAGTCGGAGGTGTTCGGGTATGTGTAGCGGCTTAATCCGGCGTTCATTTCCCGACCTTTGGCTTCCCAGGCATAGTTCAGCGTGTAGTCAGCTTCGGTCAAGTCGCCGGATTTACCCGCTATATTCGTGCTATCCATACTTCCCCAAAGGTTAAAGCTGAATCCGCTGGGATGAGAGACAGTGATGGACGGCTGGAATACCGGATCGGTGTTGAAAGGTATACCCCTCCATACGTACTGGCTCACGTAGCCGAGGTCTACACTTGTACTCAGGCCGGTGGATGGGAGTTCCGGTTCCTGTGCGACTGCCGCTGAAACCAACAGCAGGCAGATTGCCGCTGTCAGGCAGACAAGTATCGTTAATTTCTTCATTCAAGAGCCTCCTTCTATTGCCATTCCTTGCAAGCAAGCTTGCGGTTTGCTTAATTTTTCGATAGGAGGCCCGAAAATACCTTCTCCTATTTAATTTTAGCCGAAGTGCTTCCAACCTGCTTTTAGCAAAGATTCGGCACCGTCCGGGTGGACGAGAGTGATCCTGCTTTCTTCGGTAAATTCTCCGATCTCGGTAACTCTTGTCCCGGTCGCCGTTTGGACAGTTTGAATGAGTTTTTCAGTGTTTTCCGGTGCAGCGGCGATGAGAAGCTCATAATCCTCTCCGCCGGATGAGGCAAGCGACGCCGTAGACATTCCAAGAGCGGAAGCTGCGGGCTTAAGGCCGTCACTTACAGGTAACTTTTCTTCAAATACACGCGCGCCGACACCGCTTGCTCCGCACATCTTGCCGAGATCGATGGCGAGCCCGTCGGAAAGGTCCATCATCGCGCCAACAAGCCGCTCTTTGACTGCCGCGCGGGCCTCCGGGACTCTGGGGGTCGGTCTCAAGTGCCGTTCGACGACATGAGGGAAGTCTTTTGATGCCTGTGCAAGCCCGAATTTGTCCAAAAGCCTGAACCCGGCCAGTGAGTCTCCGATAGTCCCTGTGACAAGTATTCTGTCGCCGGGTCTCGCGGTATTTCGCTTAGCTGCCCGGCTTTCCTCGACCTCTCCGAGCTGCGCCACGTTTATGACGATGTTTCCGTCAGCTTTATTGGTATCTCCACCGATTATCCGACTTCCGAACCTGCGCGAGATGTCGTTCATCCCCTTGTAAAGCTCTTCGATGAACTCAACTTCTATATCAGGAAAAGCGATGGAGACAAAGGCCCACGTCGGAACCCCTCCCATCGCCGCGACGTCGCTTATATTTACCGCGACGGACTTCCAGCCGAGTGAATACGGGTCGATAATGTCCTGTCTGAAGTGAGTCCCTTCAATAAGGAGGTCAGTCGTGATGACCTGAAGCATCTCGCCGCATGTGAGCACAAGCGCGGCGTCGTCACCGAAACCGACCACCACGCGCGGGTCATCCATTTTGCCATGGAGCTTTTCTATTAGCTTGATGACGGCATTCTCGCCGCCGAATTCAGAGATTTTCACTTCAACTCGCCAATCATCTGCTGGGCCATCAAAAGCCCGCTGGCTGTTTTCGCGTCTTTGATCTCACCGGAGCGGATCATTTTCACAGCATCGTTGAGCTCTATTGTGACAACCTCGATGAACTCATCATCGTCTGCTTTTGCTCTGGCAGGGACTAAATCCTCTGCGAGGAATATATGAAGCATCTCTTCCGAGTATCCTGGAGCAAGAAATGTGCTGCACATCTTGGTCAGCTTTCCGGCCTTGTAGCCTATTTCCTCCATCAGCTCCCGGTTCGCTGAGGTTTCGGCGTCTTCGTCCTTTTCCATAACCCCTGCAGGTATCTCCAGAAGCACTTCTCCGGCGGAGCGCCGGTACTGCTTCACCATTAAGACTTTCGTGGTGTCGAGAAGCGGCACTACGGCAATGGCTCCCTTGTGCTCGACTATCTCGCGCTTGGCCTCTCGCCCATCCGGCAAAAGAACCGTATCGACCCTCAGGTTCAATATCTTTCCATCATAGATCCGTTTTGTGGATATTACTTTTTCTGCTAAATTCATCGACTTTCACCGCTTTTATATCTACTCAATATCTGGTTCGCTCTTTACAGCGCCGTTACCTGCTTTACAGTGAGTTTGCCTCGATTGCCTCGAAGCATAAAAAAGCCGCCAGCACCAGAAACAATACTGATGGCTGACGGCTGATTACTGAACTGCTATCAGCTTTCTTCTTCTTTGAGAAGACAGCACTTCTTATACTTCTTGCCGCTGCCGCACGGGCATGGGTCGTTCCGGCCAACTTTTCCTGATGACCTGTGCGGTGTCACTTTCGATGTCTGGCCGTTACCGCTTGAGCTCTGACTGTCTCCCGAACCGCTTTCAACCACGTTGTAGTACCGTTTGCGGCGCTGCGGTTCCGGCTTTGCCAACTGGACGCGGTATACCCAGCGCACCATGTCTTCCTGGATGCTGTGCTGCATCACCATGAACATGTCGTACGCTTCCTTCTTGTAGGCGACTAGCGGGTCCTGCTGCGCGTAACCTCTCAAGGAAATTCCCTCGCGGAGGTAGTCCATCGCCTCCAGGTGGTCCATCCACCTGTTGTTTATGAGCTGAAGCGAGATGTGGCGCTCGACATCGCGCATTGCGTCTTCGCCGATCTCCTGCTCCTTGTCCTGATAGGTCCGTTCCGCTACCGCATCGAGTAGGTCGGTGAGTTCCTCGCGCTTCTTGTTTTTGAGATCGGCCGGTTTTGCATAGACTTCAAGCGGGAAGATCTCGTTCAACGAGCGGAAGAGGGAGTCCGTGTCCCACTCACTCGGATGAACGCCTTCGACGCAGAAAGAGTCGATATTTTCCTGAATTGTCTTCTGCAGATAGTCCACAATAGTCGGTCTGAGGCTGACTCCTTCCAGAATCATCTTCCTCTGGCCGTAGATCGTCTCGCGCTGGACGTTCATTACATCGTCGTAATCGAGAACGTGTTTTCTGATGCCGAAGTAGTAAGCTTCGACCTTCTTCTGAGCGCGCTCGATCATCTTTGTGAGTATGCCGGAGTCGAGCGGCTGGTCTTCCTGCCATCCGCGAAGAAGCGGCGACTGTGTCTTGTCTCCGAAAAGTCTCCAGAGCTCGTCTTCGAGCGATACGAAGAACTTGGCCGAGCCTGGGTCTCCCTGCCGTCCGGACCGACCACGGAGCTGGTTATCGATACGCCGGCTTTCGTGCCGTTCCGTGCCCAGAATATGCAGTCCGCCCCGGTAGATGACTTCCTTCGATTCGTCGGTCATCGATTCCCATTTATCGCGGTTCTGCTCAAGCCACGTTTTGAAATCCCAGGACGCGCCAGCGGGGTTGAAGTCACTTTGGGACTGATGCGCCGTCCCGTCAGCTTCCGCCTGTTCCTGAACCTCACGGCTTCCGCCCAGGATGATGTCTACGCCTCGTCCGGCCATGTTCGTCGCGATAGTCACTGCGCCTTTTCGACCGGCTTCGGAGATGATCTGAGCTTCCGACTCGTGGTACTTGGCGTTCAGAACGCTGTGGACTATTCCCTTACTGAGCGCATCAGCGAGCACCGGCAGGTCGGCTTCGGCTATGCCGAGGACAGCGCCCAGTTCGGTTATGTTCTCAGGCCGCAGCATGTCCGTATTTACGCCCAGGGTCTTGGCAAGCCCCTGAAGCCTCGGTATGGTAAGTTCGTCGAACCTTTCGTTCAGGAGCGCATGGTACTGTTGCTTCTTCTCCGCGTCCATGTTCTTGGCGTCTTCCAGCTTTCGCCTGAGCAGAATAGTAGCTCCCAAAAGCTGCAAGCGCTCGGAGATCATCCTGTCGCTCACCCGCTCAGAGACTTCGATTGATCTGGTTCCGACCAGAACAGGCTGCTGTCTTGTGTAGCACCGCAAAATCTCTTCAGCAATCCCTCGGAACTTGGCTTCTTCCGTCTTGTAAAAGACGTCCGCGTAGTCCTTGCGGATCATCGGCCGGTTTGTGGGGATTTCTACGACGTCGAGGGCGTAGATCTTCCTGAACTCGTCCTCTTCGGTCATAGCGGTACCGGTCATACCAGCGAGTTTCTTGTAAAGTCTGAAATAGTTCTGATAGGTGATCGTTGCAAGCGTCTGGTTCTCTTCCTGAATCCTGACGCCTTCTTTTGCTTCTACCGCCTGGTGCAGCCCATCGCTCCACCTCCGGCCGAACATCAACCGGCCCGTGAACTCGTCTACGATGTGCACCTGGCCGTCTTTTACCACATAGTCGATGTCCCGCTTGAATACCGCGTGGGCCTTCAATGCGGAGTTCGCGTGCTGCATCAGCTCCAGGTTTTCGGGATCGGTAAGGTTGCCGCAGGCAAAAGCCTCCTCGATCTTTGTGACACCTTCTTCGGTGAGCATCGCAGTCTTGGCTTTTTCATCGACTGTATAATCTGTTTCTTTGCGGAGCCGGGCTACTACTCGGTCCATTTTGTAATAAAGATCGGTCGATTCGCGCGCCTGGCCGGAGATAATGAGTGGTGTCCTGGCTTCGTCGATCAGGATGCTGTCCACCTCGTCCACGATGGCGTAATTGAGCTCCCGCTGCACGAGTTCGTCCCGGCTAAATGCCATATTGTCGTACAGGTAATCGAACCCGAACTCGCTGTTCGTGCCGTAGGTGATATCCGCCTGGTATGCAAGCCGCCGTCCGGCCTTGTTTGCAGGGTCGTAGGGGTTATCGTCATCCCCAAGCGGGCGGAGGTGCTCCCACTCATCCGGGTCATCCGGCTCGTAGGTCGGGTCGTAGATGTAAGATGCCCGGCTTGAGCCTGATTCAGCGCCCTGCCCCTGGATTGCCGCGACCGAGAGGCCGAGGAAGTGGTAAATCGGTCCATACCAACGGGCGTCTCGTTTTGCCAGATAGTCGTTTACCGTGACCAGGTGAGCGCCTTTGCCTTCAAGGGCATTCAGATAAAGCGCCAGGGTTGCGGTAAGTGTTTTGCCTTCACCCGTTTTCATCTCAGCGATGCGTCCCTGGTGAAGCACGATAGCGCCGATCATCTGCACGTCGAAGTGGCGTGCCTTATCGGGCCCGAATGTGCGGCAGCCTGCTTCCCGGACGACAGCAAATGCCTCTGGAAGCAGGTCGTCAAGAGTTTCGCCTGCGGCAAGCCTGTCACGAAACTCTTTTGTCTTGCCGCTGAGCTGCTCGTCCGAAAGAGCCTGGATGGCAGGTTCCAGTGCATTGATCTGCTCAACGACTTGCCTGAACTTCTTTATCTCACGCTTGTTAGCGTTAAGTATCATATCAAGGAAGCCCATGTGTATCTCCGTTGCGAGGGGAATGCGACAAAGAAAAGGGAACCTTGGGGACTGACAGCTTAATCAGCTTCCCGTAGTTCCCTGAAATTCCCTCACCTATATTGGTTAAACTGTGAATTAATGTTACCACGCGAGCGTCAGATTGTCAAATTCTCGCGGGCTCCAGCCCGCTCCCTTATCAGCGCTTCAACACGGGTATTTTCGCCGCCGACAGCTATCATCGCTCTTAACTTCATCGACCTGTCGATGCCTGTTATGCTCAGCTTAAAGGAGTTTGTATCTTTGGCAGGCCGGATGTAATCTGATGCATCGATCCCGTCTACTATCAGCTTTACCGAGCTTACATCCAGCTTTCCACCGCCTGCTGTCTTTTTAAAGACTACATCGTATTGTGCTGCGTTTTTGCAGATAGACATCAGATCGATCTCCACGCACGAGCCGCTCTTTCTGATTTCATCCGCGCTCCATTCACCGGCCTTAATATAGTCCGGCTGCCGTGTTTTTACTGCCGGAGCGGCATCAGCGCCGGTGTTATATGCAGCCAGACTCCGGATGATCGGCTGTCCGGCGGACTCTGTACATCTGAACCGGACCATGGAGACAGTCACCGGGCTGAACCGGTCGATTTTCTTGTGGCCTATTGCGCTCCCACGGCAGATTTCGACCCATTTGCCATCCGTCATTCCTTCTATAACGTATGAGCGGACCCGTTCTCCCTCTGTTATGTCTTCCATTGTTATCACATGGTCGATGGTCTGCGGCTTGCCGAGGTCGAGCGTTACTTCGTCTCTCACTCCATTCGTCTCAGCGAGGGATTTGCCGAACCGCTTCATTATTTCAGCGCCGAACTCAACGGACCGCCTTGCATCGGCTTCGGGAATGGCTCCTGTAGTGTCAGGAGTATTATTCAACAGCAGGACAGCGCCATGGCCGACCGAGCCATAATACATGCCCATAAGATGGTCGACACTTTTCAGCGTATCGGCATTGGTTGTATTCCAAAACCAGTCCCTTCGGATTCTGGCGTCGCACTCTATGGGAAGCCACACATCGCCGTCCGGATTGCTGTGCTCGGATGTTGCGTTGAGGGTCTCGGCATCTGCTTTCGAAACGGCGTTCCAGGTTGGATAAGGGGCGATACCTTCCTCGTTGCCTACCCACCGGATCGAGGTGTGCGGCCCCTGGAAGATTACTGCATTGGGAGCATACTGCGTGAGTATGTCGCCGACTTCCGTCACTATGCTGCCGTCGAACCAGACTTCCATCATCTCGCCATACCAGCTGAGGAGCTCCGTCAACTGCTCCCGGTACAGTTCGTTATAAGCTTCCTGCTCTTCAGGGGTTTTGCATCTTCCACCCACAGTAGCGCCGTGCTTTCCGTCGGCTGGAGACAGGTAGACTCCGAGCTTCATCCCCCGCTTCGCGCACGACAAAGCGAGGTCCGCCATGACATCTCCCTTCCCGCCTTTCCACGGGGTATTTTTCACGCTGTAGTCCGTGGTTTCAGTCTGCCACCAGCAGAAACCGCCCGCATGCTTGGCAACGAAGACGATATACTTCGCGCCGAGGCTCTCAGCTACGCGTACCCACTCGTCTGTATCGAGCCGGGTAGGGTTTATCTCCTCCAGCGGCGTGGAAAGATCGTCTCCTTCTTTGTCCTGCCAGGTATTTGGTGCAAAGTGGATAAACATCCCGATTTCCAGGTCCTGCCACGCAGCCTGTTCAGGAGTAGGCCGTGCTAACATGGTGAAATTACCTCTTTCATCCTGCCGGAAGCAGGGTAAATAATGTGTTAATCAATGTAGTATCTATATGGTTGTTCCAGAGTCGCATTTGTTCTTCCTTCCTTAAAAAACGGAAGATATTCGGCTGAGAAGGAGTATAGCAGGCGGTGTCGAATACTGATATAACACTTCAAACAAAAGATTGGAGGCTCCTTAAATGAAACCGTTTCTGACATTTATGTTGATTTTGCTCACAGCAGTGTCGGTGATAGCTGCGGACACCACAGCTCCGGCGGTTGCTCCCGCGAAGGACAAAACTATAACGATCGATGTGAAGGACAAGCCGGTGGCGGATGTGCTGAAGGACATAGCGGCGTCCACAGGGCAGACGATCCTCGTCGAGAAGCTGGTCGACGGCAAGATAACCGCCAACATCAAGGATACGACAGTCGAGAAGGCGCTCGATACCTTAACAAAGATACTCGGCCTTGAGTGGCGCAAGGTCCAGGTCGTGACGGGATCGTCACTTTCGAAAGATGCGGACGCACTCGCATCTCAGATGAGGACAGTCCTTTCTCTGAAATTCCCGGATATGCTAATATCCCCGGCAGGCGCGGGCGGATCGTTCGTCCATGTCCAGGGAGAGGCCGCAGCCAAAGAGATCACAAAGACGGTCCCGTCTCCGGCCGGATTTACTACAGTGTACCTCGTGACCGATGACGAAAAGGCCTACAAGCAGGAGCTGAAGGACGAATCCAAGAAAAAGGTCGCAAAGTACGCGGCAGCCTGCAAGGAAATGATGGAGATGTTCCTCTCTATGACCCCGGAAGAGCGCGCAGCGGCGCTCAAGGAGAGCATGGGCGTGATGAGTCAGCTCGGGCCGGAGGCTATGGTTGATATGATGAACTCGATGCAGGACATCGATCCGAGCTACATGGCTGAGATGAGCAAAGCAGCAATGCAGGCGATGTTCAGCATGGACCCGGAGGCACGAAAGAACATGCTCAGGTCTCAGATGCAGCAGCAGATGGAGCTAATAAAGTCGCTCAACCCGGAACAGCTTCAGCAGTTCCAAAAAGATGCCGCTGAGGTAGCCGCCGAAATGATGGGCGGAGGGGGAAACTAGGATTTTAGGGTTCAGGATTTAGTGGAGTTGGTAGATATTTGCACCAATTCTCCCCAAATCCTGAATCCTGCATTCAAAATCCTTCATTTTACTGTCCGGCAGTCTTCGACTGTGGCTCCAGCCGCTTGATCGCCTCGGTGGCTTTCTCATTTGCCGGGTCTGTCTTCTTTATCTTTTTGTACTTGTCAAGCGCCTCAGCAGTCTTGCCGCATTTTTCGAGAAGCGCGGCGTATTTCATCTGGTATACAGGGTTATCGAACTTCTCAAGGAACGCTTTGTATTCAGAAGCCGCGTCTTCCGGCTTATTTTGGCTCTCATAGATATCGCCGAGCACAGAGTGGACATCGCAGTTGCCGTTTGGGTCTGCATCGATCAGTTTTTTACATAGATCGATGGCTTTCTGGTGCTCACCCACCTCCTGCAGCCAATAAACGAGCGTCAAATTGAGCCCGCGGTCCTTATCCCGTTCAGGAAGGAGTGTCTCAAGGAAGGCTATCCCTTCATTGACCTTGTTTACGGACTTGTACTCTGTCATCAGGAAGCTGTAGAGCGGAATCTGGCTGGAATTCTTTACCGTTTCATTGAGAAACTCCAGCCACTCTTTCTCCTGGTTTTTGTCCTTATAAATCCTGCTGAGCTGGTTCAGCGCTGTCCCGTTCGACGGCTGCAATTTGAGCACCTGTTTGAGCTCATCTGCGGCCTGGTCTGCCTTCCCCTGCTTTACATGAATATCAGCCATCGCAGCCAGTGCATCAGCTTTTGTCTGCGGGTCCTTGGAAGCCTCGGTGTAGACCGCCAGAGCCTCATCCAGCCGTTGTTTTTCCAGGAGCATTGCGCCGAGTTCCATCCTGATCAAAGCTGCACCGGGGCTGTTCTGGCTGATCTGTTTCTTGTATTCTTCTATGGCTTCGTCCGTTTTTCCGGCTGTCGCCAGCAGCTTTCCGAGATCAGCCGGGCTGGTATACTGCGGATGTGACGCGGATAACTCCTTCTGATACTCGATAGCCTTGTCATACCGTTCGGCGCGTCTATTCAGTTCGATCAGGCTCCGAAGTGCATCCGGGTTCTTGCTGTCGAACGTAAGGATCTTCTCATATACTTTGACTGCTTCATCCGGCTTCAGCCTTTTTTCGAAGAACCCTGCCAGAGCCTCATACGCTGCCGAATTCTTCGGGTTCGCCTCGCAGGTCTTTTCAAGCTCCGCCTGGGCTTCATCCATTTTGCCCATCGATTCGAACGCGTTTGCGGTGAGAATGTGAGGCTGGATGTTCTTGGGGTCGATCGCTGCCGCCTCTCGATACTTAGCGATAGCTTCTTCTTTCTTGCCCTGTCTCGACAGCAGATTTCCGATGCAATCGATTGAGGTCGCATCTTTCGGGTTTACCTTCAGAATCTCCTCAAACTGTGCGATAGCGAGGTCGATATTTTTCTGCCTCACGTAATAGTCCGCCATGCGCTTGCGCGGTTCCGGGTTCTTGGGGTCCAGTGCGATAAGTTTCTGCCAGTACCCGGCGGCTTTATCCGGGTCATTCACCTGATCGGCAATCTGGTCCAGGCACTGGAATGCCGTCTCGTCTTTGGGATTCTTCTCGAGTATTTTGAAGCATTCCGCAGCGGCCTCGTCGAACTTTTTCTCCTCGATCATGATATTGATGATCTGGCCTTCCGGCGACGAAAACTCTGACGATTCAGTGGCGCCTTTCGGCATTTCGGCGGACATCCGCTGGTACAGCTCTATGGCCTTGTCGTAATCTTTCCTGTCGCGGTACATCCTGGCCAAGGCGCTCATAGCCATTTGGTTTTTGGGGTTTTTCTTGAGAATTGCCTGGTATTCGCGCTCCGCTTCGGGGTATTTCTTAGCCACCGAATAGTCGGAAGCAATCCTAATGGGCAGGCTCTCATCCTTTGGATTCTGGTCAGCTGCGATCCTGAGGTATTTTACCGCGTCCTCGAACTTCCCCTGCTGCTCAAATAGTTCGCCCAGCGCAACCGCAATGAAAGAGCTTTTCGGGTCTATGTCCAGGGCAGCTTTATAGTGCTTCTCAGCCGTGGCGAAGTCTTTTAGCTGGGTTTCGGCCAGTGCAAGGTTATATTTCGCACCTGCATTTTGTGGGGCTGACATGCAGGCGTTATAGAAATACTTCTTGGCGGATGCGAAATCCCCTTTTTCATATGCATATCTTCCTAGTGCGGTCGAGGCGGTGAAATTCTTCCCATCCACAGCCAGAAGGCCGTTCCAGTATTTGACAGCCTTTTCCTGATAAGTGGTTTTGGTTTTAGCATCCTTGCTCAACAAGGCTTTGTGCTCGTAGGCCTCTGCCAGCCCTAAAAGTGCCATGGAGTCTTTCGGATCAGCCTTGCGGATGATGATCAGATGCTTTATGACTTCATCGGACTTGCCCAACCTGGCGGCGAGGTCCGCGGCAACGCGGCGTGTGTCCATGTCTGAGGGTGAAGCGGCCAGTATACGGTTGTATTGGGAAAGCGCCTGGCTGTAATCTTTGAGTTTGAGATAGCACCATGCCAAGTTGCGTCGCGCAGCCAGGTCATTGGGGTTCAGAGCAACAAATTTCTTGAATTGCGCCGCCGCGCCGTTATAGTCCTCTTCTTTTACGGCTATGATCCCCAATGTAAAGATCGCCGCCGAGTTTCGCGGGTCGATCTTTACGGCTTTTCGGGCGTATTCTTCCGCTTTGCTCAATTGGTTTTTCGAGAAGTAAATCCGGGAGATTTCCGATAACACCTGGGTGTTTTTAGGATTGAGCCCGGACAGCTTGATGAGCAGCGGAAGAGCTGCATCCGGGCTGTTTTTTGCCAGGTAGATGCTGGACAGGTTCAGCAAAGCAGGTTGAAGTTTCGGGTCGGCAGCAATCGCCTGTTTATACTCGACAATTGCAGCATCTATTTTACCGCTTTTATGTAGACCCAGTGCCTTGTTGAAGTGGTCGGCTGCAGGGCTTTTGGGCTGGCAAAGAGCGCCGATGGAAAACACAAATGTGAACAGCAAAGCCGCAGACGCGCAAAACACGCCTCGTTTGAGCATTATTATCTCTCCTTGAACCAAATTTTACTGACGAAATTTTAGGCCCAGCCGTAGTAAAAGTCAACCAAACGGCTGGGTTAAAGGGAACGGGGTTAAGAGATGGCGGAATCCTGCATTCTGTCCTGAAGCGGATCGGGAATAGGCATTAAAATCGGCGGATCAGCCTCGCGCAGACGGCGGATGATCGAAAGGATCAACTTGTCAGTGGAGGCATCCTGTGACTCGTCAAAAGGTATCATTACTTCTTTTTTTCCATTTTTGATATACAGAGCATAACCCCACAAGCTGGTGTTCCAGTTGACGAATCCCATATCCGACCAATCGAACACTACAGTCTTATTGGCTATTTCAACAGATAAAGCGTCCTCTCTTACACTAACCTGCCTCGCAGTTTTTCTCATTGGCCAGATATATAGCATATATATCCACATTCCAGGACCGATTAGAAATAACCATTGGTACCACAAACCACGAATGCCTAAAATTATAATAAATACGCATAATATAACAAATGTTATGGACCAAGGCAGGAGTATTGGCAGGTCCTTCATCGTGATTCTTGGGAGTCTCGGATTTACCCAGTCCACTTCATGCGGGGTATCAGCCGGAATTTCCATCCAGAGTGATTTCATCTGGGGTGTAGGCTTAAAGCTGGCCGGACTGTTTATCTCAGCAAGGTGTTGCCAGATGGATGCGCCAAAGGTAACGAGAACTTGATCGGGCACTGCGGACAGTTTAAGCTCACCTATATCCGTCAGAAGTACAAACGATTGTGTGCTTATCACTTCCCTGATCTGCGTCCATTCAATAAGTCTACACCTAAAGAGCCCTTTTATCAGGATCCCGCGCGGACTAGTTTCCCAATAGAAATCCGCTCGTATGGTATTGAAGAACCAGACAATTATTCCAATGCTGATGATAAGCATCAGTCCGGCGACAGTAATCGAGAATTTGGGATGTTTCGTTCCTGTAGATATCGCAACGACTAAAATCATAAGCGGAAAAAACAGAAGACATATAAGAAGCGCGACTGAAATAAGGGCATGTCTGCGTGCAGCCGCACGAAAGCTCTTTGCCGTCCGTACAGACTCAAGCGCCGGAAGATAGGGTGCGTTTTCCGTTTTCTCCAATGTCTACACCTCTGCCGCACTCATCTCCGCAGCTATCTTTCTTGCTGCTTCGGCGGGATTTTCGGCGCGGGTAATCGGGCGGCCGATCACGAGATAGCTCGATCCGGTGCGGATGGCATCCGCGGGGGTCATTACGCGCTTCTGGTCGCCCACATCGGCTCCGGCAGGACGGACTCCGGGGGTTACAATGAGAAAGTCCGGGCCGGTGACATCTCTTATATACTTCACTTCGTTCGGGGACGCCACTACGCCGTCCAAGCCTGCCGACTGAGCAAGCTGGGCAAGGTGCATGACCTGGTTCACAAGGCCCGATGCGACTCTCAGCTCGTCGGTGAGGGTCATATTATCGATGCTGGTAAGGATCGTCACCCCGATCAGCTTGGGAGGGTCGATGCCGAGCTTCGCAGCTTCTTCTTTTGCGGCTTCGGCGGCGGCACGCATCATTGCGCAACCCCCGCTTGCATGCACGTTCAGCATCCAGACGTTGTTTCGGACGGCAGCGCGGACAGCGGAGGCCACAGTGTTCGGAATATCGTGGAATTTGGCATCGTAGAATATTTTTTCGGCCCCGGCAGCTTTCAGCTCATCGAAAATAGCCGGTCCGGTGACATTAAAGAGCTCCAACCCTACTTTGAACGCTCCGACTTCACCCTTAAGGCTCTTTACAAGCTCAACAGCCTTTTCCGCACTGTCCACATCCAGCGCCACGATGATTCTATCCTTACTCAAACTTTTTCTCCTTATTTGATATCAACCACAGAACCGGGAAACTTCAGCCTCTCTTTATTCGCTTCCCACCACGCAAGTGCCTCTTCGGTAGACCAGTTCAATTGATCCTCTCGAGCCTTCAATTCGGCGGGACTTAGTTTTGTAGCTATGACGGCATCCGCGTCAGTAAACCTTTTCATGATCGCAACCATTGGCAAGAACCGTTTGTCTCCACCCTTTATCTTCTGAATGATCAATGGCAGCGCCTCAACCCCCTGAGACCTGATCCGGTCGAGTATATCCTTTTCTTTAGCTTTATCGCTCTCACTTTCAGGGTTCTTGGGGAGGCTTTCCAGCTCAGCATAAAGAGTATTGAACGTCTCAGGAAGCTTCTTGCGGCCTTCTTTCCACCACTTTACATACATCTCCATTTTAGCTTGATGATCACCAAACTTGCCCTCTGGCCATTCATCTTCACGGAATTTCTTGCAAGTAATAAACCATACTATTTCAAGATTGGCACCGCTAAACCGGTCGTTCCACTCGGGGTTGCTCAATTCCTTCTCGAACTTTTCGATCATGAAAGGAACGACGCTGGGACCCATTGCTACTAACGCCTTTTCTTCAGGCAGGATTGCAGTGTAAGAGAGAAATGGGTTTTCACTGATCCATTTTCCTTGTGCTAAAACCCAGGCTTCATACTTACTGTCGAACTCTGCCCGTAGGTCCTTTGTGCCGGAAGGGGTTTCAGACGCGCAGCAATTCACTGCACCAAACGACAAGCAAACTACAAACAATACTGCTGTGATTACAACCGTTTTTGTATGCATTTCGGCCTCCTGATCAGGGTGTACTTGCACATAAGGATTAGACTCCTTATCAATCTCTTCGTAAGGGTTCAGAGTTGATAAGTGCAACTTCATTCCGGGCTGACACAACGTCATTCCGAGCTTGACTCGGAATCCAGGAAGAAAATGGACCCTGAATCAAGTTCAGGGTGACGTCGGTTTGTTCAATGTGACGTCTTTCGTCAGTATAACGTGCTGGTTGCTCAGAATGATATATAATTCTTATCAAGAGTGAGCTGTTACATCTCTTCGGGTGGGGACCAGCCCCCATCTTCTAGCTCCCAACCCCTCCTGTAAGCTCCCGCACGTCGTCGACGCTCATCTTTTCCATATAATCAGCAATTCCTTCCGCGACGGCGACGGTTGCGGCCGGGTTGACGAACGTTCCGGTCCCTACCGCTACGGCATCTGCTCCGGCGAGGAGGAACTCCACAGCATCGAGCCCATTTACGATCCCGCCCATGCCGATAATCGGGACATCCACCGCCTGCGCGACCTGCCAGACCATCCTGAGCGCGACAGGCTTCACTGCCGGGCCGGAAAGCCCTCCGGTGATGTTCGCGAGCTTGAATTTGCGTTTCCACGGGTCGATAGCCGTCCCAAGGAGCGTGTTTATGAGCGAAAGCGCGTCCGTCCCGGCGTCGACTGCTGCTTGAGCCATCTCTACGACATCAGTCACGTTCGGAGAAAGCTTCGTGATTACCGTAAGAGAAGTCGCCGCTCTCACTGCGCTGACTACCTCGGCAGTACCTTTGGCAGTCGTCCCGAAGGCCATGCAGCCTTCCTTAACGTTCGGGCAGGAGATGTTTATCTCTATCCCTGAGACTCCTTCAGCCACATCCAGCCTCTTTGCGACCTCGGCGTAGTCCTCCACATTCTGCCCGACCACATTCACGATGACCGGAGTGTCGAAATTCCTCAAAAACGGGAGCTTTTTCTCGATAAAATCGTCCACGCCGTCGTTCTGCAGGCCGATTGCGTTCAGCATCCCGGCAGGAGTCTCGGCTGTGCGCGGGTAAGGGTTGCCCTTCCAGGGTTTCAGCGCTGTTCCTTTGACGACTATCGCCCCCAGTTTGTTCAAATCCACCAGGTCGGACAGTTCCTGACCGGAACCGAACGTGCCGGAAGCCGTCATTACGGGGTTTTTCATCCTGATCTTGCCGATCTCAACCGAAAGGTTCATTCCCACACAAGCTCCTTTGCATCAAAAACCGGTCCATCCGTGCAGACCCGGCTGTAGCGCCAGTCTTCGCACGACTCATCGTGGTGGTCGCATGCCTTCGTGACGCAGCCCATGCAGACACCCAGCCCGCAGGCCATCGTGCTTTCGAGCGACACCTGGCAGCTATCAACTCCATGCACCCGGCAGACCCTCGCGACCTCGCGCATCATCGGCATCGGCCCGCATGAGTAGACCCTGGTGTTCACTCCGAGGTTCAAAGTCGATTTAAGGCAGTTGTCGAGGAGTTCCGTCACGAGGCCGTTGAACCCGAACGAGCCGTCATCCGTTGCGACTTCTACATTGACTCCGTGCGCGACGAACTCAGACTGGCAGAGAATCGCTGTGCCAGTCTTTGCACCGACGAGGACTGTCACGTTGCCGCAGCCGTGCTTATGACAGAGAGCATCCGACAGAAAATGGATTGGAGCAGCGCCGCACCCGCCCGCAACGAGCATGTGGTGGGCATTCGGGTCATCTCCGAGGTCGAAAGAGCTTCCGAGCGGACCGACGACACTCACCTTGTCGCCGACGTGCATATCTCTTAAAATTTTTGTCCCCCGCCCGATCACGTCGTAGAGGAGTGAAAATGTGCCCTTTTCAGGATTGACCGCGTGGACGGAAAATGGACGTCTTAGGAGCGGGTCATAGCAATCGCACACCCGGACGTTCACGAACTGGCCGGGTTTCGCGGTTTTCGCTATGGTAGGTTCGACCAGCACGCTTCTGAAGATATGCGGAGCGACTTCAATTTGTTCTATTATCTCGCAATCGGCGATTATTCGTTTTGTTTGTATCATAATGCTGTAATCTATTCTGCTTTAGGCGCGCTCGTTTTCGCCTGATGTTCATGGAGTTTTAAATCAAAAGTAAGCCTTATTTGTTGCTGAAAACCTCTTACTGTATAATAAAGAATGCACAATGCGTCTTGAGAGGGAGGGGTTTCATTATGTTCCTGCATATATTTTTCAAAAGCGTCCATACCCAATTTGTATTTATATTCCTCGCTGATGTTTGACGGCATTAGCCGTAAATCAATATTGTTTTCTTCGTAATCGTGAATTGATGTTTCGCACATAGAGCTGTATTTAAGATTCTTCCCTTTATCGGTTGTCTCCAGCTCCCAAAGAAAAGCACGCAGACCAAGTACAGGTACTCCTGGAGACATATTGCGTAATTGAATGCCTATTGCATTATCACTTGTTTCACTTATGTATTCATAGCCGCCACGAAAACGTATCTCAGGAGCATATTGTAGTAATCTTGAGAACATCATTTCCTCAAGTGTTTTAGCCATTATCTCAGTAGATTTTGAAGAGGATGATGCACTTCTGAAGCCTGCAACAGCTATATATGCACTAATAACAGCATATATGCCCGTAATTGGTAAAAGCAGCCAAGTGGCTTTGTTGGTACCGTTACTCATTGCGATACTGCCCAACCAAATGAATAATCCCATGGAAGCTGGAACAAACACTACATGCTCCCAATACCTCCGCAACCAGCCTTGTTTCATAGTCTGTTCCTCTCATTTAACAAGTTCTTTTATGCTAAATCGCTACGGCTACAGTTTACCTGCCAACGCACACCTGGTCAACAGCCGCCGTGGTTCAGGGCAAACGCGTCTTATTTCGAAGCAGTACCAAAGGTTCTGAATCGCGAAATGCGCGAAGAAGCGCAAAAGATTCGAAACTCGACACCTACGGCGTCGGCTTCGGTGGCAAGCAAACCGAAGCAAGGTAAAAGGGATTGATGAAGACTTGGGGGTCTTATTGTAGATGCTTTAGGTCTCCACCATTCGTGAAATCCGTTAAATCCGCGTAATTCGCGTTTCAAAATGACGGATAGTGAATGCCGATAGAAAAGCGGAAGCTGACGCTTCTGCACTCCAAAGAGATTAGTGGAGACTTGCACCATTCACACTAACCTCTATTCGCAAACTTTCCTCTTCTATATATAGATGCGTTTGCCCTCGCCGTTGACACTGACCGCGCGGGCGGTATAATGGAATAGGCTCGTGAATAAAGCGGGTCAAAAGGAGTATATGGTATGGATCAGGACAAACTGATTCGGAGTCTTAAACTTCAACTCCGTATAGAACGAACTGCCATCGCACTGGCTGCGGTTATATTTATAGTTTGGTGGGCTATCGGCAACTTCGCGGGCCGGGCCTATGTTATCACCGCCGACGAGAAACCGTTAGCCTGTGTCGCGACGCGCACATCCGCGGAGCATGTAATCACGGAAGTAAAGGGAGCGGTAGCCGGAGCAAAACCTGCCGATATATCTTTCAAGGAATCGGTAGAGGTAAAAAGAGCTCCAGCCGATGCCGATGCCATGTCCGAGGCTGAAGCAGTGAAGTCCATTCTCGGAAAAGTGACGCTTCGAGTGAACAAGTACGCAATCCTCATCGGCGGAAAACCTGCGGTTGCGGTCGATACTGAGGAAGATGCAGGCGCTGTGCTGGAGGCCGCAAAAGCGCGGTTCGGTAGCATGGTCAAGAACCTGATGGAGGAGCCGCAGTTCAAAGAGCAGGTCGATGTCCGGCGGATGCCGGTAGACCTTGGGTTTTACCAGCCAAACATCGATGAAGCGGTAAACGACCTATTTACAGCGGGCGGATCGGGAACTTATGTTGTCGCATCGGGAGATGTAGCAAGCAAGATAGCGATGCGGCAGGGGATGTCCATGTCGGAACTCGAAAGCCTGAACCCCGGCAAGAACATGGCAAAGCTGCAGATCGGCGAGGAGCTGCATGTGTCGAAATCCGGGGGCTCCGACAGGCCTAAACTCACGGTAATAGTGCGAAACAGCGAAACGAAGACCGAACCGATCCCTTATACCACCGAGTCCGTATCCAGTGTCAAGCTGCCTGCGGGAAAACAGACTGAGCTTTCCCCAGGCCGGAATGGTTTGAGACAGGCGGTACGTGCCACATCCTATGAAAACGGCGTCCGCGCCGGTTCCGAAGTTGTCGAGGAGACGATTATCCGAAATCCGGTCCCGCGACGGGTAGCGGTGGGTATCCGAACGCGTTAATCCGCTTTTGCCGAACTATCAAACTAAAAAAGCGAGCTGAAGATAATATGACTAACGGTGTAGCTACTCTTGGAGATGTAGCTGAACGGGCAGGAGTATCAAAATCCACTGTTTCCCGCGTTCTGGCGGCAAAAAGGGGACAAAGGATACCGTTTTCCATAACAACCCAGGAGAAAGTCCGGGATGCGGCAAACGCACTTGGCTACAGGCCGAGTAAACTTGCGAGAGGTCTCACAAAGAGCAGGACAGGCATCATAGGCCTGGTCGTGCCGTCCATCAAAAACAGTTTTTTCCCAAACCTTATTGATGCCATCGAGTCGCGTCTGACCGAAGAAGGTTTCAATGTCATTCTCGCGGATACGAATGCCGATCCATTGGTAGAACGGGCGAAAATCGAGGACCTGCTCTCCTGGCGGGTGGATGGACTTATCATAGCTCCGTGCCAGAAAAACCCGGATGTGGGAATTTTTCAGGACTTAAAGCAGAAAAAGGTCCCTTTTGTCCTGGTCGACAGGAATTTCCCGCAAACTCCTTTCTATAGTGTTGTATCGGATGATTACTCCGGCGCGGTTATGATGACGGAGCACCTGCTGTCACTTGGCTACAGGCGAATAGCTGTGGTAAGCGACTCATTTACTATATCCACACACAGGCTGAGATATGCCGGTTACACGGACACTCTCATCCGCTATGGAATTACACCGGACCCGGCTCTGAGTATCCAGGCGGATGCGACCAGCGAAGGCGGCAGCGAAGCCATGCGCAGCATTATGGAGTTGCCCGGTCTTCCTGATGCGGTGTTCTTCTTCGGGGACCCCATGGTGATCGGCGCTATGAACGAATGTTTTTCACACGGCATAAAAGTGCCGGAAGATATTGCAATGGCCGGATATGCCGATCTGAACTATGCAAGCGTTTTGAGGGCCCCTCTTACGACTGTGCGCCAGCCAAGAGGGCTGCTCGGTAAATTCGCAGTCGAAATACTGATCGCGCAGCTCAACGGCCACAACCCCGGCCAGTTCCAACTGAAACTGCCTGTAGAGTTGGTCATCAGAGAGTCGTGCGGCGCTAATTCTGAAATTCCCCGTCGTATGTTATAATATGTACAGAGTTTCAGGAGATAAAGTAACAGCCTTAAAGCTAGGTAAACAGTTCTCTGATGTAGCTTTATCTGTTGATTTTACACTTATACCTGAAACTCTTCCGGAAGATTTTCGGCAACAGACAATATATGATTGGCCGTTAATTAATCAGCCGGAAATCTAAGGGATAATTATCCCGTAATTGACACTCGACTTGGAGGAGAAAGACGACGTACGACACGATCATCATCGGCGGAGGCCCGGCGGGGCTGACAGCCGCAATATATTCCGCGCGCGCGCGGCTTAATACTCTCCTGGTGGAAAAAACATTTCCGGGCGGGCTTATGATGATCTCGGATTACATCGAGAACTATCCGGGATTCGCAAGCGGAGTGTCCGGCACTGACCTCTGCACCGCAATGCGTGACCAGGTTGGGAAATTCGGTGCGGTTGTGCAGCTTTCGGAGATCGCATCGGTCGATCTGACCGGGGCGGAGAAGCTCATCCGAACAGCTAAAGGGGAGCTTCGCGCAAAAACGGTTATTCTGGCGCTCGGTGCCAAGCCGCGAAGGCTCGGCGTGCCCGGGGAAAAAGAATTCCAGGGCCGCGGCGTCTCCTACTGCGCTACCTGTGACGGCCCGTTCTTCAAGGGCAAGAAGCTCGCGGTCATCGGCGGCGGCGATTCGGCTGTAGAAGACTCCTGTTACCTCACCAAGTTTGCCGATGACGTTACGATAATCCACAGGCGGAACAAGTTCCGCGCGGCCAAGATGCTCCAGGAGAGGGCACTCTCCAATCCGCGCATAAAAGTGATGTGGGACAGCATCGTCGAAGAGATACACGGCAGCCCTTCCGTAGACCGGCTTATGATCAAGGACCTGAAGACCAGTAAGCTCACGAACCTTAAAGTCGATGGCGTTTTCGTCCTCATCGGACAGGAACCGGACACAGTGTTCCTCAAAGGCCAGGTCGAATTGGACGAGTTCGGCTATATTCCGACCGACAGCGAGATGCGGACCAATCTGCCGGGTGTATTTGCCGCCGGTGATGTCCGCAAGAAGTCGTTCCGGCAGATCGTTACGGCCTGTGCTGACGGGGCTATTGCTGCAAACTCGGCTGAGAAGTACATAGAAACCCTGTAATACCGAACGGGCAGCGCCGTAAGGCTGCCCGCATCTTCTCTATTCCCACATTCCGTCCTCAGTGATAAACTATTTCTTATGGACACCATCGACAGACAGCTTCTCAACTTGCTTCAGACGGAATTTCCGCTTGTACCTGAGCCGTTCAACGAGCTCGGAAAGAGGCTCAAGATCGGAGAAGGCGAAGTAATCCTGCGTGTGCAGTCGCTTAAGGATCAGGGGATTATCCGCCAGATAAGTGCGATCTTCGATTCGCACGCCCTCGGCTACAGCAGTTCACTGGCCGCGTTTAGTGTCCCACGGGAGAGGGTAGAGCAAGTAGCGGAGATTGTAAACGCTCACCCCGGCGTCAGCCACAACTACGAACGGGACCACGCTTACAATCTCTGGTTTACTATCACGGTCCCGCCGGGGACGGCCCCGGATGCGGAAGTGGACCGGCTGGCAGCCCAGGCAAATCCACTTGCTGTCAGGATGTTTCCGACGATAAGACTGTTCAAGATCGGGGTGGCTTTCGATATGGCCGGTGGAAAAGACGGAATCGATGCGGCAATCACTCAGTCCACTGCGGTTCGGCAGGAACCTGTCGAGCTAGATGAGCCGGATATTGCGGCTGTGCGCGCCCTCCAGCGGGACTTGCCGGTCGAGTCCAGGCCGTTCGCCTTACTTGCTGCACGTGCCGGGATGAAAGAAGATGAGCTTATCGCAAAAGCCAGGATGTTCCTCCAGCTCGGCGCCATGCGGCGGTATGCTGCTGTGCTCAAGCACCGTGAAGCCGGATATTCATCCAATGCAATGGCGGTCTGGAATGTCCCGAAGAATATGATCGAGCATATCGGCCCCAAACTCGCACTGCACAAAGCCGTAAGCCACTGTTACGAGCGGCCCACTTACCCGGATTGGCCTTACTCAGTCTTCACGATGATCCATGGGAAGAGCATCGAAGACTGCGAAAATGCGGCGCGCGAACTTTCGAACACCACAGGGATCACTGACTATGTGCTCCTGTACAGCGGCCGGGAGTTCAAGAAAACGAGGGTGCTGTATTATGAGCAAGCGTAAGACCGGGATAGACTGGCAGGAATGGTCTCCGGAGGCGCTGGACCGGGCAGAGAAAAGGAACTGTCCTGTGCTTCTGGCAATTACCGCCACCTGGTGCCATTGGTGCCACGTGATGGAGAATACGACATTCGAGAGCGAGCAAGTCACGCAGATCATAAACAGCCGGTTTGTCCCGGTCCGAGCCGATAACGACCGCCGTCCCGACCTGAACGCCCGCTACAATATGGGCGGATTGCCGACAATCGCGTTTCTCATGCCAAATGGCGATATTCTGACCGGTTCAACCTATGTGCCGCCGGGGCAGATGGCGGACATGCTCAACCGGGTAGCCGATGCCTACCGTGAAAAAGGCGCCGAGTTGGCCAAACGCGCGGAAGAGATACGAACACGCCGCGCGCAGGCCGGGCGCGAGATGGAATCTACCGTTATACTGAACGAAAGCATCCCCAGAAACATTATGAAGGCCATCGAGGGGACGTTCGACCCTGTTTATGCGGGGTTCGGCGCACAGCAGAAGTTTCCGCACGTCCCGGCGCTGGAGTTCCTGCTGGCGAACTTCCGCCGTACGGGCAATCGCGAGCATCTGGAGATGGTCACCCGGACGTTGAACGCTATGCGGGAAAGCGGCGTGTACGATCAGGTCGAAGGAGGGTTCTTCCGCTATTCGACTACGCGGGACTGGAGCATCCCGCACTACGAAAAGATGCTCGAAGACAACTCAGGACTGCTCGGCGTGTTCATCCAGACATTCGGCCTGACCGGGGAAAAGAGCTATATCAAGACCGCAAGGGCGATAATGGGTTATCTTGGAAAGACTCTCTTCGATAAACAGACCGGCGCGTTCTTCGGAAGCCAGAACGCGGACGAGGACTACTACCGGCTTCCGGCTGAAAACCGGGCAATAGCAGGTCCGCCGTCCGTTGACAGGACGATCCACATCAACTGGAACGCTCTGACGGTCGATGCTTATCTGAAGGCAAGTGAGACGACCGGCGTGCTGTCTTACCTGGGGCGGGCGCTCGGAACCCTTGGATTTCTTACCAACCACTGCCGCATGGACGGCGGGTTCTGCCATTATTTCGACGGTGAGCCGAAGGCTTTCGGGATGCTTACGGACCAGGTATGGACCGGAACGGCGCTCCTGCGGGCTTATGAGTGCACCGGAAACCGCAGGTTTATCGAGACCGCAAAAGATACTGCAGATTACATTCAGTCCCGGTTTGCCGACCCGAACGGAGGGTTCTTCGATGTCACGGAAGAGCGCCAAGAAGCTGAACAGCTGCCCTATAGGGAAAAACTGCTCGATGAGAACGCGCTGGCGGCTAGATTTCTGAACCGGCTGGCATATTATGCCCATGAATCGGCCTACAGGCGGAGCGCTGAGTCCACACTCCGCAGCATGGCGAGCGATTACGAGTCGTTCGGGATGCTTGCCGCGCCTTATGGGCTGGCCGTGATGGAACTGCTTGAGGAACCTGTGAGAATCGCCGTTGTGGGATCGCGTGAAGACCCACGGACGGAGGAACTTCTGACATCAACGCTCAAAGCGAAGGACCCTTCGACTCTGGTGCGGGTGCTTGACGAAGATTCCTCCCCGGAGGAGTTCAAGGACTTCGGCGCAGAACCTTCCGAAGAGCCGCGCGCGTCCATCTGCATAGGGGACACCTGCCATACAACAAGCTCCGACCCACTGGAGGTCGAAGCCGCCATCCGAGAAGTCGAGCAGCGAATCTATTAATTGCAATCTTCAAAATGTGGTATAATGCCAAAGGATTTACATTACTTAATCAAAAGGAGGCGCAACATGGTCACTGTAGCAATCATATCTGAAATATCGGGATCAGCGGCGCGCATCGGAGCTGCCAGCAGATAAGTCAGCCACACCTGATTTCCACTAAAAACACCCGGCTGTACATCTTCGCACCCTCCGACGCGCGTGAGCGCTGATACCACATCTGTTATCAATCAAATTCAGATATGGTTTTGGAGGAACCTGCGTTGAAACTGGAACAACTGGGATTCGATTCACACTTTGCCGGTCATTTTGCGCCTTACGAGACTCAAAAGCTCTCCGCCGGTAGAGTATCCCTTGAACATAAAAACTCTTACATAATCTATACCGAATGCGGCGAGATGCCCGCTACCGTAAGCGGCAGGATGCACTATGACGCGCTCGATCAACTGGGCTACCCCGTAGTAGGCGATTGGGTAGTGGCTAATATTCTGGATGAGGAGCCCCAGAGGGCCATCATCCACGCTATCTTGCCCCGGAAAAGCAAATTCTCGCGCAAAGAAGCGGGCAAGAGGACTATTGAGCAGCCGATAGCAGCGAATATCGACACGGTGTTCATAGTCGTCGGGCTCGATCACAACTTCAGAGTGAGAAGAATTGAGCGCTACCTGACGCTTGCCTGGGAAAGCGGGGCAAACCCGGCCGTTATCCTGACCAAATCCGATCTTTCAGATGCGGTCGAAGACCGGCTGAGAGAAGTTCAGGCATCAGCGCCGGGAGTCCCTGTCCATGCGATAAGCGTGCTCGAAGAAAAAGGACTCAATCAACTGTCGGACTATCTGACGGAAGGGAAAACGATTGCACTTCTCGGTTCATCCGGTGTCGGGAAGTCCACCATAGTCAATTATCTGATCGGAAAGGACGTGCAGAGCGTTCAGGAAGTGCGGGAAGAAGACAGCAGAGGACGGCATACCACGACGCGCCGCCAGATGTTCGTTCTACCGTCCGGCGGGCTGGTGATAGATACTCCCGGAATGCGCGAACTGCAACTGTGGGATGCGGATGAAGGCCTTTCTGGTGTTTTCGAGGACATAGAGAACCTTGCGCGAGAATGTCGGTTCACTGACTGCAGCCACGAGAACGAACCCGGATGTAAAGTGCGGCAGGCGCTCGAAAGCGGCGAGCTTGACCCCGCCAGGTTCGAAAACTACAGGAAAATGCTTAAGGAACTCAATTATCTCGAAAAACGGCAGGATGTCGCAGCCGCGCTCATAGAGAGGGAAAAGTGGAAGAAGATCCATAAGCAGGCACGAGGGCTGAATAAGGGGAAATAGCTACCTGTTCTTTGAATCGCGAATTACGCGAAGAAGCCCGAAAGACGCGAAAGGTGGAAATCTATTAATTGGGAAATGCTTCGGCGCACTTTTTGCGCCGAAGCCAAACTTTCGGATTGGCGGGTATTCGATGTTGCAATCCAGCGCCGGTTTTTGCGGGTTTATAGCCCGCTGCACTGTCTTTCGTATGTAAAATATAGTGGAAAGATAGCAGGGGCATGGATGCCCTGGAGAATGGGGACCGGGGCATGATCCCCCGGTCCATCAGCCTTTCCCCAATTTCGTGTTTTCTCCCTTTCGTGCTTTTGTGATAGAGAAAGCTGATGGCTGACTGCTGATAGCTACTTTCGAACATTAGTTCGCAATTTTCCTTGTGTGTGGGTCAGCGTAATGGTAAAATATCCTGGTACGCTTAGATGTAAACGAGTTCAGAAAGCAGCAAAAAATGACGCAAGACAAGATCATCGTGCACGGCGCGAGGCAGCACAACCTCAAGAACATAAATGTAGAAATCCCCAGAGACAAATTGGTAGTCATAACCGGGCTTTCCGGCTCCGGCAAGTCGTCGCTCGCCTTCGATACGATATATGCGGAGGGTCAGCGGAGGTATGTGGAGTCGCTGTCGTCCTACGCCCGCCAGTTCCTCGGCCAAATGGACAAACCGGACGTTGATGAGATCATAGGGCTTTCTCCGGCAGTCTCAATCGACCAGAAATCGACTACGCGGAACCCGCGCTCGACTGTAGGGACGGTCACGGAGATTTACGACTACCTGAGGCTCATGTTTTCGCGCATCGGGCATCCTCACTGCCCGCAGTGCGGCAGGGAAATTTCTCAGCAGACCGTGGAGCAGATCGTAGACCAGATAATGGCGCTCCCGGAGGGCTCGAAGATCCAAATTCTTGCCCCAGTAGTGCGCGGACGGAAGGGCGAATACCGGCAGGTAATCGAAGATGTCCGCAGGCAGGGCTACGTCCGCGTGCGTGTGGACGGACAAATCTATGAGGTCACCGACGACATAGAGATGGACCGCTACAAAAAACATACCATAGAGATTGTGGTCGACCGGCTTGTGGTCAAGGCTGAGATCGAAAAAAGGCTCTCAGATTCGCTTGAGACAGCGCTGAAACTTGCGAACGGCAACGTCGGAATAGATGTTATGGGGAGCGAAGAGCTTTTCTTCTCCGAAAACTTCGCCTGCACCGAGTGCGGCATCAGCCTGGATGAACTTGCGCCGCGCAATTTCAGTTTTAACACGCCTTACGGCGCCTGCCCGGACTGTCAGGGGCTGGGGACCCATACAAAGCTCGACCCGGACCTGATCATTCCTGACAAAAGCAAGTCTATCGATGATGGGGCTATCATCCCGCTCGCAAGGACTACGAGCGAGTATTACATCTCACTTATAGAAGGCGTGGCAAAGATTTATGGGTTCGAGACTTCGACCCCGATCAAGAATTTGACCAAAAAACAAGTCGATATGCTTCTGCATGGCGCCGATAGACGCGTTCCTGTGACGTTCAATAACCGCTATGGCAGGATGAGGCAGTTCGATGCGAACTTCGACGGCATCATCCCGTGGCTGGAGCGGCGCTACAAAGAGACCTCCAGCGAGATGATCAAGGAAGAGATCGAGCGGTATATGTCGGCTACTCCCTGTGAGTCGTGCAAAGGGCTCAGGCTGAAACCGGAAAGCCTCGCGGTGAAAATCGGCGGGATAAACATTAGCCAGGTAGCCGCAAAGTCTGTTTCATCGGCGCTTGGATGGTTCGAAAACCTCAAATTGACACCGAGAGAGCAGACGATTGCTCACCGGATTGTCAAAGAGATCAAAGTCCGGCTGGGGTTCCTCAAGAACGTCGGGCTGGAGTATCTGACGCTCGACCGCGCGGCGGCAACCCTTGCGGGCGGTGAAGCTCAGAGGATCAGGCTGGCGTCGCAGATAGGCTCAGGGCTGACAGGCGTCCTTTACATACTGGATGAGCCGTCTATCGGGCTTCACCAGCGGGACAACACCAAGCTTATAGAGACATTACTGAAGCTGCGCGACCTGGGGAACACGATCATAGTCGTAGAGCACGATGAGGAGACGATGTATGCCGCCGACCACATCATCGACATAGGCCCGGGCGCAGGAGAACATGGCGGGTACGTCATTGCAGAGGGCAATGTCGAAGAGATCAAGGCAAATCCGGCTTCGATCACAGGGAAATACCTCTCCGGCGAGCTTACGATACCTGTGCCCAAGGAACGGAGGAAGCCGAACGGGTCGTCTCTCAAGCTGAAAGGCGCGAGGGAGCACAACCTGAAGAATATAGACGTGGAAATCCCGCTCGGTTCGTTCGTATGCGTGACGGGAGTCTCCGGGTCGGGCAAGAGCACCCTCATCCAGGAGACTCTTTTTCCCCGGCTTATGTACGCGCTCCACGGAACCCACCGCGCCTGGGGAGACCACGATGAGATTACAGGACTGGACGGTATCGACAGGGTTATCGACATAGACCAGTCGCCGATCGGCAGGACACCGAGGTCGAACCCGGCGACATATACGGGCACATTCGACCTGATCCGCGACCTCTTCTCCAAGACGCAGGATGCGAGGATGCGGGGTTACATGCCGGGAAGGTTCAGCTTCAACGTCAAGGGCGGACGCTGCGAGGCGTGTAAGGGAGACGGCATCATCAAGATAGAAATGCACTTCCTGCCGGATGTTTATGTGCCGTGCGAGGTCTGCAAAGGCAAGCGCTACAACCGTGAAACACTTGATGTCAAATATAAGGGCAAGTCTATATCCGACGTGCTCAACATGACGGTGGCGCAGGCGCTTGAGTTCTTCAAGCACATTCCGCCGATCACCCGGAAGCTGCAGACGATTCACGATGTTGGGTTGGACTACATCAGGCTGGGACAGCCTGCGACGACACTTTCCGGAGGTGAAGCACAGCGTGTGAAGCTAGCAACAGAACTTGCGAAGCGGAGCACAGGCCGGACTATGTATATACTCGATGAGCCGACCACGGGGCTGCATTTCGACGATATAAAGAAGCTCCTGGAAGTGCTCGAACGGCTGGTGGACGCAGGAAACACAGTGCTCGTGATAGAACACAACCTGGATGTCATCAAGACGGCGGACTACATCATCGACTTGGGGCCGGAAGGCGGAGACCGGGGAGGAGAGATAGTCGCAACCGGGACACCGGAAGATATTGCCCGTGTGGAAGCATCCTACACGGGACGCTACTTGAAGAGGATACTCGGTAATCAGCCGGAAAAACCGTCAAAAAACGGGAAAAAGAAGGGCGCTAAAGCCGTAAAGGAGCAATCTGAATCGGCATCGGAGGCATCTCTATGAAATTCCTTTCTAAAATGTTCGAGAATAAGGACGACGAGCCGGAAAAGCCGCACAGGTGGGAGCTTACGCCGTTTGAGGCCAGGCACAGGGCGAACCTGATAGTAAAATCCGCCGCAGCGCTCGATGTGGAACTGGACTACTCGCCGGAAAGCCTGAAATCAGTCGATTTGCTGATCGACAAGGAGCGTGAAACAGGCATAGGACTCACTCCTGAGATGGCGCACGAGATGGTGTCCCTCGGAGCGTACGTGGGCGAGGTAATGATCAGGCATTTAAACGGCAAATGGGCTTATGGCACCATGCCGCAGAAACATGACCCGCTGGTGATGATCATAAACGGCAGATACGTGATAAACGTGGTGAGCGTGGCCTTCAAACGGTTTATGGCAGGAGAGCCAAACAGCGTAGCTACGATGTTCGAGGAGACGAAGAAACTGACCGAGTAGGTTTCTGAACCGCGAATTACGCAAATAGGGATTAGTTGATGTTGCGATTCAGAAATGAAAGCATATCTCAACCATAAGGAGTTATGATGCAGGGAAAAATCATAACATTTGTGTTGATGAACATTGGATTTGCTTATTATCTCTTTACCTGGCACCGCTTGATTTGGGGAAGGTGGCCTGAGCGAAATCTCGAGAAGAAGATCCAAAATGCTGAGATTTCTGCCAATATGCGAAAAAATTACATTGATCTTTATAGATCTCTCGCCTGGGGACTCTTTGCCTTTGTAGTTGTGCTGTATCCAACTGTCACAATAATGCTGTTTTTCCCAAGTGTTCTGGGCTTTGGCAAATAGACACCAAAAATGTAGTGGCCGGTCTCTGTGCCGGCCATCGGCTCCGCAGGAGCCGCGCAACCTTTCGACATGGTACATTCTATGGACAAAGAAAGATGCTTTACTCGCAGTCGAATGAGGCTGGAGGATGTCAGCTACTCTGACCCGGCTATGGTGTACTTTGCCACGCTGTGTACGAATAACAAGGAAAAGGTATTTCTCAATAAAACCTTTGCCAAGCTTGTAGTTGATTCCTTAATGTGGAGTAGAGATCATAGCTGGTTTCGTATCTATGCTTATTGCTTGATGCCAAATCATCTCCACCTTGCTCTTTCGCCTGTTGATGATAAGCATTCTTTGTCTGAGTCTATAGGCAAGTTTAAAAGTTATACAACATCAGAAAGTTGGAAGCTTGGATTTGAAGGCCAGTTGTGGCAGCGTAGTTGGTATGACCACATAGCCAGGCGTGATGAAGATGTGCTCTCGATCTGCCGGTATATTCTTGAAAATCCAGTAAGGGCAACGCTGGTCGAATCATGCGATAAATGGCCGTATAGTGGGATGCCGGATGTGTTAGTGTTATAAAAATCGAGAAATATGTCCAGCACCTTCGGTGCTGATGGCCGGCACGGAGACCGGCCACTACATCTACATCAATATTTGATAAAGATGCGAAAAAGACATAACCACGGAATCTAGGGGAGGATGTGAATCTATGGTCCTAAGTGAACAAGCAACACAGCTACTTGATGCTTTCTTAACCGTCTGTGATAAGCTCATAGAGCGCACCAACCAATTACCCCCACCTACGGACGAGGTAGACCGTCGGGTCAAGCATCGCTATTATTTTTACCTTAATAAAAGCATAAGCACTTTTATGGCATTCAACATCCTAATCAGAAAGGGTTATCTCTACGAGGCTCAGATAATCTCAAGAGCAAACTTCGAATTACTGGTTGATTTGATATACTATCACTCAAACCCAATACACCTGAGTCAGCGTTTTGATGACTATTTCCATGTAGCATCGGAATATGAGGTGCTATTGCTTAATGTGGGTTGTGACGAAACAAAACTCCCAGCGGCCGAAAAGTCACGAATTGATGCACTGAAAGAAAGCTTTCGTAGTAAGTATGGCGGCAAAAAGTTTCCAAAACATTGGTCGGGCATTAACACAATTAGGGAACGGTCAATAAATGTCGGTATGGAAGAAAGCTATCGCACTACATATCACCTTAGATCCGATATAGCTCACAGTGGCATTAATAGCGAAGCTTGCTATATGCATTTTGTCAATTTACCTCTAGAAAATACAATGGATGTTCTTAGACAGCAAAAACTGTGTATCGAAATCGTATCAGCTTGCACTGATATGTTGCATTGTTTGAAGATTGCTGAAGATGGGCTTGCTCTAATGAGCTATGAACTAATTCATGACCTCTATAACCAGTATGCTAGTTATGCAGGAACTATATTGGGAATCATAGATCGTTAATAGACAACCTTTTGCAACTCTAAATATTAAAAAACACGTATAAACCTTTGGACGGGGAAATGGTGGAAGATAAAGTCGATTTGGTCGACTCTTTCGACCCAACAGATTCGCTAGAATCGTGGGTCTTAGAAAGCAATTTTTACGTGACGCTGAAAGATAAGCTTTCGACGTTGCCGACGAGTCCGGGCGTGTATCTTATGAAGAACTCGCTCGGAGAGATAATCTATGTCGGCAAGGCCGTTGTGCTTAAAAACAGGGTAAGGTCATACTTCCAGAAGCTCGGAAAAGACATCTCCGGCAAGGTCCGGCACATGGTCCACGAGATCGCCGACCTGGAGTGGATTGTCACCGATTCCGAGCTTGAAGCGCTCATTCTCGAGTCCAACCTCATCAAGAAATACCGCCCGCACTACAACGTCCGCTTAAAGGACGACAAGAGCTACCCTTACATCGCCATAACGATGAAGGACCGATTCCCCAGGCCGATGTTCATGCGGAAGATCAGGTTCGAGGGCAAAGACGGCAACAAGTATTTCGGCCCGTACACCGACTCCAACGCGGTTCGCGAGACACTGAGGCTCATCCGGCGGGTGTTCAAAGTGCCCTGCGGCTATACAGACCCGACCCAGTCCAAGGGCCGCGCGTGCCTCTATTACCACATAGGCCAGTGCCTCGGACCCTGCGCGGGCGAAGTCACCGAGGAAGAGTATCGCCAAGTCATCAAAGACGTAATCACCTTCCTTGAAGGCAGGCAGGAAAAACTTCTGAAGGAACTTCAAAAGCAGATGGAAGAAGCATCCGAAAAACTGCTTTTCGAGAAGGCAGCAAGGCTCCGCGACCAAGCACAGGCGATGCAGCGGATAGTCGAACGGCAGAAAATCATATCGAACGCTATGACTGATCAGGATGTCGTGGCGCTAGTCACCGATAACGGGAACGCCATAGCCCAGATGTTCTTCATCCGGGGCGGGAAGCTGATCGGGCAGGAGCATTTTCTTTTAGAGGGGACTTCGAGCGATGACCTGTCGGAAGGCGTCCGGGAGTTCGTAAAGCAGTATTATCAAACGGCGGCCTATGTGCCAAAGGAAATCCTGCTCCAGTATGAGATCGACGAGATAGAGATAATCGAAAGCTGGCTGAGGCAGAAGCGCGGGACAAAAGTCGGCATCAGCCACCCGGTGCGGGGCGAAAAGCGGCAGCTTGTGGAGATGGCGGAGAAGAATGCTTCAACTGTCCTTGACCAGCTCAGAAAAAAGATCGAAACCGATGAAGCTATGGTCTCGGCAGAGCTTTCTGAACTGCAGGAAGGGCTGGATTTGCCAAAACCGCCCAGACGGATCGAATGCTACGACATTTCGAACATTATGGGGACGGAAGCGGTCGGTTCGCTTGTTGTTTTCGAGAACGGGAAGCCGAAAAAGTCCGATTACCGCAGGTTCAAGATCAAATATACGCCTGAACAGCCGGATGACTACGCCATGATGCGCGAAGTGCTGGCGCGAAGGATCACCGGGAAGCTCCGGCAGACGGAAAAGTTTGCAAAACTGCCCGATCTGCTGATGGTGGACGGCGGCAAGGGGCAGCTGAATGTCGCCGTGGAAGTGCTGAACGCCTTCGACGAGGAGGTCCCCGTCATAGGTCTCGCGAAGGAGTTCGAGGAAGTGTTCAAACCCGGCGAGTCCGATCCCAGGATACTTCCCAGGGCCTCGAAGGGGCTTCACCTGCTCCAAAGAGTGAGGGATGAAGCGCACAGGTTTGCAATAGAGTACCATCGGAAGCTCAGGGCGAAGAAGATGACAAAGTCCATCCTGGCGGAGATTCCGGGCATCGGCAAAAAGCGCCGGAGCGCGCTTTTGAAGCACTTCGGGTCTTTGAAAAAGGTCCGTGAAGCATCTCTGGAGGAATTGGAACAGGCCCCGACGATGACCAAGCCTGCAGCGGAGACTGTCTACAGCTATCTTCGGGAAGCGGAGAACAGGTAGCTTTTTGAACCGCGGAGACACGGAATAATGGGAAACGCGGAAGGTGGAGATTTGTAGAGTTTATGATGGCACGGGGGATCAATGTTCCGTGTTTGTTTCTTGGACATCCATGTCCCATGAGTGATGGCAGTAGTGAGGGGCATGGATGCCCGCGGAACAAAGGGCGGGGCTTGGAACCACCGCCCTATCAAGTTTACAGCTATCTCTGCGAAACAGAGAATATGGAGTAGATTTCAATATGATCGTAGACAAGTTGCAGAATGCAGCCGCGTACCGCGCGCTTGGGCCGGGTATAGCGGCTGCTTTTGATTACCTCAAGTCACAGGATTTTGCGAATATTCCAGCCGGAAAATACGAGATAGACGGCGATAATTGCTTCGCGATGGTCCAGGACTACGAAACAGTGCATCGGGCGGAGAAACGCTGGGAGGCCCATCGGAAATATATCGACATCCAGTATATTGCAGGCGGGGCTGAACATATAGGTTACGCCAACCTGGACACACTGAAAGTAGTCGAGGACTATGACGAGGCAAAAGACATCACCTGGCTCGAAGGCTGCGGAGATTTTATCACTGCGTCCCACGGTTCATTCGTTATCCTCTACCCGCAGGATGCCCACATGCCGGGTGTTGCAATCGACAACCCGGAACCTGTCCGCAAAGTGGTCGTAAAGATAGCCGTAAGATAAAAAAGTATTAATATTTGCAAAAAGACGAGATTCGGGAAGGAAGTTCTGGAGCAAAAAAGGTATTACTATAACCATGAGAAACCTGTGGTTTGAAAAGAAATGAGAGAATCGCCTTGTCTCGTCGGAGAAAAAGTCTACCTCCGGCAGATCAAAAGAGAAGACTTGATACATATCCATAAGTGGGTGAACGACCCTGAGATAAGCGGGCTGATCGGCCAGGTAGGCACAATGAGCCCGGAGCAAGTCAACGAGTGGTTTACAAAGGTCGAAGCGGACAACAGCCGGGTGTGGTTTGTGGTCGTCTTAAAGAGAAATGACCGGGTTATCGGTGAAGCCGGACTTCTCAGGATGTTCGATGAATGGCGGACGACCGATCTCACTATGATCATCGGGGAAAAAGATGCATGGGACCAGGGATATGGCACGGAAGCTATTACTCTTCTGTTGCATTACGCTTTCCGGAACCTGTGCTTCCATAGAGTGGCGATAGGTGTCGTCGGGTTCAATGAGCGAGCCTTACATTTTTACAAAAAAGTTGGATTCAAAGAGGAAGGCTTGCAGCGGGACGGGTATTACTATAACCATAGGTACTATGATTTTGTGATGATGAGCATTCTTGATAGCGAATATCGAGAACTTGATGGAGGAAATTATGGCACAAGCACAGCAGGGTAATACCGTAAAGGTGCATTACACCGGAAAACTGGATGACGGCAGCGTATTCGACAGCTCCGCCAACCGCGATCCGATAGAGTTCACGATAGGTGAAGGCCGGGTCATACCAGGGTTCGAAAACGGCATAGTCGGTATGAACACCGGCGAGTCAAAGACAATTTCGATACCTGCGGACCAGGCATATGGCCCGCATCGCGAAGATATGGTTGTAGCAGTCGACAAAAAGCACCTGCCGCCAGACCTTGAAGCCGAAGTCGGCGACCAGTTGCAGATGCGCCAGTCAGACGGCCAGCCGGTAGTCGTTACCGTAGCCGATATAAACGATGAAAGCATCACTCTCGACGCAAACCACCCGCTCGCAGGCAAAGACCTCACATTCGATGTGGAACTGGTCGAAGTAAGCTAGCAGAACTTTTAAGCACGGATGTGGTTCTCGCCCATCCGTGCTAACACCTCAAACTATCTCATTTCGCGTTTTCTCCCCCGTCTGTGATAAAATCCAAGTAGATTACCGTTACTTCCGCGCATGCGCCGGAGAAAATAATGCGCCGTTCTTCCCGCAAGTTAACAGACACCGAACCTGATGCGTCTAATATGATGAAAGAGATGTTACCGGGCAGCTTAGTAAGTGCCGGGGCAAGCGCGATTGTCTCGGACCAGAACAAATTGTTGGCGGCGGCGCAGCTTGGCGATTCTGATGCGTTCGGAATACTGTTCGAACAGACCAAAGACGCAGTGTATTCGTTCGTAATGAGATCGGTCGGCTCAAAAGAGGACGCCGAGGATATCGTCCAGGAGGTCTATTGCAGGGCATGGAGGTCGATAAACCGGTTCAGAGGCGATTCGAAACTCCTGACATGGCTTTACCGGATAGCCGTTAATCTGTGCATAGACCATTCAAGGTCGAAGCACAGAAGGTCTTATACCGAGACTGAAACCGAGATCGACCTTGAGCAGATGGAATTGACTCCACACTCGGACCAGAACATCGAGACCGGAAGCATCAACAGGTATATGATCAACGAGGCACTGCAGAAACTCGCTCCGGCCTGCAAAATGCTCGTTGTTTTGTGCGATGTTCAGGGGTTCACCTGCAGCGAAGCTGCGGAGATAATAGGGTGCTCACCAGTGAGTGCGAGAGTCAGACTGAGCCGGACCAGAAGAAAGCTGCGAAGGTTATTGCAGGATGAGGTGCTGTAAGATGAGTGTAAAATGCTATCTTGTGGCATTGTGGCTGTCGGCTGTGCCGGACGGCACAGCGCTTCCACGGCTGATCAGAAAACATATTGACGGCTGCGAGCGGTGCCGGAAGGAAGCTGCAGCGTACAAACGCCTGAGTACGGTGCTGAAGACAGGCATCGAGAGCGATCAAAAGTGCGGACTCACCTGGGCGGAGATAAAGGCGAGCCCTGCTTTCAGCAAGAACGAAGCCGCGAGACCGCGCCTGCCGCTCATTCTCGCCTATTCGGCAGCATGCGTCCTCTTGGCCGCGCTTATCGGAACATGGATGCTGGGTCAACCGAAGAATGAGGCCAAAGTCGCACAGACTCCCACGGTCACTGCGCCTGAAGTCAAACCGGATCAGGATAAACCTCAACAAATCGCGGAGACGCAGCAGGAAAAGCCGCATCCGGCGGGCAAACCAGCTGTCCAACCTGTTTCTAAGCCCGAACGGGTCGTAGTCAAGCAGATTATGAAGCCCAGGCACACTGCTGTGGCTGAGGTCAGGAAGGGAAAACCTGTCAAGAATATGGTTTCGGGGGAAGAAAAGGTCGCGGAAACCCCGACTGATACGCCGTCCGCAACTGCCAATGTAATTACCGGTAACGATGAAGAGCATGTGATCGGTGTCATGCGCACGGCTCCTGAAGCTGCCAATAATGATGATGCGTCCATTTCCGGGCAAGGTGACCAGCCGCGGTTCGTGCTGGTGGACCTGTAGTAAACAAGGGGTGCTGTAGGTAAAAAATGAAGCTCAGATTTTTCATTCCGGCATTGATCTTTATATGGCTTGCTGCGCCGGGCGGCGCGGCGACCATGCAGGAATTGAGCAATGATATAACGGCACTTATAAAGCATGCCGGACCCGCAGTAGTTGAAATATACTCGGTTCAAAAGGTATACGCCTCAAGTGCAGACACATCGAACACTGCCAGGGAACCTGTCGGGCTCAAAAAAAGGATCGGCTCCGGCTTCGTCATCAGCGCGGACGGCTCCATAATGACCACAGGAAGCGTCGTAAACGGCGCGGATGCCATCAGCGTCAGGTTCACGGACGGCACGGCAGCAGACGGAAAGCTTATGGGGATCGATCCGCTGACGGATATAGCGGTCGTTAAGGTCAAACGATCCGGTCTCAAATTTCTGGAACTTGGGGACTCGAACGCACTCGCTCCAGGTACATTTGTCCTCAGTATCAACAACCAATCAGGAATGATCAATTCTGCCTCACTCGGAATGATCTCCGGCGTCAGCAGGCGGATGGGGCTCAGCGCATCCGGCCTGCTCCAGATATCCGGAACGGTGGGCCCCGGCGCAAGCGGCGGCCCTGTGCTCGACTGCAAGGGAAAAGTGGTCGGCGTAACAGTGGCGATGATGGCTCCTTCTGCCACGTTCCTCTGGTCAAAACTTCCGGATGACATCAAAGCCGAACTGGTAGAAAACGAAGGAGCGCTGCTTGATCTGATGGACCGGCTGGGTTTCAAGATGCGCACGAGCAGCGACACGGTAGTCGATATAGAAAACCTGCTCAACGACCTGACGAACGTTTCCGGGAGCAGCGGGTTTGCCATCCCGATAGACAAGGTCAAACCGGTCATTGCGGACCTGAAGGCCGGAAAACCCGTCAAGCGGAGCCGCCTCGGCGTGTCGGTTGCAGATAGAGACGGAGAACTTGTGCTTGTTCCTCTGAAAGACGGTCCCGCAGCGGCTGCTGGGATACAGCCAGGCGATGTGTTTGTGAGTGCTGACGGGAAGGCTTTCAAAACTGCGGGTGAGTTTTCGGACTATATCCTGAACCTTGCGCCCGGAGATGTGGTAACGATTGTTGTCAAACGGGGAAATGAAACAAAGCCCATCAAAGTCAAGCTGGGCGAACGCGCGCTGGCCGTTCCACAGCCGGCTGTAAGCAAAAACAACAGAATTACCATCAGTTCATCCGGCTCAGGGACAGTCGGTGTGACTGCACTTACCCTGGGGACAGCAACCGGGGCTGTGGCTGTTGCCAGGTCAGGCAATAAGATCGCACTCGATATTAAGAAATCTACTTTCAAAGACGTTGCAGCGGCCCTCATGAAGGCGACCGACCATAAAATTACAATTGCGAACCCGGACAAGCTGAACAGGGTGTTCACCCTCAAAATCGAGCAGTCAACCTTTGAACAGGCGCTTGAGGCAGCTTGCAAAGCTGCTGGATGCACTTACCGCATCGACAAGGGTGCTTACATCATTATCTCCAAATAAAACCCCCTTTCTGACCGGTTTGAGTATTGCGTAAACTGGCTTAGTGGGCCGGGTTATGCTACAATCTATATCGAACCGGGCAGCCTGTGTGCTTCCACCACTTTGTTCTTCATTTGTTATGGTTCCCAAGCTAGCTCTTCAAGATACAGGCGGTTTTTCCATGGGAGTCATAATGAGAGCGGAAAATGAAAATCACATTTTTACTACCTGGCCCTGCGCGCAAACCTATGGGCGGATACAGGGTGGCTTATGAATATGCCGACAGATTAGCCGGCAGAGGCCATCGGGTGTGCGTGGTGCATGACCTGAACGTGCCCTACCTCGACTACAGGAAGCCCTATGCGCTCAGATACATCGGCCACTGGCTTACGAACGGGCATATTCCGAGATGGTTCAGCTTCAAAAACCGTGTCGAGCTCAAACTGGTTTCTCATGCATCAGACAGGTATATGCCCGATGCGGATGCGGTGATAGCCACCTGGTGGGGAACTGCGTATTCCGTAAGCAAGTTATCTGCTGCAAAAGGCAAGAAGTTCTACCTCATACAGGAATACGTGATGAGGGGGAATGATGAGTCCCTCGTCCACGAGTCTTACGCATTAGGGCTCGCCAACATAGTGATTGCCGGCTGGATAAAGCGCGCGGTGGAGCAGGCCGGCGGGAGTGTTTGCGCGCTCATTCCGAACGGCATAGATACGGATTTTTTTAGGATTAAAACTCCCATAGAGTCGCGTGATCCTCATTCGGTCACTATGATGTACCACGAAGCCGCGTTCAAAGGATCAAAAGAAGCTATCGAAGCGCTCAAAATCGTTCGTTCTGCGATACCCGGTCTCAAAGTAACGGAATTCAGTGTTTTCAATCAGCCCAATTGGATGCCTGAATGGATCGATTTCGTGCATAATCCCTCTCAAGAAGTGCTTGTCGATATTTATAACAGCCATGCTGTCTTCGTAAACGCGAGCACAAGTGAGGGATGGGGGCTTCCATCAGCAGAATCGGCGGCATGCGGGTGCGCTTTGGTATCTACAGATGTAGGCTGGGTGTCTGACTATGCTTCGGACAAAGAAATAGTGCTCGTCTCCCCTTCCGATGCTCCATCTCTGGCGGAAAACATACTGAAACTGGTCCAGGATAACGATTTTCGCGTTAGGTTGGCTAATCAGGGCCACGATTTTATCGGAAATTTCAGCTGGGACAAGGCTGTCGATGCTTTGGAAACTGTTCTATCAGGTGACCGGCCAAGATGAAAAGCGGAAGCGTTTGTATCCTCCTTCTAAACTGGAACAACTGGAAGGACACCGTCGAGTGTCTGGAAAGCATTCTGCGCTCTGATTACTCTGACTACCGGGTAATAGTCTGCGACAACGGTTCCGAGGACGGGTCAATCGATCGAATCAAGACTTGGGCAGATGGAAGAATAGAGCCGCCGGTTGCTGACGAGCGGCGCAAAGATTGCTCATCTCCACCAGTAGCAAAGCCGGTCGGATTTGTGGAATACAGCCGTTCGGAGGCTGAAAGCGGCGGCGATCCATCTGATTCGGATGCAAAGCTGATTATCATCCGAAACGGCGGAAACCTCGGTTTTTCCGCCGGAAATAACGTAGGAATACGCTACGCCATAAGCCGGGGCGCGGATTTCATCTGGCTGCTCAACAATGATACAGTGGTTGCCGACAGCAAAATTATCGAGAAATTAATAGAAAACTGCGGCGAGAAGTCCATCTGCAGCACGGTGACAGTCGATTACTACTCCGATGCCATCTGGTACAGCGGTGGGAAGATCCCATGGTCTGTAGCAGGCCCGGTTCACTGGCATAATCGAAGAGACGCCGGTGTCTATGATACAGAGTTCATTTCGGGTTGCAACCTGTTTTCTAAAGCAAAGGTCTTTGCGGATATTGGGCTGCTGGATGAGCGTTTTTTTGTGGGGATGGAAGACTGCGTGCTTTGCTGGAAAGCCAAAAGGAGCGGCTATAGGCTACAGGTACTCAATATAGATGCGGTCCGGCACAAGATCGGCAAGACGAACCGGTTTTCGCGGTTCGCGATAGTCAACTCATATCTCTGCAAGAGTTTCTGGGTCCGGGAAACGACTCCCAACATATTTATGCGATTTATCTGGCTCATGTGGTTTGTTTTTGCCAATCTGCTGGTAAGGCACACCACCAGATTTCTTGCAGAGAAAATCAGAGGTGTAAAAAGCGATTTCGGCTTGATGGAGTTTTGGCAGCTTGCCGTTAAAGCCCTGCTCAGAGGGTTCAGAGTGAAAGCTGTGTCACTTAGCGAGATTCGGAGCATTTTGGACCGGAAATGAAAGTAATCCACTTCATCGATCATATGTTCTGCGGAGGCGGGCAGAAACACGTGCTCCTTCTTGCCGAATACCTTCGCAAGCGGGGTATCGAGTCTGTCGTCATCTGTTCTGATAGCGATGACTACGCCGGGGAATTTGCAAAGCAGGATATTCCTGTCAGAGTAGTCCCGCTGAGGGACTTTAGGGGCCTTTGTGCCGTAGTTCGCGATGAGAAGGCTGATATTCTTCACGCCCATGGGTTCAGGCATGCAATCATTCTCAGCCTGCTTAAACCGGCACTCAGGCTGCCGTTTGTTTACACCCTACATGGCTACCATGGTAGGGCTTTCAAATACAATCCGTCTGCAGCTGCCAAGGTAAAATCCATGCTCAGGAGTTATGCGGATAAATTCGTACACAGACGAGCCGATGCGGTGATCTGTGTATCGGAAGCAGACTGTGAGCTGGTCAAATCCCTTGGGTTTGGGTCTCCATCGAAGTACAGCGTTATCCGAAACGGCATAGATTGTTCTGTTTTTAGAGAATCACATGGCAGTCCGGCGCGGGAATCGCTTGGCGCAGCTTCCGATGATGTTGTGATTACATCCATATCGCGATTTGCCTTTCCTAAAGGAAACCGGTACCTTATTGAGGCTATTCCAGCGGTTATTGCCGGACATCCGAATGCACTTTTTCTTCTTGTTGGAGACGGTGAGGACGAAGAAGAGATGCGTGAGCTTGCCTTTAGTAAATTGAGGCTGCCGAAGGATAGAGCCAGGTTCCTTGGGAGAAGGACCGATATTTGCGGGATCCTTGCCGCTTCGGACGTGTTTGTAATGCCGTCGCTTTGGGAGGGCCTGCCGATTGCGCTCATAGAGGCTATGGCGGCCGGGGTCCCGCAGGTTGCTTCGGATGTTGACGGCATCCGTGAAGTCACGGTAAACGGAGAGACAGGCCGCCTTGTTCCCCCGATGGACGCTAAAAAGCTGGCGGAAACGCTCTCATGGATGATAGAATCAACTGGCAAACGCGCGGAATACTCGAAAAACAGCGTGCGGCGGGCGAATGAGTATTTCGACGCTGCAGCTATGGCGGATGCTATAGCCGCTCTCTATTCAGATATTGCTGATCGAAAAATGGAGCAGAAACGGTAATGCTTGCGGTAGTGCTGGCACTAACTGTAATATTCACGGTCTTGGTTTTCGCAAAGCCCAAGCTGTGGCTGACTGTTTACCTGGTCATGATGCCGATAGCGCCGCAGGTAGCTATCGGCAATATTCCTCTGTCTCCGACGGAGCCGGTTTTGGCTGCAGCCATCCTCAGTATATTCTGCAACAAGGTTTTCAGACGCGATCTCAAAGTCGCCTGGGCGCCGCTTTTCATCCCGACGGGGCTTTTCGTTATAATGCTCTTCTTCTCATCCATTAACGCCTGGGCGCTCTGGGGGCCGAAGATGGGCCTTATCTCGATGATGAAGTTTATCCGTATAGCAGAAGCATTCGCAGCAATGTACCTTGCCGCGGAACTCTGGCGAAGTACAGACGATAAGAATACCGGCAAGCTGTTTAAATGGATACTGATCGGCGTCATAGGTGCTGCTGTTTTGGGGCTGATATCGATCTGGAAGATCGACTGGTTCTTCACTTTGTATAAGGCGGAGGATAACTACGGATTCCAGATCTGGGTCCCAGGACTTGTCATATGGCGGGCAATCGGGGTCTTTCTTGATCCTAATCACCTGAGTTCTTACCTGTCTATGGGAATCCTGCTGGCTCTCGTCCTTTCGGTGAAATCGAAAATCCCGGTCAATAGGTTCCTTATCATCTGCACGCTTGTCATTGGATCGATTGCGCTGCTTTTGACGTTCTCAAGAGCCGGATGGTTGAGCCTGTTCATCTCAACTGTCGTTTATGTGTCCATCTCGAAGGATCTCAAACGGACAAGAAAGATACAAATTTTATCATCCATTGGTGCGTTTATCGTGCTTGGGATAGCCGTCATCTATCTGGCATTCCCGGATATGAGCCTGGGGCTATTGAACCGGGTGCTGGATACCTTCGACCAGGCGTCAGCGGGGGACTGGAACGCTGTCACTTCCACCCGTCTCACCGTCTGGCAGACAGGCATTGCGGAGTTTTGTAAATTCCCGATTTTCGGGATAGGCTACAAATGTCTTCCCGAGCTTTTTTTGATGGGAGACAATAATTATCTTACAATGCTGGCTGAATGCGGCTTGATAGGCGCCGGAATATGGCTTGTATGGCTCCTCAGTGTATCGGTCTACCTCTATAATCTGGCAAAAAGGCATTGGATAGGGGAGTATATCCTTGCGGTCTGGGCCGGGCTTGTCATCAACATGGCAACAGCCGATATTATGACTTACTGGAGAACGCTTCCTCTATTTTTCGGACTCCTTGGCGTAAGCTTCGCTTTTGCGCGCAAACCTGAGATTCCCCCTGCTGAACTTGTGGCGAATATAGAGTAATTTCGCCGGAAAACTAGCGACTATACATAATATAGCCGCAGTTGGGGTAAACAGTTACTGGTCTCCATCGTTGAGCGTTGTGAGGGTTCCATGTGACACCTGAAACTCATTAAAAACCGACAACCGACGGACAAATAACGCTGATAGTGGTTGACTGTAGCGAGAAAGCATTCTATTATTATCCTTGACTGGCCGGGTGGGTGTGCCCGGGTTCATGGAGGATGCCGGTAATTGAAAATCGCCATAGTGCATGATTATCTTAATCAGATGGGTGGGGCTGAGAAGGTCGTGGAAGTTTTCCACGATATGTTTCCATCTGCGCCGATTTTCACATCTGTTTACGTCTCTGCAAACGTATCTGAAAAGTTCCGGGGCGCTGATATTCGTACGTCCTTCATGCAGAAAATCCCTTTTGTAAAGAAATTCTCGCGCCAGTATCTGGCGATCTACCCTTACGCATTCGAAGTTTTCGACTTTTCCAGCTACGATGTTGTGCTTTCAAGCTCATCGGCATTCGCCAAGGGAATAATCACCGGTCCCGATACCTGTCACATTTGCTATTGCCACACTCCGATGCGTTTCGCCTGGCAGTACCATGCGTATATCGAGAGGGAGCGGCTGAACAGGTTCGTTCAGTCCATTTTGCCGTACGTAGTCCACAGGGTACGGCGGTGGGACGAAATTACCGTTAACCGCGTAGATCATTTTGTATCTAACTCTCATGAGGTGGAGCGCCGCATCCGAAAATATTACAGGCGGAACAGCACGGTCATATGCCCTCCGGTAGAGACAAAAAAGTTTCGCGTAACGGAGCAGGACGAAGGTTACTTTGTGATAATATCCCGCTTGCTCCCGTATAAGAAGATAGATATTGCTATTCAGACAGCTAACATGCTCAAGCTTCCTCTGAAGATCGTAGGGGTCGGCAGGGATGAAGAACGCCTTAAGAGAATGGCCGGACCGACCGTGGAGTTTACCGGCAGGTTGAGCGACGCCGAAGTCGTAGACTGCCTGCAGCGCTCCCGGGCTCTGATCTTCCCCGGGCTTGAAGATTTCGGAATAGTCCCGGTGGAGGCAATGGCCTGCGGAAAGCCGGTGATAGCTTACGGGCGCGGAGGCGCGCTGGATACGGTAATAGACGGCGTAACCGGCATATTTTTCAGAGCACAGACCCCGGAGGCTTTAACTGAGGCGATCAGCGCGTTTGGAAAGGCGGACTATGACCCTTACACCATTCGTAAACATGCTGAGACCTTCGACGTCTCCGTATTCCGCCGCAGAATGAGCAAATTTATCGAGGAAATGCTTGAGCAACAGCGAGGGCAGTACGGCATGCCCAGGCCTGCCGAGCTCGAAGAGGGGCTCGCGCCGGTAGAATATTTATAGTTCCCGAACATGCCCGCCGTAGAAGGCAGCCGGGAATTGGAACGGTGGTTATTAAGTGAAAGCTTTAGTGCTTAGCGGAGGCCGTGCTACCCGGCTTCGCCCTATCACCTACACGAGTGCCAAACAACTCGTTCCCGTAGCTAACAAGCCGATACTATTCTACGCACTCGAATCCATACGCGACGCCGGAATAACCGATATCGGCATAATCGTCGGTCATACAGCCGAAGAGATAAAGGCGGCTGTGGGAAACGGCGAGAAATTCGGCGTTAACGTCACCTACATTCCCCAGGAAGCGCCGCTCGGGCTGGCCCATGCGGTCAAGATCGCACAGCCGTTCATCAAAGACGACCGCTTTGTCATGTTCCTCGGCGATAACCTGATCAAAGAAGGCATCACCCATATAGTCCAAAAGTTCCGCGAAGATAAAGACGCTGACGCCCACATTATGCTTGCAAAAGTCAAAAACCCGCAGGAATTCGGCGTTGCAGAGCTTAATGGAGACAGAGTCCTCAGGCTGGTCGAAAAGCCCAAAGAGCCTAAATCGGACCTGGCGCTCGTCGGGGTATATCTCTTCGACAGCAAAATTTTCGAAGCGATAAATGCGATCAAGCCTTCAGCCAGAGGCGAGCTTGAGATCACCGATGCCATCCAGTACTTGATAGAAAAAGACTACATTGTCCGCCATTATCTTATAACAGGATGGTGGAAGGATACCGGAAAGCTGGAGGATATGCTCGAGGCCAACCGGCTGGTGCTGGAATCGATTGAACCCAAGATTGAGGGCTCTGTGGACGAAGCATCGACGATTTACGGCCGGGTCGTGGTCGAAAAGGGCGCGCAGGTGGTCGGAAGTGTGGTCCGGGGACCTGCGATCATCGGACAGGGATGCCATATTGAAAATTCATATGTTGGCCCGTTTACTTCTGTCTGTAATCGGGTGACTATAACGTCGAGCGAAGTCGAGCACAGCATCATCCTCGAAGACAGCTGCATAAAGGGCATCGGCGCGAGGATCGAAGACAGCCTGATCGGAAAGAACGTGACGGTTTCAAAAGACAACGGCAAACCGAAAGCCTACCGGTTAATGCTCGGCGATAACAGCAACGTAAGTGTAATTTAATCATGGGAGCTATATATGATTGATGGAGTCGAGATCAAACAGCTTAAAAGGCATGCTGACGAACGCGGATATCTGATGGAAATGCTCAGGTCGGACGATGATATATTCGAAGTGTTCGGCCAGACCTATATATCCATGAACTATCCCGGAGTCATCCGAGCGTGGCATTACCACAAAGAGCAGACCGATTTGTGGGTATGCGTGAAGGGAATGATCAAGGTCGGACTGTACGACGCCAGAGAGGGTTCGCCCACGCATGGTCAGGCTCAGGCTGTCTATATGGGGGATAACAACAGTGTTCTGCTGAAGATACCTGTAGGAGTCTACCATGGGTATAAAACGGTCGGTGTAGAGCCGTCGCTTCTGATAAACTTCCCGACAAAGACGTATAACCGGGAGCACCCGGACGAATACCGCGCTCCGTTCGACACTCCAGAGATCCCGTTCGACTGGGACATAAAGTTTTTGTAGGGAAGGATTTAGGAGCTATTAATGAAACGAATGCTCGTGACCGGCGGGGCCGGTTTTATAGGAAGCAATTACGTAAGATACGCGCTGAACAAATATCCTGATTATCAGATTACGGTGCTGGATGCGCTTACGTATGCGGGAAACCTCGATAACCTGGCCGATCTTTCCGGGCCGAGGATGGATTTCATCAAGGGAGACATCAGAAACAGGGAAGATGTTGACGGCCCTGTGCATGACGCCGATCTGGTCGTGAACTTCGCTGCGGAGTCATTCGTAGACCGGTCGATCCTTGAGCCGGATTCGTTCATCACGACTGATGTGCTCGGCACTCACGTTCTCCTCGAAGCTGCGAGAAAGCACGGAGTAGAGCGGTTCCTGCATGTATCTACGGATGAGGTCTACGGCGACGTAGCTGAGGGATCGTCGCCCGAAACCGCTCCTATCCGCCCGAACAGCCCATATTCTGCCAGCAAGGCCGGCGGCGACATTCTGGCCAGGTCATACTTCGTGACCTATGGCCTTCCAGTGGTCATCACCCGCGGGTCGAATACCTACGGCCCGTATCAGCACCCGGAAAAACTCATCCCGCTCTTCATATCAAATGCAATCGACAACAAGCAACTGCCTGTCTATGGAGACGGCAAGCAAGTCCGGGACTGGCTGCACGTTATGGACCACTGCCTGGGAATTGATACAGTGCTCCACAACGGCGTTCTGGGAGAGGCCTATAATGTCGGCGGTGGAAACGAGCGGACGAATATGGAGATCACGAGCCTCATCCTGAAGTATCTGGACAAGCCCGCAAGCCTCATCAAATATGTGGCAGACCGCCCCGGACACGACAGAAGATACTCAGTAGATACAGCAAAGCTCCGCGGAATCGGCTGGAAGCCCCAGCACCCGTTTGAGGAAGGGTTGAAAGAGACCGTAGAGTGGTACCGCGACAACCAGGCCTGGTGGAGAAAAGCCAAAGAGCAAAAAGAGTATCAGCGCTTCTCCGAAGAGTGGTATGAGAAGCGGAAATAGCTGACAGCTATCGGCTTAATTTCTTCCGAATCGCCATAATCGCATTGTATAATACCGGCGACAGCTTAAAGAGGCGTAAACTTATCCTTTTGCACCGGCTGAGGGCCGGGTTGCTCAGGAATTGCGAGTAATTGCGGCAGAACTCTTCATTTAGCCTTGATGCGCACTTTTGCGACTGTGGATTCGCTTTGGCCTGACAGTAAAATTTCATCAACAAGGAAGCATAAGAGCATTCTGTCAGGTCTGCCAATTCCGTCAGTCCATTGGATTTATAAAATTCAATCCGTTCCTGAAAAGCCCGCAGGGCAACCAGTCTCTTTTCAGAGAACGGAGCCTGCATAATGCTGCCGGACGTTTGCCTGTAGTAATAAAGCTCCCTCTCAATAGCCGCGATCCTTTTCGCTCGATATATCAGTTTGTGCGTCACAAATTCATCCTCATGGATGAACCCTGGAGGGAATTCTATGTCAGAGAACAGATGACGCCGGTATAGTTTGTTTACGCAGACAGTAGCCTGCCCGCATCTGGGAGTGAAATAGTTGTGCAAATACTCTATATTCGTGCTGCAGCTGGTCTCACCGGCGCTCCCCGGCTTAATATCCTCCTCGCGGTCAAAACATAGAAACTGACACACAGCTATATCCGCGTCATTCTCCTCCATAGCTCTATAAAGTGCGGCATACATATCGCTATCTATGATGTCGTCACTGTCTACGAAACCGATATAATCACCCGCAGCGTGCCTCAGGCCAGTATTTCTCGCAGCCGATAGCCCGCCGTTCTCCTGATGTATGACCTTAACTCTACTATCTGCCAGAGAATAGCCGTCACATATCTGCCCGCAACTGTCTGGCGAACCGTCGTCTACGAGTATAACCTCAAGCTGGGTATAAGTCTGCGCCAATACAGAATCGACACATCGCCTCAAATAGGGTTCGACATTGTAAACTGGAATAATGACTGAGATTAATGGAGCCATAGAAGTAATACCATTTCCACAGCAGGTGTAATTTTAATTCAAGCTGCCGGGCTAGAATAATCTTACCATATCGCTTGTTCGATTGCTATGACCGTGCTGTGTTCAGTGAAAATTGGTAAGCCCGTAGAACAGATTAGGACATAAATTTCGGGCGCAAATTTCCCCATGGTAATGTTTCCCAACCCTATTGACGCGGTATATCTTGTGTGGTATCTTGAAACGCACCACAATATATAGTATCAGAAAGGTCGTGCTGAAACAGGTGAAATGCCCCTACTGCGGATACCAGGAAGACAAAGTACTCGACTCCAGAAGCGTCCGCGACGGCGAAGAAGTTAAACGCAGGCGCGAATGCCTTGAGTGCGGCCGCCGGTTCACTACCTACGAGCACATAGAGGAAATGCAGGTCATGGTCATCAAAAAAGACCAGCGGCGCGAATCGTTCGACCGGAACAAGGTCCTGCGCGGTATGCGCTCCGCCTGCGAAAAGCGGCCAATCAGCGTCGAGACTCTGGAGTCGTCAGTAGATGATATTGAGCGGGCTATCTACGACAGCGGCAGGAAGGAAATCAGCTCCGCCGAGGTCGGAGATATGGTCATCGAGTCTTTGAGAGCGCTCGATCAGGTGGCGTATGTCCGGTTCGCATCGGTCTACTGGCAGTTCGAAAACGTTACTCAGTTCAAAGAAATTGTGGACGTGCTTGGAGGCCGCAAGCGGCGGCGGCAATCCGCATAAAAACACCAACAGCCGTATTTACGGGACAAGGGAGTCCCAAAAACCATTAATAATATCCATTAAATTTGCAATTATAACTCAAAACGAGGTCATGGAGGATGGGAATGCTGACACAAAACGCGCTGACCGTGCTTGAAAAACGGTATCTTAGGAAAAACGAAGAAGGAAAGACGGTAGAGACTCCGGAAGGTATGTTCCAGCGGGTCGCCGGGGCTATGGCCGGGGTTGAAGAGAACTACGGCAAGTCCAAATCGGAAATAGAGGCAATCAGTTCCGATTTCTACGAAATGATCTCGAACCTTGAGTTCCTGCCGAACAGCCCGACGCTCATGAACGCGGGCCGCGAACTGGGACAGCTTTCAGCCTGCTTCGTTTTGCCCATCGGCGACTCCATGGACAGTATCTTCGAGACGATCAAGCACACAGCGCTTATCCACAAGAGCGGCGGCGGCACAGGGTTTGCCTTCTCAAGGCTGCGCCCGGCGAACGATGTCGTTCAATCGACGAACGGCGTATCGAGCGGCCCCATCACCTTCATGGACGTGTTCAACTCGGCGACGGAAGCGATCAAACAGGGTGGAACAAGGCGCGGCGCAAATATGGGCTGCCTCAGGGTAGACCATCCCGACATTCTGGAGTTCATCACCTGCAAGAAGGACAACGACCGGCTGACCAATTTCAACATATCCGTGCTTTTGACCGAGAAGTTCATGCAGGCAGCCGAGCAAGACAAGGACTACGATCTCCTGAACCCGAGGACCGGGAAAGTCGTAAAGAGCCTGTCAGCAAAGAAAGTCTTCGACCTCATCATCAACATGGCGTGGTCGAACGGCGAGCCGGGGATCATCTTCATCGACCGGATCAACCGCGACAACCCGACGCCGCACATCGGAGAGATCGAGTCGACGAACCCCTGCGGTGAGCAGCCGCTCCTGCCTTACGAGTCGTGCAACCTCGGTTCCATCAACCTCGCCAAGATGGTGACTGTGGATGACGGTCATCTGGCGGTCAATTACGACCGGCTGCGGGATGTAGTCCGAAACGCCGTCCGGTTTTTGGACAACGTAATCGACGCGAACAAGTACCCGATCAAAAAGATCGCGCAGATGACGAGAGGCAACCGAAAGATCGGGCTCGGCGTGATGGGTTTTGCTGACCTCTTGATCCAGCTCGGCATCCCGTACGACAGTGAAGAGGGAATCCACACAGCGGAACAGGTAATGAGCTTCATCTCCGAAGAAGCGAGAAGGATGTCCACCGAACTTGCCGAAGAGCGCGGAGTATTCCCGAACTTCACCGGCAGCATCTTCGACAGCAGGGACGCGCTGAAGGTCAGAAACGCGACAGTTACGACCATCGCGCCGACCGGGACGCTTTCGATCATCGCGAGTTGCTCCAGCGGGGTCGAGCCGCTCTTCGCTGTAAGCTATGTCCGCCGGGTTATGGACGGGGCGGAGCTTGTGGAGGTGAACCCCTACTTCGAGAAGATCGCAAGAGAGCGGGAGTTCTACAGTGAGCAGTTGATGAGGGAGATCGCAGAGCGCGGAAGCGTGCGCGGGCTGGACAGCGTTCCGCTCGACGTGCAAAAGATATTCGGCACGGCGCTCGACATCCCGCCGGTATGGCACATCAGGATGCAGGCGGCGTTCCAGAGGTTCACGGACAACGCCGTATCGAAGACGGTGAACTTTCCTGAAAACGCAACTCCGGACGATGTCCGCGAGGTCTACACTCTGGCATACAAAGAGGGATGCAAGGGCTGCACAATCTATCGCTACGGCAGCCGCGAGTCGCAGGTGCTGTCTTTTGCCGGATCGGGCACGAAAGCGGCCGATACTTCCGCGAAAGAGGTCAACCGCGGGCCGAGACCCAGGCCGACGAGGACTTACGGTTCGACCGAGCGCATCAACACTGGCTGCGGCAACCTGTACGTCACGATCAACGAGGATGAATACGGCCTCTTTGAGGTATTCACCGCTATGGGCAAGGCCGGAGGCTGCGCCGGGAGCCAGTTGGAGGCCATAGGCAGGCTCATTTCAATCGGGCTCAGGTCTGGAGTCTCGCCGAGATCGATTATCAAACACCTGAGAGGAATCCGCTGTCCCTCGCCTGCGTGGGGGACGGGAGGATCGATACTCTCCTGTGCTGATGCCATCGGAATCGCGCTGGAGAGGTATCTTGACGCGAAAGAGACCGGCGAGATCAGCGAAGGGATCAGCAAGACGACCGATAAACTGGACAACCTGATGGGCGCCTGCCCGGACTGCGGCGGCGCGATAGAGCACGAAAGCGGCTGCGTAGTCTGCCGCCTATGCGGCTTCAGCCGATGCGGGTAGGGGGCAGTCTGACCATGTAATAGTACATCATGGCATAGTTAGCTATGCCATGATGTATCAATATTATGAGATGAGGGTTCTGTCGATTTGAAATATCGCATCTACATAGATGAGGTGGGCAACTCGGATTTGGGCAGTTGCCAAGACCCCAATCATCGGTTTCTAAGTCTGACGGGAGTAATAGTGGAGCTTGGTCACGTCCAGTCTGTAATTCACCCACAGATGGAGGCACTTAAGGGTAAGTATTTCAACTCACATCCAGACGAACCAATAATCTTCCACCGCAAGGAAATGGTCAATTTCAGACAACCGTTTGAAGCTTTAGCAGATGACACGATAAGAGACCTCTTTGATGCCGAAATCTTGGGCTATCTGAATAATTGGGATTACAAAGTTATTACCGTTTGTATAGATAAGAAGAAGCATACTGAGACTTATACAGCTTGGCGTCATGATCCTTATCACTATTGTATGGCTGTACTGCTAGAGCGATATGTATTTTTCCTCGGACGAAACAGTGCCGAAGGAGACGTGATGGCTGAATCCCGTGGAGGCAAAGAGGATATAAGACTAAAGAAGTCATTTGAGCGAATATGGGAAAACGGAACTGAATATGTTGAGCCTAAACGATTCCAAGACGTACTTACAAGCAAGCAATTAAAAGTCAAATCCAAAGCAAATAATATCGCCGGATTGCAGTTAGCTGATCTGATAGCTCATCCAAGTAGGAACGAGATACTAAACGAACAAAACTTGCTTATGCGCGAGATGGGACCGTTTGGTAAATCAGTTGTTGGTATACTAAGGGATAAATATGATATGGAAGCTGGCAGAATATTTGGAAAGAAGTTTATCTAGACAATAAAAAAGCCCCATAAGGGGCCGATGGCTCAAGCCATCCACCTCCGAGTAATCGGATTACTTTCATTATACCCGCCATTTATCGAAAGTCAACAATAATATTTAGACTCCATAAAGATTTTTATTTGAGATTGTTTGTCCGTAAGTCATAGTTCTATGCTTCGTGACCGCAGTTCGTCCCGAAGCATACGGAATATTATCTCTAAGCAATAAAATACGAATCAACTGGAAAACTTACCGATGAACGAATCATTGACATCTCTTTGTATAATTCCAAAAGACACCTGGGTTGAGGCAGACTGGTCGAGCTTGGGGTGCGAGAATATTCGACCCAGGAAAGTGCAGGCCTGCCTTCTGAACTTGTTTACGTATAATGACAGTCATGAAGTGATACCTATCCAGGACTGGGCTGCTGCAAAAAAGGGTTACGCAATAAATATTGATATTGCTGCTACATACGAGCAGCTTAGGTCATTACTTTACAAGTTCGCACCGCAGGAGTCCGGCATATATGTATACAGTGGCGATCCGACACGTGCAGATAAGTCATGGACTCGTAATATAGAACACTTGGGTTCAAAAATAAAAACATGCAGGATAGATAATCACCCGGAATATGCAGCGTCGCATGCGATATCATTGGATGGGCTTATAGGCTTCGATCCAGATGTGGGTCCGGGGTGTCATTTTACGCTGGGATGGTTCCCTTCGGATGACCCGATTAATGAAGTGATTCTTCGCAAATGGGACGAATGGCCGGACAGCAAATGCGAGGCAATGCTCCCGATAAGCCCGTCACCATCGGACAGGTCAATAGAACTCGTCGAAGTAGGTTGGGACATGCAGGGAATCTGCATCTTCATCGGGGAATCCCGCAATCAGGAACTGTCACCGGAAGACCTGCGGCGGATTCTTGGTGAAGACGCAGTCCTGGCAGGTGTCGAACACAGTGGAAATGATTTCTGGAAGTGGTTCGAGGATCGTTTTGACATCGATGACTTAATACCTATTGATCGTGATCTGCCGTTTTCGTTATAAAGGGAGTTCCTATTGAAGAAGCCACGTTTGTTGAGAGATATAATTACCATCGGCGTTATCGTGCTCATTTATCTGCTTATCAGGGGTGATGGAGGGCTGCACGACAGCAGTATAAGTATTCCGCTGGGACTGAAGGCGGTATTCGTCATTATTATGGCTGTGCTGCTATGCTACAGTTTGGGGAGAAGAGTCAAAAAACTGCTGCGTTTGGGTCAGCAGGTTAAGCATGAGCATATTCCGACCTCCGAGGCTGACCATCCCTGGCTGGATAGTCAATCGCTGTCTCGCTGGACCGCCGAGCTCGAAGCACTGGGGTTTGTCCGGCTCAATGACTTTACTGTCCATTACTTAACCGAGGGCGTATCCAACTTACAGTTTTTTACTCGACTGATGCTGCATCCGGTTGAACGGTGCATAGCTTCTTCTATAAATATGTTCGTTCCGAGCGCCAATAGATTCACTTCTCAAGAAGGAATTACAAGCTGCTTCGAAGATGGGTGGGATATCTCAACCACTCGGTCAAAGCCAAACTGGGTGGCCTATCTGATAAACATGCCCAAAGAAAACTGGTCCAGCCACCCAAATGCTGCGCCAAAAGAATTATTTGAAATCCATCTGAAGCAATGCCGGCGTTTTTCGAGTGATATGGGGCTGAGAAATGTTACCGGTGCAACCGCAGAGGAATATTTCGCCTGGCAGAAGAAATTGGAGGACCCACGCCGCGAAATGCTCAAAAAGAGACCTGCGCTGGTGTTCTTCATTAATTGGATAATGTTTTTGGCCTTCCACCCGGCCAAAGGAGGCAGCGCATATGCCGCTGCACTGAAAAAGATGCGGAAATGATGTGAGATTGACCCATAGGAAGTTGTAACCCGTCCATATTCCTCACAAGACGACGTGTAAGAGGAATCCGGCGTGCATTGGACGTAGTGGTTTATGGTATGGAAGAGAAAATATCCATTAAAATAAACGGTCTGGTGGTAGGCTACGGGGCGGAGCCGGTGCTTTCCGGTGTGACAGCCGAGATAGCAGGCGGGGAGTTTGTCGGGATAGTCGGCCCGAACGGTTCCGGCAAGACTACGCTCCTCAGATCGGTCGCCAGGGTACTCAAACCGAGCGGCGGAGCCGTTTTGATCGATGGCAAAGAGGTCTTTTCGATACCGCCGAGGGAACTTGCACGCGAGATGGGTGTCGTCCCACAGGACACAGTACCGGCGTTCGAGTTTTCCGCGCTGGAGATCGTGCTGATGGGCCGCGCGCCCCACCTCCGCAGGTTTCAGTCCGAAGGTGGCAGAGATTTGGAGATAGCGGAGGAGGCTATGCGGCGGACAGGGACGCTCAAGTTTGCGGACAGGCCGTTTTCTGCGCTTTCCGGCGGCGAGCGGCAGCGTGTGGTCATAGCGCGGGCGCTTGCGCAGGAGCCGAAGGTCATACTTCTCGATGAGCCGACCTCCCACCTGGACATAAACTACCAGTTCGAGATAATGGGGCTTGCCCGCAGGCTGAACAGGGATGAAGGGATCACCGTCCTCGCTGTACTCCACGACCTGAACCTCGCCGCACAATACTCGGACAGGCTTTTCATGCTCAGCAAGGGCAAAATAAGGACAGCCGGGGTTCCATCCGACGTGCTGACTGTCGAGAATGTGAAGAGTGTTTACGGAGTAGATGTCTGGGTGCGAAAACATCCTACTTCGGGACGGCCTTACGTGATTTCCGGGATCGACCGCACGGTCACGGATGATGAGAGTTCCAGGTTTGAGCACAGGCCGAAGGTCCACGTGATATGCGGCGGCGGGACAGGCTCGCCGATCTTCGCAAAGCTGCTGAAGAGAGGTTATTCGGTCACGGCGGGCGTGCTGAATACCGGGGATACGGACCAGGAAGTCGCCGACGCGCTTGGAATCGCCTATGTTTCAGCTCCGCCGTTCAGCCCAATCCCGGATGATGCCGCAGCCGAGAACTTTCGCATGGCCCAGGCCGCCGATGTCGTAATTGTCTCCGACATGCCGTGCGGCGCGTGGAATTTGACCAACCTCAAGACAGCATCAGCCGCTTCGGACTCAGGCAAGAAGCTGGTGCTTTTCAGGCCGGAGACGTTTTGCAACAGGAACTTCGCAGGCGCCGAGGCGGCGGAAATAGTCAACCGCCTTGTCCCCCTGTCTTCTGCAGCTTCCACACTGGATGAGCTTATGAAGGGTGTCGAGGCAGCTTCCATCGAAAACTGAGCCCGTTAACAATCACAGACAAGGACAGCCATTTTGGACTTATCTAAACGAACTCCAAATTCCACTACCTGCTTTCTTATTTTCGTGATAAAATCTCCATGCTAAAGAGTTTCGGCTGAAACGGTATCTACTACACATTACATCAACTGCCAAAACTCTGTACAAGGAGGCGGAAGATGTCGAAATATACGCTTGGAATTGATTTTGGAACCCTTTCGGGGCGCGCGGTGCTTGTCGATGTCGAAAATGGGCAGGAAGTGGCAACATCGGTCTATGAATATGCCCACAAGGTTATAGATGACCACCTGCCGGAGACGAACGAGAAGCTTCCGCCGGACTGGGCGCTTCAGGACCCGGCGGATTACCTCAGGGCATTAGTTTTGACTGTCCCGGACGTTCTGAAAAAGGCGAAAGTATCTCCAGCGGATGTAATCGGGATAGGTATCGACTTTACGGCCTGCACCATGATCCCGATCGATGCGAACCGCCAGCCTCTTTCTTTCGATCCCAAGTGGAAGAAGAACCCTCATGCCTGGACCAAGCTGTGGAAGCATCATGCCGCCCAACCAGAAGCGAACCGGATAAACGAACTCGCGCGAGAGATGGGCGAGCCCTGGCTGGAACGCTACGGCGGCAAAATTTCGTCCGAGTGGTTCTTCTCAAAGACACTGCAGATATTAAACGAAGCCCCGGAGATCTACGAAGCCGCTGATAAGCTGATCGAAGCCGGTGACTGGATAGTGATGATCCTTACCGGGAAGGAATGCCGGAATGCCTGCGCTGCGGGTTACAAAGCCACTTGGTCCAAACGCGAGGGCTACCCCTCGAAGGAGTTCCTGAAGGCGCTTCATCCCAGACTGGAAAATGTGGTGGATGAGAAGATGTCGTGCGATATCTACCCTGTAGGCACAAAGGCCGGTGAACTTCTGCCGGAGATGGCGGAGCGAATGGGGCTTTGCCCCGGAACAGCGGTGGCCGTGGCCTCGATAGACGCGCATGTGGCGCTCCCGGCATCGACTGTTACGGAACCAGGCAAGATGGTGATGATTATGGGCACATCCACCTGCCTTATGGCGCTCGGCAATGATCCGGTAATCGTCCCAGGGACAAGCGGGTACGTCGAAGACGGCATCATACCGGGCTACATCGGGTTCGAGGCCGGCCAGGCCTGCGGCGGAGACCACCTGGCGTGGTTCGTCGAGAACTGCGTCCCGGCTGAATACTCTGCTGAAGCCAAAGAGAGAGGAATTTCTGTCCACGACCTGCTTTCAGAAAAAGCTGCAAAGTTTGAGCCCGGCGAAAGCGGGCTGATCGCGCTCGACTGGTGGAATGGAAACCGTTCCGTGCTTGTGGATACAGACCTTACTGGGATGATACTCGGTCTGACGCTCTCAACGAAACCTGAAGAGACATATCGCACGCTGATAGAGGCTACGGCATTCGGAACGAGGATGATAATTGACACTTACGAGGCCCACGGAGTCGAGATTAACGAGCTTTATGCCTGCGGAGGGATGGTTGAGCGAAACCCTGTGCTGATGCAGATATACTCTGATGTGACAGGCCGAGAACTGAGGATTGCTGCATCGAAGCAGACAGTTGCGCTCGGCTCAGCGATATTCGGTGCGCTCGCGGCCGGAAAGACGGCAGCAGGATATGACACCGTCGCTGAAGCCGTAGAGCATATGGCCCATGTGAAAGAAGAGATGTACCAGCCGTCGGCAAAGAACCACGAGGTCTACACCAGGCTTTACGAAGAGTATAAAATCCTGCACGATTACTTCGGACGCGGCACAAACGACGTGATGAAACGCCTGAAAGCGTTCAGAAAGTAATTCCTTAGCGAAATAATAGGGTGGTTCCATACCCAGCCCTTGGGTCATGGAACCACCGGTCCATCAAATTTCCACCATCCGCGAGGTCCGTTCGATCCGTGTAATCCGCGTTTCAAAAGCTGACGGCTATTCTTCTTCCTCTTCTTCCTTGGGTGTAAAGTGTTCCTGCGCACCTTCGGTCTGGGCTATCTCCCAGGCTTCATCTTCCGTTAGCTCTTTGTCTTCTACTATTTGTTCGACCCTGGCTCTATCAGCTTCTTCATCGAGTGCGCGTTTTGCACGCTCTTCCCGCTCCGTATATTTTTTCTGCCTGTCATACGCCATAATATCACGTCCTTTGCTCGGTTTGAGCTTTGTAATATAAGTGTAGCCCTAAGCCCGAATGAATAAACCGTACAGCAGACACAAAAATGGGCCACAGGAATCAATCCCATGGCCCTGTAGGTCGATCTCTGCAGCCGGTATGTTACGGCACATGCCCGTCACCGTCTACGACGGCGTATTCCGGCTCAATCTCCATTTTCGGGTCCGAGTCTGGAGTGTTCGGATCCTCTTTATGTCCCAGTTTCCTTCTAAACGCGTTCCACCAGTCGTCTACGATAGTATACGTGGTCGGAATGACGAGAAGCGTGAGCAGCGTCGAGAGGATGAGTCCTCCGATAACGGCAACAGCCATCGGCGCGCGCCACTCAGACCCTTTCGCAAGCGCAAGAGCGGTCGGCATCATACCTCCGACCATAGCCAGAGTCGTCATCATAATCGGCCTGAGCCTCGTCGGCCCTGCCTCGAGGACCGCTTCATTCCTGGAAAGTCCCCGCTCCCGAAGCGTATTCGTATAGTCGATAAGAAGGATCGCGTTCTTCGTTACGAGTCCGACCAGCATGATAATACCGATCATCGTAACAATCGAGATCGTATACCCTGTAATCATGAGCGCGAGAAGCGCCCCGATCATAGCCTGCGGCAGACTGAACATGATGACAAGCGGCGTGATGAACGATTCGAACAACGCTCCCATCAACATGTAGACCAGTGCGATTGCAAGGAAGAGTGCGCTGATCATATAGCCGAAGCTCTCATTCATCATCTCACTGCTTCCGCCGACTTTTATCATTGTCGAACCTGTCTGGACATTCTTCAGCGCCTTGTTTATCTGGTTCTGAACGTTTGCCAGCTTGTATCCTGCTCCTGTATCGATGTTCGCGCCGACGGTAATCAATCTTTGCCTGTTCTTCCGGTCGATCTTATTCGGAGCGGCGGAAAGTTTGACATCAGCCACGTCTCTGAGATAGACCGGCGCGCCACCCTGGCTGCCGACAATTACGTTGCTGACATCCTCGACGCTTTCGCGTTCCGGCTTGGCGAGCTGAACACGAATGTCGTATTCATCACCCTGATCTCTCAGTTTTGCATTGGTATTACCGACAATCGATGTTCTGACTGCGCTCGCAACCTGTGCCACACTCATTCCGTGGTCAGCAGCGCGGAGCCTGTCTACAGTAATCTGGAGTTCAGGTTTGCCTAACTCCCATGAGTTCTTGATATTGATTACGCCAGGGACTTTCGCCATCTTAGCCTGGACCTGGTCCGCAACCATGACCATCTCGTCCATGTTCGATCCGCTTATTTCCATCTGGATCGGCTGCCCGCTTGGCCCCATCTGGCCTTCACTCGAGACCCGAATCGTAGCGCCCGGAATGAGCGCTGTATCCTGGCTGAGCTGTGTTATAAACTCATCCTGTGACATCGGCCGCTCTTTGCCCTTGTCGAGCAGCTTTACGTTTATTGTGGCGTACTGAGAGCCGCTCGATGTGCTGAAATGGCCTGAGCTTGACGAACCAATGCTGGATTGATAATACTGCACGCCTTTTTTATGAGCGAGTATATTTTCTATCTGCCTGACCACCTTGTCCGTGGCATCCAAGCCACTTCCCGCAGGCAGCTCTACGGAAACTTGAACCTTGCCCTGGTCAGTTTCCGGCATGAACTCTCCGCCGATGGGGAAGTGAACAAACAAGGCCAAAAAAACCATTGTTGCCCCAAATATAAGAGCAACGGACTTTACTTTAGGATTGAAAGCAGCTATCAGAAGCGGTACAGCTGCCGCAATAACTGCCACAATTATCCTGAATTTAGTCGGAACAGGCATCATTGCCAGAACCGTGAAAAGCGATATTATACCTATCGCTACGACCATCGCACGGTTCTCAAGCGCCCATGAAAGGACACCCCGGTAACCTTTGTCGAGCTTGGAATAGAACGCCTCGACTTTATCGAATATGTGCCCTGTTCTGGTGTGGTGAGCTCGTTCTTCGGTAGCTTCTTCGTCTTCCTTCGATCTCAGCCACCTGGATGCAAGCATCGGTGTCAGAGTGAACGACATGAAGAGTGAGAATAGCGTCGCTGTTGCAATCGTTATACCGAACTGGCGGAAGAACTGGCCTACGATACCTCCCATAAACGCGATAGGAACGAATACTACCACGTCCACGAGCGTAATCGCGATAGCGGCAAGTCCGATCTCAGACCGCCCATTAAGCGCCGCTTCAGGCGGCGCCTCGCCTTTTCTGACGTGACGTTCTATGTTTTCGAGCACTACAATCGAGTCGTCTACCAGGATTCCGACGCAGAGCGATAACGCAAGCATCGTCATCATGTTCATAGTAAACCCGAACGAAGAAATCGGCAGGAAAGTCGCAACGAGTGATGTCGGAATCGCAATCGCGACGATCATCGTAGCTCTTCCCGAATGCAGGAACAGGAATACGATCAGAATAACAAGGATGATACCTTCTAAGAGCGACTCGTTTACGTCATGGAGGGAATCCTTGACGTACTGTGAATCGTCGTTCGTGATTATCAGCTTTGTGCCGGCAGGAAGCTGGCCTTTGACCTGGTTTCCTTGTTTATCCTTATAGCCGTTGAAGAAGTCGATATCCTTCTTGACACCATCCGCAACTTCGACGGTGTTGGCGTCGGACTGCTTCTGAACCGAGATAATAACCGCGCTCTTGCCATTCAACCGGACAAGCTGCTCAGGCTCCTTGACCGTGTCCTGCACGGTAGCTATATCTCCGAGTCTGACTGTGCCGCCTCCGGGAACCTGGAGCTTGATGTTCGCGATTTCGTTCGCGTCTTTGAACTCGCCAACGGTCCTGACGGCATAGCTCCGCATCTCTTTTCCGCCGGAGCCTTCTTTAATCGATCCTGAAGGCAGGTTCAGGTTCTCCGCCGCCATCTCCTGGGCAACCTGGTTTATCGAAAGCCCGTAAGCCTGGAGCCGGTCTCTGTCAATTGAAACAGCTACCTCTCGCTCTTCGCCGCCTTCTACATAGACAGCTGCAGCTCCTCTGACACTGGAGAGTTTTTCCCTGATCGTCTTGTCGGCAAGGATTCTAAGGTCCCTACCGGACATGTTGCTGCTCCTTAGAGCCATTGTAATGATAGGCTGCGCACCGATATCGACCTTCGTGACTGAAGGCTCCTCTATATCATCAGGCAATGTGCTCCTGATTGCCGACAGCTTATCTCTTACATCCGCAGCAGCAGTATCCGAGTTTGTCCCCAACTCGAACTCCAGTACGACGACCGATATACCGTCCTGGGAGTATGATGTTATGTTCTTAAGTCCCGACGTCGAGCCTACGGCATCTTCGACAGGCTTGGTGACGAGTGTCTCTATCTCCTGCGGCCCTGCACCCGCATAAATGGTAGAGACCGTTATGTACGGCAGGTCTACCTTAGGAGTCAGTTCCTCAGGCATCTTTTGGCGAGCGGTGAACCCGAGGACGATGAGTGCAAGCACCACCATCAATATGAACACCGGACGCTTTATACTTACGTTAGTTAGCCACATATAATTATCTCCAATGGGATAGATAGGGAATCAAAAAATCAGCCAGCCTTCCCTACTTCTGTCCCTGGGCGTCTACTTTGGCTCCGTCCTCCAAGCCCTCATGTCCTGCTGTAATAACCACATCTCCGGCGCTTATATCACTCGGAGGAACTGCTTCGACGAACTGCGAGTTCGTGAGCCCCTTTGCAATCGTATGCATCTTGGCTGTATTACCCTGAAGCGTAAAGACTACAGTCTTTCCTTCGCGCTCCCCGATAGCATCCTGAGGAATGAGGACTACATTCGTATCGGTGCTGGTAACGATCGACCCACGGCCGAACATACCCGGTTTCAGCTTGGAGCCAGGGTTTGGGATGCTCACTCTTACGCTGAAGTTCCTGGTAGCTGTCGATGCGGTCGGGTATATCTTCTGAATCTTGCCCATGAATGTTTCCTTCGGGTAAGCATCGACTGATACACCGACAGACTGCCCCGGCCTTACCTTGGCAAGCACTGTTTCGGAAACATCGGCCTGCAGATAGACCGTTTTTACGTTGACGACTTCCATCAGAGGGACGCCGACGGTTGCGGTCTGTCCCGGTTCGGTCATACGCTTGGATACATAGCCGTCTATAGATGACCTTATGGATGTATTTCTGACCTGCTCCTCAGCTACGGCGATCTGGGCCTCAGCCTGAGATACACCGGCCTGAGCATTCTTGATATCCTCACGGCGAATGAGAGTCTGTCCGGCATTGGCTTTGGCTGACCTGAGAGCTTCTTTCGCCTGGGTCACCTGCGTTTCGGCTGCCCGCACATCTTCCCTGCGTGCGCCTTCTTCTACCAGTGACAGATTTTCCTTTGCCGAGTTATACTGCGCGAGTGCTACATCATACTGCGTCTGGTATACATCAAGCTGTGCCTGTGCGACAGCACCCTGTGCAAAGAGCTGTTTGTAGCGCTTAAGGTTAGCCTGAGCGTTGTTCAAATTGGCCTTAGCTGTCGAAACCTGGTTTTCGGCGATCATGCGCTCCTGCGAGCGGGCGCCCTTTCGAATTTTCTGTAGATTGGCTTCGGCAGCCACAAGAGCGGCTTTTGCTTGCTGTATAGTAGCGTTTGATTGCACATCCGTAACGCTCGCTGTAGTTCTGGCCTGCGAAAGCCTTGCCTGTGCAGCCTCGAGCCCTGCCTGCGCCTGTCTCAAAGCTGCCTGAGCGTCAGTCGGGTCAATCTGCACCAACACCTGGCCTTTTCTTACGAAATCGCCTTCCCGCGCTGTTACATAGACTACCTTGCCCATAATTTTGGGCGAAAGGGTCGCCGTGTCAAGTGCGGTGATCGTTCCAGTAACCGGGACCGTATCTTCAATACTGCCTACTTGTACAACCGATGTATCTACGGGCAATCCTACTTCTTTTTGGATCTGTTCAGCCGACTTTACCGGTTTTCTGGTGCTGCGTATCTTGCTTGCCGCGAAGATCCCGGCTAAAACGACCAGTATAGCTGCAATTGCTATTATTCTATTACGACTCATTATTTATTTACTCCTTGAGGGACAGTCCCGCCAGTAGTCGGGCTCGATGTCGAACCTGCAGGTAGATTCATTGGTTTCATTGCCGAAGTGGGTGACACAATCTGTGCATACTCAGGCTGCGATGCCGTTGCGCGCTGCAACTGCGTAACAGCATTCAGATAATCGTAGCGCGCGCTGACGAAATTGGTCCTTGCCTGAGTCAGTGCGGCTTCAGCATTTGACACCTCGACAAAAGGCGTTACTCCTTCCTGATACCTGAGTCTCGAAAGCCTCAAGCTTTCTTCGGCCAGGTTTACATTGGACTGAGCGGTCTGGACTCGCCTGGATGACTCCATTACATTGGTTGCCGAAGTCCTGACTTCCTGCCCCACAACAAGCGAGGTCTGTTCCAAACTTTTCCTCGCTATCTCGACATCGTTTCTAGCCTCAGCAACTCTTGCGCGGGTTGCTCCTCCGGTCCAGATAGGCCAGCTGACGGATGCTCCGAATGTGTAAGACGTATTGTTAGGACTTGCCACGGATGTTGCACTCGACCAGTCGGTAGTCGCGAAGAGCGCAAGAGACGGATCATCCTCTGTCTTCGTGTAGTGTACGGTCTGCTCCGCGAGCTTCAAACTCGTCTCGGCCTGGCGTATCTCTGGACGTACGGCCATGGCCTGGCGGATCGTCGCATCTATGTCTATAGTTACGGGAGCGACCGACACAACCTGTTCCTCCAGCCTGAACGGACGGTTTATATCTACACCCATGATTCTGTTCAATAACGCCATGGCAATCTGAACATTGCCTTCCGCCTGCAGGAGGTTCTGCTGCAGGTTGGCAAGATCTACTTCGGCGCTCGTGACATCGAATTTTGCCACTACGCCTGCCCCGAACTGCGCACGGGCGATCCTGAGGTTTTCTTCAGCCGCTGCAATGGCTGCTCGGGTCGTATCGACCGTCCCCTGTGTCCTTAGGACGATGTAATAAGAGTTTTTGACGTCCGCTATCAATTGCTGAAGAGTCTGTACCTCTCCAAGCTCCTGCACATTTATCTGGAGAGATGCAAGTCCCTTTCCGAGAGAGATCCTTCCGTTGACATCCACCGGCTGAGTAACAGTTGTAGTCGCCGTAGTCTGAGTCGACGGAGTAAACGTCGAAGATGGGGTTATCCACACAGGCCCTGCGCTCAGATTTACTTTGAACCGGCCTGCTGACTTGGCTTCATCCAACTGGTTTTCCGCACGGTTTACGCGTTCACGGGTGATTGCCAGCCCTGGATTGTTCTGGACAGCGATGGCTATCGCATCATCGAGCGCCAAAACGGGCGGCTGATCGGGAGCAACCGGCGTCGGCGTTTGACCAAAGACCGGTGCTGCCAGTGCTGCGGCCACTATCAAACTGACCATTGAGATACCGTATCGCACTTCTTAAGCCTCCAATATGAGGGATTTGGAGTTTCGAGCTTCAAACGAGCTGTCTAGTCTCCAATCCTACTTCACACTGCCTTTCTTCTCTGCAAATACCTTATCAGGTATGCCTTTATTGATCCTGTAGTTACTGAACTGCAACTCAGCCGTGCTGTTTACGGCTGTCTGAGGCGCTTTCTTTCTCCTGAACTGGCCTGACACTGGATCAGATGGCATACCGTTCATATCGACCTTAATCCGGGACGGCATCCAGTACTTGCCGTCCACCTTTTTATAGCTCCAACTCGAAGTCATCTTCATACCGTTGACTTCGGCCAGTGTTCTAAGTATCAAGCCGCGCCGCTTTTCGACATAGAGCTTCATCGAGCCGCCGGCCTGCGTCGTTTTCGGCTTGAGTTTCAGCACATGCACCGGCTCCTTGCCTATTTTGGCAGCGCAGTCATAAACTGCCGTAAAATTCTTTTTGATCTCTGCTACCGGGTTTCCTGTAAAGGTCTTCGGCAGCACCGCAAAGCCTTCTTTTGCCTTAATCTTGACCTTGTCAGGTTTTTTATAATAAACAGTCGCTTCGTTCTTAGGGATGTGCATATCCTGGCTTTTCACCGATACCGTCACATCGACTTTATAGTCGTTTACACTGCTGTAGTTCTTTTGGACCGCGTCCAGAACATCAGATGCCTTCGGATGCACCGGCGCAGCTACCGCCACCGCGGCTATGAGCAGTGCAACAACTATCGAACCGGTAATTCTGACAGCTTTCATGAGAGCACATCCTTTCGGCGGAAGACTAGAAAACCCGCTGCGGCAAATGCAGCCGAGTAGATGAACAGTACCAGAGCAGATTTTCCAATCTCAAGCCATGGAATCTCATCTATAAAGAACCCTTCGAACGCCCCCATATGAGTCGTAAACAGATACGGCTCTATCGGGTCGAAATATCCGATCACTCCGATAAGTTTAAGCACGATATATACGATCATCGCCCCGCCTATCGCGCCGAGCGAGTTCGTCACAAGAGTCGATATAAAAAACGCTATACTTCCGACTGTAAGGACCGCAAGGACTGCGAATGCATAAGCCAGAAGCAACCTCACTAGCCCATCGCTCTCACTGTATACAAAGATACCCTGAGCTTGAAAGAGCCTTCCGGTCTGAAACGTCATAAGCGCCCCACGCCCAAGAAATATTGCGCCGACCGCATAAGAAACGAGCCCTAAAAAGAGCGTGAGCGCCGCCGTATAAATGACTGCAGTTGCAAGTTTCCCAAAGTACAGCCGTCCACGGCTGATGGGCCGGGAAAGCATTGACCTCAGCGTCCCTTCGGCCGCTTCACCTGAGATCAGGTCTCCTACCACCACGCATACGAAAAGCGGCAGGAAAAACTCTATTACAAGCCTGAGCAAAAACCATGCGACGAACCCGCCATTCAGCACGCTTCCGACGGTAACAAACCCCGGAGGAGCTGTCATCTCTTGAAAGGGAGGCGGGCCGTTCCTGAACCCAAGCGTCATAAGCCCGGCTATCCCCAGGAGTGCCACGAACCCGATATAGCTTCTGCCGCGCCGGGTGAGCTTGAACAGCTCAAGTCTGATCTGCTTCAACATCACAAGTCCCCATCAGCGAGAAGTAGAACTCCTCAAGCGATGTATTCATTGGAACAACTGCACTCACAGCGAATCCAGCCGTCACGAGCTGCCTGTTAAGCTCGGATGCACATCCGTCCTGCACGTCTGCGGCTATCCAGCCCGGCCCGACTTCATCGACCTTCGCAAAACCCAGTCCATCGACCAGAGCGGCTGCCTCAGAAGGCTTGTCTACAGTGATCTTGAGCCTTCCTTTGCCGGATAAAAGCTCAGAAACGTTCCCGGAAGCCACTTTTTTGCCCTTATGGATAACTGCCACCTTAGTACAGACCTGTTCCACTTCATGTAGCAGATGACTCGACAGAAATACGGTCATTCCGTAGTCTTTCGACAGGCTTTTTATAAGCTCACGGACTTCTTTCATGCCCTGAGGGTCCAGCCCGTTCGTCGGTTCATCCAATATGACGAGTTCCGGGCTTCCGACTATCGCCTGAGCGATCCCCAGACGCTGCTTCATCCCCTGGGAGAATGACCTGACCTTATAATCAGACCTATCAAGCAGGCCAGTCTGTTCCAGAACTTTGTCTATTTCCCGGCTGTTTATCCCGCCGGTCATCTCCGAAAGTACCCGGATGTTCTGCCGGGCGGTGAGATGTTTGTACAACCCAGGGCTTTCGACGAGCGCGCCGACTTTCTTAAGCGCACGCGTCCGGTTTCCCCATGCGTCATGCCCAAGCACACGCACAGACCCATTAGACGGCTTGATCAGGCCGAGCATCATGCGGATTGTCGTGCTTTTTCCCGCGCCGTTCGGCCCAAGGAACCCGAACACATCTCCATGCTCGACCACAAGATCCAGCCTGTCTACTGCTGGAAACGTACCGAACCGCTTCTCAAGCCCGCAAGCCTCGACAACAATCTCCATAGCGATGGTTGACCTCGCTTGTTAATTTAAAATTGCCAGTAATTTATTTATCAGGTAAAACGCCGTTATTGCCATCCAATTCCAGCATGCTCTCCATGCCCTGGAGACTCTGCTGAAATGCAGCCAAAACCTCCCGCATCGAATCTATCTTTGCAAGCACAAGCGCATTTCCGTATGGGTGTCCCATCACCAGGAGCTTGTCACCCGGGTTGATGCCCATCTTCTTTCGGGCTTCAGCCGGAATGACGACCTGCCCTCTCTCCCCAACAGTTACGGAGCCGAAAAAATGCTCTTCAACTGAGCATTTGTTTTCCATGTTCAGCTCGCACCCCTCTCTAAGACGGTTCATTCATGAACCGATTAAAGCTCTTTCCAGTCTATGGTTGCTCAACTGCTGAAAAAACGCTTTATTGCGCGTAAATCATACTTTTCATACATCGCGCACAAAGCATTTTATACAAATATAGCAGGCGTGTCAAGACAGCTAACGCATTTACGCCAATAAAATTTAATCAATGAAAGCATTAAGCTGCAGATGCTCCAACAGGGTAAGTACAATATGAGTATAGATCAATAGATAGTCAGGTGTGTGATATGGCAAAAGGAAAGGAATGGCCAATTGTAACGGGACTTGCGGTAAGTGGAATACTGGACTCGCTTTATCTCCTTCTTTATCAGACAAAGAAGATAGAACATCTGGTATGCCCGGTGTTTGATGGAGGCTGCGAGCAGGTAGCCGCTTCTGATTCCGCGTTTCCCGGCGGAGTCCCAGACGCCATATACGGCGTAGCGGGCTACAGCGCGGCGGCGGGCACTGCCATAGCAATCCCCCGGACATCCGGCAGGGTTCAGAAGTGGCTTGCCAGAGCAATGATAGGGGGTTCGCTTCTTGCAGTGGGGTTGAGCGCATATCTGACTTACGCGCAGCCGAAAAAGACCGGAGCATGGTGCTTCTGGTGTCTTACATCAGCGGCCGTATCTTCCATAATGGCTACTGTTGCCATATCCGGTGCCCGTCGAGTGCTGCGCGAGCATCGTCAGCAGCTTACGGACAAAAAGGAGTGATCTTTATGCCGCGGTTTCCCGATCCAGAGGTGCCTTCAGCCGCTGTGGCTGACAATAACATAATAGGCGAAGTCAGGCAGGCGCTGGGTGAAAGCCCGGATGTAGATATACGAGACCTATTGGTCGATTCCACAGGCGGTATTGTGTGCCTTACCGGTGCTGTACGGACGCTCTACGAAAAACAGACCGCCGGTAAACTGGCACTAAGTGCCAGGGGGGTAAAAGGTGTCGAGAACAACCTTGTGGTTGTGGCTGACAAACAGCCGAGCGACAGCGAGATAGAGTGCGCTATCGCGAATGTACTCGGCAATTATCCCGAAGGCAGGCCTGCGCGGATCGGCGTGCGTATTGTGGAAAATGCTGTGGCGTACCTCGTCGGTAAGGCATCGAGCTCGCTTGAGTCATGGAATGCTGCAGCAATGGCAGCCAAAGTGCCGGGTGTAAAAAAGATCGTAAACGAGATAGATATAGTGGTGGGCGAGCCGGTTGATGAAGTAGAGATAAAAAACCTCGTCAATGACTCGCTGTCCAAAGACCTCCGAGTACACCCGTTCGATATAAACGTTCGGGTCGAAAATGAGGATGTGTACCTCGAAGGTGATGTCGAGGATGAAGAAACGAGGCGCGCGGCGGAAGAAATCGCAAGCGGCACCGTCGGAGTCAAGCAGGTATACAATAACCTCAAAATCATGTAAGGATAATAGTTGCAATAATCACAAGAACATCGAAAGGGCAGCGGACTTTAAGTCCGCTGCCCTTTGTAATTGCTATTTATATCGAGCGTCACATTGTTGTGACACGGCGGCCAGTAAACAGGTTATACAGCAGTAGAATCACTGCAACAACGAACAGGATCCACAGCCAGTTACCCCAGCTTACACCGAGGCCTACGAGCCACAGCACGAACAGCGCGATAATTACAAACCACAGTAACGTATACATTTTTCCACTCCTATTCAGCGGAGTCATCCGTACCGTTACTTTCGGTTACTTTGTGTCGCCCCCCTGTCCAATCCTTGACCGGTCAAGTGAGCCACTCCAACGATACGCATGGCTCCCGGCGATATGTCTACAGACTTTAGTTCAGGTGATAACCCCGTAATACCCAGGTCCACCACCGGGTTGATCCAGTCTTCCAGCATCTTCGCTCCGATGGCCGGAGCTTTGATTCCGGCCACTTCAAAGCGGTCAATTTTCAGATAAAGCTTATCGCCTTTAGGCTCCAGGGAGCCGGTCAAGTCTACATTGGCTGAGACGATCCATGCTTTCGGTCTTCCATGGACCTTCATTTTTCCCTGAACAAGCTTTATCTCAGGATCATCAGTCCTTATTTTATCAATGTATTTATTCAACGATTTCTCTGAGATCGTTGCCTCAAAGTCCGTCTTGCCTACACTCTTAAGCACCGACTTTTTGCGGTCGGCTGCAACATCCGTCATATTGACCGTCAGATGATCGATGCACAGGTCAGGCATCAACCACACATCTTCGCCGTGAATGATTAACTTCTCTATTTGCCCTTTGATCATCTTCCTGTGCGACCCGTGGACCTCCACATCGTACGACTTGGCCGGGCCGACCAGGCTGGGCAGGCTTTCCTCTATTTTACTTTCAACTTTATTGTCTATGATGTCACCGGCGCATCCTGTCAGGACGAATGCCAGTACAATCATCGATGTGAGAGCAACATAACGCAGCATGCTCTCACAGCAATTCTTTTTACTTGCCATGAATCGTATACCCTTCACCAATTACCATAAAACTTGACACGAACCGCACCAAAGTCCGGCTCATCCTTATTATAGCGCTATAAACCGATCAGGAGTTAGGAATACTTAACGGTACCGGAGGCTGCTGCGGAAGCTCCTGCTGCGTGAAAAGTTCGACTGCCGGTGCGGTGGTCATCTTTCCTTTCACTTTGAACGGCACTCCCTTTGCCCGCACCCCGTACCTGAACGATTTAAACCTCTTCGCATCGAGAACGACCAATAGTTCGTATCTTCCGGATGGAACTGCCATTACTTTGTAGTATCCCCGGTCGTCTGTAACTCCCACGCGGCCACCCAGACCTCCAGCTATGAGCGAGTTTGTGATCGAATCCTTGATTTCATCGCACACAGGAAGGAGGCATATTGTTACGTCACGGGCTGGTTTGCCTTCTATCATTATCCGGCCGGATACATCGGTCCGTGACACAGGCCTTTCACCCTCAGCTTTCTTTGCTTTAGCCTCTTCCAGGCACTTCTCGTATCTGGCGATTATCTCTTTTTTATGCTTATTATCATCCGGAAAGTCTTTCTGGAGATGTGAGATCTTGTCATGGCAAAGCGAGATGACATCGTCCCATTTTCCCAGGATCCTCGCCGCATAAATCGCACCTCGGTCCGGTTCCGCATTCGGATTTCTGGCTTTATCTGCCTTAAATGCAGCTTCGTAGTCGCCGAGCAGGACATTGTCTCTTATGGTTCTAGAATTAGTAAAACTCCGGTCGAAAGCCTGCTTCGGAAATTCATGCACCAGCCGGGCATCGACGTCGAGAGATTCTTCCGGCTGCCAGTTTTGAGCTGTAAGGTAAGATTTCAGATAAAGTGCAGCAGACCTGTAAGCGCTTTTTGGATGATTTTCGATGAGCTTGTCGCAGGCTTTGATTGTTTTGGAGCAAGAAGAGCTTTGGCGTGCCTGCACCGGTTCACCTTCAGCGATACGTATTACCAGATCACCTCTTTGAGGCACTTGGGGAGAGTAGTCCCTGCTCAAATCACTTATCGGCTCGAGAGTATCCATCCCTACTATAGAACCATTGTCTTCGGTTTTGTTGGCTTCCACGAAGTACTCCCTGCCCAGGTCTTTTTCCTTAACGTATCCCACTGCCCAGTTGGCAGCTATTATGATCGGGATAAGCGACCAGGCAAATCCTGCCACAAGCCGCCGCGGCCTTTCGGATTTTTCTCCGGTCAAGCCATGAAGGAACGCCGCCAGAAGGAGTCCGGCAAGTACGCCGCATATACCCCATATATAAAGCGATTCGGTCAGTAACTTCTCTTTTTCGAAAGCCACATCGTAAGCATTCACCAACTGCAGGATCTGCGCGCCGGTTGTCATCCCTGCTACCAGCGCTCCAATCAGAAGTCCGGCTGCCATACAGATGTACAACCGGCTTACATTAATCTCATTACTCTGTTCCAGTCCAATACTCGTGAAAAACCCGCTCCAAAGCCCAGCAATTGCACCATAACAAAGCGCCGTCCAGAAAACAACTGTGAATTCCAGAGAAGCTATACTGCTTGTAAACCAGGACATGAAAATCGAAAAACCAGCGTAATTATTTTCAGATTCGATGTTTCCTGATGTAATCTCATGGATAACGGCACCCAATGCCAGCGTAATTACCAGCACAACACCTATATGAACCAAAGACCGCGCTGCGTGTTTTTGTTCTTTTTGCGGTAATCCTCTTTCCTTATCGATCTTCCGTTGTCTTGAACTCTCCCGGAACTGATATATGCCGCCAGAAATTAAGCACAATAGATATACAGCCAGGGAAATCCCCGCGATAGCGCCTTGATTCAAGAACATTGCCATAAACGATGCGGTTGCCAGGTAAGGTAAAACAAAATAGTGCAGTGAATGCAGGTTAACGAAAGATTTCCATGGATTTTTCAGCACAACGAAACCTGCAAGCCATATCGTGAAGAAGATGATCGCAAAAGCAATGGGTACAACCCAGCCTGCGTTTGATGAATGTCTTAATGGCAGATACAGGAACCTTGCGTCCCCAAAAATGTTTACACTGAAATATCCCCACAGTGCTCCCGCTGCTCCAAGCAGGCTCGGAAAAGCTATCAACTTCCAGGTTAAACGGTTCAATTATCGCATCTCCATAGTTATTTAGCTTCCGGGTAAGATCCAAGCACTCGAACGAAGGGCGATTGGTCGCTCAACTTTGAAACAGCCCTCTCCAGGGGCTCATCTGTTATATGGCCCTTTATCTCGATAAAGACCCAGGGCGTTTGTTTTATGAGACGGGACTCGATCACTGTTATATCAGCCATTTTATCGTCGAATGTCGCTTTACGCGGCATCGAAAGAACGATAGCTGTCTTATCTCTACCGCTTGGGTTCGTTATGCCGGTGCCGATAACAAAAAACCTGTTTTGGTCCTCAACTAACTCTGCGATGATGTTGAGATCAGAAACAACAAGCCTCTCAAGTGTATTATCGACAATTCCTTCAGTAGAATTCTCAATGGGGATGACACCATAGCTCGCACTTTTACGTTCGACGGCACCAAAGACATCCGCTATCGACTCAAGAGAGACAAAGCCGGTCGAATTACCGAACTGATGGACACTTGCGATATGGGCAGAGCTTCCAGCCGGGCCCGGATAAGCGACAAAAATCGGTTTTTCGAGTGCGCGGCAGGCTGAGATGATCTCCCGGTAGATTGCCTTTATGGATTTGTCCACAAGCGGCCCCTTGTTATGTAAAAAGACGCTTTCAAGCACCTGCAGTTCACGCTCCGGTGCAAATATACCTCTCGCGTTCGATTCCTTGAGCTTACTTGCGTCAAGTGCGAACTTAGCACGCCTGTTAATCAGCTTGACAAGCTCTCTGTCTATCCTGTCTATCTTTTTTCGGATATCATCTATGTCCATTTTCAGTAATGCTGCCGGCAAACATTACTGTCAGTTTCTCCATAGATCGTGCTGATTAAAGCTGTTACTCTCGAAACATTTCACGGTCTACTTCGCCTATCGTGTAGAATGACCCTGTGACGAGCACCAGGTCGTCTTCGGATGCCGAATCAAGCGCGGCCTGTACGGCGGCGGGGACCGGCTCCACTATCCGTACATTCGGGGTTGTCTTGAGCGCGGCGGAGGCCACTTCAACGGCGGGACGTGCCTTGTCCCACTGAGATTTTGTGGCGATGACCTCATCGGCAATCGGCGCGAGTATTTTCAGAACTTCCTCTGCCGAGTGTGTAGAGAGCATCCCGATCACAAGTATCAGTTTTCGATACTTGAAATACTTCGGGACGGACTCTGCGAGCTTTTTTGCCCCGTCCGGGTTGTGCGCGGCGTCTATCACCACCGTCGGCTTCCTTCGGAGCACCTCAAGCCTCCCCGGAAGATATGCTTCAGTAAGACCTTTTTCGATTGCTGCGTGAGACACAGGGTTCGGAAGCGCCGATACTGCTGCTGCGGATACAGCGGCATTCACAGCCTGGAAATCCCCGGCAAGCCTGAGCTCGACAGGGCCGATCTGCCCGTCGGGAAGATCGATGACGACTTTCCCGTCCTGGTTATCGTAGTAAACGGTTTTATCAGGCTGTGGCAAATCAGGCGGGGACATAGTGCCTTTTTTCATCACCCGCCATATTTGTTCGACCCCTTGTTCCCTTGCTGTAGCGTAAATCGTCTGCCAGGCTTCGTCACTGGCGGCTGTCACGAGGGGCGCGCCCGGTTTGGCTATACCGGACTTGTCCCAGGCTATCTGCTGGACTGTGTTTCCAAGCCGTTCGGTATGGTCCAGCGTGACGTTCGTGATAACTGACACGAGCGGGGTCACAAGGTTGGTCGCGTCGTACCTCCCGCCCATACCGACCTCTATTACCGAGTAGTCCAGCTTCTTTTTCGCGAAGTAGAGGAACGCCATGAGCGTTTTGGCTTCGAACTCAGTGCCGTTTCCGAGTTCCGTCTGGGCTACCGCCTCGATGTGCGGCTTTATCTCAGTCATCAGCTCGGCGAAATCGTCTTTCGGGATCATTTCGCCGTTTATCTGTATCCTCTCCCTCACATCATAGACATAAGGGGAGAGATATGTGCCGGTACTGAACCCCGCTGCATGCAGGATCGATGTGATGAAGGTGCATGTCGAGCCTTTTCCGTTCGTTCCGCCGACATGTATGACCTTGAGCGAGTCCTGAGGGCTGCCGGTCCGCCTGCAAAGCTCCGCGAAGCGTTCCAACCCGAGCTTTATACCGAATGCGCGAAGCCCGGACAGATATTCTATTGCCTGATCGTAATTCATGTTCTAACTGAATCCTAAATCTTCTCTTTCTTTCCCATTATAGGCACTGGGTGCAGTATATATGCATCGGTCACTGCGCTGAAGGCTGCCGGTAACTCGCGGACTTTCGATCTGAACGCTCCTGTCCATTTGCCGGGAACGCCGTAAGCCTCCACACCGAGCTTTTCACAGATAAAAAGAGCGCGGTCCATGTGGAACCGCTGGGTTACGATTATCATACGGCCTTGTCCGAAAATGTGTTTAGCTCTGTAGACTGAGTCGTAGGTCCGCCTTCCGGCAAAGTCCATAACGACATCGGCTGCCGGAACACCCTGCGAGATCGCATAGTCTGCCATCTTCTTGGGCTCGTTATAATGGCTGAACCGGTTATCGCCGGACATCAGGAGCTTTTCGGCCTTGCCTGCCTTATACAGTCCGATGGCCGTATCGACTCTGTCCTTGAGGAGCCCCGACAATTGGCCGTTCTTAAGGACTCTGGCACCAAGCACAAGTGCGACTTTGCACTTCGGCACCTTGTTGATATCTGTGTAAACTCGCCCGCGCGCTGTGCTATGCACCCACACTCTGGCGCCACCCATCATAATACAGATGAGGCAGGCCAGAATCAGCAGAACTTTGATAAGTTTTCTGGTTCGTTTTCGTTGTTTGCTCATGTTTGATACTACTCTGCATGCTGTCTTATATGACATTATACACTCTGAAAAACGGCTATTGATTATATAAGCGATTGCGCTAAAACCCGCAAACCGTCATCGGCATCATAAACAGACTCTTCAATCAGCCACTCTGGAAGATCACTGATGCTGTGCATTGACTCAACACTACTAGCCCTGCACATTGAGCATGGAGACTGGTTATAGACAAGCATCAAAGCTGGCAGAAGCTCCGGCAGCGGATTCTCCTTAAAAACATCCAGCGTATCACAGCATATTGTATGCAAAGAATCGGGATCTTTCTCACTATTTAGAAGAGTTTCGATAAATTCGTAATCTCCAGGTGCATAATTTTCCTTAAGAAATCTTACTGCGCGCCATGCTTTTTCCGGTTGTTCATACCACTCAAAAAACAGCCTTCGGACTTCAGGATATTCCATGTCGGATAGAATTTTCCTCGCGCGATTTTGTATGAACTCATCTTCAGAGTCAAGAAAAGCCATGAGATGTATTGGTTCTAGAGGGAACTCCCGTGTCATGAACATTCTGAGATACGTTTTTATGTCTTTCGGGCTAGAAGCACCGATAAGCTCTTCTGCCACCTTTATCAGCTCTTCTTCGGGGGCTTGTTTAGCCCAAAACCCGAGTTTGGTAGGTTCCACTTTCTTTGCTTCTTCCCAGGTAAGTTCTTCCAGCCCTTCCCGGCGGCTCTGCGAATCAACACGCATAATGTGCTCTCGAACCAGTAGAACTTCCTCCGTTGTAAAAGACGGAGAATATGGATAATTGGCAATTGACAGCGCCGCTGCTATATTTTTATTTTCTGCAGCAGCTTTTACTAAAGCGGAATGCACTTCATCGGCACCGGCAATACCCTCTGCCTCTTCAATAAGCCACTGGCTGATGTAATCTTCATATTCTGCGGCTCCGAGCACATCCAGCACGTAAAGCAGCCCGTTTATACCGTCTATCCTGATCAGCGCGTAATCTCCACAGTAATCCTCATACTTTGTATCATTTTTGGCAAATTTCTGGTAAGCAACTTCGCGGGCACGTTCATAGCCGGCTTCTGCGAAGATTACTGCGAAATCGAAGAGCTGGAGTGCATCCGCGCAATCTGTGACATCCACAAGGGCATCGATGATTTTTTCTCTGTAATAGTCTTCTTCCCCGGAATGTTTGATCAAAGAATACAAATACTCAGCTCGTTTGCATTCCGTTTGTGGGTCGAATATCCTGTTATGAAGAGCCTCATCGAGAATAATGTCGCGGTACTGACGAAGGTCCTCTTGAAGCAGGTAATGCACAGCCCGCCCCATTCCTGCATGGAGCAGCTTCGGCAGTGAATCTTCGTCTATTGGTGGTCTTTCGCTATTTATCACGTTATATTTATACCTGTAGATGAAATTGGGATCATTATACCCGACGTAAGGCTGCTTGGGTAGTGCTCAGCGCAAGTAGTCCTAAAGCATTCTGAATCGCGAAATGCGCGAAGCATTGTTAATTTCTCGACACCTACGGTGTCGGCTTCGGTGGCAAGCAAGCCGAAGCAAAGTAAAGATGCGAAAAGGGATTGGTGAAGGCTTGAGGATATTGTTGTAGATACTTTAAGCCTCTACCATTCGTGAAATCCGCTAGATCCGTGTAATCCGCGTTTCAAAATGACGGATAGTGGATGCCGATAGAAAAACGGAAGCGGCAGCTTCCGCAATCCAAAGAAATTCCCTCATTTAGACGCGTTTGCCCTGCGTGCTCGACGTATTGCCTCACATAAAAATCGTACCATAGCGCAGGTCGTTGCCTCACGAAGAATCGTACCGTGTGAGGCACCGTTGCGTGTTACTGATGCAGTGTATCATAAAGCTCCTTTACAAGTTGATTGA
>JBDKUN010000029.1:0-68388 GCA_039679675.1 Armatimonadota bacterium
CGACCCGGACATAGCGGGTTTTGCCGTTATCACGCTCGCATTCAGACAGAACGCTCATACCGGTGGGGTAGATAATCAGTCCGAGATCTGCAAAGCGTGGATGGAGTTCGCTCGTCAGCCGGTCTTCGGAAAGATATTTGTAGCCCCCTGCTTCCTTTGGCATCTGCCGGTCAGGGGCGAGATATGGTACCTGCAGCATAACGCTGAGTAGCTTCGTTCTAACAGACATAGATTTATCCTTTCGTATGAAAACCGCTATCTGGAGGGTGTTCCCTGCGTCACTTGCCGGTACTGTGCATAGTCCTGCATAGCCGCCTCCGCGCCGATCGGCGTGTCCGGACGGTGCATTGTCCTGATGAAATCGTTGTGAGCAGCTATAGCACCCAGAATGCAGCCGATGATTGCGGCGATAACAAACAGCCGCCTAAACCACTGTTTTGAATCCCGGCTGAGTTGGTCCCAACCTGGCATTAAGTATCTGAGCATCGGCCTTACCTCCCACGGATGATCATCAGTTGGCATATTGCAGTCAGCACTATCAGCGCGGTGATAATCCCAGCCAGGACGTTCGAGATGGCCTTGCAGAGATCACGGTTGTTTGTCATGGCTGAGTCTCCAATCCCTCTGCTGCGATGCGCTCCAGCTCAAACGCCGGAATACGTACACATCGGCCAAGTTTGGCGATTTTGATCTTCTTATCAGCAATTTGTGTTCGGAGAAACCGCTCTGTTACGTGGAGAGATTCCGCGACCTCCTTGACTGTGAAGGCTGATCGTGGTACGCTTTCGTGTGTGGATGGGGAGTCAGCCCCGGCCAAGGAAACTGACTCCTGATCTTCTCCCCAACCATCCGGCGTCCTGCCGTTTGCGCCTCCTGGACGATTTAAAATCTGTTGGTTTTTCATAATTTGTCTCTTCAATATCCCGGTAATACTTACAGTTACAAAACTCATCAGTTGGGGGTATATTGAAAACATCCCCACCATTGCCACTTGTCCGAATTGCGTCACCCCTGGGTAATATCAATGAGAGGTGGCAAAATGCGAATGTGCATTTTCATCGGCTTCACGTTGCTTAATCCAGTTGTGCACAGTGAATATCGAGACATTAATGCCAAGAGCGGCAAACTGCACTCTGATCATCTCCAGTGTGTCGCCAGCATTCTGGCGCTCCTTTACGAGTTCATACCAATCGGTATATTTGCCGCCATATACATCACGAACTTTTTGATTCAATCGCCTCTGATTATGAGGTGGCATCTTAGACATAACTATCAGACCCCCCTTAAAAACAACTTGCGAGTTGTTGTGTCATCATAATAAGCCACAACTATCGAGTTGTCAATATATATTTTATTATTTATTAGACTTTTTTTGAGGGCGGGGCATATAATAAAACGAACAACGAAGAAGGTGTTGGCATGCCAATTGGTGTAACCCATAAAGAAGAGTTCGCCGATCTTATTAATAGATTGACTACGGGGTTGACGAACGAGCAGGTATCGGTTAGAACCGGTGTCAGTTCTGAATACATTCGGAAGATGCGTAAATTTGGTCAAGTGCCATCTGAAGATGTCCTTGAACGAATTGCTATCGGTTTAGCTGATCGTGGTGCAAAGATAGATGATTTACGTGTTGCATCTGGCTACGAACAGCCAGCTAATCCAATCGAGGGTATCGAGAATGTCATCACAAAATATCGTCTCTCAGGCAAGCTTTCACCCGAAAAACAAGAGAAACTGATGCAGTATGTAAGGGAAATCGTTGAAGACGCCGACAGTATTCCTGAAGATGAGTTTGTAAATTAGCAATACATAACGTAATCTAAGCCCGCAGCAGTATCACGGGCTGCTATATAGCAGTTTTTGGTAATGCCTGCGGGCTTTTTTGTATTTACAGGGCAGTAGCAGGCAGGCAGTGAGAATTACGCTTTACGAGGATTTTCCACCCGAACCGCTTGAACGCTATGCGGAATCTGCCTGGAAACGGCTTGAGCTTGAGCCACCAGTCGATCTCGATAGTGTCAGACGTTTTTTGAAAATCAGGTTATATAAAAAGGCACTTGAGCCTGAAATATGCGGGATGTATATTGTTACACCAAATGGTCGAAGGCTAATACACATCAACACCTTGTTGGATCTGCTTCCCGTCAGAAAGCGTTGGACTATCGCGCATGAGATAGGGCATCACTTGATGCTTCCACGGAATGCAGCGCCCGGGACATATTATGATATAGATGAGGACTTTAATGGCGAGCTCGTTCAGTCACGGGACGAGTGCCGCGCTAACCATTTTGCGGCCGCTCTCCTGATGCCGCACTGGCTGGTCCGGGAGTGGTGGGGTGAGCTGGCGTCGAATCCTACCGGACGGGTTCCAATTATGGCCGACCGCTTCGGCGTCAGCCTGTCGGCTATGCGGATCCGGGTGAAGGAACTGGGACTGCAGAGCCGATTTATACCTTATGAAAAGAGGGTATGAGCATTGCCAACTTATGAGATTACAGGACGAAGCCAAGAGACACATCGAAAAAGAAAACGTACCTATAAGGCATTTGATGATTCAGTTGCTGTAATGAAAGCTACATCTGATGGACTTATTGTAGAGAATATCATTCTGGTTCCTGATGAAATGCCTACAGCGAGGCAATTGGGCTATGCACATTCTCTTGGATTGGAGATCCCTACCGATCCAACAAAGGAAGAGCTATCCGATCTTATTGATTGCCATGAATCAAATGATAAACCGGCTACAGATAGACACCGTGGATTTGCTGCAATGTATCGCGTATACCACACAAGATGCACAGGGAAAAAGGAATTATTCGATAGGATTTATGAAGACCTTAAGCAGCCCGGATTTGAATATGGAATGGCTTCCTGGTTCACATACAGGGTATATCGAAGTCTCGTGCATGGCAAAGACAATGTGCCGATTCAGGGGCCAGACCATCCAATAATTACAGAAATATCAACGCAGCTCATTTCAAATGAATCCTTTATTCCTTCACTACGCGAATATAATGGACGTGATCTTATATGGTTCGGCTATTACAAGGCGCCTAACGGCAGATATTATAGCGGTGGGAATGTTCATACATCAGCGTATAAGCAAGCTCTTCAATCTTTATGCCAGATGACGGGACTAAAAGCATCTTCAGACATCAGTGGTGAGAAAGGTAAAGCAGGCTGCTTTTGTTGTGCTCCGGCCGCTTTGGTTATTTGCTTGCTTCTAATAATTGTCTGGGCATTAATAAAACCATAGATGAGAGGAAACGGGGGTAATGGACATGGATCAGCAAAATGGCAACGCAAGACCGGCCAATAAGGTCGGGAAGGTCTTAGGCATTGGATGTGCTGGAATTATCCTGCTATTTATCCTGATAGCCATAATCACCAGCAATGGCAGTAATAATTCTCAGAGATCCAAACCGGCATCAAAAACCGAAGCAACAAGCAGCAAACCTGCAGCCGCGAAACCAGCCAAATGGGTGAAAATCGCAGTCTTTCAGGGCAGCGGCACAAAGAAAACTCCTAAGTTCACCGTCGGCTCTGAATGGAAGGTCAAATGGGATACAAAGCCCGGCCAGTATGGTGATATGAATTTCATGGTTGATATTTATAAAGAGGGAAGCGATATGCCGGATTCCGTAGCCAATGTAATCGGCAAGAGCAAGGATGAGAGCTGCCAGTATGACAGCGGTACCTATTATCTTGATATAAACAGTGGCCAGCCATACATAGTCGAGATATGGGACAAGCAGTAGATTGTTTCCACTTTAACCAAAACCATATGCGACGATAATAATGAACATTCCTATGACAAGAAGGGTAGAGGATTTTCTAAGCAAACTGATCTTTTTACAACTTATGGCGTAGTTAGCGTTAATTATATCATCAAGATGTTCTATTATCATTTCTGTCGTCTGACGATTTGGTTCAGTCAGATCAGTTTTATAGTAATAATCGAGCATCTTTTTGGGATACGATGGTGCATCATATTCCGCAACTTTATATGCACGAAGAGCAAAAATTGCCGAAACAAGCAGCACAACTATACCAATAAAGCGTATCCAGAAGGATAATCCCACAGCAGTATGTGATCCGAGTGTAACCAAGACCGTTACCATAACACTAATTACAGCAAGCAGTGTGCTCGCTTTCTGGTCGATTACATCCAAGCTGTTCCATTGGATATTAAAACGTGCCCAGGCAGCGGCGAGTACTGACTTTATCCCTTCAGGGACATTATCTACCGGAATAGGAGTTGTATTATGTCGGATACCAAACAACCAAGCAAGCCAGTTCAAAATCCACCTCCAGAACGAGTACGTGAAAGCAATCCATCACCATGTAATAGACCGGATAGTGGACGGCCGGTTAACCCACCTCCTCCACCTCCAAGCAAGGAACAGAAGACAACATAAATGGCTACGCATCAGTCTATTATTTCTAAAGACAAGAGTCAAGTTCTTCCGGGATTGAATGGTTGTGCTATAATAACCTCATCAGCCCGCCAGGCCAATTGAACAGATTTGATGCCGTAACAGGCATCACTTACGGGCAACTCATACTCTGGCGGGCGTGAGCTGCCCGTTTTGCATTTGGGGAGAGGGTATCATGGGATCTATACGCATGACTGGTGATTTGCGATGGCAAATACGCATCGAGCTTTCGCGCGGAGTCGATGGAAAACGCCGGCAGCTTTTCGAAACCGTCCACGGCTGCAAACGCGAAGCCGAGCGCAGAATGAATGAGCTGCAAGATATACACGGCAAGAAATAGTCAGGTGATATATGAGTGGAACAAGAGGATCGATTAGAAATCGCGGCGATCATCGATGGCAGATCACCTACGAATTACAAAAAACACCACAGGGCTCGCGTAAGCAGGGTTATGAAACTGTCCAGGGCACAAAACGAGACGCCCAGCGGCGGCTAAATGAAATTCTTGCAGAGATCCAAGCCGGGAAATATATCGAACCATCGAAGTTACTGGTGTCTGTCTTTTATCATCGATGGATTGGAGCTATTGGCCCCAGTTTAGCCAAGAAGACATTGGATGAGTATAAAAAAATGGGGGATAATCATATCATCCCTTACTTTGGTAATATGCTAATGTGTAATGTAGAGCCGCTAAGTATACAGGAATACTATAATTATCTGGGTGAAAAAGGGCGAATCAAGAAAACACTAAAGCCCCGAAAAGAGGGCGCGCCACCGCATAAGATAATGCCAGATGGATTATCTCCTTTGACAATCCGGCATCATCACACTTTGCTCCATAAAATGTTTGCTGATGCGGTTCATTGGAAGAAAATACCATTCAACCCATTTGATTTCGTAAAACCTCCGAAAGTCGAAAAAACAAAAATGAAGGTGCTTTCGAAAGAGGAGGTCAAGGACCTGTGCGATCATTTCATGTCAAACAAATACTATATTGCTATTGTGTTAGCTATATCAACGGGGATGAGGCGGGGAGAGATCCTTGCGCTTAAATGGGATGATGTTGATCTCGAATCCCAAAAACCTCATGTAATAGTCCGACAATCGTTGCAACAAACAAACGGCAGGGTTATTTCTTTCAAGGAAACTAAGACTGGTAAAATCCGAAAAATACCCATTTCAAGGAAGACAGTTAATGAACTGATAAAGCATAGAAGCAAGCAGGCAGAGAATAAATTGCTTTTGGGAGCTGAGTATGAAGACAATGATCTTGTCTGCTGCCAGCCGGATGGAAAGATGATTATTCCTGATATACTGTCTAATGTATTTGAAGCGCACATCAATAGGATGAAAATCACTCAGGTCAGATTCCATGACCTGAGGCATACCTATGTTTCGTTACTCATTGCCCAAGGCGAACATATGAAAGTGATTTCAGAACTCCTCGGACATTCGTCCATTTCCATCACCATGGATAGATATGGACACCTATTACCAACCTTAGCTGATGCCGTTGCAGAACGATTCGACGAAGCGCTGGGATGGTAATCTAATTTTGGTGGGCAAATGGTGGGCAGAAGGCCAGTTTTCCTTGTTTTAGGTAACTCGTTACCCTGTGGAAAACTGGCCTTTTTGAGCTTAAAATATATGGAGGCGACGTCGGGAATCGAACCCGAGAATAACGGTTTTGCAGACCGCTCCCTTAGCCACTTGGGTACGTCGCCATTTTTGGAGCGGGAGACGGGATTCGGACCCGCGACATTCAGCTTGGGAAGCTGACGCTCTACCACTGAACTACTCCCGCACTCCGTGCCTATGGCACCGCAAACGATATATAAGATACCATGTCCACCCTTCATTGTCAATGAGAAAATACTGAAAACTCGACTGCTTTTAAACGGTTTCGCAGCTTCGATTATTTAGTGATATGGTAATTATTTAGTGAGTTCCAGGAGTATCTTTGCCTTCCGACGTATAACAAATATATGAAAGCATTGCAAGTTTGGAGTAGATATAAACCACTGTGAGCAACACCTTTATAGATACTGTTCGTAAGACAATAACTCAGAACAATATGATCCGGCACGGTGACAGGATCATAGTCGCAGTCTCAGGCGGCGCGGATTCCGTGGCACTGCTGCATGTTCTGTGGCAGATGAAGGATGAGTTCGATCTTGACCTGATCGCTGCGCACATGAACCATGGAATACGGGGTGAAGATGCAGACAGAGATGCGCTGTTTGTTCAGGCACTCGCAGACCGCCTGAAAATCGCATCTGTTGTGGAAAAGGTGGATGTACCTGCGTTCAGGAAGAAAGCCCGGCTCGGCCTGGAAGAGGCTGCACGCAAAGTCCGCTATGATTTTCTTGAAAACATTGCATCAGATGCCGGAGCTGCCCGGATTGCGGTTGCGCACACGGCAGATGACCAGGTAGAGACCGTTCTACTGAATATTATAAGAGGTACTGGACCCGATGGGATTTCAGGTATGCCCGCAGTGCGCGGCAGAATAATCCGTCCTCTGATTGACACGTTTCGTACCGACATCGAAGCATATCTTCGAGAAAACGGGCTCGACTGGGTTACAGACGTCACAAATATTGTAATGGACTACACCAGAAACCGCGTGCGGCTCCAACTGATCCCATTTCTTGAAGATCAGTTCAACCCAAAAGTGAAAGATGCGCTTCTTTCTCTTTCCAGGCTCGTTCGCGACGAAAACGAAGCAGCCAAGGCAGCAACAGAGATTGAGTTCTCGGCTGCCGCGAAAGAAGCAGGGCATGAATCCGTAGTATTCGATGCGTCAAAGCTCAGAAATCTGCCGCGCGCACTGCTTCGCCGGTGCATTAGGAAGGCAATTGAGCTGGTCAAAGGAGACCTTAGGGACGTTGAATACATACAGACGGAGCGTATTGCGGATAGTGTAGTCCAAAAAGAAGATGTTGCGCTGACTTTGCCATCTGGGAAGGTCTATGCACGGCTTACTGGAGACGAGTTAAGGATATTCAGGATTATAGAGCCTGCAAAGATAGATATTGAGAAAGAATTGGAAATCGGAGGCAGGACTGAAGCTCCTGAGCTTGATATTTTGTTTGAAACAAAGTTCGTTCCTGCAAATACACGGCCTGAATTGCCTTCTCAGGCTGTTATGGACCCGAAAAAGATCAAAGGAAAACTCACGTTGAGGACATGGAGGCGGGGAGACCGTATTTTGCCGCTTGGGATGACCGGGCACAAGAAACTCCAGGACTTGTTTACAGATGCAAAGACACCGCGCAGGGAGAGAGTTCTTGTTCCTGTGATCGCAGACGAGGAAAAAATCATCTGGGTTGCAGGATATGCAGTATCAGAACTTGTGCGTGTTACCGAAAAGACATGTACAGCGCTTTGGATTGAATATTTCCGATTATAAGTATCCATATTCTTTACCTATTGACATATGTGAAATATTAATCAATACTAATCTTATAGTTTCCACAATCCTCGATTAAGGAGGAGGAATCGCCTTAAAACATGGCCATCGAGATCGGAAACACTGTAGAGGGTATAGTTATAAAGCTTATGGACTATGGCGCAATAGTCCGGCTGGCAGGCGGAAAAATGGGTCTTGTGCATATTTCGGAAGTCGCGGATACTTTCGTAAGGGATATGCATGATTACCTCAAAGAGAGTGACCGCGTCTATGTAAAGGTCCTGAAGATAAACGATAAGGGGCGGTACGAATTATCTGTGAAGCAGGCAAATCCTAACGCCGTTCGAAGTTCCGAGCAACCGACTGCCACTCCACCCGCACCTGCGAAGAAAAAAGATTCAAAGATATATAACTTTGAACTAGTACGTGAGCGAGAGAAGGAGAAGATCCCGGTAACCTTCGAAGATAAGCTCTCAAGGTTCCTAAAAGACAGTGAAGAACGCCAGGTAGACCTCAAACGCAACCTCGAATCCAAGCGCGGTAGCCGACGTAAGTAAAAGTTTATGCGCCTATTCCTGGACATCACGCGTAATTTATTCGCACGTCCCTAATATCTTGAAACCCATTCAAATACCGGCTATATTGGGGATATATTATTGGCAGATGCTCTTTATAATAAGCTCTGGCAATTGATGTCGCCGAGGGACGTCCAATAAAATTATAAGAGATACAGAAGCGGCGTCCATAGAAAGAACGTCCTTTCTGCTCTCCTACCCGTATTATTCACGCTCAGGGGATGACGCGGGATCAAAAAGGAGGGAAAACGATGAGCGCAAAAAGTCTATTCAAAACAGTTAGCCTTACCATTATCTTGATTTTCACGCTTGTCAGCGTAGCTGGAGCCGGAGCTATAATCAGGCGGGATAAAAGCGACGAGTCGCGTAAAGAAAAACCGAACGTCAGCCGAACAGAACATCCCTCCGAAACTCGCAGCAACAGCTCGAAACAAGAAAAGTCCTACGGGACAACGAAAGAATCCGGTAGTTCACCGAGAGCTACCATGAAAGACAGAAACATCGACGCGACTCCGTCTTACAGACAGTCCAATGACAGAACCTGGGAAAGCGGCAAGAAATATGACAGCCATTCCGACAGCAATTGGAAGGACAGCCATAAATACGACCGGGTAGGGGAGCGCTATTCCAATGACCGTAATGATCATGACTACGGAAGATCGCAACGCCCACCAAGCTATCATAATGGACGATACTACTACGATCATGGGTGGCCGTACCATTATGATTATCCTTTGACTTATGGATATTGGGCCTTCGATTATGACTATGGCAACTCGCTACCGTCCGTATACTACTACTATGGATACTTCCCTTACGTATCCTGTGGCCGGGTAATCATTGTAAAGAGACCTCATGTTACGTATGTCGAGGTTCCTATCGTTATACACGAAAAAAGCTCGGATACAGGCTACTACCTGGAAAAAAGTGCCGGTTATTCAATAGACGACGTGCTTTATGACGTCGAAAGAGCATGGAAGACAGATGAACCAAGTCTTCTGCTTAGGTATGTCAGGAGCAATACGGACATAGATGTTCTTCTTGACAGCAAATATTCGTATTCTCTTAGCGCGGAAGATTACCGTGACATGACAAGCGACGCTGTAAATACTACCAAAACAGTTGATTTTGACTTCGAATCGGTTAAAAGCCGTGGCGATAATAGGGTGGTGGCCTATGGAATTCATAAATTCTATGCTCTGGACGGCTCATTAAAGACAGTGTATATTAGCTATGAGTTTGAACGGCATGATGGCAATTGGGATCTGACTGAAGTCGGATCCTCACCCAGAAGATACGGTTACTGATGAGATAGGGCTCTTTTAGGGCCCTATCTCCTATATAAAACGTCATCAGATGAGGAGGGACTCGCAATGCGCAGGTATCTTATTTTGACACTAACTCTAACCCTCGTTGTATTCCTTGTAACATCAATCGCTCCCACGCTTATAAATATCCCCGGTTCTACTGCATACGCCCAGGGACCATTTGGCAAAAAATCTACCGGTAACACGAATAAGGTAGAAGAGCCAAAGAAGGATAACGAAAAACAGGAAAAAAAGGAAGATAAGAAATCTCAGGACGATACAAAGAAAGATTCCGCTGCGAATCCAACAGAAAAGAAGAATTCCGAGAGCAGGGAGCAGATAAAGACCAACGAGCGAGATACCAAGAACAATGAGATATCGAACTCAGAGACTTCTACCACCTCCAATACATCAAGTACAAGTTCTGATAACCGAAAAACATCTGATGCACGCCCTACAGAAAAACGCACGACTTCAAAAGATAATGACTCCAGACACAAGGACAGTGATAAGGACATCTTGTATAAGCGGACAGATGAGAGACCTGAGATCAAGACTCAAAACAAGAAACATCACTCTCATAAAGGCTGCTATCCATATGATCCTGGTTGGGTTGTCGTATCCCCTGCGCCAACATCGTATCCCGACTCATCAGTGCCTGACAATACAGAGGAGTTGACAATCCAGCAACTGGTTGATGACATATCATATGCGTGGATAAAAAACGCGCCGGAGATGATACGCACTTATCTGCCTCCGAAAAAGGAGGTAAAGATATATAAAAACGGAAAGCTCCTGTGCAAAATGAAGTCAGAAGATTATTATGCTGCAACTATCGATGCTATGAATGAATGGCAAACAGTGGATTATATGCTCAATGTTGTGGATTACCGGTGGAACAAAATCGTTGCAAGAGGCCATCATATATATAAAGACAAAGGCTATAATCCAGACTCTATCAACCATCGAAGCGACGTCTACTACATTTTGAGGCTTCAGAAAAACAGGTGGGTGATAACCGATATGGGATTTACATCGGTTATCGACGTAAAGGAGTCAGAAAGAGAGCAAGTTGACAGGTAAAATAGCACTAGCTGTATGCGCCGTTCTGCTTTTATCAGGAGTTTCTATGGCAGTTGGCGAGACAGATGGGACTTCAACGATCCAGATTGATACATCAGCATATTCGCATTCGATACATGATGGGGCAGATGCTCATTCTCAGATATTTGAGTGTCAGGCTGATATCACGCCCGAACTTGGTATCGGTCTTGAGGCTGCTAAAATCAGCGATGCGGATGGACGGACACATATAGGTAACATCTATCTGCGGAAGCCGATTCCGCTCAAAAATAATAAAACAACCAAATTGGAAGGCTATGCCGGTATATCGTGGCTTTCAGTCGAAGATATATTTGATGAGGAAAGCGGCGATACTGGCCTTTCGCTTGGAACGATTGCCGATTATACCCTAAGGCCTGAACTCACTTTATACGGCCGGTTGGGAGTTGCATTTATCGATGATCCACTTTGGACCCTGGATGCAGGCATAAAATATGAACTCCGTCCAAGGTGGTTTCTAACCATAGGCTACAGGGGCTACAATACGAATGATTCGTCACTCGGTGGATTTCTGGTCGGAGCCACATATAGAGCAATTAAGTAGTTTTGTTTAGGCAAGCATACATACGGGTAATTAATTCAGCACACTTCCGGCTCCGTCAGCTTATTTGGAATGTGACATACAGTTTAGTTTGGCAGTCATATAGCTAGGGTAAAAATATAATTGCTCAGGCTGATTTCCAACTGCCTGCTTTGCTAATTGTTATTTACGAATTTCAGAAATTATTTAAATTTCTCCCGTAGGATTATCGGTTATAACCGATAATCCATAGAAAGGATAACTCGGATGCCGGTAGGAGTGATTGCTGACGCTGAGTTTCAAATCCCAGCTCAGGGAAAGTATGTGGCGCTCGTAAGAAAGGGAATCCGCTCTCTTGCGGAAGGCGCCGGGTTTGATGAGGAAACCTGCCAGGATATAGAAGTCGCTATCGGTGAAGCGGTAACGAATGCCGTCTGCCACGGCAGCCCTACCGATGGCAGCGGCCGCGTATCCATTCGCTGCGGTATCTTTCAAAGCTCTATCGAAGTCGATGTTGAAGACAATGGGCATGCTGCCTGTGTGCCTATCCCCAAAGCCATTGTAAACAAAAACAACGAACATGGCCGCGGATGGCGGATAATTCACAGCCTTATGGACCAGGTATCCGTCAGCTGCACGAAAAAAGGTCTGTTGGTGCGCATGGTGAAGCAAAAGACAAAGGCTTCTAATGTAGAAATGCCTCAGCTTGCTATAATTGCAAACTGAGGCATCTATGACTTGGTTTAATCCTTCTTTTCACTCTCGTCCAGCTTGGATTCGAGCTTCTTTACTGCGTCTGCAGCGCCTGTCGTAAGGGTCAGCTCGCGTGTCTTCCCGATTTCAGCCCTTGCATCATCCTTTTTGCCGGCCGAAATAAGGAACTCAATAAGCGCAATATGAGATGATGGGTCAGTAGGCATCAGTTCGACGAGTTTCCGGTATTCTGCTTCCGCCATGTCGAGTTTTCCGGCAGCTTCACAAGTAACTGCCAGAGCTACATGAGGCTCGTCCCAATTAGGCGCGGAATCGATAACTAATCGCAGCTCCGCGATAGCCCCATCGAAATCATTTTTATGTTTGAGTACTCGAGCCAGGGAAATGCGGCAGGACGGATCGTTCGGAGCAACAGCCACAGCCTTTTTTGCCAGTGTCAAAGCTTCATCAAGCTTATTATCTTTATTAACTAGAACATCTGCAAGCGCGATAAGCGGTCTTGAGTCCGTGGGATCGCTCTCGATGGCTTTACGAAGGTCCTGCTCTGCTTCAGTGGCTTTACCAGCAGCGGCATAAACGAGCCCACGGTTAAGGAAAGCATCAGGCAGGGTTTGATCGAGCTCTATAGCTTTATTAATTGACTTTGTAGCAGCATCGTACTTACCAAAACTCGCAAAAGCGACTCCCTGCAGCATGTAAGGCATAGCTGACTTCGGGCGAAGCTTTATCGCTGCGGCAGCGAGATCATCGGTGTCTATCGAGCCTGCAGCGGATGCATAGAGCGCCAGCGATATAGCCTGAAAACTGTTATCGCTGTCTTCGGTTTTTTTTACCGTGAAAGTCGATTGCGAAAGTGTGTTTTCAGGTACACCGGACTTCACAAGGAAGCTTTTTAGTTCCGGAGCGGGATAGACCTGATAGAAAACAGGTGCGCGAGGCCCATCACCTATTACAAGCCTCTGGATAAACACTCCCAGTGCTCCAACGCCCGGTTGGGACACAAGCGCAGCTTTGGATGCTTTATCTGAGGGATCGACTTTTGAAAGAAAGAGCCAATTGATATCGCGGATCTCGGTAAAGCAAGCGTTAGCTCCCTTAAGTGATTTGACAACCAACTTTACAGGCTTCTGATCGAGTTTAACCCCGTAGATGACGGTCTGAAACTTTGTTCCGACCTCTTCTCCGGACAGAAGCTGCCCCAGTGTCGCCTTCGATGTCCTCGAAAAAGCTTTATCATTAGCAAGCGGTACGGGTGGAACGGCAGGAGCCGCTATTTTCAGGAGAGCTATCCTCGCTTTCTCGTTTGTTGCGACGATTTTGGCCGGATATGCGTCTCCGGTCCAATTGCTTACCACCACAGTGCGGACGACGGGCAGAATCTTTCCGTTAGGAGCGGACTCTACCGCTGCGTCTATCGAAGTGACGATGTAGCTTCCATCACCTACGGCGAATCCTGATGATACTAAACCACCATTCCGGCCGAAGGTAACGACTGATGCCAGTGACTCGTCCTCACCGGCTAAAGCCGGAAGCGCTACGAGACATAAAAACAGTGCTGTTATTAAGAACGCTGGTCTCTTCATACCACTACTTTATCACTTCGAAGCAAACAGGTAAAGCAAATACAACAGTTCAGACTTGTAAATAGCGGAAACTCATCGTTAATTTCATGCGTCTGGTATAATAGAGCACAACAGTTCGGAGGATAAGGGCAATTAAATCTTTTGTAACTATACTACTTCTTGTCATAACATCCAGTATCTCCGCATTTGGAGCACAGACCGAGTTTCGCGGCGCATGGGTCACTGCATGGTCGAAAGGATTTCTCAGTCCGCAGGAAGCTGATGAGACTGTCCGTCTTGCGAAAGAGGCAAATATAAATGCACTTTTCATACAAGTGAGAAAAGTCGGGGATGCCTACTATAATTCCAGCATAGAACCGCGAGCAGCTAACATTTCGGGCAGGCCTGATTATGACCCACTTGCGTATATCATCCAGAAAGCGCATGAGGCTGGTATAGAAGTCCATGCGTGGCTTAATACGTTCAGAATCTGGGGCTCAAAAGATTATCCAAAAGATCCTAACCACATTGTTAATCTACACCCTGAATGGTTGACCAGAACATCCTCCGGCAGTTTGGCAGGAACGGAAGGGCTGTTTCTCGACCCTGGAGTCCCCGGAGTGCAGGATTATACTTACAACGTTTTCATGGATGTGGTAAAGAAATACGATATCGATGGTATCCACATGGACTATATCCGTTATCCAGGCAAGGACTTCGGTTATGCAGCCCCGGCAGTCGAACAGTTCAATATGGAGACCGGTCGGACCAGTGTACCGGCAAACGATGACCCGCTCTGGCAGCAGTGGAGACGGGACCAGGTAACGGCGCTCGTCAGGCGGATTTATAAAGGCGTAAACAGCATCAAACCTGATGTAAAGGTAACGGCTGCAACGGTGCCATGGGGTGACTGTTCATCGGATTTTTCTAGTACATCCGCGTATTCCCGAGTATACCAGGACTGGTGCGAATGGATGGAGGAAGGGATACTGGACGCCAACATACCGATGAATTACAAGAAAGAATCCAACCAGAGGAACGCCCGCGAGTATCGTAACTGGCTTAACGGGTTCAAACGATGGCAGTATAACAGGCAGGTCTATAACGGGCAGGATTTTCTTCAGTCACCGGAACTTGTCGCGCAGCAGTTGGAGGCAGCGCGAAAGTACGGAGTCGATGGAATGGTCGGTTTTGCCTTCAACCAGTCCGAAAGCCGGGTAAAGCTCGTCCAGGTACTTAAAAACGGAGCATTTTCGGAGCCTGCCTCAGTCCCTGAGATGCCGTGGAAATACAACGTCCAAAGAAAGAGGAGCCGTGAGCTGTACGCAAAAGCTATAGATGCCGCCACAATGGGGCGCGACCTCGACAAGGCTATCGATCTGCTTAAGGAAGCTCTTACAGCAGATCCTGTTTATATCGATGCTCACTTCCGGCTTGGTAGATGTTACATGCGGAAAGGGATGTATGATGAAGCCGCTAAGGAATTCGAGGAAGTGCTGGCAGAAAAACCAGATTATCTTTCTGCAAAGAAGAACCTTGAGGATGTACAAAAAAAGATAGAGGCAAGTAAGCGTAATGAGCCTGTTTCTGAAACTCCCAGCGCATCTGCTGGAGAAGCCCAGCAGGAAAGCAAATGAGATACGTTACGCTGTGCTTACTGGTACTTTCGGTCTCAAGCCTGGCCTCAGGTGCATCGCTTCGTATCGGCCTTGTGCGCCAGTTCAAGGGTGTCAATGAAGTAACTATAAGTGACTCCGCGGGATTTACCGTCTCCGACAAATCAGGCAATGTAATTGCTGAAGTGGACGCCGATGGAAAAGTGGTTTTATCGGCTAATGGCGGCAAGCTTCAACTTACTGGAGCCGGTGATACCCCATCACAGGAAGAGAACATGGTCGTTATCTCGAGTTCGGCTTCAGATTCGTTTCTTACACTGTCCTCACCTCGCTGCAAGTCCGCCGATTACCGGGGGAAAATAGAGGTAAGCCTCGGAAAACGCGGAATATCGCTTGTAAATATCGTAGATTTGGAGGACTATATCCGAGGCGTGCTGCCGTCGGAGATGCCCACGTCGTTTAGTATCGAAGCGCTTAAAGCCCAGGCTGTAGCTGCAAGAACTTATGCCTGGATGAACCGCGGCAAACACAAAAAAACGAATTACGACCTCTGCGATTCTACCGACTGCCAGGTCTACCTGGGAGCAGATGGCGAAAAGCCGTCTACATCGAAAGCCGTCACGGAGACAGAAGGACTGGTTCTAGAACACGACGGCTATTTGATTTCAGCCCAGTACTGCTCAGACTGCGGCGGTGTCACACAGGATGGCGGAAAGCCTTATTTAGCATCGGTCGCCGATTCACCTGAGGGTGGGGGAGTGGACTATTGCGAACATGACGGTCATACCTGGACAAAATCATGGACTCTTCAGGAGTTCGAGAAGATTTTATCGAAGTCGCACCCTGACCTGAAGGGGATCACTTCTGTTTCTGTAGCTCAAACAGATGCCAAAAACCGTGTCGATAAGATCGAAATCGAAGCAGAATCCGGCGATGTAGATATTGATGGCGTCAGCTTGAGAAAACTTCTAGGAAATACCGTAATAAAGAGCACGATTTTCACGGTAAAAGTTGAAGATGGAAAGGTGATTTTCGATGGTCGGGGCTTTGGTCATGGAATCGGCTTATGCCAGTTCGGAGCAAACGGCCTCGCGGAAGCACCCAATAACTACACGTTCGAGCAGATTCTGAAGCATTATTACCGAGGGGTGGAGATAGTGCCGCTGTCGGCATTAGATAACCACTGATTATCTGACGAGCCTCTCGCCGTTATTACCGGCTTCTTTTGAGATCGGAATGCGCGTAAGTACTATAAAGAACAGAGACCTGGCAGCAAGCGCCATAAATACCAATGGTATGAGGACTATATTCAGCCCTTTCGCGTAGTGCTTCGTGAAGAACTTGAACATGCTCCGGTGGAACTGGTAGATCATCCGTACAGGAGCCTGGTCGCTAGCAGAGCCTATCCGGTGCTTTACCTTTGCCATCGGATAATAACAAACCTCCCAGCCGTGTTTTTTTGCTCTGTACGCCCAGTCCACATCCTCGCAATACATAAAAAATCCCGAATCGAGCGGGCCGATGTCGGCTATAGTCTTCTGTCTGATGACAAGCGCTGCGCCGGAGACCCAATCAACGTCCCGGGCCTCGTCATGCTTCCAGTCCGACATTATATAGCTTTTTACGAAGCGATTATTGGGAAATAGCTTGCCGAGGGGCGTGCGGCGGAAAAGTCCCGCGCCAAGGGTGGGAAAACGCCGCGCTGAAAACTGGATACTTCCGTTGGGGTTCTCTATCCTTGGGCCGATTATACCTGCATCCGGGTTCTCATCAGCGAAAGTGACGATTTTTAAAAGAGTGTCGCGCTCCTCCAAAACCGTGTCCGGGTTGACGAGCATTACATAACGCCCTTGAGCTATTTCAAGTGCCTGATTATGCGCCTTGCTGAAACCGATATTCTTATCATTCGAGATAAGCGTAATCTGCGGGAAGTCATGGGCGACCATCGCAGCGCTTTCGTCAGATGAAGCGTTATCAACCACTATGACCTCGAAATCGATGCCTTCCTGCGCCAGTACTGACTCCAGGCAGTGTCTGAGTTCGTCCCTGGTATTCCAATTTACTATGCTGATTGTTATGTCCAATTATATGCTCTCTAACGCCCGCCCAATATCTCACTCAGCTTTATGGCCGCGATGATAAGGCGGTAAATCGGAGGAGACAGCTTCTTTTCGTAATGCTTCTTATAAAACCGTGCAAGTGACCTGTGCGACTCACGGCGCATCTCACAACGGATCTGTTTTGTGCTCGATCCGCCGTGGTGGATCACTTCTGCTTTAGGTGTGAAATAAATCTCCCATCCAGCCTGTTTTGCCCGATAACACCAATCTACTTCGTTGAAATATATAGGGAAATCCAGGTCGAAAAGCCCGATTTCATCTATTGCCTTACGATTGAGTATCAGGCATGAGCCCATCGGTTGATCGACCTGTGCCTCTGTCTTGTAATCGAACCAGGTCATGCGGTAAGCGCCGAACTTTTTACTCTTTGGAAACAGCCGGGAGAGCCCAAAGAACTCCGCAGCTACGGCGGCAGGCTCTGGAAACCCTCGAACAGACCGGTCAATAGAACCATCTGGTCTCACCAACCTGCAACCCGCGGCGGCTGCACCCGGATGAGCTTCCAAGAACTCTACGAGTTTCGCGAGAGTATCGTTCTTTACTTCAGTATCAGGGTTAAGTAGAAGGATATAACGCCCCGATGCACGCTCAATTCCCTGGTTATTGCCCTCCGCATAGCCGAGATTGCGGTCGTTTGCAATAACCCTTGCCTTTGGGAATCGAAGAGAGAGAGCATCCGAAGCGAAATCATTGGATGCATTATCTATGACAATGACTTCGAAGCCAAAACCGGGCGCATGCCGATAGATAGAATCCAGGCACGCTTCCAGCAGGCGGGTTGTATTCCAGTTGACTATGATTATGGATAAAAACACTCAGAATCCCTTCGGCAGTATATCACACAATCATTATATGTTCGCGCAGCTTATCCGGTCAACGCTCAATAATGGGGGACCCCAAGAAGATAGCTGATAATTCTAAGCAAAATGGCAAGTTAACATAAGTAATATTATCAGACACAATAATTGATATTGATCATAGAATACACTCCCCTGGCTGGCTCAGTTGGGATATGGCCTCTATTTCTTCCAATTCATTTTGTAGACCACCATAACCTTATCACCACAGGAAATGTTATTTTTGAGGAAATAAGATCGGACGAACTGCAATTCCGGCCGTTGTGAGATTGCAGGATACCATGACGGGAAAATAATAAGATATTCCGGTTTTCGTTCTGATAAATACTTCCAGAGGCCGGGCTGTATATCCTCATCACGTTCGCTGCATTCACGTACATATGGGATAACCTCCGGGTTGATTACACCGACTGTATCTATCACCGGCTGGCGGGAGAAATAAGCAATTGCGCCAGCATCGTTACAGGCTATTTGTGTCCCAGGAGGAAGTTTGGCTGCCCATTTACCAATATTGACTTGCATACCGTTTATATTCTGCACTTGGCGACCATAGATCGTAGCTAACGCGTAGTTGTTGCTCACTGATAGTCCGAATCCCAGTACTATGACTGCCGTTATAACGGCTAATCTCAGAAATCGACTGCATCGCAATAACAGCTTAAAGACCTCATCCAGTCCGACAGCTCCCATCAGTATGAAAAGCGGGACCAGATAGCCGCTGTACCGGCCAATTTGGCCGATTAGTTGAACTCCGGTCTTCAATATTGCGGAAAATTGACCTACTGCTGTGGGAATACCAAAATATGCCAGAGGCAGCAGAAGTTCGCCATCGGCTTTCGATGAGAATGCTCTACGTATGCAGATTATCATGCCTATTACAGCACTGATGGCTAACATAGCGTTATCATTTATAACCACGCGTGCTGCCTGATCAATATAATTCCAAAACACTGATGCTCTTGTAGCCAGATCCGGAAAAGCGCTGACTTTTGCATAGAAAGAAGGCGGCAGTAAGTGCCCGGAATAGGACCAGTTGAAGATTCCCCAGGGAATTACAGGAAGAGCAGCTATCAGAATATTAAAAGGGACCGTTTTCAGGCAACAAGCCAGATTATGGTTGCGTAATGCCGATATTCCCCTATCGATCAGAGCCAGTACGATGAACATGCCACACTCAGGACGCGCAAGCGTGGATAACCCAAACCAGAACGTAGATAAATAAGCCCGTGGGGTATCATCCCATCTATAGAGCAGGTGATGGTATATGCCGAGTGTCACCAGAAACACGTATAATGGCACTTCCATTCCGCCAATAGCACCCCAAATAAGGCGTGGAGTAGATGCGAACAACAATGCAGCTAATATAGCAACAAAGTTCGATATTGAAAGCCTTCTTGCTATCAGATAGATCAGATAAGAAGCTGCGGCATGCAGGCACAATCCAAGGACTATGGAGTCAATAACGGGCGATACTGCTATTTTGAATGCAGCACTCAGCAATAGCGTGTATAGAATGGTTGTCGATGAAACAGGATGGCCGGGGTTATATACCATTCCATTTCCTTCAGCCATATTTCGGGCGAGTTGAGAATGTATCCAGCTGTCATCGAGCGGGAACCCGATGCCGCCTGCAATTTCCACGCTTTTGCTTAGGTAAAACCAGGCAATGATGAGTATTTCGGCAATTATTCCGATAAGGAGAAGTAACTTGATGCGTTTCAAATTGTCATAACCCATGAGATAATCAAAAGGCCGAAGACACGTTAATGTCCCCGGCCAATAGAATATGCTTCTTTGGTTCGATGTTTACCCTACTGAACGTACCGCAGAGTTGCAATGCTCTCGATCTCTTTGATCTTGTCGTAGGCCTGACTAATAGCGTCCTGCACATCTCTGATCGGCTGTGCCTCACTGTGAGATTTAAGGTACCACGCTACAGCAAGTGTAACGGCTGTTACGCCAGCCGCTGCGCCCAACACTACCGCCCAGGTCTTATTTCCCTTAGCCACTGCAGTCTCCTTGATAACGGGTCATCCCGTGATTAACAAACTATTTGATCTCGAACCTTTTCTCGCCGCCGCCACTGCCTGTACCATCCAATGATCCGAAGATACGTTTGACAAACGAGATCAGTTCCATTGGATTGAACGGCTTTGTCAGATAACAATCTACTCCAGACTGCCATCCTTTGAATACATCAGCATCCTGCGCTTTCGCTGTCAACATAATGACCGGTATATCCCTGGTAGCAGGATCCCGTCTAAGGTTCTGGAGAACCTCGAAGCCGTCCATATACGGCATCATGACATCCAATACCACCAGATCAGGATGCTCAGCTTTGACTTTTTCCAGAGCTTCCTTACCGTCGTTCGCAGTTACTACCTCATAACCCTGTCTTTCCAGGTTAACCTGAACCAGCCGGACGATATGTTTCTCATCATCAACGGCCAGAATCTTCCTAGCCATGCAGGTTGCCTCCTCTCAAACTATCGTGCTCAGTATATCACGCTCAAAAAAGCTATGTCAATCAATGTGCGGGCTTCGCCTGCAAGCTACCGAGCCGGTTCCAATCGTCGTTTGTATACTTGTTATCGGCAAACTCTTGGGCATTCTTGATCTCATTTTCAGTAAGATTGCCGAATTCCATTTTTACGCCGAACTCGGACTCAAGCGATTTCACAATTGCCCCGATCAGGCCATTGACATCATTCCATCGTTCTCCTGATGGGGATTGAAGTGAGTTTTGCTGCAGTACCGCGCCAGAACGCCTAACCTGAGCGCTTCCCAGCGTCTTTTTACCCTCAACTGCCAGTTCGTAATCAAGTGTAAGTTTGAAACAATCACCAATTCCTCTGACGGCTGAAGGCGGTGTAGTGTTCCTGCAAAGCTCTGCAGAAACACCCAGCGTTACCAGCGCTTTCGCTACGGCCTCCCCTACCCTTTTGTAAGACTCTTTTATAGGCGATCCGAATGTAGCTGCGCTGACAACAACACTGAAAGTGAGGTCTTTTCCATGATAGACCGCTCTGCCGCCAGTCGGACGCCGGACTATGTTACTGCCCCACCCTTCCGGGACAGTTTCGATAGGCTGCAGCCTGCCGACAGTTATCGACTGCTGCAGCCAACCATAGAACCTTATCGTAGGAGAAACATCACCGTTGATGAATGCCTGGAATATTGCCTCATCTACGGCCATATTCCAAGCCTTGTCATATTCGCCGTATGGAATTATTCGCCAATCCATGTCAGCTTAGGCTTTCTTGCGGCAGTTACCTCATCTACCCTTGATATCGGGGTATTATGAGGAGCATGCGCTACAATCTCAGGATTTTCCTTCGATTCCCTGTCAATCTCAATCATCGCTTCGATAAATGCGTCCAGAGTCTCTTTGCTTTCAGACTCGGTAGGCTCCACCATCATCGCTTCATCTACAATCAGCGGGAAATAAACGGTCGGGGCATGGAATCCCATATCGAGAAGCCGTTTCCCGATGTCGAGCGCTCTCACGCCGCGTTTTTTGTGTTCCCTGGCAGTCGCAACGAACTCATGCATGCAATATCTGTCGAAAGGAACTGGATATATCTCTCTCAGCTTTGCTCTGATGTAGTTTGCATTCAGGACCGCTATCTCGCTTGTTTCCTTGATTCCCTCAAATCCCAATGATCTGATGTATGCGTAAGCCTTTACCATCACCAGGAAGTTTCCGTAGAAGGAATGTACACGGCCTATTGATTGAGGTATGTCAAAGTTTAGCTTGTATTCTTGGTCATCTTTTTCAACTATAGGTGTTGGAAGGAACGGTATCAGGAACTTCTTCACCGCAACAGGACCGGATCCCGGACCGCCGCCGCCGTGAGGCGTCGAGAAAGTCTTATGCAGGTTGAAGTGCATCACATCAAAGCCCATGTCTCCAGGGCATGCTTTTCCAATGATAGCGTTCATATTCGCGCCGTCGCAATACATCAATGCGCCCGCATCATGAACCATCTTGCATATCTCAAGTGCATTCGACTCAAAAAGCCCAAGCGTATTCGGGTTTGTGAGCATCATTCCTGCGATATTCGGTCCAAGTAGATTCTTCAGCGCGTCAATATCGACTAATCCCTTATCATCGGAAGGTATTTTCTGTATCTGGAACCCCACTCTCGCAGCCGTTGCCGGGTTCGTGCCATGAGCTGAGTCAGGGACGAGGATGATTTTCCTCTCACTGTCGCCGCGTGACTCATGGTATGCCTTGACAATCTTCATACCAGTCAGCTCGCCCTGCGCTCCAGCGAGAGGCTGCAGTGTGACCGCATCCATCCCGCCGATTTCCGCCAGATACTGCTGAAGCTCATACATCAGTGCCAGCGCACCCTGAACGGTCTTCTCCGGCTGAAGCGGATGCAGCATGGTAAATCCAGGCATGTTCGCAATACGCTCGTTTATCTTGGGGTTGTATTTCATTGTGCATGATCCAAGCGGATAGAAGCTGTTATCTACCGATATTTGGTTTTCAGACAGGTGCGTGAAGTGCCTGACAACATCGAGCTCGGATACTTCGGGAAGCGGTAAACTCTCTCGGACACTACCTTCAGGCAGCGAGAGGGCTACATCGACTTCCGGCACATCGTTTACCGGCATGGTACACCCTACCCGCCCCGGTTTAGAAAGCTCATATATCAAAGGCTCTTGTTTCATCTTACAGCATCTCCACCAGGCGGTCTATCTCATCTTTTCTCCGCCTCTCAGTCACGCACAACAGCATGTGGTTCTCAAGTTCCGGGTAATACCGGCCGAGGTCCACTCCGCCCAAAATACCATTATCAAGCAGCCTCTCGTTCAGCTCAATAACAGGCTTATCACTCTTGATTACAAACTCCTTGAAGAATGGCGCCTGCCATGGCACGGAATAACCTGCTTTACCGCAGATTTCCTTCTGTGCATAGTGAGCTTTCTGGAAAGATAGCTCTGCAACCTGTTTGAGTCCGTTCTTGCCAAGCGTGGATAGGTAAGCAGTCGCAGCAAGAGCGACCAAAGCCTCATTTGAGCAGATATTGGAAGTAGCCTTTTCTCTTCTGATGTGCTGCTCCCTGGTCTGGAGTGTCAGCGTAAAGGCTCTCCGTCCATCGGCGTCGACCGTTTCACCTACTACTCTTCCCGGCATTTTCCACATGAACTCTTTTTTACAAGCAAAAAGCCCAAGGAACGGTCCGCCAAAGCTGACTGGAACGCCCAGCGCCTGTCCTTCCCCGACTATAATATCTGCACCGTAAGCACCGGGAGGCGTAAGAAGGCCAAGCGAGATCGGGTCAACAGAGACGATCAAAAGCGCTCCTGCGGCATGAGCCGTGTCGGCCAGCACCTGGAGCGGCTCTATATTACCGAAGAAGTTAGGGTATTGGACTACTACGCAGGAAACTGATTCATCGATCTGGCCTCGAAGCTGCCCCATATCAATAACGCCTTCGACATACGGCATTTCGATTATTTCGATACCAAGACCGTTTGTATAAGTCTTCGCCACTTCACGGTAATTGGGATGCACTGTCTTCGAAACAAGGGCTTTCTTACGATTATTTACGTGCATCGCCATTACAATTGCTTCGCCTACTGCTGTTGCACCGTCGTATAGGCTTGCGTTAGATACTTCCATCTGCGTGAGAGCAGCGATCAGACTCTGATACTCAAATATGCTCTGGAGCACTCCTTGGCTTGCCTCCGGCTGGTATGGAGTATACGCCGTTACAAACTCCGATCGAGAAACCACAGAGTCCACGACTGCAGGGATATAATGATCATAAACCCCTGCGCCCAAAAAGCAGGTAAGGTCAAATAGATTTTTGTTCCGTCCGGACATCCCAGTGCAAAGTGACATCACATCTTGCTCTGAGAGTCCATGAGGAAGATTGAGATCCCTCTTTACCCGTGCTTTTTCTGGTATTTGCTCAAATAATGTATCGATTTCTGGCACACCGATTGCATTGAGCATTTCTGCCCGGTCTTCATCAGTGGCCGCTATATAAGATAATTTACTCCGCTTCAGTGAATCGTTCATATTCTTCGCTATCCATCAACTCATCAAGTTCCGAGGCGTCTTCCATCCGAACAATGATCATCCAACCGTTGCCGTAAGGTTCCTGATTGATAAGTTCGGGGCTTCCCTCTACGTCATCATTGACTTCTACGACTTCTCCTGTCACCGGCGACATAAGATCAGATACTGCCTTGACCGAGTCAACGCTTCCGAACGGCTCGTTCGCATGGACCATTGTTCCTACCGGCGGCAGATCCACATTGACTATATCTCCCAGCTCTTCCTGGGCAAACTCTGAGATTCCAAGTGTCGCCAGTCCGTCAGCTACACGAACCCATTCATGGCTTTTTGTATACTTGATGTCATCTGGGTACATTTCAATCCTCCTCAGGAATATACGAGTATATATCAAAGTAAGTGCCTGTCTCCAAATAGACAGGCACAAGTGTACCAATATCAGGTTCGACAGGCAAGCACGCCTATCCTACTATTTCTTACGAGAATATAAGGGTAATTTTTTGATCATTCCGGGGCGCGGCTTACCATGCACCAGCACATTCACCTGTTCGCCGTCCTGTACTGTAGGCGGCACATAAGCCATTGCTATTCCTTTGCCGATGCTTGGTGAGTATGTGCCACTAGTAACTGTGCCGTTGCCTGCAGATGTCTCGACTGCATCTTCCGGGCGGGGAACATCCCGGCCCTCCATCTCGATTCCTGCCAGCTTTTTAGGTAAACCATTCTCGACAAGTGCAGAAATGTTGTCTCTGCCGAAGAATTCTCCCTTATCCAGCTTTACCCATCGCATAAGTCCGGCTTCAGCAGGAGTAGTCTTCTCATCCATCTCATGTCCATAGAGCGGAAGCCCGGCTTCTGTCCTCAAAACGTCGCGAGAAGCCAGACCACATGGGATAAGGCCCATGTCTTTGCCGTTATCGATGAGCAAATTCCAGACGGCTTCGGCATCTTCTTTCCGGCAGGCGATCTCGAACCCGTTTTCACCTGTATAACCGGTCCTCATGGCGAGAACATCGTAATCGCCGAGTTTTCCGTGAAGGAAGTGGAACCTTTTCACTTCAGTAGCTCCAGTAAGCCCTGATTTTACCAGAATATCGATTGCGTTTGGCCCCTGAAGTGCTACCAGTGCCGTCTCAGGAGTCCTATCGACGAGAGCAACCTTTTCCGGCAGGTTTTTTACTATCCATGCTTTGTCCTTATCAAGATTGGACGCATTGACTACAAGATAAAAATGATCTGCCTTCTTTCTAAATGCGATAAGATCGTCTATAACACCGCCTTCGGGGTTACACATAAGGGTGTACTGCCCACCGCCGTCATTTAGCTTCGAGAGATCGTTGGTGAATAGCTTTTGCAGAGCGGGAAGAGCCTCTTCTCCTATCACTTCCAATCGTCCCATGTGGCTTACATCAAACAGACCTGCTGCATTACGGACTGCTTCTGTCTCGCGAATAGCGCTTCCGTAATGTATGGGAAGCATCCATCCTGCAAACTCGCCTATTCGCCCGCCCGCGCGTTGATGTACTTCGTTAAGAACAGGTGTCTTCATTGTCCACCAATAACCTCTATCGTATATTTGACCATATCCGATGATCTTGCACCGCTATAGCGATTATATTGTAGCAGGAAATGCGCTTTAAGTCTAAACGCTAATAGCGTCTGAAGTGAATCCTCTACATCGGAACTAAAAAAAGAGTCTCAGGCATTTATGTCCATTTTACACTCATACCTGGAACTCTTTATAAGAATATTTGTTTTTGTATTTCTTGAAACTTGTAGTAGAACGGTTCTTACGACTGCGTCCTCCGCCTCAATGCAGCACCGGCTAACCCAATACCGAGCACTACTAGCGAACAGGGTTCAGGAACATCTGTAACATACCCTTTGGCCATAGCCACCGCACTGTCAGTTACGTGCAGATCAGCGACTACAGGCGCCTGCGGAGATATAAGGTACAGAAGCGCTGTGTGCTCACCAGTGGGTACCGATCCACCAAGGAATGCATAGTAGCAGAACGAAACGTTTGCTCCACCGGCCTCATCATAGGTCACAGCATAATTTCCAGAGCCTGACGGAATCTGAACAGGAGTCTTACCACCATCCATAAATCCAGTGGGGGCTGCGGAATTTATAAGTCCAACCTCTTTTATGTTGTAGAACGGTGTAACACCGAGTATCTGCAATACGGACGGTCCTGAGTTATACGCCTGATACAGATACAGGTAATCACCGCTTATGAGACTCCAAACGGATGACTTTACACTTCCGCTGAAAGTCGTGGCTCCTGAAAGCGGGTTTTTGAGGATGTAGGTGGATTCCAGAATCGGTTGAATTTGCGCTACTGTGCCGAGCTCGGAAAATCCTTTCGACACTACAGGACCCAAATTCACCGGCTCAGCTTGTGCCGCTGATATTACTGCACACAGGGCGATGATTACTGCAAGGGCCTTACATAATTTCATCTTTCTTTTCTCCTCCCCTCGCCTTTGGAAGGCGATTTGTGGCAATGTGTTTTATTGTGGTCTTTATTTTTGTTACTGTTAGTCTTAGCTGCTAACTTTTTAGTATTTTATCAGCGAAGTATATGTCTGCCTACTGGTAATTGGTGGTATTTATGGGGGATACTAAACATCGGCCATAGGTACTATAGATATTGAACCGGAATGGCACAATCTATCATACACTTGGTGGATTTACAAAGATATGGCTATTATTTGGGTCAGGTAGGATCTCGCGGGCTATATGATGAAACTTCGACAGTATCTCCCTTCTCGAAGATACCCCTAATCGTTTAAATACCTTGCTGATGTGCGTTTTGGTTGTGCTCTGGCTTATACCAAGCTTACTTGCAATTTCTTTATTGCTAAAGCCTGCCACCAAAAGCCGTGTGACTTCCCTTTCGCGAAATGAAAGCGCTGACAGGTCTACACTGGAGTCTGATTCCTGCCGGTTTCGGAATTTAGCCATCTCAGTGATAGATAACTTGAATGTGCTGCAATCGTAAACACAGAAACCATCGCGGATTGCGCGAAGCGACTGAAGAAGCTGGGCAATCGGCTTATCTTTTAGGATATATGCATCAATCCCCAGTGAAATGGCGGACAAAAATATCTCCGTATCATTGTTCGCCGTGAGTACTGCTACGAGAGCCTTCGGGGTATGGGACTTGATCTGCCTGATGAGTTCATCGCAGGAACCATCAGAATATTCAGTATCCATGACTATCAGATCCGCATCTGATTCGCTTAGTGCTTTCACAGATTCCTCAATTGTTGCAGCCTCCATGGCAATTGTCATGTCATCCTGTTCGCCAATAGTTCGAGCCAGCATCTCCCGGAACATGTCATTGTGTCCCAAAAGAGCGATCCGCACACTAGAAACTGCATTCTGGATCAACTTCTACCCCCGATTAATCCATTTCTTTTTATTGCATACATTACATATTTCAGGGATACACTGCCAGAAGTTGAATGTAGTATTACCCTGCTAAAGTGTATTTAGGCATATATTACGATCTATCCTTCTTTTGACTGCAGATATATTGCAATTGCATTACATGTCAGCTATATATTGTCTATTCTAGAGACACTGTTCATATTAGTGTCATCCGACAATTTTTAAAGGGAAGTTACAGGCAAAGAATCTTTTAGTGCTTCTAGCGTCTCCGAAACGAGCGTATCGACAAGCTGTCTCACTGGGATGATTTCCTTTATCCTGTATGCATTATAACCAGCCATTATTAGACCTTTTTTGTCATCCCCTTCGTGAGCACTGACGAGAGCTTCCGCGATACAGAAAGGTGCTTCTGCTGGGTTACAGGTCCTTAAGCAGTGGTATGGGCAGGAAATCGGCATCTTTTCGCCGTTCAATATTCGTTCTATCAGCTCATTTTTTACAGCTCTACCGGGCATTCCTACGGGGCTGTTGATGATTATCATATCTTCTTTGGTGGCATCCAGTATCAGCTGTTTGCAGTTCATGGGAAGCGAGCATTCGTCGGTCGCCAGGAACCTAGTAGCCATCTGAACGCCTTCCACACCAATTTTTAACAGCCGGGCGATGTCGTTACCGTCGAATACACCACCTGCGGCTATTACAGGGATGTGTTTTCTAGTCATCTCCTCATAGTTCCGTGCAACTGCAATGACTTCGGCGCAGACTGATTCCAGAGTTCGATTATTCCACTTGGCGACCTCTTCTCTGTTGAACCCCAAATGTCCACCAGCCAGTGCGCCTTCTACAACGATTGCATCAGGCAGATAATTGTCCCTACCCCACCATCTTTTGCAGATTATCTCAGCTGTTCTTGCCGACGACACTATTGGTATAAGACATACGCCACTATTTTTCGCGATTGAGGGGAGTCCGAGGGGAAGCCCAGCTCCGGAGATGATATAGTCAACCTTTTCATTTACAGCAGTTTTGACCAACTCATCATAATTGGAGAGAGCTACCATTATATTTACGCCGATTATCCCCTTTGAGAGTTCGCGCGATAATCGTATCTCTTCAACTAAGCCCGCATTGCACGCATCGACAAAAGCAGGGCCTTTGCATTTCCTCTTTAGGAGCCCAACACTTGCGATAGTGCCTGCCATTCCGCAATTAGCTACTGCTGAAACGAGAGAGTGATCCGTGCTTCTGACGCCCATGCCGCCAAGGATAAAGGGGGGGTCTATTTCGAGGTGTCCTATCCTTAGGACAGGTAATGAATCCATTATAATCTTCCCTTCCCGGCAAATAGTATATAAAACAACCGAAAAGGGTCGCTGAACTATTTGCGCTCACGTAAGTAAGCAGCAATACATCGCGTAGAAACCACGTTACCAAATGCGGTTATGCAGCCTTTTGTTTTTGACTGGATAAATCGGCCTAGTGGACCATATGTCAATGCTTGTGTGCTTTCCGTAGACGCCAACCAAAACGCCACCTCCCAAGTATAACATATTATGGGAAGAGATGCTGCTTAGGTTGTGATTCGGAACTTACTCTAAATGCTTTACTATGTCCTACAACTCGATTTTTCGTCCCACAAGCAGGCCAGTTGTCTGTGTGACACTTGCAGGGCGGGCCCGTTCCCGTGCCCAGTCACGGATCTTTTCGATCTCCTCTTTCATTGTCCTGGAAAGCGGAACTGTCTCCTGCACGCTTGCAAGTAACCCATCGGTAGTAAGATCAGAGCTTTTATCGAAGACATCGAATAGTGCTGCTGTTACTGATTCTTCGATTTCTGCGCCGCTGAAGCCATCAGTTGCATCTGCCAGTTTCTTGAGATCAAATGTCTCTGGGTTTCTTCTTCTCTTCGCGATGTGGATACGAAATATCTCTGCCCGGTCGTCCCTGTCCGGAAGGTCGACAAAAAAGATCTCATCAAACCTTCCTTTGCGCAGGAGTTCCGGCGGAAGCTGAGATATGTTATTTGCTGTCGCAATAACGAATACGGGAGAAGTCTTCTCCTGAAGCCAGGTGATGAATGTCCCGAATACACGCGAGGTAGTTCCTGCGTCTGAGAAGCTGGAACTCTGTGTACCTGCAAAAGCCTTTTCGATTTCGTCCACCCACAGGATTGCCGGAGCGACCGATTCAGCTATCTTCACCGCCTGCCTTACGTTTTCTTCGGAAGAACCAACGAGACTGGAAAATACTTTTCCTAAATCCAGACGTAAAAGAGGCACTCTCCACATGGAAGCCAGAGCCTTTGCGCAAAGACTCTTTCCGCAGCCCTGAACACCTATCAGGAGCGCTCCCTTGGGATTAGGAAGCCCGAATGCCCGCGCATCAGCCGAAAAGGCCGATCTTCTTTTACGCAGCCAGTCTTTCAGTTCATCCATCCCGCCGACATTACCGAATTCCTCAGTTGCTCTGTAATACTCGAGCATTCCTGACTTGCGAATGATCTGTTCCTTTTCGGACAGAATAATAGGAACATCCTTTTCGGATAGACCTCCGGTTTTGACAAGGGTCTTTGCAAAGACATTTTCTGCTTCATTGATCGTCAGGCCCATCGCGGCATTGACGAGCACTTCTTTTGTCGTGTCTTTCAGCTCAATATTTAGTCCGGCGCTCTTATTGACTTCAGTTACCGTGCGGTCAAGGAGTTCTGTAACCTCATCATGGCTTGGCAGCCCATAATCCACCACACTGATCTCTTTTTCGAGCTCAAGCGGCAGCTTAAGAGTGGGAGATATTAGTATAAGGGTTTTATAGCTGTTTTTCAGGTAAAGAGCGACCTCACGCACCTTGCGGACAACAGATGGATCGTTGAGATATGGATGAAAATCCTTAAAAATGAAGACCGCGGGATCAACGAGTTCCAGGACTTGATTTAAGGCAACCAAAGGATCACGAGTCTTATCATCTACGTTGTGTTGGGACTGAGGCGATGTCCCGTAAGGCACGATTCCCCGGCATATGGACCACGTAAACACCTTTTTCTCACGTTTCGCCGCAATTTCCGCAATTGCCTCTTCCACGCGCATCTCTTCCCAAGTAACAACATATATAACCGGGTATCTGGCTCGGATAAGTACTTCTATTTCGTCTTTAACCTTGTTCGAATGTTGACTGGATGGTTCCGTCACTTCCTTACCTCCCACTTTCGAGTGACTGCACAACCTTCAGCAGATCGCTGTGCAGATGCATTATTGCGACACGACCGTCAGGCCGTATGATAACAGTTGTAGATATTTCTCCAGTGCCGGTTGGTAACATCTGGCGTTCCAGCCCGAGCGGCGTATTCCACTCGCAAGTATTTAATCCTAGTGATGAAACGATACTGCGGGCTTCGTTAATCTCTTCCTGTGTAAGCGAACAGCATAATGCCGCGTCATCCAATGCCCGGTAAAATGGCGTATATTGAAACATCAGGTTGAAAGGCACACCGGGAAGATTTTTCGACATCCAGTTCGCAATCGGCCGCAGGCAACACTCCACATGACCCGGCAGAACCAGATGTCTGATAATAAGGTCACTGCTGACAGCGGCAGCTTTGAAGTTTCGCGATGCAGTCTCAAAATAATCTTCGACTCCACCTATTTCCAGTGCGCATTGTTTATTGCCGAATTTGAAATCACCCAAATATAGATCGATAACTCCGTCCAGCAGCCGCATCGTCTCTTCAGACATATAAAAGTTCGAGTTCCACAAAATTGGAATAGAAGATTTCAGCAGCTTTAGAGACTGCAGTATATTCGGCAAATGGACAGTCGGTTCACCACCTATCAGGTTGAGATTTACTGCTCCTTCAGCCTTGCGACTCTCGATTATTTTTGCAAAGTCTGCTGGATCAAGGAACTTGCCATAGGATGTATTCTCAAGCGACTGCCAGGAATAGCAGAATTTGCACCGCATGTTGCATCCAGAGAGAAACACCTCATGCGATGGGATCAGCGGAGCTTCTTCCCCATACAGAATTTGATCAAAGAAACAGTAACTGTCTGAACCTGTCCCGCAATAGCCGTGCTCGCCTGCCGTTCGATCAACTCCGCATTGCCTCTGGCAAAGCGAACAACTCCTTAGGAGCCGGCGGGAAAGCTCGATCTTTACATCAAGCAGTGAGTAGTTTCCTTCTATATCCGTTTTGGGATCGTTATGAACAGCCCAAAGATCGCCTATAGATGCTGCATCCAGATCAGGTATCCTTACATGCTTTTCTCTTGCATTTACATAGCAGGAGAGCTTTTTACCGCATGCTGCCTGCCTATAGCTGTCCAATAGCTGCTGAACCAACTGAAATATCTCCGGTATTTGACCGCAATTCCTGCGGAAACTTCATTCTTGTGCTTGCAGAATCGTAAGTTATTATCCCCTGTTGATAAAGATTCATGAGGCTCATATCCATAGTCTGCATAGATAAATTCTGTCCGGTGAGAATTACGTTATACAGGGTCTGGTTCTTGTTTTCTCGTATGATATTCCTGACTGCCGGACACGCTACAAGTATTTCAGTAGCAAGCACTCGCCCCGGTTTATCTATCCTGGGCAATAATTGCTGGGAAATAACGGCTTCCAGAGTGTTTGCGAGCTGAAGCCTTATCTGTGCCTGCTGGCCAGTTGGAAATACGTCTATTATCCGGTCAATTGTCTGTGATGCATCACAAGTATGCAGCGTGCTTATAACAAGGTGGCCCGTTTCTGCGGCTGTGAGCGCAGTTGAAATTGTTTCGAGGTCCCTCATCTCTCCGACCGCGATAACGTCCGGGTCCTGTCGCAAAATATGTACGAGTGCTTTACCAAATGATTTAGTATCCGAATGCACTTCCTGCTGCACAATTATGCTTCGCTTGTTCGGATGTACATATTCAATAGGGTCTTCCACCATTATTATTTTGCATCTACGGTCACGGTTAATGAGATCGATTATGGAGTTAAGCGTAGTTGTTTTGCCGGAACCGGTCGGGCCGGTGATAAGAATAAGCCCGGATGGTTTTCTGGTGAGCTCTGTGACTACCTGCGGCAGCCCAAGCTCTTCAAGAGACTGCATTTCCACTATTCCAACACGGATTGCTGCGCCAAGAGTGCCTTGCTCATAATATACACTGATTCTGAAGTAGCCCAGATCCTGAATCTTCAAGGAATAACAAAGCTCCCATTCTTCCGACAATAAGCTCTTTTTCTCTTGCGGCAAGTTTTCCAGAATGAGCTTTTCCATGTCCGCCTGAGTAAGCGGGTTCGAGTTTGCGATTATTATCTCCCCATTGATTCTGAGTACCGGCGGCACCCCAACCATCAGGTGCAGGTCAGATGCACGTTTGCTGACTGCTACCTTCAGAAGATCAGTTAACTCCATATATTCTACTCCTATAGATTTTCGACTGATTAATTAATGGCCTATCATATATTGCCTATTGTCGAAAATCCTCAGTAATTGAGATGACCAACTCGAATAAGTTTGCGGTGAGATGGAGGCCAGGCAATTGCAACTACTCTCCCCCTTATATTCTCACTTTTCACGTAGCCCATTCCTGATACACTAGTCAAACCGTTGCGCCCTATCCTGACTCTTATGGTCTGCGTTACCAGAATCTCGTCATTTGGTATGATCTTGTCACTATAATACTGCACTGAGTTTGGGTCCGCAGGGTAGCGCTGATCAAATCCGGGTGTTTGTACCGGCTTTTCGTTTATGCATACTGTGCCATCATTCAAGATCTGAACACGATCACCGGGCAAACCCGTAACTACTCCGATTCCGGGCAGGTTTGACACCATACGCCCGACTATAACATCACTTCTTTTGAGATCACCATTCCATAGAATAACACTGTCGCCACTCGTTACTGCATTCGTCAGTGGCTGTGCCAATACATTAGCCTGGGATATTGGAAATACTGGAATATACGAAATCATCATGTAACTGGTGCATATGAATGATATTACGATAAGCGTAATACCGATTCGAGAGAACCTGCGGGATGCCGTATCACGTGACGACTGTGCAATAGAATCTGCAGCCACAGAAATAGAGATAATGGATGCAGCTGCGATCCCCAAAACCAGAATATCCGCTATAAATGTCTTGTATAAGGCAAGAGCAATGAGAAGAGCTGCAATTGATCCGCCGAAACAGTAAAGGCCTGTCAGCCTATTTCGCCTGCAAAAGATATAGCCGAAGCCCGGAATGATGGAAATCATTAACAACCAAAGATTACGCAGTGTGACCCACGACCATGCGATCTTCATATTGTTCCAGGCCATACGCAGGTCACTCCAAAATGTACGCAATGATGACCGTTCGCTGCTGCGTATGATCTCAATGTTCGAGGATATATCTTTATTCGCATTGCGCGCCTTTTCTTTTGCCACAGACGACATTTGCCTGTTCTCAAGCATCCATCTTATTCGCTGGCCGATAGTTCTATTCTTTGCACGCGGAGGAATTACGCTCTCTCGCTGTGCAGCAACTGTAAGTTGAGTGGAGCATACGGCGCACACCTGCCTGCCAGGCATATTCTCAAAGCCACAGCGTGGGCATTGCATATTTCATCCTCTTGTGATCAACAATCTGAAATGTTGCTACTTTGAGAACCTTGAGCGGATGGAATCAACCATACTTACTGTAGATTCGGGTTCGTAAAACTCGCCTGTAGGCTTTTGATCCGATACCTTGCCTATTGCACTGAATACCTGCACATAGTCAAGGCACTTCTTACCTTTTGCGCCCTTTACAACAACTTCTACTTTACCGCTCGGACTTATTGATATCTCTAGCTCGTGTTTTGCTGCCATTATAACCCCTTCGCTGCAGGTTTCTATTTTCGTTTGAATAACCGTCTGATTGCGTATCCCATCCGGGAAAACAGACCTTTGTTTTCTATTTTGTATAGATCATCCAGAGCCTTCTTGTAACTTGAACTGACCATAAGCGCCCGCTTGTATGCAGTGGCTGCTTCATCAATTTCGCCTAACGATTCAGCGCATTTACCCAGCCAGTACCAGCATGCGGCTCTATCTGAATCCAACTTTACTGCCTGTTTGAAATAATCATAGGCATTAGTAAAGCTTTTTCTGACTCTGAAAGCATGGCCTATCGCTGCCCTTATTGACCAATCGTTTGGAGCGAGCTCTATCGCCTTTGCAAAACAGGCTTTTGCGTTATTATAGTTTTTTGAGAGCAGCACTTCTCCTCTTGCAATCCAACAATAAGTATTGACTCCTGCTTCGCTGAATGCCCCGTCAGAATAACCCATTGCTGATTCGGTGTGGCCCATTCTGCACTCTGCTACGGCCCTTGCTGCAAGTAATTGAGCTGATTTTGGAAATTTTTCCAACGCCCGATTGGACCATACCACCGCTTCCTGAAGCTCCCACAGTTCAATCAAACAGCGAAGCTGTCCAAGCCAGCATTCCTCAAGACTGATGTTATACTGCAGAGCTCTTGAGTAATAAGCGAGCGCACGTTCATAATCCTCGTTTATGAACGCTTCATCAGCCTGTTCTTTATAGTAATTTTCGTCTCTGGTTCCGGAATTCGGATCTGGTGTCTCTAACTCCGGGCTCCAGTTGCTCATCTCAAGATGGTCAAATCTTCCCAACGCTATTACCTATTTATGTTGGCCCTACACATATTTTGATACATGTATTCTTATTGTCTGGTCATTAGCTACTTCTTCGCTTGTAACGCTAAAACCTTTCTGTTTGAGCTCGGATAAAACTCTATTATATGTATATTGTTGAGTAACCCTGCCGATCAATTCCTGGCCTATCGTTTCGAGCTCATTATCAGTTTTATTATCTCCCGAAATGTGCACCGATACTCGTCCATCAGCCGCGCGATAGAATGTAGCTCTCACATCATCCTTCTGAATCGTGAATTGGCTCTCTCTTGACATTGTGTCGGCTATTATCTGGCTGTCTTTCAGAGGCATATCAACGGTGTTATGAATATCGAGCTTTGTCTTCTGGCCGGTATTCTGTGTCTCAAGATCAGCTTCCTGCCCGGATTTTACGAGACTATAACCTAGTGACCCGGATGCAGCAGCAATGGCGCCGCAGAGAATAGGCCATGCCGCAACTACAGCAGGTGCTACTACATAAAAAACAACAGACATGCTTTCACCTCCCGATTTTGCCATGTATTTTACATGACTTAATATTCAGAAGATTCTAACTGCTTTACTGTTCCATTGTATAGGTAATTTTTGCATAATTTACATTATATCTGTGGGAATACTACATTTTCGCTCCAATATATTCATTCTATTGTGATGATGAATTTCCTCGCATTATATCATGTGGCAAACAAGCATAGCGCAAGATTGTACAGCTCTCTGATCGCCAAGATGTGAGTATCATTATTTGTTAATAACGTTCCTAACGAAGAAATAAACTATGCCAAAAGCTATCACTATCAGGCCAAGCAATATAATATGCAGTGAAAGAAAGAACGCAAGGGCGAAACAAGACGCAAATCCAGCAACATCAAACACTCGATTATAACGTCTTTCTGTGGATGGCATCCTGAGAGCTGTAATGCAAGTCAAGCCATAATATACGAGCATGCCGAAGCTGGCAACCTTTACTATCCCCTGGAAATTTACTGTTGATGCAAGTAGAGCAACAATTATTCCGTTCAGTAGGATCGCTAGATAGGGAGTTCCGTATTTTCTATGCACACGTGAAAGCCAATCCGGCAGTTCTCTGCTTCTTGCCAAAGCAAAGAACATCCTCGAGACCCCCAGCATATCAGTAAGAAATACAGTGAATATTGCGGTTAGCGCTCCGATTGATACTATATAGGGAGCTATTCGCAGATGAGTTTCACTGATTGCGCTAGACAGCGGCGCAGAAGCTCCTGCCAGTCCGCGTACTCCCAAGAGACCGAGTGCTACAAGCGCTACCGCCAGGTACAGCCCGGTCGCTGTTCCAAGAGCCAGTAGTATTGCTTTTGGAATGGTTCTTTCTGGATCTCGGACCTCTTCTCCGATTACCGTTATTCTTGAAAACCCAGCATATGCGAAGAATACTATAGAAGCCCCTTCGATCACACCCATTACCCCGTGCGGCATTAGGGGGAAAACCCTGTTTGCCCGAAAGAAGAACACTCCAACTGCTACGAAGAAAAGAAGCACGGCGACTTTGATGATGACAAGGAAATCAATGATGTTGGCTGAGAGCCTGACACCGAAGTAGTTTACTGCAGTTACAATAACTGCAAAGGCAATCGCTGTTGCACGTAACGGAATGCCCGGAACCAGAAAATGCAGATAAGATCCGAATGCAAGAACTACCGCAGCATCAGCCGATATGGTTGCGAATATGAATATCCACCCGGCTATAAAGCCATACGGACGCCCTATTAAACGAGCTGCATAGAAGCTGGTGGCTCCAGATACCGGATAGGCTGCGGCAAGCTGCGCAATACTCAATGCTGGAAAGGTTGCAGCTATGGTTCCTATCACAAAAGAGATTATTACCCCACCGCCGGCCACATTTACAGCCACACTGATGACCACAAAGATGCCAGCACCGATCATCGTCCCTAACCCAATCGATACTGCATCCAACAGATTCAGTATCCTGTTTAGCCTCTGTGGTGAGGTCTCATTATCCATCCATGCATACCTCTTACTTGCACTGAAATTACAATCAACTCGATTCTACCCGCACATTCATATTCACTCTTGACAACCAGGCAAAAGATAACTAAAGTGATGCATATATAGTATTCCGACCGGAATACTAGTAATAATAGCTGCAAGTATATAGAAGGGACAAAAATGCAATGGTAAGAATCGCAAAGAATCTAACGGATTTGATCGGAAATACTCCACTGCTTCAGCTTGGCAAGACGGCTGAGGGAGTTGACGCCAGGATTGTTGTAAAACTCGAGTCGTTCAACCCCGGCGGAAGTGTCAAAGACCGCATCGGCTATGCGATGATCAAAGACGCTGAAGAAAAAGGCACTCTGAAGCCTGGCTCGGTGATTATCGAGCCTACCAGCGGAAACACGGGCATTGGGCTTGCATTTGTCGCGGCTGCGAAAGGTTACAGGATCATCCTTACAATGCCCGACACAATGAGCATCGAACGGCGTAATCTTCTCGGCGCATATGGAGCCGAACTTGTGCTTACACCGGGGGCCGACGGTATGAAAGGGGCCATAAAGAAGGCAGAAGAGCTGGCGCGAGAGATACCAAACTCATTTGTGCCGCAGCAGTTCAAAAATCCGGCCAATCCAGAGATTCATCGCAAGACAACTGCAGAAGAAATCTGGAAAGATACTGACGGCGAAGTGGATATCGTAATCGGCGGTGTAGGTACCGGCGGAACAATAACCGGCATCGGGGAAGTGCTTAAAGCGCGCAAACCAAGCACTAAAGTAATCGCTGTCGAGCCGTTCAGCTCCTCTGTTCTCTCCGGTTGCCAATCTGGCCCTCATAAAATACAAGGAATTGGTGCGGGATTCGTGCCCGATGTTTTTAATAGAGACATTATAGATGAAATTTATCAGGTGAAAAATGAGGATGCATTTGCGACTGCTCGGTCCCTTGCCCGCGATGAGGGAGTCCTTGTTGGCATATCCTCAGGAGCTGCCGCATTCGCAGCTTTACAGATAGGTAAGCGTCCTGAAAACAAAGGCAAGCTGATCGTGGCGATCCTGCCGGATACAGGTGAGAGATACTTGAGCACAGCACTTTTCCAGGAGCAGTAATATACCATGTGTGTGCAGCATGTGAGACCATTATTGTCACAGTGATATTAATATATGAGCAGCATCATCCTTGACATAGCACCTAAGCATTGGTACACTAATTGAGCTATACTATGTCGACTGAAATAGTAAAGATTGCGCCGTAGGTGCGACCGATGAGGAGAAGTATATGAAATTTGAAACACTCGCAATCCATGCCGGTCAGGGTCCGGACCCGGCTTATGGCGCAGTAATGCCACCCATCTATCAGGTCTCGACTTTTGCATTTGAGGGCTTTAAAAAGATGGGCAAGTTCGATTATTCCCGCTCAGGAAACCCGACCCGCAAGGCTCTGGAAGACTGTCTTGCGGCTCTTGAAGGCGGATCGCGCGGATTTGTATACGGCACCGGGATGGCTGCCGAAGTCTCGGCTCTGGAACTGGTCTCGTCAGGTGAACATATAATCGTTCACAACGATCTCTACGGCGGCACATACCGGCTGATGACCAATGTGGTTACAAGACACGGGGTCGAAGTGGAGTTTGTGAACCTGCGAGACCTCGACGCACTCAGAAATGCTATTCGCCCCAATACAAAGCTGATATGGGCAGAATCCCCTACAAACCCGCTGATGAATATACTCGATTTATCGGCTATCGCCGAGATTGCAAAGTCCAAAGGCGTGCTCACATTATGCGACAACACGTTTATGTCGCCTTATTTCCAGAACCCGCTCGCGTTCGGGTTCGATATCGTGCTGCACTCGACCACAAAGTATATAAACGGTCACTCGGATGTCGTAGGCGGCGCAGTAATTGTTAAGGACGATCAGCTTGCCGAACAGTTATATTTCTATCAGAACACTATGGGTACCTGTCAGGCTCCATTTGATTGTTTTCTTGTCCTGCGCGGACTAAAGACACTGGCAGTGCGTATGGAAGCGCACTATCGCAATGCATTGGAGCTTGCGCACTGGCTGGAGGCGCATCCTAAGGTAGAACGTGTCAATCATCCGGGGTTGGAGTCCCATCCTCAGCACGAATTGGCTGCCAGACAATCAAAAGGGTTCGGCGGAACATTTTCTTTTTGTGTCAAAGGCGGGGAAGATGCCAGCGACAGGCTGCTTTCAAACGTAAAACTATTTACTCTTGCTGAATCACTTGGTGGTGTGGAGTCACTTATCGAGCACCCCTGGAGTATGACTCACTCGTCAATGCCTGAAGCTGCAAGAGAAGCAGCTGGAATAAAGAGGAACCTGATCAGAGTATCAACAGGGATAGAAAATGTGGATGATCTTAAGGCTGATCTTGACCAGGCGCTAAAGTCTGTATAACATCAAAGATAAATATTATACAGAGCCAGAACTATAACTAAGATTTCACTCTTAATGAGGAATACGTCACCCTGAACAACAGCATGTCACCCTGAATCAAGTTCAGGGTGACGTTGTGGGCATTTGTGGAATCCTGGCTCTGTTTTTTAAATATAATACATTCCTGCCTGAGTAGCTGTTTTATTTTTCTGCTCCTCTGCAATCTTCGCAAGGCTGATTTGGTCAAATACATCATATAACGCCTTATTTGCCTTTGCGAAAACGTCCTTAAATGCGCATGCCTCAGGGACCTGGCAGCAGTTGGGCACATCCGCGCAATCAGCTATGTCCAATGGCCCCTCAAGTGCTTCAATAATCTCAGCAAGTGAAATGTTTTTTGCATTGCGGGAAAGCACATAACCACCCTTTGCACCGCGAGTTGCATTCACCAGACCGGCTTTTCTGAGTGTCAGCATAAGCTGCTCAAGGTAGGTAACAGGTAGGTTCTGTTTTTCACCGATCTCTTTTGTCATAACCGGCTCACTGCCCTCATGCATTGCCAAAACCAGCATCGCTCTCAGGCCATATCTCGATCGGGTGGATAGTTTCATATTTTATCTCCAAGAAGAAAAGTCAATCGCTCGATTTAGTCAATTATAATATTTTCCTAGTAATTCCACCAATGTCAGAGGTGTAATTGTTTTATTCGTTGTCACTTTCGGATTCTCTTGTCTCTTGTAGTGCGACATACCCAAACCAGGCTATCGTACAGAAGCCAATAAACGCCAGAATGAAGAAAGTGAGGTCAATCAATAAAGCCATTGGTGAGCCATAGCCGTCAGCTCGTTCAAAGCCATCATTGATGATCACGAACTTTCTTATCTCAATTAACGGCAATAACGATCCACAGCAAGCCAGTATTGCTAAGATCCAAGAGAATGTAAAATAACCATTCCGTGATCTACGCAGACCGCTATTTGCGAGTAACCACAGTAATGGGAATGCTCCGAAACAGATCAAACTCACAAGATTAAACTCAAATATTGCGCCAAAACAGGGCAATATGCACACAACGACTATTATGATTGTACTGACGAAATATAAGTCTTTGTAGCGTTTCATCCGATGCATTCTCCTTTACGGTGGCTGCCTGGCAGTGTTGGTTGTAAAATCAGGTGATATTGTATCATCTACTGTTGCGAAGGTCTAACCGAACCTGCTAATTTTCCTATCCTATGGTTTATATAAGACTTACAGAATGCTATAATACACGGGCTTGTATACTACTCTAAAGGACTGCCAATATGAAAACTGTTACATCGGCTTATGTCCAGAAACCATTCAATGTTACTTATCATCAAGTCGAACTCCCCTCTCCCGGGCCTGGGGATGTGCTTATAGACATTCTCGGCTGCGGAATATGCGGCTATGATATGGAAATTGCCGAATACCTTGCTGATGAGCCGAAAGCGTTCGGACATGAAGTTGTCGGTATAGTAAAAGAGACGGGAGACAGCGTAACGCACGTCTCGGCGGGTGATCAGGTCGTGCTTGAATCCGGCTCATTCTGCTGTGACTGCGCCAATTGCCGTAATGGAAGGGTCGATCTGTGTGCCAGCGGCCGCAACTTCTGGGGCGAGCCTGCCATGGGGTTTTCGGAAGCGATGATAGCACCGGCGCGAGCTGTTGTGGCAGCGCCTGATATCGATCCGATGGCTGCGGTTCTCACTGAGCCGTGCGGCGTAGCTATTGATATGGTCAAAACAGCCGAAATAGGACTCACAGACCGGGTATTGGTAGTCGGGACAGGCGCTATTGGCCTTATGGCGATTGCTATAGCTCGCCATAGAACGACCGGCGCACTTGTTGCCGCGAATAGGACTCCCGGCAGGCTCGAAGCGGCTAAACGGCTGGGAGTTGACGCTACTGTGTGCTTTAAAGACGCTTCTCTTGCCAAATGCGGCGAAGCGTACGGCGGGTTTGACAAGATTTTGGTTACTGCTCCCCCATCTGTTCTCCCTGATTGCATAACTGCTGCTGCATACGGCGGATATATCGTCTTTATTGGGTCGGATTACAAAAACGGCGGCGTTGTGTCCATCGACACTCATGCTCTGCACTTCGGCAAGAAGCAACTGCGTTCCTCTTTTGCATCACCGGCGCTCTATCTACCGCAGGCGCTGCATCTACTAAAAACCGGCGCTGTTCCTGCTAAAGAAATCGTAAGCCACATATTCCCCCTCAGCAAGATGAGTGATGCGCTTATAACAGTGCGAAACGAAAGAGACACTGCAAGAAAAGTCGTCGTAGTCCCGGATTCTCGATTCGGGGCATAAAGTTTTTCCTACTATAAACATTATGGAGAAGACTAAATGGTACGGGTTGGAATAATTGGCTGCGGAACAATATCTAAATTCCATCATGAAGGGTATCACAAAGCAGGCGCAAAGATTGTCCATGTGTGCGATATGAACCCTAAAGCTGCGCAGACGGTCGCAGAGCTTTATGGAGCATGCACAAGCACAGATTACCGGGCACTTCTGGATGATCCCAAGGTCGATCTTGTGAGTGTGACCGCACCTTCTTCTATGCACAAGGAAATATCTCTTGCCGCGATTACTGCAGGCAAGGGAGTGGTATGCGAGAAGACTCTTACTGACTGCGCAGAGAGCTCCGCTGAACTCGCAAAAGCCGCGGACAAAGCCGGTGCATTTTTCGCTATCGGTTATATGAAGCGGTTCTTCCCGGCAGTCCAAAAGGCAAAAGCGCTCCTTCCTGACATGGGGCAGATTATCAGCATTTACGCCCGTTCTTGGCAGCCCTGGGACTTGTGGAATTGCGAAATCCCGCAGGATCTGCTGCAGCATCCGTCGGGCGTGGTCAGATTAATTGGCGGCGGCGTGTTGGTTGCCGGAGGCAGCCATATACTGGACCTGCTGCATTATCTTGGTGGAAAGCCCAGCAAGGTATGCGGTCAAATGCACGTTCGCAAAGGTCTTGATTTTGACTCACAGGCAAACGCAATGCTGTGGCTGGAAAACGGCGGCCTGGCGCATCTGGAAGCCTGCTGGCATCCTCTCAAGTATGCCGGTTATGAGAAAAACGGTTGGGATGAGCGTATTGAGATCAACACTGTGAAAGGCAGGCTGGAGATATTCACACCTATGTGGGACCATCCGACAAATAATGGCGCTCTGCTGATTCATCAAGATGCCGTTACCGGACAGACAACTGAGTACCGCTACCCAGCAGTCAATCCATTCGATGTAGAAATGGCTGAAATAGTGCGCCAGTTCGAAGCCGGTGAGCCTGCTTCCCCATCAGTCTGGGACGGATATGTAGTCGATGAGATAATATCTCACATAACCAGGTCTGTAAAAGAAGAATCAGTACTCCCGATTGGTTGGAAGCGTTAGGTGGGATTAATTTTAATACCGGTGAAGTCGTTCCATGTATAATTTTAGCTATCGAGATGATTATTAACCGATATCATCTGCACTCAGTCCCTCTCTGGATGGAAGTTGGCGCAGATTGTCGAGCAGCGATTGCGATGCTTTCAAGATGTTTTGAGGTGTCACAACATAATCTTTGTATACCATTGGAATCATATAATCAGGGTTCACTGGCTTTGTTAAAGGTTGTTCTGATCTGGCCCAAATCTGCCTGAAACCATGTTTGCTTCTACTGGCATATTGAGCGTCAGGGTTATAAATATAAACTCTCAGAGTTATTAGTTCATTGGTTCTGTTCAGGAGTTTGAACCTTATTTCGGGTTCTAAGAAATCAATGTCACCGGTGGTTGAGTTTCCTGCGGCAATATCCGCTAACCATGCTGATAACATCTTTACCTCATCGAACATGAGACTGGGGTCTGTCCAGTGCCAAGACTCGTCAGGTGAAGCCACACGAAATGATACCAGCAGCCACTGATTGTCATCATTGTTCATCTCACCTTTGTATTCATATTGGAATTTATTAATGGCAAGAGAAAAAGACCAGCCATCGTGGACATCTGTCAGAACCATACCCTTGTCGGGTTCAAGAAACAATTGATACCAGTGATTTGCGATGGCGGTGGCCCCGGCATGATTAGGCTCTATCTCCATTGTCAGCCAGGTATCTGCGGAGTTTATACCGTGCCCCAGGAATAGCTGCTGAAGGTCGGACAGCAAGAAACCGTATCTCCGCGCCATCTTTCGGATAGCATTGTTCACATCATCATAGGCTTCCCGAAACTTTTCTGACATCCCAAGCTGTCGGAGAAGTGCTTCATCTCCGTCCGTTGGGTCATAGATAGTGTTCACGATGACTTTGCAGTTGAATCGATACAGTTGAGAGTATATATAGTGCAGCTTTTTTAGTGTTTCTTTGGTATTTGGGTCTTTCAGCGAGTACCTGTCTATGTTCCACGATGGACGCTGCAAGAGGTCGTTCCCACCTAAAGTAAGCGTGATAACATCGGGCTTCATGCTGATCTTTTCCAGCGATCCAATCACCGCATCTGTGGTAAAGCCATCATGCGTCAAGTCCTGCAGTTCATCTGCGCCGATTAGCTTACTAAACTGATTGACCGCACCTCCATGCTCAACGCCGGTATACTTATCTATACTCACTGAGTCGCCTAATGCCAGGTATTTCATGCCAAATGCCCTCATTATCAATAAAAAGCCGGATGATTTTCCCGATTATAGCATATAGCAACCAAATATACAGTAGCGTACAATCGAGTAGGTGAGGCCGTCACCACCGTGCCGTTCGACATACATCGGTTTACGATAAGGCTGTTACTTTATCTCCTGATACTCTGTAGATAACACCTCATTGTATGAATCCATTATTGGGTAATGAATTCGTATGAGTGCAATAATGGGGGTACGAAGAATTGAAGAACCCTAACTCTACAATTCTAGTGGTTATACTGATCATTCTCGCTGTTCTTCTAGTAAGCCCGGCGGTTCCAGCGGTATCTACCCAGATGCCATCAGGATTCTATTTCCCCACAGATCGCACCATTTGGACCGGAACCAATGGGGGAGCAGTAGGTGATCCGAAACAGCCTTGGAATGACACGGGTACGGGCGGCCGCATCTTCGGCTATCTCGAACCTGCCGCCTCAGGTCCTTGGTACGGCAAACTTCACGTCGGGATGGACATCAGAACACCCTACAACAGCCCTATCTACAGCCTTTCGTATGGGACCATCTATGACTATTTTACCGATGAAGGGCCCAGATACAACGCGATAATCATAGAATATCAGGAAGCAACAGGGGCACTTTTCTATGCTGTGTATGGCCATTGTCGCTTAAGAAACGACCTGATCATTGGAAGTCCGGTGGCAGCTGGCGAAACCATCGGCTTCATTAACGAAAGTGTTAACCAGCATATGCATCTTGGTATCAAAATGAACCCGGATTTCTCTACTGGATGGGGTTATTTCCCCATTGGCACCGATCCTTCAACCGTTGGATGGAGACCTCCGAGGACCTGGTTAATGTCACATTCACCTTATAATGGCTCACCACAGCCTGATAATGTGCCTCCGATCATTACGATAGCTGGACCATCGGTAAATACTACTTATACAACTTTCCAGCAGATCAGCTGGGGTGCGACAGACGACGAATCGGGAATTGATTTCGTCACATTGCAATGGGATTCAGGACCTATTACGGAAGTTGATGTTACTGGTTCTCTCATTATCCCCAATGGTACTCATACAGTGACAATACGCACAACGGATATAGCAGGCAACAGTTCAGTAAAGACAGCAGGCCCCTACAAACTTGCTGTCCCCAATATGGTAGTTTCCAGTCCGGGCGCATTATTTGCAGAAGGATATTACATACAGCGGACTGACCGGAGTTCTGGTCTACTTGTCGACCTGGGCGCATTAACACCTCCGGCATTTGCAGTCGGTGATCGCGTAACAGTCCAAAGTGGGACTTTGGTTACGGTCAACGGGGGAACTGTGCTTCAGAATCCGGTGGTTTCGCGAGTATCAAGTGGAACAGCTCCATCGGCTCTCGACTTGTATATCCGAACAGTTGCATCAAACTCTGCTTATAACGGTCGACTTGTAAGAGTTAGAGCCCAAGTGACCTTTCGAGAGCCGGATGGATCCGCTTTTTATGTCAATGATGGCACCGGGCCAAGCGATGGATTTCATAATGGAATACGTATATTATGCACAGGCTTCCGAGATGGCTCAAGTCTCTCAATGCCTTCGCTGGGACGGACCGTCTATGTAACCGGCATCAGATGGACCGCTGATGTGCAAGGTGTAATAGTGCCTGCCATTCGGCCTCGATCCCAGAAGGATATCAGATATCTCTAAAATCTATCCAAATCAGGCTGTGCAGCTTCACGCAAAAAGGCAGATATTATAAAGCAGATTTTGAAGTCTTGGGTAGACCAGATACAATTAACTCCGGAATCCCTTGAAGTTGAAATCAACTATCGGATCCCCGAGCTATTGGTGAATAGTTTAGAAGTGACAGAAGAGCTTATTGCGAACTATCCGCCGCTCAAGATGGCGAATGCTCAGTTACTGAGGCACACGATGCAATAAAGATGAAGTCTTACAAACCTCTGCCGCTTACTTGAGCTAAATTAACCCCATCGAGAGAACTCGGTTCCGAATAAGCCATCCAGTCAAATCTTATTCCACCGCCGTCTTGACCACTACTCTCACGCACGATGTCATATTCGACGGGCTTACCTCCAACTGTGAGTTTCAATCTGCCATTATCAAGTGACCATTCTCCAATGTGAGAAAGCATCGTGCGAGGATGGTCGGTATCCTTCTTCAGGATATACATACCACTGCTATACAGCGTAATCAGGACTGATATATCGCTGCGGTCATAAGACTGCAAGCGAGCAAGCCTGAAGAAAGGGTTGGTCGCATACATATACGGTATATTGATCGCAAATGCGAGCATCACTGATAATGCACATCCTGGGTCAATCACCAAGGGCAACCATATATAGTGCCACAACTTGGGATAAGGGGATATGCAGAATGCTGCAACTCCAGCAATCCCAGGCAGAAGCGGTATCAGCGAAGGGTGCTTGACCTTCCTAATGAAAGGCAGCAACAGTAGAACGGCATTAGTCGCCGAACCAAGAACGAAAAAACGCAAATAGTAATGTACAAAACGCTTTCTGCACCACTGCTGAGTTCACTTCCTCCCATCCGCCCCCTCATTATCTTACATAGATGTTTAGGAAACTTTCTCCCGAGATTGCTGTTTTCATTGGCGATTATCGCACATAGCAAGCCAGCCAGAGGTGGAATGTATAAATAAAAAGCCGACCCTTTCGGATCGGCTTTTTAAATATGGGAGCGGGGAGAGGATTTGAACCTCTGACCTTCGGGTTATGAGCCCGACGAGCTACCGGACTGCTCCACCCCGCGTCGACTTTGATATTATAGCAGAAACACTTTTCTAAGTAAACACTTTTCGCAAACTTTATGCCTGGTTTCTTTTATTATAGCCAAATTAAGCAAAAAGGCCGGAGTTACCGGCCTTTCTAAAGTCTGACAATACTGAACTTCAATCTTATTTTTGTTCGGGTTTTGTTTCCGAAGCCTTTTTTTGCTTGCTGTCCTTGTTTTCGTCTTTCTTCGCAGGTTCAGGCTTGGCGGCAGGCTCGATCCTTACTGTTTTCATGACATCGCCGACTTTAATGCTCTTTACGGCATCAAGCCCTTCGATTACTTTGCCGAACACGGCGTAATTCATATCCAGATAAGGAATTTTGTCCAGAGTGATATAAAACTGGCTGGTAGCGCTGTTCGGGTCCGATGTCCTAGCCATAGCAACCACACCCGAAGCGTCGTGTTTCAGTTTCGGGGATACTTCGAGCGGTATTTTCTTGTCCGAACCGCCGGTTCCATCACCTTTTGGGTCACCGCCTTGTATTACAAAACCGGCTACGACGCGGTGGAATGTCAAACCATCATAAAACTTCCGTTCAACAAGCTCTATGAAGTTCTTTGTAGTAATTGGCGCGTCCTTTTCGTAAAGTGCGAACTTGATGGTCCCTTTTGTGGTATCCATTACTACCACACGGCCAAGCTGCGGGGTATCATCTTTGGGTTTATCTGTTTCAGCGGCCAACACACCAGCCGTTACGAACATAGATATAGCTAGACACACAGCGATTAACCTCATATTCCTTCTCAAAAATGTATTACTCCTTTCGGATGTTTAGTAAAATATCACTTGATAATTCATTGATGTGAATACTTACCAGCACCAGATTTTACATTAACGTGTAAAGGATCTATTTGTGCTTGCTTCAGCTTATTCAAGCTCACTTCGATCTCCTGAGTATCCTTACCAGAAGCATTAGCGATCACGACATCTTTAATACGATCACCCTTTTTAATTGCTTTTATGACATTGGACCCCTCATAAACAAGCCCAAAGCATGCGTAGCCGCCACTTGCCTGTATCTGCGTAGCCGCTACTTTTGTGACAAAGAACTGGCTACTGCCACTATCTGGATCGTTTGTTCTTGCCATTCCTACCATATAAGGGACTTCAAATCCCAAACCGTCTTTTATCTCCAGCTTTATCTTCTTGTCGGAGCCGCCAGTCCCATCTCCCTTTGGATCTCCGCCTTGCACGACCCAATCCTCGACACGGTGAAATTTCAACCTCTTGTAGAACCCTGATTTTGCAAGTGCTATGAAGTTCTTACTGGTAATAGGCATATCTTTTTCGAATATTACGAACTTGATATTTCCTCTTGTGGTTTTTATTAATGCAATTTCTCCCGGTTCAAGAGTAGCCCTTTCTTTTTTTTCAGGTGTCGGAGTTTTTTGTTGAGGTGTGTCTTTTGATATATCTTCCATGTGATCATGCTCATTTTCGGACGGAGGTGCGTTACGTTCAGCAATTATAGATACTCCGACAAATGCGGCGAGCACAACAATAAGTATAATGTATAGTTTGTATTGTTTCATCAATCGATCTCCAGCTATCGAAAGAATTTATCTGCTTATGCGCCTAAGCAGGTTCAACCATATGCTAGCAGAAGTCAGGCTGAAGTTCAAGAAACCGTGTTGTCCAAATCCTTTCGACCGCGATTTGACGCTGCTCAGCCTCTTCGGTTAAAATAACCGGGACAGGATCATTAGTATCCGCATATTATATTGTAGTTAATTTACATACAAGCCGCTTTACGGCCTTTTGAGGAGGAGACACTTCAATATGGATTATTTCTTCACGGAAGAACAGCAGTTTATGCGTGACGTAGCGAGAGACATCGCCGAGAAGAAGATCAGACCAGTTTCAGCACATTACGACGAGACGGGTGAGTTCCCTTGGCCTGTAGTCAAAGCAATAGCCGAAGCGGATCTCTTCCGCGTATTTATAGATGAGAAGTACGACGGTATGGCGGGTGGCAACCCCATTATGAATATGGTGATCGTTGCCGAAGAGCTATCAAAAGCCTGCGGAGGCATCTCTCTTTCATTTGCTGCCACAGGGCTTGGGACTATGCCGATCCTCGTTTCCGCGAATGAAGAGCAGAAAGCAAAATACCTGCCGAGAATCGCAGCCGGAACACTTGCAGCTTTCGGGCTCACCGAAGCCAACGCAGGTTCAGATGCATCCGGTATGCAGACAAGAGCCGTCCAGGACGGCGATTCCTTCATTCTTAACGGAACGAAGCAGTGGATCACAAACGGCGGAGAAGCTGACATTTACACAATCTTCGCCGTAACCGACCCTGATCGCGGCGCACGTGGTGTATCAGCGTTCATCGTTGAAAAAGACACTCCCGGCTTTACTTTCGGAAAAAAAGAAGATAAGCTCGGAATCCGCGCATCCGCGACACGCGAACTGGTATTCCAGGACTGCCGAATCCCTGCAGAGAATATGCTTGGAAAACGAGGAACAGGGTTCTTCACTGCTATGAAGACATTCGATATGTCCCGGCCGGGCGTTGGCGCGCAGGCTCTTGGTATTGCTCAGGGAGCGCTTGACCTCGCGGTTCAGTACAGCCGCCAGAGAAAGCAGTTTGGAGCACCTATCTCTAGCTTCCAGGGGCTTCGCTTTATGCTCGCCGATATGGCAATGAAGGTCGAAGCATCAAGAGCGCTTATTTATTCCACAGCCCGATGGATCGACAAGGCAGCGCCGAGGAAAGCGACCATGTATTCTGCAATGTCTAAGTGCTTCGCATCCGACGTTGCGATGGAAGTAACCACGAACGCTATTCAGGTGTTCGGCGGTTATGGTTATATGAGAGAGTATCCTATCGAGAAATATATGAGAGATGCCAAGATCACACAGATCTACGAAGGAACAAACCAGATTCAGCGCGATGAGATCGGTAGAGGTCTTGTTGCAGCAGCAGCTCAGAGCTGAAGCTAGTAAGATAAACCTATAGCATTCTTGATCAAGGAGAAAGGATTTAGGATTTTAGGGTCTAGAGATTTAGAGAAAATGATGGATATTTCCATAGTTCATCTCTAAATCTTTAGTCCTGTATCCTAAATCCTTACGTATTCTACGTATGACACATCGAGAGAGAATAAAAGCTATATACGATGGTAAGCCTGCAGACCGGCCTGGTTTCTGGCTTGGCCATCCGCATGAGGAGACTCGAAAAAACCTTTATAAGTATTTTGGAGTCGATACGGATGATGCCTTAAGGCAGATTATCGGAGACGACTGCCGGTGGATGGCAGCTGACTGGTCTTGCTACAAACATCCTGATGGCGTACCGCTTTTCGATCCGATGTATGGTATTGGTCCCAGAACCAGCCTCGGACAGCCTGGCTGCTTTGCTAATTGTGAGGATGAGTCTGAGCTCGATGATTACCCGTGGCCGGATGCATCGTATATCGACATTGATCACGTCAAGGGCTGGGCTAAAAACCGTTCTCAGTACGCTCTGCTTGGGGGCGCAAGCAGTAATTTTTTTCATGTAGTCGCGGATTTCTTCGGCATGGAGAATTACTTCATGAAGATGTATACCAATCCGGATATAGTGCATGCGGTTACAAGAAGGATCGTTGATTTTCATCTCGCTGCAAACAGGCGTGTCTTCTCTGAAGCCAGGGATACGGTTGATATATTCTTTTTCTTCAACGATTTTGGGACGCAGGAAGACCTGTTCATAAGCCCTGCTGCGTTCAAAGAGTTCGTTCTTCCGTATTTTAAGGAACTGATAGACCTTGCTAAATCATTCGGAGTACATCCTCAGTTGCACTCCTGCGGAGCGATCTCAAAGGTAATCCCCATGCTTGTCGAAGCCGGTATGGAAGGACTTCATCCGCTCCAGGCAAAGGCAAAGGGGATGGCAGCTGAGGATCTTGCCAGGGATTTCAAAGGAAAAATTGTTTTTGTAGGCGGGGTCGACACACAGGAACTTATGTGGCGCGGCACACCGCAAGATGTAAAAGACGAAGTTTCTAGATTGAGGGATGTATTCGGTGAGCGATGGATAATATCGCCAAGCCATGAAATGCTTATGCCGGAAGTCCCTGTAGAGAATATAATAGCATTGTGTGAAGCGGCAACGGGATTATCTCTCAAGAACTGATTGCCGTATTTAGTAAAAGGAGTCTTAGTTTGAAGATTGCTGTCTGTATAAAGCAAGTGCCTCAGACAACGGAAGTTAAGATCAATCCTGAGACTAACACCCTCGTACGTGAAGGTGTAGAGTCACAAATCAATCCGTTCGATATGTATGCACTTGAAGAAGCTGTTCGCGTAAAAGAGCGGCTTTTGGAAAAAGGTGAAGAAGCTACGGTAACGGTAATCACAATGGGACCGCCGCAGGCAGATGCTGCACTAAGAGAGGCAGTCTCGCTTGGTGCAGACGATGCAGTTCTTCTGTGTGACCGGGCATTTGCCGGCGCCGATACCTGGGCCACATCTTTTGCTCTTGCAAAAGGCCTATCAAAGATCGAGCCTGATCTTGTTTTCTGCGGAATGCAGGCAATTGACGGCGATACAGGCCAGGTCGGGCCAGGAACCGCTGTTCATCTCGATTACGCGCAAGCGGCATATGTCGCAAAGATAGAGACTATCGAAAAAAAGAAGATCGTTGTTAAGCGCCTTATCGAGAATGGCTACGAAGTGGTATCGCTCCGGCTTCCGGCTGTTTTGACGGTCGTAAAAGAGATAAATGAGCCGAGGACACCTTCACTTCGAGGTAAGATGAACGCCAAAAAGGCAGAAATAACCATCTGGAAGGCTGAAGATATAGGCGCACCTGCTGATAAAGTCGGTCTTTTGGGTTCGCCTACACAGGTTATCAAGATATTCTCTCCTCCGCACCGGGAGGGAGGCGAGAGATGGACTGGTGAATCACCCGAGCTTGCCGATAAGCTGGCCGGTCTGCTGAAAGAGATGGAGATTATCTAGTTCGATGTCCATTAGAGTAATAAAAGAAAAATGTACTGGTTGTACCCTTTGCGTAAGAGCATGTCCGCAGGGTGCAATAGAAGTTAATGACAAGCTTGCTGCCATAGATCTCGACAAGTGCACTTATTGCGGATCATGTGTATCTACCTGCCGCTTCCGAGCTATTTCTATAGAAATCGAGAAGCAGGCAAAAGAAGATCTTTCGCAGTATAGCGGCGTCTGGGTTTTCGGCGAGCAGTGGAAAGGCGAGCTTTCCCCAGTTGTTCTTGAGCTTATTACTGCAGGAAGGCAGCTTGCTGATGCAAGAAAGAGTGAGTTATCTGTAGTAGTTTTAGGCGATAAGCTAGACAACGTTGCACAGTTACTCTCCGAGTATCCTGTTGATAAAGTGCTTGTCTGTGAAGCTCCTGAACTAGAGAGTTATGACGCAGAAAGATATACCCGCGTCCTTACCGATCTATGTAGAGAGTTGAAGCCGGAGGTAGTTCTTGCCGGAGCTACCACAGTAGGAAGATCGTTCCTCGCAAGAGTCGCTGTCCAGCTTTATACAGGACTCACAGCAGACTGTACCGGGCTTGCGATAGGCGAGGACGGGCTTCTTCATCAGACAAGGCCTGCTTTCGGCGGTAATATTATGGCTGAGATCGTTTGCCCCTACACAAGGCCACAGATGGCGACAGTCCGGCACAAGGTTATTCCGACTTCTCCTAAGGCATCGAACGGTCATAAGACTGAGATCATTAAACTTGAGCCCAAGCCTAAGCTTTTCGGTTCACGCAGCGAGATACTTGAGTTCATCAAACAGGTTGAGGACACAGTAAATATCGTTGATGCTGACATTATTGTTTCCGGCGGACGGGGAATTCAGGCTCCTGAGAACTTTGCTATGCTCGAAGAGCTTGCGAGAGTACTCGGCGGTGCTGTAGGCTCAAGCCGTGCAGCAGTCGATGCCGGCTGGATCCCCTACTCTCATCAGGTCGGACAAACCGGAAAGACTGTATGTCCCAAGGTATACATTGCCTGCGGGATCAGCGGAGCTGTACAGCACCTGGCTGGAATGTCCAGTTCGGATACGATTATTGCGATCAATAAAGACCCTAACGCACCGATTTTCCAGGTTGCGAACTTCGGATTTGTCGGTGACTGCCTTGAAATCGTTCCGATGCTGACGAAGAAGATCAACGCAATGCGAGGGACCGGAAATTAGACATCGGAAAGCGTATTACTTTATGGGCAGGGGGATACCTCTGCCCTGAAATTTAATATAGGAAAGGTTAATTGAGGACCTTAAGTGGTCTTTACTTCCGTAGTTATAATATAGGCATTATATTTATCGGCTCTGTCGATAGTAAATGATGATTGACCGGTTTTTAGTGAGGAATCTAGTGCAACGTTACATTGACTCTGCAAAACCAAAAATTATCCCACCTCTCGATCCAGATTTTAAGCCCAATGTCCTGGTAAACAGGGAGTTTAGAGAAAAAATCAAGGCAGAGGGACATTCTGTACCGCTCGTTATCGCACTGGAGCGCGGTGACGGCTCAATTTCAACTTACAAGACAATTGCATCAAGCAATCCGGCTGATCTGCCGGCGAACAAGGTATATGCCGAGAGGCTTGTAAAGTTCCTTCTCTGGCAGCGCGGCGGCTGGAAGATAATCATCGGCGGGCCCAAAGAAATCGGAGAGCACATTAAAGAAGTCTATTCCGCAACCGGTAAGCGGGCATTCGATTTCAACTTTATGAGCGGCGTATACGAAAAATCCTTCATAGTCGAAGTTGTCGATGCAGAAGATGTTCCTGAGACTCAGGAAGAGGCTGCCCCACTCGGCAGACACCTTGAAGGCTGCCGAATCGGTTTCGATCTCGGCGCAAGTGACAGAAAAGTTGCCGCAGTCATAGACGGAGAACCAGTCTTTAGTGAAGAAATCGTTTGGGATCCCAGAAACCAGACCGATCCAGGCTATCATTACAGCGAAATAATGGCGGCACTCAAGAAAGCCGCATCATATATGCCAAGAGTTGATGCAATCGGCGGGAGTTCCGCCGGAGTTTACATCAACAACCACGTAAAAGTCGCTTCCCTCTTTAGGGGTATCCCCAAAGACCTGTTCGACACAAAAATCAAGAACCTCTTCATCGATATGAAAAAGGATTGGAACAATATTCCCTTCGAAGTTGTTAACGATGGCGAGGTTACAGCGCTCGCGGGGTCTATGTCACTTGCTGACAATGCGGTGCTTGGCATTGCAATGGGATCGAGCGAAGCTGCAGGATATGTCACACCCGATGGAAACATCACCGGCTGGCTGAATGAACTTGCATTCGCGCCTATTGATGTCCAGGTCAATGCGCCAATAGATGAGTGGTCCTGTGATGCGGGGGTCGGTGCAAATTACCTTACTCAGCAGGCAGTTTTCCGCCTCGCATCAAAGGTCGGAATCCAGTTGGATGATTCACAGACGCTTGCAGACAAGCTGAAGACAGTGCAAAAGCTCCATGATGCTGGTGATAAGCGCGCAGAGCAGATCTGGGAGACAATCGGTGTATATCTTGGCTATGCCATAGCACATTACGCTGACTTCTATGATACTAAACACGTATTGATTCTTGGACGAGTGACATCTGGCAATGGCGGCGGAGTTCTTATCAAAAAGGCAAAAGAAGTCCTCTCGAAGGAGTTTCCGTCACTCTTTAATAAGATCGAGCTCCACCTGCCGGAAGATGAATCGAGCAGGCGCGTTGGACAGGCCGTCGCAGCTGCAAGCCTGCCTTCATTAAGTTAATTTGAAAGAAGAAGTGATACCAATGAAGTTTCATATGAACGCATCCGAAATATTCGTACCTGATGGCACACCTGTCGAAGAAGCTATCAAACGGACTACCCACATGGGTATCTCTGCTCATCAGGATGACCTTGAAATCATGGCATACAAGGGCGTGCTGGAATGCTTCGGACAGAGTGACAAATGGTTCCTTGGAGTTGTTGTAACTGACGGTGCAGGCAGCCCTAGAGATGACATATACGCCAACTATACAGATGACGAAATGCGTAAGGTCAGGAGGGTTGAGCAGAAAAAGGCTGCTTTTGTCGGGGAATACACCGCGCAAGCTCTGCTCGATTTTCCCAGCTCGGCTGTCAAAGACCCTGCAAATACCGACGTAGTCGATGATCTTGCAGGCTTGTTCGCGGCAGCCAAACCCAGCTATGTCTATACACACAACCTTGCCGATAAGCACGATACTCACATTGGAGCCGCAACAAAGGTTATAAAAGCGATCAGAACGCTTCCTAAAGAGGACAGGCCAAAGGCTATCTATGGCTGTGAGGTATGGAGAAGTCTTGATTGGCTGGCAGATGCCGATAAGACCGTTCTGGATGTCGCAGCACACGAAAACCTCGCCACAGCACTCCTTGGCGTTTTCGATTCTCAGATCGCGGGCGGTAAGAGATACGATCTTGCGACCATGGGCAGACGCCGCGCAAATGCTACTTATCATGCATCCCATGGGATCGATGACTCTACCAGCATAGCTTTTGCTATGGATATGACTCCGCTCATAAAAGATGAGACTCTCGACATTAAAGAGTTTGTGAACGGTTATATCCGCAATTTTGCGAAAGATGTATCGGACAGGTTGACCAGAGTTCTTGGCTAACGGAGTATTTATCCGTATCACCTGAAGGGTTGTAAAGTGAAAGAAATAATTACTCAGGAACGGGTTGACTCTATACTCAAACTTATCGCTATCGCCGCTCCGCTCGCAGGGCTTGTCATTGGAACTGCAGTGGGGATTATTCGCAAGCGTATAGCCGCCGGTACCATGTTTGGGATCATAATAGGACTTTCTGGGACCGCTCTTTTCGGCCTCTGGCGGATGTATACAACATTCGGAAACAGCTTCGGCTATACAAATATTGTTTGCCTTGCTGTCCAGTTTGCAATTTTCTCTGGAATAGGTATCGGCGCAGGTTTTGCGATACAGCGGTCGCGAAATATTATGAACCTGCATGAAGTAAAGGGGACAAGCGAGGAGGAATTGCTAAATGCCAGCAAAGATATATAGCAGCAGCGATGTGAATCCTGATGCGTTGAACGGCAAAAAGATCGCAATTATCGGTTATGGAAACCAAGGACACGCACATGCACTGAACTTGCGCGACAGCGGTTTGGATGTAATAGTGAGCAACCGTCCCGGCGGTGAAAATTTCAAGAAAGCTGTTGCTGATGGTTTCCAGCCTCTTACGGCAGCCGAAGCTACACTTCAGGCAGATGTAATCCAGATACTTACGCAGGATGAACTGATGGCGCAGGTGTACAAAGACGAAATTGCGCCACACCTTACTCCTGGTAAGGCTCTCCTTTTCGCACATGGCTTCAATATTCTCTATAAACTCATAGTTCCTCCACCTGATGTGGATGTAGCACTGGTCTCACCTAAAGGCGTCGGCAAGATGCTGAGAAGGCTTTACACCGAAGGACGGGGTCTTCCGGCGCTTATCGCAATTCAGCAGGATGCTACTGGAAACGCAAAAGATATAGCACTTGCCTATGCAGCTGGGATAGGCTCAACGCGGGCCGGTATAATCGAAACGACTTTTAAAGAAGAAACGGAATGTGATCTTTTTGGTGAACAGGCTGTCTTGTGCGGCGGTGCTACCGCGCTGGTGCAGGCAGGGTTTGAAACACTCGTTGAAGCCGGATACCAACCGGAAGTAGCTTACTTCGAATGCTTTCATGAGCTCAAACTAATTGTCGACCTCATGCACGAAGGCGGCATTGCCTGGATGCGAAAGTGCATCTCCAATACTGCAGAATTCGGTGACTATACACGCGGTCCCCGCATTATAGATGAATCGGCAAGGGAAAAGATGCGCCAAGTGCTGAATGAGGTTCAATCCGGTGAGTTTGCCGGAGAGTGGGTTCAGGAAAGCCAGTCAGACCAGCCTCTACTAAATGCCTCACGCATCAGCAGTAGTAACCTGTTAATCGATACTGTCGGCGACAAAATGCGCCGGATGATGCCCTGGCTGAAGATATTTTAAAGAATGACTGGTATTATTTGTCGCGATGTGGTTATAATAAGGATAAAGGTTTCGGCGCATGCACTTTAATCGTTGAAACCCGACAGGTGATAAAAGCAGCATGCAAGTGATAGTAGCAGAACATGCAGGGTTCTGCTTTGGGGTAAGAAGAGCAATAGAGCTTGTGACAAAAGCTGTGAAATCGGGCGGGCCTCTTTCTACGTTTGGACCGCTTATTCACAACCCACAGGAAGTAAAACGCCTGGAAGCAGCCGGAGTTACGGTTACTACGGACATTGAAGGCGAGAGAATAAAGCGGATAGTAATGCCTTCCCATGGCGTTGCCCAGGAAAAGCTGGACAAAGCTAAGGAAATATGTGATGAGATAATTGATGCAACATGTCCTTATGTTGCAAAGGTCCATCGTACCGTAAGAGAGTTGGCGAAGGCGGGAATGCAGGTTGTTGTAGTCGGCGACCCTGCTCATTCCGAAGTTAAGGGTATACTGTCTGCGGCAGGTCCCGGCGCGGTCGCTATCAGTTCTTCAGAAGAAGCTGAAGATTATGACTGGCCGGACAGAGTAGGAGTAGTCGCGCAGACCACTCAAACAGAAGACCATTTTCAGAATGTCGTAGCTATCATACGCCGTAAAGCAAAGGATGTGCGAGCTGTCAACACTATATGTGTTGCCACCAGGCACAGGCAGGAAGCTGCACATGACGTAGCGCCTGAAGTTGATGTCATGTTCGTTATTGGCGGGCGAAACAGCGCCAATACCAACAGACTAAGAGAGCTTTGTGAAGAGGCTGGAGTCCCCACCTATCATATAGAGACTGCAGCCGAAATCAAGGATGAATGGCTGGTCGGAAAATCGACGGCAGGTATCACTGCCGGTGCATCGACTCCTGATTGGCTTATCAAGGAAGTACAAGGTAGGTTGGAAGTAGTTTGACAGAAGTATTTGGTGGCAAGGTTGCCAAAATTGAATCACGTAGTATAGCAGAAGAGGCCGGTATTCTGCCAGGGGATATTGTCGTCAGCATCAACGGCCACCCTATTAGCGATATAATTGACTATCGTTTTTATTTGGCGGATGAGGATATCAATTTAATCGTTAGGAGAGGCGAAGAAGAAGCTGAGATATCCATAGAAAAGGATTATGACGATCCTCTCGGTATCGATTTTGAAGACGAGCTCTTCGATGGAGTCCGCACCTGTGGAAACCGCTGCCTGTTCTGCTTTGTGCATCAATTACCACAGGGGATGAGGCCTTCCCTCTATCTTCGAGATGACGATTACCGGCTCTCGTTCCTCCATGGTAATTTCGTGACTCTCACCAATGTCGATGAGAAAGACATCGATCGGATTATAGAGCAGCGATTAACACCACTTTATGTATCTGTACATTCAACAGACCCGAAACTCAGAAGCTCCATTATCAGAAACGAACATGCTCCAGATATTATGCAGCAACTGCATACTCTTGCAGCTGGAAAAATCACTATACACACGCAGATTGTCGTATGTCCCGGAGTAAATGACGGAAAAAAGCTGGAACAGACGATACATGACCTTGCATCGCTCTATCCCGGCGTCGCCTCTATTGGTGTAGTACCTGTAGGATTGACCAGACACAGACTCGCCGGTCCAGCAATAGACGCAATGGACCCTGTCGCTGCGGGAAAAATCGTCCAGCAGGTTCGGAGATGGCAGAAAAAACTTAGAAAAGATTTCGGATCAAGACTTGTGTGGGCGTCTGATGAGCTGTATCTGGCCTCAGGAATACCAGTACCTTCTGCTTCATCATATGAAGGATTTCCGCAGCTTGAAAACGGAATCGGAATTGTCCGCCAGTTCATAGATGACACCAGAAAAACAATAGCGCGTCTACCTGAGCGAATCCCCCACCCTGTCAAAGCCACAGTCGTGACATCAACATTGGCCACTCCGATTATAGAAGAGTTTACGTCAGAACTGAATAAGGTAGAGGACCTCCACGTGTATGTTGCCCCGATTATGAACGAATTCTTCGGCGAAAGTGTAACCGTGACAGGACTGCTGACTGGTAAAGATATAATCAACCAATTAAAAGGGCATGATCTGGGAGATTTTGTCCTTATCCCTACAGTAATGCTTCGTGATGGCGTCTTCCTGGATAACATAACACTATCAGAGCTATCGGAAGCGCTATCCTGCCCTGCTGCTGTAATCGAACCAACCCCCAGCGCGTTGGCAGATAAGCTTATTGGCGAAGTTTCTGATTAATTTCAGTTGATATTCACCCTTACAGGGTATTATTGCGCCTCAATTTCGAGGAACATACGCAGTGGCAAGTAATTCAATCTAGTATCAATTACCACGGAGCGCATACATGGGAAAAAGTGGCGGATTTGATTACTTACGTGTTCTTGCAGTAGTGTTTATCGTGCTTCTTGGATCCTCAATCGGTGTTTACCTCTTACCAGACATGAAAGCCGCATCCAGGCTGGTGCTGGCAAGCACATTTATTCTGGGGTTAGTCTGTCTGGTCTTAATCCTTAACCGTATCTTATATAAATGGAAAAACATAAGGTACACCGGACTTATCCTTCTTTTGCTCTGTGTAATCTGGACAATATTTGGCGGCGGAGCTGTCAAGACTGACGATTTAAGAGATGCTTACATTGAACAGTTATTAGCATATAGAAACACTCCGTTTGCCTGGGGCGGAGAAACAAAGAGGGGTGTAGATTGCTCAGGTCTGGCAAGGACAGCTTTCTGGCAGGCCATGCTAAAGCATGGCGTACGAACAAATAATCCTCGTCTATTCGGCCCATATTTGTGGAGGTTTTGGTGGTTGGATATGAGTGCCAAAGCCATGAAAGATAACGAATACGGGTATACAGTAACAATTGATAAAGCAGACAGAATAGTCGGCTACAATCCAACTAAACTCAAAAAAGGCGATCTTGCTATAGTAGTAAATATGCATGTTCTCATCTATCTTGGCGACAACAGATGGATAGAGGCATGCCCTGATGATAATAAAGTCGTAATAAAGAGTTCGACAGTTGATACAGATCACCCGTGGTTCAACGCAGGGCCTGTAACATTTCTAAGGTGGTCTATGTTGAACTAACACTCCACATCTTCGTGTTTTCACCAGCTTGCGAGCGGGTAATTCAATACCGCATTTGCTTCATATTTCCAGTGGAGGTGATTTTATGCGGTCAGGATTTCTGCTCATGACGGTAATTACTGCCGTTCTTCTTCTAGTGACCAGTTTACCCGCTCCAGCCATCAGCATCGGAGATGCTCTTTCCGTATTTGGTATCGGATACGCCGTAAGGGTCTATGGCAAACAGATCAACAGCGGACTTAACACACTGATGGCGCAACATGGAGTCGAATGGGAAGGCACGACAAAAGTAGTGCCTATATTATCTATCGGATCAGGCACTTATGTAGGTGCTGCACAGGTTGCCGGACCACCGGATATTGTAAAAACCGTCAAAGCTGTGGCACAGGGTGAAACCCGAATAGGTGACAACCTCAGGGCAAAACTGTTTATTCCTGTAAGCTCGACAAACGTGCTTAAAGGAGTTAAGCGAGTCGAAGGAGTAGGGCTTTCAGCTCTGATCGACTTCAAGATTTGAGGAGGATGCAGATGAAACGCTATATGCCGATTATTACAGCACTGGCTTTACTTGCGATAGCAACGTCAGCCTATGGAATAACATTTTCGTCCCGCACAGAGAATATAGGCGGTATCCAGATCGGTGATGTGGTTGTAGACAACCAGGTTCCCATCAGACTTCGGTTTTCGGCAGGTGGGCTTAGTCCTGCAGAGCGCGCTTCCTTAGTTGCTCAGCGGCTCTCCCAGATGAGTAACCTTTCTCCATCAGAAATAAGCGCCGGACGCATTGGGTCTTATTGGGGAGTCATCGCGAGAGGCGAAATGCTGATTACTGCAGACAGCGCACATGCTGCAGCTAACAACACCACACCAAGCGGTCTTGCATCAGCTTGGGCAAGCCAACTCAGAAAAGCTATGACAGGAGCGCCGGTTGCAACTACACCGCCGACTACACCTGTACCGACAGGCAGCGGCCCATCAGAGGTAAAAACTGCGCAGAAAGTCGTGCCTATCATAAGTGTCGGAAGTGGGCTTCGTGTAGGCGCAGCTCTGGTCAGCGGATCAGCCGAACAGGTCGCCAAAGTGACCGCAGTTGCACAAGTTGAAGGACAATTCGGTAACAAGGTTAGGCTGCGCGGACTGGTTCCTATCGAAACGGAAAAAGTCATTGGCAACCTCAAACGAGTACCTGGAACAGCAGTAATTGCGGTGGCGGATTTGAAGCTGTAAATGAAAGCAGGCGCCCATTTCTAATTATATGGGTGCCTGCCGTCATACGCTGTCATAAGTATTGCAGCGGATCGAGATTAGCGCTGGGTTTTCTTTTTGCGTCCGCCGCCATGGCTTGCTTCGCCGCCCTTCCGGCCAGCGACCCTGGCTTCGCTGCTGTCCCACTCATGAGCAGTGCCTTTCTCATGGGCAGCACGACCACCCTTTCGCGCTATCTCTCTCTGCTTATTGGGGTCCATTGACGCAAACCCCCTCTGCCTGGTAGACATTCGGACACCTCCTTTGTCCATAACTAATCACTGTAGAGGTTGGTGTTTGTCTACTTTTACCCCAGGCTGATAATTGCTAAACTCCTCAGGCAGAAGGTTTGAATATTATGCTATTTATAAGCGAAATATATAGATCTTCAGCTCACTTTATAAAGAGCATTTCCGCATATGTCGGAAGTGGCCAGATCTCGGCATCTACAATCTCTTCCAGATTGTCAGCATCGGCCCGAACAGAGTTCATAGCCGGTATGACAACATCTCTGTAATATTCTCCCTGCTTATTCAAGTCGGAAATGCTGCCTGCATTTTCGACCGCCGATTCAAGCGCTATCACATTGGTGCGGAGAGAACTGATAAGCGCGCAGACTTCGTTCAGCAAATCTTTTTGTGCTGTGCAGCATGCCCCTGCAACTTCGCACGCAGTCTTTGCAGCGGCAAGGCTTCCCGAATAATCGATAACAGCAGGCAATATTTTGCGTTTTGCCATGTTAATGGCCGTCAGAGCTTCTATCCTGATCGTCTTGCAGTATCTTTCGAGAAGGATTTCATACCTTGCGTGAAGTTCGTTCTTTGAAAGGACCCCATGCCGCGCGTACAACTCTGCAGCTTCCGGCTCCAGCATAGCCTTGAGGCTATCTACCGAGTTCCTTATATTAGGCAAACCGCGTTTTTCTGCTTCTTTTACCCAATCATCCGAGTAGTTGTCGCCGTTAAATACTATATTCATGTACTTCTTTGCAATATTGCGCAGTATTTCCTGAGCTTTTTTGTTGACGTCATCCGCCTTCTCAAGCTCATCAGCTATCTCAGAAAGCACATCAGCGACCGCTGTGTTCACTACATAGTTCGGTCCTGCTGTAGACTGGGTTGATCCGACCATTCTGAACTCGAATTTGTTGCCCGTAAATGCGAAAGGCGATGTTCTGTTTCTGTCAGTCGAGTCCAGCGGAAGCGGCGGTATCGTATCGATTCCGAGCTGCAGTTTTCCTCTGGCTTTGGATGTAGTCTTTGTACTGTTATTTGTTGAAATCTGATCGAGAATACCCGTTAACTGGTCTCCAAGAAAGATTGAAACTATAGCAGGCGGAGCTTCATTAGCGCCTAAGCGATATTCGTTCCCTGCGACGGCAACACATGATCTAATCAACTTCGCATATTTATTGACTGCCTTAATTACAGCACAGAGAAAAATCAAAAATTGCTCGTTTTCGCTGGGTGTTTTGCCCGGTTCCAGAAGGTTTACTCCATCGTCCGTGACCATACTCCAGTTGTTGTGCTTTCCTGAACCGTTGACGCCGGCAAACGGCTTCTCGTGGAGCAGGCACATCATATTGTGTCTCAACGCGACCTTCTTCATTACCTCCATCGTAAGCTGGTTTTGGTCGGTTGCTACATTAACAGTTGCAAAAACCGGTGCAAGTTCGTATTGTGCAGGCGCGACTTCATTATGCTGCGTTTTGGCCGATACTCCCAGTTTCCATAGTTCGCAGTTCACTTCGTTCATAAAACACGCAACACGCTCATGGATTGTGCCGAAGTAATGGTCATCCATCTCCTGCCCTTTTGGAGGCATCGCGCCGAAAAGCGTTCTTCCGGTGAGTATAAGGTCCATCCTTTGATCTGCGTATTTCTTGTCGACCAGGAAATACTCCTGCTCTGCTCCCAGCGTGGTCATAACACGCTTCGTTGTGGTATTTCCAAGCGCTCTCAACACGCGCAAAGCTTGTTTGTTTATAGCAGCCATAGAGCGGAGAAGAGGGGTCTTTTTGTCCAACGCCTGGCTGTTATAAGAGCAGAATGCACTTGGAATATAGAGCGTGACAATGGAGCCGTTTTCTTTCACGAATACAGGTGATGTGCAGTCCCACGCTGTATAACCGCGCGCTTCGAACGTGGAACGAAGCCCTCCCGAAGGGAAAGAAGAAGCATCAGGTTCTCCCTGTATCAGTTCTTTGCCGCTGAACTCCATAATTGTGCGTCCATCGGCAGTCGGTGAGATAAAGGAATCGTGTTTTTCGGCAGTCACACCGGTCATTGGCTGGAACCAGTGGCAGAAGTGCGTAGCTCCCTTTTCGATAGCCCAGTCCTTCATCGCGTTGGCAACCACATTGGCAATCGACGGGTCCAGCGGCACTCCTTCATCTATTGTCTGCTTCATCATATTGAAAATATTCTTCGGCAGGCGCTCGCGCATAACCGCTTCGCTGAAAACATTCGTTCCGAAGAATTTTGCAACTGGTTCTTTCATCTCACTCATTCTCTGGCTCCTTAAAATACAAAATACGCTGTATTTGCACACTGCAAACAGATCAGCATCAGGCATTATTATCCCGTATTTATGTTTCAGGTATGTTACATACGGATTAAGTCTATTTTGACTTTACGGCGTACAGGACGTAAAATGTCGTCAGCATTATGCGCATGGAGGCTGTGTTAATATTGATTGTTACGGTAACGCTGAATGCAGCGGTAGATAAGACATATACTGTAGAGAATTTTACACTGGACCGGGTGCATCGGCCATCCGACCAGCGGAGCGTTGCAGGCGGAAAAGGGATAAATGTCGCAAGGGTCCTCCACACTCTGGGGCAACCAGTAATCGCAAGCGGGTTCATAGGCGGTTACAACGGCGGACTCATCGAATCCAGCCTGAAAAATGAAGGCATCCCCTATGATTTCATAAAAGTGAATGGCGAGTCCCGCCTCTGCATTGCTATAGTCGATTCAACCAGGCGGACTCAGACCGAGGTAAACGAAAACGGCCCTCATGTTAGCTCTGAAGAAGTCGAAGTGATGTATACGAAGATAGAATCACTCATAAAAGGTGCTTCATACCTCATACTTTCCGGCAGTGCTCCTCCCGGCGTGCCTGATGACTTCTATGCACGGGTGATAACAACAGCAAAAGCCGCCGGTGTATATGTAGTACTCGATTCGAGCGGCGAGCATCTTCGTTCCGGGCTTAAAGCACATCCTGATATGGTAAAGCCCAATGTGGCCGAGCTATCCGCATATGTCGGTTCAGAGCTCTATACCATGGAAGAGATTCTTAAAGCTGCTAAGAAGTTGGTCAATATGGGTGTGCGTCTTGCCGTAGTCTCAATGGGTAGGGCTGGCGCTCTTGCTACGAACGGTAAAGTCTCCTGGCAGGCAGTTCCGCCAGACATCGATTTTGTAAGCGCTGTCGGATCCGGCGATTCGCTTGTTGCAGCTTTTGTAGACACTCTTGCGCGGGGCGGAGACATTCCCAAAGCACTTGCAGCCGGTACTGCAGCAGGTGCCGCCAATGCTACGATATATGGAGCAGGCTATTGCGATGTGGAATCTATAGAGAAGATAAAGTCTCAGGTAAATCTTTTCCGGCTTCCGTAAGATGAATGTGTAGGAGCGGCCTTGACTCTTCCCCACTCCTGCGTGCTACAATCGGTCGATATGGAAAAGGACCTCGACAGGTTTATCGACTATCTAAAGATCGTAAAAAGAGTGTCCCCTCACACGCTTCGAAGTTACTCAAGCGATATTGTGCAGTTTCTGGAGTTCGCTAAAGAAGCTCAGTCTGAGACATGGGACTATCCGCTGATCCGCAGGTTTCTTGCACATCTCCAAAGACAGGGATGTAAAAAGACATCGGTCGCAAGAAAGATTGCAGCGCTCCGGGCATTCTTTAAGTATCTAGTCAGAAAGGGCGTCCTCTCCGCTGACCCGACATCGGGTGTAGTCCCGCCAAGGAAGGAAAAGAAGCTGCCTAAATTCCTTAGAGAAGAGCAAATTGATGCGCTTCTCGAAGCGCCTGATTTGTCCGAACCTTTAGGGTTACGGGACAGAGCCATCCTTGAGACACTATATGCCACCGGGCTCCGCGTAAGTGAGCTCGTTGCTATGAATCTCGATGATATCGGTGAAACCGATGAGTTAAGGACCATAGGAAAGCGTTCCAAGGAGCGTGTAGTGCTGCTCGGAAGGGCCGCAATGGAAGCTATAGCGGAATATATATCATCCGTGCGCCCGGTACTCGCAGTAAAATCGCAGAACCAGTCCGGCGCACTGTTTCTCAACTATAAGGGCGGCAGATTGACGGCGAGAAGCGTTGGGAGGATCGTCGATAAGTACGTGACGATGGTCTCGGATTCGCTCAAGATCAGCCCGCACTCGCTCAGGCATACCTTTGCGACTCATCTTCTTGCGAATGGAGCAGATTTGAGGTCCGTACAGGAGCTGCTTGGGCACGAAAGCGCATCGACAACACAGATTTATACTCACGTTACGCGGGAACGATTAAAAGAGGTCTATGACCGGGCACATCCCCGCGCAAAGACCGAGGAGGCTGAATAAAACATGCAGATGCACGGCACAACTATAGTTGCGGTGAAGAAGGACGGCAAAGTGGCCGTCGGCGGTGACGGACAGGTGACACTTGAAAACACTGTTATGAAACAGACCGCGAGAAAGGTCCGTAGAATATATCAGGACAAAGTGGTCGTCGGATTCGCGGGTTCCGTAGCTGATGCACAGGCGCTTACTGATAAGTTCGAATCGAAGCTACAGGAGTCTCATGGCAATCTTCGCCGCGCATTGATAGAGTTCGCAAAAGAATGGAGGACTGATAGAGTCCTCCGAAGGCTTGAGGCGCTGATGGTCGTCGCAGACGCACAATACTTGCTTATTATCTCAGGAAATGGAGAAGTATTGGAACCTGATGATGGCATAGCGGCAATCGGCTCCGGCGGCGGCTTCGCACTTGCTGCAGCCCGCGCACTATGTAAGCACACGGACCTTTCTGCGAAGGAAATAGTCGAGGAAGCATTAAAAGTTGCATCGGGTATATGTATCTATACGAACGATAAGCTCACTATCGAGGAGATATAAGGATTTTGGAGAATAACTGTGGTTAATGCAGATCAATTGACACCAAAACGAATTGTCGAAGAGCTCGACAGATATATAATAGGCCAGGAGAAAGCAAAACGTGCGGTTGCCGTAGCGCTCAGAAACCGTTACCGCCGCCGTATGCTCTCTGACGAATTAAGAGATGAAGTTATCCCGAAGAATATTCTGATGATAGGGCCTACAGGCGTCGGAAAGACTGAAATAGCTCGAAGGCTCGCAAGCCTCACTGCTGCTCCCTTCATAAAAGTCGAAGCTACCAAATTCACTGAGGTCGGATACGTCGGGCGCGATGTAGATTCCATGGTCCGCGATCTTGTGCAACTCGCTGTCCGAATGGTTGAAAACGAAAAGATTGAAGAAGTGAAGCCACGGGCTGAAGAAGCGGCTATAGATCAGATATTGGACCTTTTGGAGCCGCCGATGAGACGTTCAAACCAGGCTCCGCCCCGTCAGCCATGGCTTGAAGCTTTAGGCAATATGTTCCCCGGAACATATCAGGAGGAACAGCCTAAGGAACCCGCAGAAACGGCTGCTGCAGAGGCAGACTACAGGTCTGCAGCAGAAAGGAAACAGCGGATCAGGCAGAAGCTACGCGAACAGCTTGTTGCAGGATTACTCGATGACAAACAGATAGAAATTGAGGTCGAGGAAAGCGCAAGTCCTTTCCTCCAGGTCTTCACCCAGCAGGGAATGGAAGAGATGGGAATGGACCTGCCGGGAATGCTCGGCAATATGATGCCGAAGAAGAAGAAGACACGAAAAGTCACTATTGCGGAAGCCCGCAAGCTACTCGCGGATGATGCAGCTCGCGGGATGATAGACCACGACCAGGTCACACGGGAAGCGATAGAGCGAACGGAGCAGTCCGGAATCATCTTTGTGGACGAGATGGATAAAATAGCTGGGCGTGAACGCGGCGGCGACGGTGGAGGACCACAGGTCTCCCGCGAAGGTGTTCAGCGGGACATCCTGCCCATTATAGAAGGCTCTACAATCATCACAAAATACGGCCCTGTGAGCACGAACCATATTCTTTTCATTGCTGCCGGAGCTTTCCACGTCTCGAAACCATCCGATCTTATCCCTGAGCTTCAGGGACGGCTGCCGATAAGGGTCGAACTGGACAGCCTATCCGAAGAAGACTTCGTCCGAATCCTTACAGAGCCGAAAAACGCTCTCATAAAGCAGTATAAAGCGCTTCTTGAGACGGAAGACGTAGAACTTGAGTTTACCGAATCAGCAATTACTGAAATAGCCAGGATGGCTGCCGAGATCAACAGCAGGATGGAGAATATCGGCGCAAGGAGACTGCAGACAATAATCGAGCGGCTTCTTGAAGATATTTCTTTCGATGCACCGGATGTCGAAAAGAAAATAACGATAGATGCGGACTACGTCAGAAAGCAGCTAGCAGATATAATCACTGACGAGGACTTGAGCAGGTATATACTTTAGCAAACAGAAAAAGCAGTGGCCGGGCTCTGTCCCGGCCACTGCTTTGCAGATTACTTTCTTATATGAGCAACCACAGAGATCCATCTTATGCCAATCTGGGCTGCATTGCAAATACAGTAACAGTTCACTCTTGATAAGAATTATATATCATTCTAAGCAACCAGTCCGTCACCCTGAACTATGGAGTTTCAGGTTATACCTGAAACTCGCCCGGAAGATTTTCGGCTATAGCCGAAAATCCATAGATTCAGGGTCCATTCTTTTCCTGGATGCTGAGTCAAGCTCAGCATGAC